>NZ_PYVW01000020.1 GCF_003056355.1 Devosia naphthalenivorans
TCAAGGGCGAGCTTGGCTGGCTCTGAGGGGCTACAGGCTATCCGGCCCGGACCATGGCTCACGCCACGCTCCAAGGCCGATCATCGTCAATCACGGCCTCAAAGGAAACATACAAGGGGCGAGGTGAACCGGTGCCTGGCCATGCCGAAAGCCGATCAGAGCAGGCGGATCATCAGGGCGCCGGTGACGAGGAGCATGGCGCCGGCTATGCGGCCGAGGGAGATTTCGCGGACGGCCATGCCCATGAAGCCGATGCGGTCGAGGAACATGCCGCCGACGAGCTGGCCGGCGACCGACAGAGCCATGACGGCGGCGGCGCCGATCATGGGGGTGAGCATGATGTTGGAAAAGACGTAGAAGGCGCCGAGGACGCCGCCGGCGACGAAGGTCCAGGGTGCGGGAGCGCCGAAATTGATCGGGATCGAGGCGGCGGCGCTATAGATGAAGGCGATGGTCCACAGCAGGATGGCGCCCGCGACGAAGGATACGCCGGCAGCCGCGATGGGGACGCCGAGGCTGCGGCCCAATTGCGCGTTGATCGGTGCCTGGGTCGCCACGCAGGCACCGGCTATGACGCCCATCAGCGTCCAGAGGATGGCGTCCATACGCAAGCGCTGCTCCTTGAGTGGCTGACAAAAAGAACCCTCGGGTCAGGCCCGAGGGTGACGATTGTGGAAGCGACGAGCGCCCGATGAAGGCGCTGTCACTCAGCCGGACGCTCAGGCAGCGATGTCAGCGGCGACTTTGACCGAGACCATCTTGTCGGGGTTGATGACAGGCTCGCCGCGCTTTATCTGGTCGACGTTTTCCATGCCTTCGATGACCTGGCCCCAGACAGTGTACTGCTTGTTGAGGAACGGCGCGTCGGTGAAGCAGATGAAGAACTGCGAATTGGCCGAGTCGGGGCTCTGGGCGCGGGCCATGGAGGCGGTGCCGCGGACGTGGGGCTCGGCGTTGAATTCCTGCTTCAGGTTCGGGTACTTCGAACCGCCGGTGCCGCGGCCTTCGGGGCAGCCGGTCTGGGCCATGAAGCCATCGATGACGCGGTGGAACACGATGCCGTCGTAGAAGCCTTCACGCGCCAGCTTCTTGATGTGAGCGACGTGGTTTGGCGCCAGGTCCGGGCGCATCGCAATGACGACGTTGCCCTTGGTGGTTTCGATGACGAGGGTGTTTTCCGGATCGGCGTATTCAGCCATGTGCTTGATACTTTCGGTTTGCGATTGTGGGGCGGATGTAATGCGATTGGGTGATGGGTGCAACTACTGGATAGGCAACAAACCCGGTGTCACCCCGGCGGAGGCCGGGGTCCATCTTGAGATGTTTCCACCACTGCACCAAGTTCAGCCATCTCAGGATGGATCCCGGCCTGCGCCGGGATGACACCGAGCGTGTGAAGACACCGTGCGTGCAAAGAGGCTCGCTTACTTATATTCGATCTTGGCTTCGACGATCTTGTCGGGGTTGGCGACCTGGCCGTTCTGATCGGCGGGGCCTTTTTCGATGGCGTTAACGGCGTCCATGCCGGAGACGACCTTGCCGAAGACGGTGTATTGGCCATCGAGGAAGCTGGCGTCGCCTGTGGTGATGAAGAACTGCGAATTGAAGGAGTTGGGGTCCTGCGAGCGGGCAGCGCCAACAGCGCCGGGCTGGAAGCTTTCGCTGTTGAATTCGGCTTCGACATCGGGAAGTTCGGAGCCGCCCATGCCGGTGCCGGTCGGGTCGCCCGTCTGGGCCATGAAGTCTTCGATGACCCGGTGGAAAACGATGCCGTCGTAGAAGCCTTCGTTGGTCAGCGCGATGATGCGCTCGACATGCTTGGGCGCGATGGCGGGCAGCAGCTCGATATCGACGGTGCCGTCCTCAAGAGTCAGGATCAGGTGCGGCGTGCCGGTCTGGGCGAAGGCAGGTGCAGCGCTTAGGGCAGCAGCGCCGATGACGAGGGCGCCAAACAGGCGGCGAGTGATGGTGATCATTTGCTCTTGAGGGCCTTGAGAACGATTTGCGGGACGAAGGCGGAAATATCCCCGCCCATTTCAGCGATTTGGCGCACCAATGTGGCCGAGATATGCCGAACCGGGGGGCTGGAGGGCAGGAATACGGTCTGCAGATCGGGCGCCATCTGGGCGTTCATGCCGACCATCTGCATTTCATAATTGTAATCGGTGGTGTCGCGCAGGCCGCGGATGATGAGCTTGGCGCCGTGGTCGCGGGCGGCGTTGACCATCAGGCCAGAGAAATCGACGATGCGGAACTCGGTGTCGGTGCGTTTGCCGACGGGCGCCAGCACCTGCTCGAGGACGCGCAGGCGGTCGTCGTGGGCGAAAAGCGGCGTCTTCTTGCCGGGGTTGATGCCGACGGCGACCACCAGTGTGTCGACCAGCTTGCAGGCGCGCTCGATGACGTCCAAGTGCCCATTGGTCAGCGGATCGAACGATCCTGGATAAAAGCCCACCAGATTGGCCATGACGCCCTCCCCCTTGTTGTTGCAGTGGGTTTTGTCATGGGAGGCGATTGCTGGCAAGAACAAGGGGCGCCGAAGCGCCCCTTTCATTCTTATTCGGATGCCGGTGGCTCGGGAGCCTCAGGGGCTTCCGGAGCGCTCGGCAGGTCTTCTTCGCTCTCTGGCTCGCTGATGTGCTCGACGGAGACGACCTTCTCGCCTTCTGCCGTGTCGAAGACGATGACCCCCTGCGAGCCTCGCGAGACGATGCGGATCGGCTTGTCGCCGCCGACGGGCAGACGGATGGTCTGGCCGCCATCGGTGATCAGCATGATCTGGTCCTCTTCTTCCACTGGGAAGCTGGAGACCAGATGGCCGTTGCGCTTGTTGACGGCCATGGCGACGATGCCCTTACCGCCGCGGCCGGTGATCCGGTATTCGTGGCTGGACGTGCGCTTGCCATAGCCATTTTCGGAGATGGTCAGGATGAACTGCTCGGTGGCGCTCATCTCTGCATAGCGTTCCTGCGACAGGGCGCCGGCGACGACATCAGCTTCGTCGGTCGAGCTTTCCTCGTCAGTCTGCTCGCCACGGACCGCACGGCTCATCTTGAGATAGGCGGCACGGTCTTCGGCCGAGGCGTCGGAGTGGTTGATGACGGCCATGGATATGACCTTGTCGCCCTCGGCCAGCTGGATGCCGCGCACACCCATGGAATCGCGGCCCTTGAACAGGCGGACGTCATCGGTGCGGAAGCGAATGGCCTGGCCGAGTGCGGTGGTCAACAGGACGTCGTCATGCGCATTGGCGGTTTCGACGCCGACGATCTGATCGCCCTCGTCGAGCTTCATGGCAATCTTGCCGTTCTGGCGCACTTCGACAAAGTCAGCGAGCGAATTGCGGCGCACGGTGCCGCGCGTGGTGGCGAACATGATGTCGAGGTTAGCCCAGCTGGTCTCGTCCTCGGGCAGCGGCATGATGGTGGTGATGCGTTCGCCCTGCTCCAGCGGCAGGATATTGATCAGCGCCTTGCCGCGCGCATTGGCCTGCGCCAGTGGCAGGCGCCAGACCTTGAGCTTGTAGGCAATGCCGCGGTCGGTGAAGAACAGCACCGGCGTGTGCGTATTGGCCACGAACAGGCGGGATACGAAATCCTCGTCACGCGTCGCCATGCCGGAGCGGCCCTTGCCGCCGCGGTTCTGCGAGCGATAGGTCGAGAGCGGCACGCGCTTGATGTAGCCCTCGTGCGATACGGTGACGACCATATCCTCGCGGGCGATCAGATCCTCGTCGTCGAAATCGCCGACAACGTCGGAGATCTCGGTGCGGCGCGGGGTGGCGAACTGCTCCTTGATCTCGGTGAGTTCGGTGCGGATGATCTCGACCACGCGTTCGCGGGAACGCAGGATATCAAGGTAATCCTCGATCTCACCGCCAAGGCCGTTGAGTTCATCGCCGATTTCATCGCGGCCAAGCGCGGTCAAGCGGGCGAGGCGCAGTTCGAGGATAGCGCGGGCCTGTTCCTCGGAGAGGTTGAACGTGCCGTCTTCGTTGATGCGGTGGCGCGGATCGTCGATCAGCTTGATCAGCGGGGCAACGTCCTCGGCCGGCCAGCGGCGGGTCATCAACTGCTCGCGGGCCGTCGCCGGATCGGGCGCGGTGCGGATCAGGGCGATGACTTCATCGATATTGGTAACGGCAACCGCAAGACCGACCAGGATGTGGGCGCGATCGCGGGCCTTGTTGAGCAGGAAGCGGGCACGACGCGTAACCACCTCGTGACGGAAATCGATGAAGGCCTGCAGGATCTCGCGCAAATTCATCAGCTGTGGCTTGCCGCCATTGAGCGCAACGAAATTGCAGCCAAACGAGGATTGCAGCTGGGTGAAGCGGTAGAGCTGGTTGAGAACGACATCGGCCAGCGCATCGCGCTTGATCTCGATGACGACGCGCATGCCTTCGCGCGAAGATTCGTCGCGCATGTCGGCGATGCCCTCGATACGCTTTTCGCGCACGAGCTCGGCAATCTTCTCAACCATCGTCGCCTTGTTCACCTGATACGGCAACTCGGTGATGATAAGGGCTTCGCGTTCCTTGCGAATTTCCTCAACGGCAACGCGGCCGCGTACCATGACCGAGCCACGGCCGGTTTCATAGGCCTGGCGAATGCCGGCGCGGCCCAGGATGATGCCGCCGGTGGGGAAATCGGGACCGGGGAGAACTTCGAGCAGTTCTTCGGCCGTCGCATGCTCGTTGTCGAGCATGAGCAGGGCCGCGTCGATGGTTTCGCCCAGATTGTGGGTGGGAATGTTGGTCGCCATGCCGACAGCGATACCGCCGCCGCCATTGACCAGCATGTTGGGGAAACGGGCGGGCAACACGGTCGGCTCATGTTCGGAGCCGTCATAGTTGTCGCGGAAATCCACCGTGTCCTTGTCGAGGTCATCGAGCAGGGAATTGGTGATCCGGCGCATGCGCACTTCGGTGTATCGCATGGCCGCAGGCATATCGCCGTCGACCGAGCCGAAATTGCCCTGTCCTTCCACGAGCATTTCGCCCATGGAAAAATCCTGCGCCATGCGCACCAGAGCCATGTAGACCGCGCTGTCGCCGTGCGGGTGGTACTTACCGATAACGTCGCCGACGACGCGGGCCGATTTGCGGAAGGGCTTGTTGTATTCGTAGCCGTTCTCACTCATCGAAAACAGGATGCGCCGGTGCACCGGCTTGAGGCCGTCGCGCACGTCTGGCAGCGCGCGGCTCACGATCACGCTCATCGCGTAATCGAGATACGACTTGCGCATTTCGTCGGTGATGGAAATCGTCGTGATATCGGAGGGCGGCAGCGCGCCAGTTCCGTCGTTGGGCGTATCGGTCACTGGGGTGATTCTTGGTTGATCTGGTTAGCCAATATATAAGTGATCCCGACCGAAAATGCTAATTTCAGGCCGCTTGCCTGTGGAGAGCGGGCGGCGGGGCGTTTTGATGTCGGCTCACCATGATTCAATCCAGAGAATAAGCCCTCAGTAGACCTCATCCTGAGCTTGTCGAAGGACGAGGTTGTGGCACCACCAGACCCTCCACTCGCTCGACCTCGTGGTTCGACAGGCTCACCATGAGGTCTCCTGATGCACCTCAACTTGATTCAGGCCGCCTCGTCGAATACGGCGCGGGCCTCGTCGATGCGGGGGTGGTTCTGGCTGGCCCAGACGATCAGATGGCCGAAGGGCACGATGATGGATTGGCCCAGGTCCGTCAGGCGGTATTCGACGGAGGGTGGCTTGGTGTCGAAGACCTTGCGCGAGACCATGCCGTCGCGCTGCAGATCGCGCAGGGTTTGGGTCAGCATCTTCTGGGAAATGTCGGGCACTTCGCGGCGAAGCTGATTGAAGCGGCGGGGGGCGGAGGCCAGTGTCATCACCAGCAGCATGCTCCATTTGTCGGAGATTTTGTCCAGCACGCCGCGGACGGGACAATCGCCCTGCGGGTTTCCGACATTGTCGTTCCAGCGCTGGACGACTTCGGCGGCCTGATCGAGAGGTGCGAGCATGAAGTTACCTCGTGGTGACGTTGTGCGGGGAAAGTGCCTCCTTTCGCGACGAACCGATGCCGCCTAGATAGCACTCTCTATCCGATACTTACTCTCCCCAGGCATCTGCCGCAAGGATTTCGGACAATCAAGGAGTGCATCATGACGCAATTCAAGGATCAGGCGCTGCTGGTCACCGGCGCTGGCGGCAAGCTGGGCCGCTTGGCTGTGGAGGAGCTTGTTGCCAGAGGGGCGACGAAGATCATCGCGGGAACGCGGGACCCGGCCAAGCTGACGGATCTGGGCAGCAATGTAGAGGTGCGGCGCATCGATTTCGATGATCTGGCCAGCCTGGAGGCTGGATTTGCCGGTGTCGATCGGCTGCTGCTGATCAGCACGGACGGCATCGGCAAGCGCGTCGCCCAGCAGACGGCGGCGATCGAAGCGGCGAAGGCCGCGGGCATCAAGCACATCGTCTATACGTCTGCGCCAGCCGCACGGCCCGATGCAGATGCGGGTGTGGTGCCGGAACATTTCTGGACCGAGGTCGCGCTGGCGCAGAGCGGCGTCGATTTCACCATTTTGCGCAACCACATGTATGCCGAGAACAATCTGGGCAACATCAACCAGGTGATTGCCTCGGGACAATTGTTCGGGCTGATCGGCGACCGGGGCACGGCCTATGTCACCCGCGCCGATACGGCACGCGCTGCGGCCGGCGCATTGCTGTTGGCAGAGGGCAAGACCATCGAAGATGTGACGGGCCCTGCCCCAGTGACCAATGAAGACCGCGCGGCGCTCTATTCCGAACTTGGCGGCAAGCCGGTCAGGAGCATTGCCGTTACGCCAGCCGAACTTCGCGCCGGCATGGTTTCGGCGGGCGTGCCGGAAGGATTTGCGGACGTGCTGGTTGCGTTCCAGACCGATGCCGTGCTCGGCCATCATGGCGTCGTGACTGATGTCGTCGAGCGCTATTCCGGCCGCAAGCCGCAGGCGTTCGCCGAGTTCCTGCGGGCCAATTCGACGGCTCTTGCCGCATGAGTGCTTGGCCCCGGATCAATCCGGGGCCGACTTGCGTCCCAATGACCCTGACAGCGATACGCAGACCGGTTACAGCGTCGATACCGCTTACGAAGACGTGAGCATGGCCGCTTGTGGGCTCGTAGTGGCCCCGATTAGATGATCGGCGCCGATTCGGTGGTGTGGTTTGTTGGAGGCCGGTGGCCATGATCTGTTTCGGACGCCGGTCGCGTGTTGTGGCGCTGGCGGGTTTGCTTCTCGCTGCGGGCGCCGCAATGGCTCCTGCTTTCGCGGGGCCGGCAGAAATCGCCTTGCTGCAATCCTATATCGGGGAATGGCGCGGGCGCGGGGTGCTGATCGGTGCCGACAAGCAGACCGTGATGTGCCGCCTGTCGGTGACGCAGGGCAACGTGGACAAGGTCAACTATAATGGCCGGTGCATGCTGGCCGGCACGCAATTGTCGGTGGCCGGCACCATGGCCTATATCGCGGCGAGCAGGCGCTATGAAGCGGTGATGAGTTCCAATGCCAATTTCACCGGCATCGCCGTGGGACAGAAGCGCGGCGGCGGACTGGTGTTCAATCTGCGCGAGCGGGACCAGGATGACGAGGGCAAGGACCTCAACATCACGGCGCAGATCAACCTGCAGCGCGAGGCCATCGATGTCGTGTTTGAGGTGATGTACGTCGAGAACGGCGACTATCTGCGGGCAGAGGTGCCGTTCTCTCGATAATCTGCGAGAATATATCGAAGTCAGCGCCTCGTTGGTTATCGGCAAAGTCTTGAGGCAGAAGAAGTTTTAACCATCGGCAGATAGCCTAGACGTCTTGTCTTGGGAAGAATCCGTTGATAGCCGCAGAAGCGCTTTATTCAGACAACCATCGTTCTGACCACGAGGTGCATCAGAGCGCATTGGCACTTCGCCTGGAACGACTTTGTGTCTTGCTCGGCGTAGAGGGAGGCCGGCTGAGCACCATTGCTGCGGCGGGGCTTATTCCAACCGTGACCTTGGGCGAGTATGGTCCGGACA
The DNA here is from genome assembly GCF_003056355.1 of Devosia naphthalenivorans. GTDB lineage: Bacteria > Pseudomonadota > Alphaproteobacteria > Rhizobiales > Devosiaceae > Devosia > Devosia naphthalenivorans. The sequence continues at coordinate 8,024 of NZ_PYVW01000020.1, forward strand.
TCGCGGCGCTCGAGGCTGCCGCTCTCGAACAGCCCTCCCCCTTTGTTCAAAACGGGCCCTGCCCTCGCGCTGGTTTTTATATCGGGCTGGTGCTCGCGTCCGCAGATGGCAGGCCCGCCATGCTGCTCAGCCTGTTCGATGCCCGTCCTCGTAGCGCCGAGGTCGCGCAATCCACGGCGGCCGTCGCCAGTGATGTGCTTGCGGCCGCCTTGGTGCGGCGGCAACAGGCGGTGATAGAAAAGCAGCAGGCAGTCATTGCTGACTATGAAGCGCTTGAAGAACAACGCCGGAACCTGTTCGATCGCGCGTCGGCGACGGCCAAGGTTGGCGTGTGGCAGTGCGATTTGTCTGACAACAAGCTGTTTTGGACCAACGGCGTCTACGATATCTTCGAAATCGCTCGCACCACGCCGGTCACGCGCGAATTGACGCTGGGCTTCTACAAACCGGAGTCCCGGATCGCAATGGAAGCGGCACGGGCGCAGGCGATTGCCAATTGCACGGACTTTTCGCTCAATGTGGAGATCGTGACGGCGACGGGCAAAGAGCGCTGGGTGCGGCTTACAGGTGCGGTGGAGAGCCGAAACGGCGTTGCGCATCGCATTTTCGGGATGAAACAGGACATCACGGAAGAAAAGCTGCTGGGTGATCAAACCCGCTATTTGGCGGAATTCGACGTGATGACCGGGCTGGCCAATCGCGCTCAGTTCCAGAGTTATCTGCAGGACCTTGGCAGGCACCGGATCGGTGGGTTGCTGTTGGTCGACCTGGATGGGTTCAAGCAGGTCAACGATACCTATGGGCATGCCGTAGGCGATGCCTGCATTCGGGAAGCCGCGCTGCGCCTCAAGGCCAGCTGCCAAAGCGCCGTGCTGGTCGCCCGCATCGGTGGCGACGAATTTGCGGTGCTGACGGCCAGCAATTGCACCGCCCAGGAGGTGGAGGCGCTGGCAGCAGAAATCGTCAGGACGATAGCCGAGCCGCTGGAATGCGCAGGACACGTGCTGAACCTGGGTGCGTCAGTGGGTGTCGTCCAGGGGAGCGGATGGCTTGCCGAGGATTTGTTCCGCAACGCGGATGCGGCGCTTTATGCCGCCAAAGCCGCCGGGCGCAACACCAGCAGGACATTCAAACCTGCCGCCTAGCCGGGGCCCGAACGGGAATACCCCCACAGCGAAGAAACTCACCATGGGGGCGTGTGTGGAAATCAGGCGTTAAAACGGGATGTCGTCGTCCATGCCGCCCGGCTCGAAAGCCGGGGCATTGGCCGCTGGGCGCCGGCCGCCGCCCGCGTTGTCGCGCGCGCCGCGGAAACCACCGCCCTCGTTGCCGCCACCGTAATTGCCGCCGCCACCTTCGGCATCGTTGCGGCCATCAAGCAGCGTCAGGTTCGAGTTGAAGCCCTGCAGCACGATCTCGGTGGAGTATTTGTCGGCGCCGGACTGGTCCTGCCATTTGCGGGTCTGCAACTGGCCTTCGATATAGACCTTGCTGCCCTTGCGCAGATAGCTTTCGGCCACGCGCGTCAGGCCTTCCGAGAAGATCACCACGCGGTGCCATTCGGTCTTTTCGCGGCGCTCGCCGGTGTTCTTGTCTTTCCAGTTTTCCGAGGTCGCGATGGACAGGTTCACCACCTTGCCCCCGCTCGGGAGGTTGCGCACCTCCGGGTCTGCGCCCAGATTGCCAACCAGGATGACCTTGTTCACACTGCCTGCCATCGCCTATTCCTTTTCAATTCAGCCCGGCGGCCCAGTGGCCCGGCCAGACGCTCACTTACATAGCGGATGCACTTTACTCCGCCGCCCTGCCCGACGCTCGTGCGATCTGAGGTTGTGAACAGGACTGTTATTTTCGTTCACTTTATGTTCTCAATCAGAGCACGTCAAGGCGGCGGGAAAGCTGAACCTGCTGACACGGTTTGTCAGCAGCCCTGCCCCAAGCAGCGGGCTCGTTCTCCCCTCGGCATTCACATCGATCAGCGCGTCGACGGATTGACTTGACGAACGGCAATTTGTTCCGCTTATGTTCACCAGTCAGAATCGTGCTTTGCCGGGGTGGGCGTAACGGTAAAATGACAGGCTGCCGGGCGGCCATGCATCTGGGCTGCTTGCGGCGGAGGCAAGCGACGCCTATTTGTGGGGCCTTCCCTACCTTACGCCAGCTATCGACTTTGTCGCGGTGCCGCATTTCGGCGCCTTGAGCCATGGACTGAAATGATGACGCCAATGCCCAGCCAGAATCGTGAACTCGTCGTGCGCGGTGCGCGCGAGCACAATTTGAAGGGCATCGATATCAGGCTGCCGCGCGACTCCCTGATCGTGATGACAGGGTTATCGGGGTCCGGCAAGTCGTCCCTGGCGTTCGACACCATCTATGCGGAGGGGCAGCGGCGCTATGTGGAGTCGCTGTCCGCCTATGCCCGCCAGTTCCTGGAAATGATGCAGAAGCCGGATGTGGAACACATCGAAGGCCTGTCTCCCGCCATTTCAATCGAGCAGAAGACTACGGGACGCAATCCGCGCTCGACCGTCGGCACGGTCACCGAAATCTACGATTATCTACGCCTGCTTTATGCGCGCGTGGGGGTGCCCTATTCGCCGGCGACGGGGCTGCCGATCGAGTCACAGACCGTGTCGCAAATGGTCGACAAGGTGCTGGAGATGCCCGAGGGCACGCGGCTTTACCTGCTGGCGCCGATCGCGCGCGGGCGCAAGGGCGAGTACAAGAAGGAATTGGCCGATCTGATGCGCAAGGGTTTCCAGCGCGTCAAGATCGACGGGGAATATCACGAGATCGAGGACGCGCCGGCGCTCGACAAGAAGTTCAAGCACGACATCGAAGTGGTGGTGGACCGCCTCGTGGTGGGGCCAGACATTTCCGGGCGCCTGGCGGAGAGTTTCGAGACGGCGCTGAAGCTGGCGGACGGAATCGCGCTGGTGGAATTCGCCGACCAGAAGAACGAGGACGGCACACCATACCAGGTCACGTTCTCGGAAAAATTCGCTTGCCCGGTTTCGGGTTTCACCATTGCCGAGATCGAGCCGCGGCTGTTTTCGTTCAACAACCCGTTCGGCGCCTGCCCGGTTTGCGATGGTCTTGGTACCGAGCAGAAGATCGATCCGGACCAGATCGTGCCCGATCCGACGCTGTCGATCCGCGATGGCGCCATCCTGCCCTGGTCCAAGACATCGGCACCTTATTACCTGCAGACGCTGCAGGCGGTGGTGAAGCAATATGGCGCCTCGACCGGCACGGCCTGGAACGAGCTGCCATTCGAAGTGCAGCATGCGGTGCTGTTCGGCACGGGCAAGGTCCCGGTCAACTTCGTTTATGACGATGGCCTGCGCCAATACAAGACAACCAAGCCCTTCGAGGGCGTGATCGGCAACCTTGAGCGCCGCTACAAGGAAACCGAAAGCGCCGGCATGCGCGAGGAAATCGAGAAATACATGTCGGCCAAGCCGTGCTTTGCCTGTGGTGGCTATCGGCTCAAGCCGGAAGCGCTGGCGGTCAAGCTCGATGGACTGCATATCGGGCAGGTCACGGAAAAGTCGATCCGCAACACGGCCGAATGGTTCGAGCAGTTGCCGGCCAAGTTCACGCCGAACCAGAAGCTGATCGGCGAGCGTATCCTCAAGGAAATCAACGAGCGCCTGAAATTCCTGATCGATGTGGGGCTGGATTACCTGTCCATGTCGCGCAATTCGGGCACGCTTTCGGGCGGTGAATCGCAGCGCATCCGGCTGGCGAGCCAGATCGGCTCCGGGTTGACGGGCGTGCTCTATGTGCTGGACGAGCCATCCATTGGCCTGCATCAGCGCGACAATGCGCGACTGCTCGAAACGCTGCAGCGGCTGCGTGACATCGGCAATACGGTGATCGTGGTTGAGCACGACGAGGACGCGATCCTGACAGCAGACTATGTCGTGGATATCGGGCCCGGCGCCGGTGTACATGGCGGCCATATCGTGGCCGAGGGCACGCCGCAGGACATTCTCAACCACCCAGATTCGCTGACCGGCAAATATCTGTCCGGCCGCATGGGCATTCCCCTCCCCGCCGAACGGCGCCAGGGCAAGACCGGCAAGGCGCTGAGTATCAAGGGTGCGACAGGCAACAATCTCAAGAACGTTTCGGTGGATGTGCCGCTGGGCATGTTCGTGGCCATCACGGGCGTTTCGGGCGGCGGCAAGTCGACACTGATGATCGACACCATGTATCAGGCGATTGCGCGGCGGCTGAATGGCGCGCGCGTAGTCCCTGCCCCACATGAATCGCTGACGGGCCTCGAATTTCTCGACAAGGTCATCGATATCGACCAGTCGCCCATCGGGCGCACGCCGCGTTCCAACCCGGCGACTTATACGGGGGCGTTCACGCCGCTGCGCGAGTGGTTTTCGGGCCTGCCGGAAGCCAAGACGCGCGGTTATGGGCCGGGCCGGTTCAGCTTCAACGTCAAGGGCGGCCGTTGCGAGAAGTGCGAGGGCGATGGCGTTCTCAAGATCGAGATGCACTTCCTGCCCGACGTTTATGTCACCTGCGATGTCTGCAAGGGTAAGCGCTACAACCGCGAAACGCTGGAAGTGCAGTTCAAGGGCAAGTCCATCTCGGACGTGCTGGACATGACGATTGACGAGGCCGTCGACTTCTTTTCGGCGGTGCCGACTATCCGTGACAAGTTCGTTACGCTTCAGCGGGTCGGGCTTGGCTATGTGAAGGTCGGGCAGCCTGCGAACACGCTTTCAGGCGGCGAGGCGCAGCGCGTCAAGCTTTCCAAGGAGTTGAGCAAGCGGGCCACAGGGCGCACGCTTTATATGCTGGACGAGCCCACAACTGGGTTGCATTTCCATGACGTAGCCAAGTTACTTGAAGTGCTGCAGGAACTTGTAGAGGGCGGCAATACGGTGCTGGTGATCGAGCACAATCTGGAGGTCATCAAGACCGCGGACTGGGTGATCGATCTGGGGCCGGAAGGCGGCGACCAAGGCGGAGAAATCGTTGCGGTGGGCACGCCGGAAGAGGTTGCGATGGTCGAGCGGTCGTATACGGGGCGATTCCTCAAGGAGGTGATGGAGCGCCGTCCAAATTATGCGACGAAGGCGGCGGAGTGAGTTGCGCAATCGGTTGTTCAAGGGTCTAAAGGCGCGATGTCCTCTGTGGGGCGTCGTACCTGAAGACTGCGGGTAGACTCCGTGCCCCTCGCCTACCGCGCATCCGGCGGCGGGACGTCGGTGCTGGTTTTGCATTCGATGAGCCAGACGTCGTAGACGGCGTGGTCGACGGCGTTCAGTGCGGGGCTGTCGGCGAACATCCAGCCGGTGAAGATGCGTTTGGAGGTGCCTGTGAGGCTGCGCTGGTCGACTTCGAGGAAAGCCGAAACACGCTGGGACTCGGTGGGCGGGCGGCTGTAGCAGGCGCGGGGTGTGAGTTCCAGGGCGCCGAACAGCACGGTCTCGTCGATATAGACGTCGAAACGCGTGATGCGGCCGGTGATCTTATCGAGGCCGGCAAAGGTGGCGATTGGATTGGCTATGGGCTGCGCCCAAGCAGGCGCTGCCAGGCTGACAAACGCCACGCCCGCAGCCAAGGGCAGCAGTGCTGCTAGAAGAGCCGGCAAGCGCAATGCGCCGGCCTTATTCTGGTGACCAGGCTTCGTAGTCACCGGTCACGCGTGGGCGTTCGCCCTTGTTGAGCAGGCTGCCATCGGGGCGGTAGGCCTGGGCCGTTCCGGTCAGATTGGGCTCGCGCGGCTTTTCCCAGGAGCGGGCCACATATTTGTCCTGGGTCGGAAGGACATCGGTGCGGTGATGAATCCAGCCGTGCCAGCCAGCGCCGATGGTGCTGGCGTCGGCGTCGCCGTTATAGGTCACGTAACGGCGGTTGGCCTTCTTGTCCTGGTAGTAGCGGTTGCCGTTCTCGTCGGTGCCCACGAAATCGCCGAACCGCCAGATCCAGAGACGCGTCCCCCAGGTCTGGCCGCTCCACCAGGAGAAGATTTCCGTCAGAAACTGCTTGATACCGGTCTTAGCCAATTGTCGATTCCGCCGTCGAGGTCTGCGATTGCGCCGGGTGTATCATGGGCCATCGGCCGAGCCTAGAAAGAAGTGCGGCAAAGGCGAGGGGATGGACGAATGGGCCAGGCAATTTGGTGATATTGCCGGTTCATTTTACCCTCACCCTTCAATGGGGAGAGGGGTGAAGGCTTCACGGCAGGAACACCGGCGCTGAACCCCTCATCCGGCCCTGCGGGCCACCTTCTCCCCTCAGGGGAGAAGGGAAGGCAGGCGTACACCACATGCCGCTTTTTTCGTCAGCTGTTCAAGGAAGTAGCAACACCACCAGTGCGTACCCGGCGCGCCTCCGACACTATACCTTGTGTCATGCAGATCTGTTCAAATCTGCAAAATTTATACGCTTGACAGACCCGTGGCCGAGTCTGCCTTCGCCCCCTCTCTCAAAAGAGTCAAGGAAGCCGCGGCTTTGGCGCCAGCAGTTATCAAGCTGCGCAATGCGGATCGAGTTTTTTAGCTTTTCGTTAATCATTTATGACGCTTGCGAGTTATCCACGCTATTCCCATATATAACACTACATTTTGCGTCATCCATAGGCGCGGTCACCAGCAGTGGTGTGGAAAAATTGGCGACGCGTAAAAAATCTTCGAGTCGACTCTGGGGCAAAACGGGCTTTGAGTGAACCCAACACGACCCGCGAGTCTAGGCTTGCGCTCGGCCCACCAAATCAGACGAGTTACTATCATGCGCATTGAACGCCGCTTTACGTCCGCCGGTCAGGATCGTTACGGTTCGATCGAATTCCGTTCGGCCACCAGCGAAATCCGCAATCCCGATGGCTCGGTGGTATTCAAGCTCGAGAACATCGCCATTCCTTCGGCGTGGTCGCAGGTGGCTGCCGATATCATCGCGCAGAAATATTTCCGCAAGGCCGGCGTCGCCAAGGTCCTGAAGAAGGTAGAGGAAAATTCCGTCCCGTCCTGGCTGTGGCGCTCCGTGCCCGACGAGGCTGCGCTCGCCAAGCTGCCGGAAGCCGAACGCTACGGCTCGGAAATGGATTCGCGCCAGGTGTTCGATCGCCTGGCCGGCACCTGGACCTATTGGGGCTGGAAGGGCGGCTATTTCGCCAGCGAAGAAGACGCCCTCGCCTTCCGTGATGAATTGGCCTTCATGCTGGCGACGCAGCGCGTGGCGCCGAACTCGCCGCAATGGTTCAACACGGGCCTGTTCTGGGCCTATGGCATCGATGGCCCCGGCCAGGGGCACTTCTATGTGGACCCCTTCACCCACAAGCTGGTGGCGTCCAAGAGCTCCTACGAGCATCCGCAGCCGCATGCCTGCTTCATCCAGTCGGTCAATGACGATCTGGTCAACGAGAACGGCATCATGGACCTCTGGGTCCGCGAGGCGCGGCTGTTCAAGTATGGCTCGGGCACCGGCACAAATTTCTCGGCCCTGCGCGGTTCGGGCGAAAAGCTTTCGGGCGGCGGCAAGTCGTCTGGCCTGATGAGCTTCCTCAAGATCGGCGACCGGGCAGCGGGCGCGATCAAGTCGGGCGGCACGACGCGCCGTGCGGCCAAGATGGTGGTGCTCGATATCGACCACCCCGATGTCGAGGAATACATCAACTGGAAGGTCAAGGAAGAGCAGAAGGTCGCGGCGCTGGTCACCGGCTCCAAGGTCGTTTCCAAGCACCTCAAGGCCATCATGAAGGCCGCCGTGAACTGCGAAGGCAGCGGCGACGACTGCTTTGACGTGGCCAAGAATCCGGCGCTGAAGCGCGAAGTGCGTGCGGCCAAGAAGGCGCTGGTGCCGGAGAACTACATCTACCGCGTCATCCAGTTTGCCAAGCAGGGCTATACCGATATCGAATTCCCGGTCTACGACACCGATTGGGATAGCGAGGCGTACCTGACCGTTTCGGGCCAGAACTCCAACAATTCCGTGCGCGTGACGGATGACTTCCTGCGCGCCGTCGAGGGTGATGGCGACTGGGACCTCAAGGCACGCCAGTCCGGCAAGGTGACCAAGACGCTGAAGGCACGCGATCTGTGGGAACAGGTTGGTTACGCGGCATGGGCTTCGGCTGACCCAGGTATTCAGTATCACACCACGATCAATGAGTGGCACACCTCGCCCGAAGCTGGTCCGATCAATGCGTCGAACCCCTGCTCGGAATACATGTTCCTCGACGATACGGCGTGTAACCTCGCCTCGGTGAACCTGCTGCCCTATCGCAATGCCGATGGCTCGTTCAACACGCCGGCCTATGAGCACACCGTGCGGCTGTGGACCATCGTGCTCGAAATCTCGGTGATGATGGCGCAGTTCCCGTCCAAGGCGATTGCCGAGCGCTCGTTCGAATATCGTACGCTGGGCATCGGCTACGCCAATATCGGCGGCTTCCTGATGACTTCGGGCATTTCCTATGACTCGGCCGAGGGCCGCGCCATTGCCGGTGCAGTCACTGCCATCATGACGGGCGTCTCTTATGCGACGTCGGCCGAAATGGCCAAGGAGCTGGGCCCGTTCAAGGACTATAAGCGCAACGCCAAGCACATGCTGCGCGTGATCCGCAACCATCGCAATGCCGCTCACGGCAATGCGCAGGGTTACGAGAACCTGTCGATCAATCCGGTGCCGCTGGACCATGGCTCGCTGATCGACGCGAACCTTTCCGAACGCGCCAAGGTGGCGTGGGACAACGCGTTGGCGCTGGGCGAAAAGCACGGCTACCGTAACGCGCAGGTTTCGGTTATCGCGCCGACCGGCACGATTGGCCTGGTCATGGATTGCGACACCACCGGCATCGAGCCTGATTTCGCGCTGGTGAAGTTCAAGAAGCTGGCCGGTGGTGGCTACTTCAAGATCATCAACCGCGCCGTGCCACCTGCCCTGCGCACGCTGGGCTATTCGGAGGCGCAGATTGCCGAGATGGAGGCATATGCGGTCGGCCATGGCAATCTGAACCAGGCACCGGGCGTCAATCCTTCGACGCTGCGCGCCAAGGGCTTCACCGACGAGAAAATCGCTGCGCTCAACGCCGCGACGGCCTCGGCCTTCGACATCAAGTTTATCTTCAACCAGTGGACCTTGGGCGTCGATTTCCTGAAGTCGCTCGGCGTGACCGATGAAAATCTCGCCGATTTCAGCTTCGACCTGCTCTCCTTCCTCGGCTTCTCCCGCGCGGATATCGAGGCGGCCAATATCCACGTTTGCGGTGCCATGACGCTGGAAGGCGCCCCGCACCTCAAGGCAGAGCACCTGCCGGTGTTCGATTGCGCCACGCCATGCGGCAAGATCGGCAAGCGCTACCTGTCGGTGGAAAGCCACATCCTGATGATGGCTGCCGCGCAGCCCTTCATTTCGGGCGCCATTTCCAAGACCATCAACATGCCCAATGACGCCACGGTGGAAGACGCCAAGGAAGCCTACATGCTGTCCTGGCGGCTGGCGCTCAAGGCGAACGCGCTTTATCGCGACGGCTCCAAGCTGAGCCAGCCACTGAACTCCTCCGTGTTGGCTGCGGCCGATGACGAGGAAGACGAGGACGTGGTGGAAACCCTCACCGCCATGAATGCCGATGCCCGCGTGCCGGCGATTGCCGAAAAGATCGTCGAGCGCATCATCGAGCGCGAAGTGGAAATCCGCTCCCGCGAGAAGATGCCGGACCGCCGCAAGGGCTACACCCAGAAAGCCGTCGTCGGCGGCCACAAGGTCTATGTCCACACCGGCGAATATGCCGATGGGCGCCTGGGCGAAATCTTCATCGACATGCACAAGGAAGGCGCTGCCTTCCGCGCCATGATGAACAATTTTGCCATCGCAATCTCGATCGGCCTACAATATGGCGTGCCGCTGGACGAATATGTGGAGGCCTTCACCTTCACCCGTTTCGAGCCCGCCGGCATGGTCATGGGCAATGACCGCATCAAGAACGCGACCTCGATCCTTGACTATGTGTTCCGTGAACTGGCCGTGTCCTATCTCGACCGCGACGACCTTGCCCACGTCAATCCGGACAGCCCGACTTCGCTCGGCAAGGGCGTTGCCGAAGGCCAGGATGCGCGCAGCAATGCGCCCGCCCCTGCCCCGGTGCCCGCCGAGCGCTTTGTCTCCCGCGGCATGACCCGCGGCAAGGTCAACAACAAGAGCCTGATGATCGTCTCGGGCGATCATCAGTTCAATCCCGTGCAGGCGATGCAGACCTCGACCGTGACGGCCCTGCGCACCGCCACGGCGCTCAAGGTGGACACTCAGTTGAGCCCCTCGGCCTTCGCCCCGGCAGAACTGAGCCCCATCCCAAGCCCGCCGCCGTCCAAGGATGCGGGATTACTGAGGGCCGAGGCCCAGATGAAGGGCTATACGGGGGATCAGTGCACGGAGTGCCACAACTTCACGATGGTGCGGAATGGCACGTGTCTGAAGTGCGATACATGCGGGACGACGACTGGGTGTAGCTAACTTACCTTGGCCGCAGCGAGAAGAACTCGCTGCGGCCAAATGGTTCAACGAACAAATCAAGTACGGAGAACTACGGTGACAAGAATCGACAATTTTGCCGACCGCTTGCGCGAACAACTTGGAATCCCGGACGATCTGCGGCCTGATGCTCTCGACGTGTTGCGTCGTATGAAGATCAGCAAGGTGATTTCTGATTATGCAGAAGATCCCGAGGCAGTCGGCCGCGATGCTCGTTGGGATGCGGACAACCGTGTCATCTACCTGTCGACCGCCCTATGGAATGCTGTTCTCGACGGTAACGACTACGATGCGAGGTTCACGGTGTTGCACGAAGTGGGGCACGCGGTCTTGGGCCACACTCATCGGAATCGCCTTACAGCCGGCAAACGCCAGTTCGGACGGTTCGTCGAAGCAGATGAGTCGGACGCCGATCAGTTTGCATTGGCATTCGCTATTCCGCTCAAGTTTGCTGCGCTCGCAAGCACATCTGGCATCGCGTCCCTAGCAGACCAATTCGGACTGCCTCAGGCTCAGACAAGTCGGCGTGTCGTAGATCTCCAGCGCGACCTGCGAGTATCGCGGCGGCAAACAACTGAACATGACATCGACAATTACACCGACGCTATGAGGGCCATGCGAATCAACGCTATTAACTGGAACTCATAGAAGAGGAATCGACTCAATTCCCGGCCCGCGAACCGCTTCCCATCTAAGGGATAAAGCTGTGGAAAAACAGTATTCCACATGAATCCATTGTTTGAGCTTGAAGTGGGCAAAACCCCACTTATAGTGGATCAAACGGAAATTGTACCTGTATCTAGTACGTCTTGCTTTGATAGTCCCGATTCTAGGCTTGACGCAAGAGCGCTGTGAATAGTGAAGGATTTTGTCTGCTGGACTCACCTATGACTTCAGCAGACCATCAAAGAATAAGGGCAGCATGAGTTGTGATCACACCGCCCTAATAGAACAGCCTAGGCGGACCCGCCGCCCTTGCGTCCATGTGCTTTGGTAAGCGTGGACATGCTGTTCTCCAGAGCAACCGATGTCAAGCGGACGAGATGCCGCGTGGCACAAAGTGATGCGGGACAAAGGAGAATGTCCAATGGCCTATCATTACGTGAACAAGAACGCCCAATCGAATGGCGATCACGAAGTTCATGCAGCCGGTTGCAGTTTCATGCCGGCTTCTGAAAGTCGCATCTATCTTGGCGATTTTTGAGCTGCACACCAGCGGTAGTGGAAGCTAAGCGGTACTACAGTCAGTCAAACGGCTGCTTTTACTGCAGTTCCGCTTGTCACACCCAGTAGTTGAAACGAAGACGGCGAGGGCCAACGGCCCTCGCAATTTCCCATGCAACTGGAGATACCCATGTCCAAGGACAGGAAAACGTTTGATGTCGGCCGCGATTCTAAATCGGGTCAATTTATCCCGGTGAAAGAGGCGGATCGCCGCCCTAGCACCACAACCGTCGAACGGGTTCCAAAACCCGGCTACGGTGACACGAAGAGCAAGTAGAAGTCTGCGTAATGGGGCACCAGCGGTGCCCCATTACATTTACACGTCGAGGGAAGGGTAACTGCGTAACAACACCCACCATGTTATTCCGGCGGCGGCCGGAATCCATCCTGAGATGCCCAGACACTCCGTGAACGTGGCAAGATAACAGGGTGGACCCCGCCGTCGCCGGGGTGACATTAGGGCGGCGTTGCAAATCCAAGCGGCCCCGAGCGTTGCTCGACTATTCCTCGCGGCCCCTGCCCGTGCGGTCGTGTTTGTATTGCCGCATTCGTGGAAAATTGGGCAGCCAGGTTTCGCGCCTGGTGGTCCAGCATTCGTAGCTGGGCGTTAGCTGGTTGGGTTCATCCAGGGCGCCCAGATATAGCTCTACCTCGTCGCCGCTCCGGGCGAAGACGGAGGAGCCGCAATTGGGGCAGAAGTGGCGGTCGCGGTAGTGGTGGGTCTCGCCGGTGATCGTCACGGCGTCCCGTGGGAAGATGGCGGCGGCGTAGAATGGGGCGCCGTGGTGCTTGCGGCAATCGAGGCAGTGGCAGATGCCGACACGGTATGGGTGGCCGGTCGCGGTGACGCGGACTTTGCCGCAGAGGCAGCCGCCGGTGAACTGGTCCATGTCGCATCCCCCTGAGGTCAAATTCTCCCGAGGGTAAGGCCGGCGGCCTTGTCGTGGCAATTGCCGGAGCAAACGCACTAGGAGATTGCGGTGATCTCGAGTTCCTGTTCTCCCAGGCTCACCACATCGCCCAGCGCCTTGCCCATCAGGGCGCGGGCGATTGGCGAGGCGTAGGAGATTGATCCGGCTTTGGGATCGGCTTCGTCTTCGCCCACGATTTTGTAGGTCTGCACGCGGCCATCGTCGCGGCTGAAGGTGACCGTGCTGCCAAAGGCGACTGCCGTGTTGCTGGTCGGCGCGGGTACGAGTTGGGCGGTGCGCAGACGTTCGGCGAAGTAGCGAAAATCGCGGAAGGGATTGGCGGCCTGGCGGCGGCGCTCGTTGACGTCTTCGATCAGCAGGGCAGCTTCGTAGGCGGCGCGGGCCTGGGCAAGCTGACGTTCAAGCGCGGCAAGGCCGGCAGCGGTCACCAGGTTCGGCCCGGCCGGAATGGGCCGGTCGGGCAGCATGGTTTCAGCGGCCGTTTCGGCACTGTCTTCCTTGGTGAAAGCGACGCTCAACGGGAATTCCTTTGGACCGGTAGCCAGTGGGGAATGGTCCCCACCGGCGCAGCAGATAGCTTAGGCGGCCTCGACGATTTCGACGAGTTCGACGTCGAACACCAGATCCTGGCCAGCGAGCGGATGGTTGGCGTCAACCTTCACGCTTTGGTCGTCCAGCGCCACCACGGTGATGGGCAGCATGCCGCCGTCGCTGGTGCGAGCCTGCAACTGGGTGCCGACCTTGACGTCGATGCCGGAGGGCACCTTGGCGCGATCCAGCGTCTGCACGGCTTCGGGGCGGTGCTGGCCATAGGCCAGATCACATGGAATGGTGACCGTGCTCTTGTCGCCCGGGGCCATGCGGGAAACTTCGGCTTCCAGGCCCTTGATGACCTGTCCCTCGCCGAGGGTGAACTGGAGTGGTTCGCGCCCTTCCGAGGAGTCGAACTGGGTGCCGTCGGTGAGGCGTCCGGTATAATTGATACGTACAACGTCGCCCATTTTGACTTGGGTCATGGCTGTGTCCTTCTGTGAATGCGGGCGGATTGCTCGACGCCCTTCCAGTGAGGCCGCGCACAGGAGCGCACGACAGCGAAGCGCGTAATGTAGGCACTCCAGGCGCGATGTAAACCGCAGCCGGGCAAAAGAGCCGTTCACGAGGGCCAAGCCTGGCCGCGGAGAAATCGGAATTCGTAGCGAAAATAATCTGTCCATGGCTGTCGGTCTCGGCATGGCTCGCTCGTCTATGATACAATTGGACGGCTGGAGGGAACGGCAAATGGAACGGCATTATGGCTGGGTGATCGTAGCAGCGGGAGCGCTGATCACCTGCGTAGCGGCGGGGTCGATGTTCGCCCTGCCGGTTTATCTGCAACCCATGGCCGAGGAGACCGGCTGGTCACGGGCCGGCATTTCGGCGGCCATGACGGTGGGGTTCATCGTCATGGGGGTTGCCGGCTTCGCCTGGGGTACCCTCAGCGACCGCATCGGGGCGCGGCCCGTGGTGCTGATCGCTTCGGTGATGCTGGGTCTGGGGCTCTTCATTTCGAGCCGCGCCAGCAATCTGCTGGTGTTCCAGATTGCCTATGGCGGGCTGGTCGGTGGCGCGGGCGGCGCGTTCTTTGCGCCGCTGATGGCAACCACGATCGGCTGGTTCGACAAGCATCGCAGCCTCGCCGTGTCGCTGGTATCGATCGGCGGCGGCGTGGCGCCGATGGTGGTTACGCCCCTGGCCAGTGTCCTGATCGGCATTTATGGGTGGCGCATGGCCATGCTGATGATCGCCATCGGTGCCTCGGCCATCATCATTCCCGCGGGCTTCCTGATCCGCCGGGCCCCTGAGGCCGCCGCCGCGCCGCAGGTCAGCGGAACCGTGGAGCATGCGGCCGTGCCGCGGGAGACAGGCATTGGCTCGGTCATGCGCAAGCCGCAGTTCATCGTGCTGGCGGGGACGTTCTTCTTATGCTGCGCCGCCCATTCGGGACCGATCTTCCACACGGTCAGCTATGCCATGCTGTGCGGCGCCTCGGCGTTGGCAGCGGCGAGCATCTATAGCGTGGAGGGTGTTGCGGGGCTGTTTGGCCGCCTGATTTTCGGCGTGCTGGCCGATCGGTTGGGCGTCAAGCGGGTCATCATCGGCGGCCTCGTGCTGCAGGCGCTGGGCATCTACACTTATATCTACGTTACCCAGTTGCAGGACTTCTACATGCTGGCGGTCGTTCTGGGCCTCGCCTATGGCGGCGTCATGCCGCTTTATGCCGTGTTGGCGCGCGACTATTTCCCTGCCCATGTCATGGGTACGGTCCTGGGCGGCATCACCATGACGGCTAGCCTGGGCATGGCGTTCGGGCCGGTCGGCGGCGGGTGGATCTTCGACACCTTCGGCGATTATCACTGGCTTTACGTCAGTTCCGCCGCGATCGGGCTGGCGGCGGCAGCGGTTGCCCTCACCTTCCCCCGGCCCAGCGTGCCAAACGAAGGTCAGCTGCAGCCGGCCTAGCCGATCAGGCGGGGCTCACTTGTGGCGCCCCGCCGTCCGCATCATCATTGCTGTTGCCGGCGTAGGCCGCCGAAAGATCGCGATAATAGCGCGAGTTGAAGGCGAGGATGGTCAGCATCACGCCCAAGAGCCCCGCAACGGTGAACACCAGCGCGATGCCGCGAGCCGGACCTGTGCCAAACCAGTCGCCGATGGCGTCGGCTCCGGCCCCGTCGGTCATGAACGGAATGACGATGAACTGGGTCAATGGTCCGATGAGAAACGCGGTCAGCGGCGATGCCGATTGTTCGACCGACTGGGCGAAGCCGAAGACGCGGCCCTGCCGCTCCGGCGGCACCACTTTTTGCAGTGTCGTGTGCTCGGCCGCTTCGGCATAGGGCCCCAGCAGCATCCAGACAAAGCATCCGCCGGCCAATAGCCAGATCGAGGGCTGGATGGTGAAGACACAACACACCGCCCAGGTGATGAGGTTGACCAGGAGCAGGGTCCGTAGCGGGTTCTTGCCCAGGCCGGTCCGCGAAATGATGATGCCGCTGGCGATGAACGCTGTCGAAAGGACGCCGAACAGCAGGCCCCAGACTTGCACCGAGACAAGCGACAAGCCATAGGCATCGAGCAGCGCCATGAAGATGCCGCCGAGAAAATTGTTGAAGGTGGCAAAGAAGATCAGCGCGAACAGTCCGGGCACTGCGGCGATCACCCGGATCGTGCCCCTGATGTCCACGGTCCGGGGCGCTGCCGGAACGCCGGGCTCCGCCGCGACGCGTTTCTCGTCGATATTGACCAGGGTCAGGTGGAGGAAGGCCAGCAGCGACAGGGCCAGGGCCATCAGCAGCACGGCCAGCATGCCACCATAGGCAACGAGGAAGCCGCTTATGACCGACGTGGTCAAAAAGCCGATGCCGCTCACCATGCCGACAAGACCGTTGGCCCGGTCGCGGCGGTCTTCGGGGATCATGACGGTCACCAGCGTCGGCAGGGCTATGGAGCGAATATTACCCGCGATCACGCCAAGCATGATGAGCAGGACGAAACCCCACAGGTAAGGACCGTACGGGTCCGCGAAGGCGGCCTCGGGCTCCAGCAGCAGCATGACCATGGAAAGCCCATAGAAGCCGAAGGACACTACGCTCGAGCCGAGCATTACGAGCTTTTTGGGATTGTGGTCGACGATGCTGCCCAGCCAGAAGCCGAAGCCTGCGGTAAACACCAGATAGATGCCGGCAATCATGCCCGTGGCGAACACCGACTGCGTCTCGATAAAGACCCAGAATGTCAGCGCAAACCAGACGGTGTAGTTGGTTACATTGGCAACGAGGTTGTTGCCAAGGACCTGATAAAACGGATTGTTCATGGTGCACCTGCTGCTGGCCAACCCACGCTAGCGGGCTATCGCGACTTGCTCAAGCAGTAGCGTTTTGTCGTGCCAGGATGCGTCAGTAGCGGCTCAAGACTTCGGGGTTTGTACCCCACCAAACGCGCCGACCTCTAGAGGTCCAGCGCTCGCGGCCAGTAAACATCGCTGTCGAAGTCGGCAGGGATGGGTGAAAGCCGCGAGATTGCCTCTGCCGCGAAGCCCACCTGCAGGGCAAAGTGGCGAATGTGCGCGGGCATGGGCTGGCCGGTGATAAACTCCCGGGTGCGCCATTCATTGAGTTTGACCGATCGCAGGCGACGGTTCGCTTCGGCCTCGACGTCCGCGACCAGCACCGGAACTCGAACTGCAGAGGCAGTGTGCCGCGCTGGCTCGGTCCACTCCCTGCTATTGTCGATCACTGCGAAACGCACGTCTCTCCCCTGCACTATCCCGTCGGGACCATCGGCATCGCCGATTTGATGCAGATTGTCACAATCACCTTACCGAACCGGTAACGGTGCTTGCCGACGGGAAGTACTAACGATTTTGTGAGGATTTCTTGTCGCGCCGGGCGCGGCTCCATGTGGTCCACCTGCGGCCACCACGAAGGATGGCGAGGTTTACCGGTCCCTGCAGGAACACCAGATCGAGAGCCAGCAACAACAGACCCAGCGGCAGCATCCATATGCCCAAAACGGGCAGAAAGCTGAAAATACCACCGAGAACCAGCAGGATTCCCAGCGGTATCCTGATCCAGCGCGCGCCGGGACGACGGATACGCTCAAGCCAGTTGGCAGCGAACTTGGGAATCCGGCGCTGCAAGCGGTCGAACTGGCGGTCGAGACGGTGTCTGGCTTTGGACATGGCGCCCCCTCGGATCACGTAGCGTTAGTTTCATCTAGGAAGTCTTGGCTTATTCGCCAAGTGTCTGCGACGCAAACACCCAGATGGGCGAAAGCCGGCAAGTTTGGAACTTCCATGTCTTATGCCGAGTTGATGCGACATTACCAAGTGGAGCGTCACCATGGCAATTGCGGCAAAACGAGCACTGAGACACGCTGAGGCGAGCGGCGAAGAATTGATCGACAACCTCTCGCACCAGATCGCCATGCTGCGGAAGGAAATTGCTTCCATCACCGAAGCCGTCAACGATTATAGCGGCAGCACGCTCGAGGATGTGCAGCACAACGCCGTCGTGCTGGCGCGGGAAATGCGCAAGGGCGGCGAACTGGTAGCCCGCCAGGTCGGGCGCAATGCCGGGCGCGCCGGCAAGGCTGTGCAGGAAAATCCGGTTCCGGTCATTGTTGCGCTCGGCACTATCGCGCTGATTTCCGCACTGATCTTCAGGCGCGACTAGGCGAAAAGCGGGGTTAGCGAATTACTAACCTTGCGGGTCAGACTTTCCTTAAGTCTGTTGGGTCATTTTCGGTCTTCATTGCACAATTGCAACAGACCGGAGATGGCCCCATGCGTTTTTCGACAAAAGCCGTGCTACGCGCTGCCGCGCTTGTCGTTTCCGCAAGTACACTCGGCGGATGCAGCTTTCTTGGCCTCAACTTTGGCATGGCCCAGCTGAGCGAGAAAGAGTGCCTGATGCGGGCAATGTATTTCGAATCGAATCGTTCGAGTTCCGAGGGCATGCTCGCGGTTGGTACGGTGGTGATGAACCGCAAGGACGACCCGCGCTATCCCAAAACGGTGTGTGGCGTGGTGGGGCAGAAGAACCAGTTTGCGCAAGGCGTTCTGAGCAAGAAAATGACGGACAGCGGCGCCGTGCTGGCTTCGCAGATGGCCGATCAGGTGCTGCGTGGTGCGCGTCACCCCGGCGTGCGCAATGCCCACCATTTCCACACAGCCGGGCTGCGGTTCCCCTACAACAACATGCACTATGTGCTCGAAGCCGGCGGCAACGAGTTCTACGAGAAGTACTAGCGCCTAAAACTGCGCCGGGACGCCGAGCAGGACAATCAGCGCCGCGATTGCTGCAAATGTGAGCGTCGTGCGCAAGGCTGTGCGCCGCTGACGATAGTTGTAGAACATCGGAAAACCCTCGGGACGAGTTGCATCCTGAGGGTCTTGCACCAGTGGCGTTGAACTGGGGCTGTGAGGCTCGTTCAGGTGGTGTTTAGAAATCGCCGCCCATGTCGAAATCGTCGCCGCCAAAATCATCGGCACCGGCATCGATCTCTTCAGCACCCGGATCGGCTTCCGGTTCCGGCTCGGGGTTGTATTCAGTTGCATTTGCGCCGCCGGTCATCATGCCGGCAATGGCGCTGCCCAACAGCACGCCGCCGGTGACGCCTAGCGCAGTCTGGGCCGCGCCGGCGAGGAAGCCGCCGCCGGATGGCCGACGCTGCTCTTCGTCATCCTGCCCGCGATCCCAGGGCCCGCGGCGGCGAGCGGGTTGTTGCTGTTGCTGTGGTTCGCTGCCGCCGAACATGCCGCCCAGAAAGCCTCCGCCGCGCTGCTGGCCCTGTGCCTCGAGCTGTTCGATGCGGGCCTGAGCCTGACGAAGCGCTTCCTCCTGGATCAGGATAGTTTGAGCCATATAGTAGGGCGCGGGCGGAAACTGCTGCAGCCGCTGCTGAATCTGGGTCTCGGCATCTCGGTCGCGCGGCTGGCTGTTGCGGGCAACATCCTCGATACGATCAAAAAGGCCGTCGATCGCGGCATGATCATCCTGGTTCGGCATGGCTCCACTCCAATTGGTGTTGGCTCGCCATGTGAAATGGGTGCCGTCCGCCATCGTTGCAATGATACGCAGCGAAAGCGACTGCCTATTTCTTTGCGCCGACCTGCAGCACGTAGCCGATCACGATCGCCACGGCCTCATAGAGTTCGAGTGGTATTGTGTCGTCCAGCTCAATGCCGGCAAGTGCTTCGGCCAGCGCCGGATTGGCTTCGATGATGACGCCGTTCTCTTCGGCCAGTTGAAGGATGCGCTCGGCGAGAAGCCCCCGCCCCTTTGCAACCACTCGCGGCGCGTCGCGCGTGCCCTTTTCGTAGCGCAATGCGACGGCGAGCGGCCGCTCCCTGGGCTGCTCCGTCATGTGCGTGCATCCAGGAAGTGCCCCGACGCGGCAGCTGCCTGCATGGGCGGTTCGCCGTGGCGCACGATCACCGCTCCGGCCCTGAGGCCGATTGCGGCGAGGGTTTGGCGCAAGGCGCCAAGGTCGCTTTCGAGCGCCTCCGAGGTTTCGCGCTCGGTGGCCCACAGCATGACCCCGGTTGCGCCGCCCCGCATCGACACCTGAGCGCCGACCTCACCCAGTTGCGGCAGGCTCAGTGCAAAGCGCATCTGCCAGCCACGCTCCGCTGGCGTATCCGATGTATCTTCTGCATCCCGGTGGATCTGCAAATGGAGCACCGTCTGCTGTGTTC
Organism: Devosia naphthalenivorans; assembly: GCF_003056355.1. Classification (GTDB taxonomy): domain Bacteria; phylum Pseudomonadota; class Alphaproteobacteria; order Rhizobiales; family Devosiaceae; genus Devosia; species Devosia naphthalenivorans. The sequence continues at coordinate 27,911 of NZ_PYVW01000020.1, forward strand.
CCACAAGAACCGGCAGGTCCATGCTCCAATCGGCTGTCTTTGCGACCAGGTCCGGCAAGGACGCACTCTGGTGCAATCTCAGCCGGGCGAGTGACGCTTCCGTGCGCTCCAGCAATTGCTTGCCGATTTCGGCGGGAAGGGCATCGGGATCGATGCGCGGGGCCTCCGCGACACGGGCGCGCGGCCCCTGCCCGCGCATGGGCGGCGCAAGCTGCATTGCGGGAGCGACCGACGACGCCAGCGGCCCCAGCCAAGTGGTCAGGGTCTGCCGCAGGGCCAGAAGGGTGGCTTTCTGGTCGGCCTGCATGGCTGGCGCTTGCGCTTGCCCATTGGCAAGTTTTGCCTCTTGAAAAATGCCGGAGTTCAGCACGGCCTTTTGCAAAACGGCCCCGTCCAGCTTGCCGCCGTCCACCGCGACGCGCCCAGCGAGCACCTGTTGGGCGGCTCGGATCACCGGTTCAGGCAGGGCTGTTTTGCCGGCTATCGCGGTCAAGGCGGTCATCAGGTTGGCGATGCTATCCTGCCGGGGCAATGCCGACTGCACCATCTGCGCAAGGGCCGCTTGGGGCGTGGTCGCGGGTGACGATGTAGAAGCAGGCTGCGTAGTGGGTCCGCTCCGAGGAGCCGCGGTCTGCTCGAGCGTTGGTTTGTGGGCAGTGGGTGGCAGATCAGCCAATGGAGCTTGGGGGCGCGACTGAGGCTGTAGTGGAGGATATGGGCTTGCCGGCGTTTTGGCGGCGGGCGTCGTGACCGTCGGCCGGCTTTCGGGTCTGGGCAAGGTAGCGGCTGGCGCTTGAGACAAAGGCGTTTGGGTCGCATTAGCTGGGGTGGGCGCGGCGGGAGCGCTGCCGGAAGAAATGGCCGGTTGTACAGGGCCAGGCGTTACCGCAGGCGCAGGCGGCAATATGTTGCTTTGCGGCTGCACCTGCACGGCAGCGACCGGCAAGGAGGTTTGCCCCGGAGGCAATGGCGGGGCTTGCGGTGGCGCGGTCGGCGCTTGGTGGCTCGGTTGCAGGGCCAGTTTGATCTGTGCGCCGCTGCCCTGCACCTGGAAGCGAAGTGTTTCACCGGGCTTGGCCAATACCGGCAACAGGAGATTGAGCATTTGACCGGCGATCTTGACCTGCGTGCCGCCGTTCGGAGCCGGGCCGATCACCTCGCCCTCGATCATCTGGCCCGCCTGCAGCGCCAGTGCCTGCAAAGCGCTGCTGCGCGCGGCGATCACGAACTGGGGAAGCTGCGGAGACATCGGCATGCCTGGGCCCTGGCCGCGTCATGCGGCGCCACAGTCTAGTCCATCGCAATGCGGATGGCTGCTGCCGTATTGACCAGGCTTAACGAGATTTCAACGAGGCGATCATTCAGGGCGGATGTCGGTGTGGCTCTTGGTTACCGGCTTGCCACGGAACGTCACCCAGAAGAAATTGAGAGTGTAGGTGCCTGCAGTTTTAAATACGCCTTCTTTTTCAAGGCGCCGGCCAGATGTCTTCATCTTCAAGGCGAACGTCCATTTCACGCCGCCGACCTTCGAGAGGCGTACGGCAACGTCCGTATCTTCGCCGAAGAACACGATGGAGCGGTCATAGCCGCCCACCTGCTCCCAGGCGGCGCGCTTGAATACGAAATTGCCACCCTGCACGACGGAGCCGACACGCAGGACGAAGCGGTTGACCACGTAGATGAGGTAGGTCAGGCCATAGAAAGCCCCCACAAGGAAGCGGTTCCATGGGCTCATGTCGTAATAGACATAGGGGCCGCTCAGGCACACCAGCTTGTCGTCGCGCGCGAACTCGCTGAACACCGTGTCCAGCCAGCCCTCCGGCACGATGGTGTCGCTGTCGATATTGGCGATCAGCTCATAGCCCTCGCTGGCCGCGAAGCCGGCGTCACGCGCATTCACCAGCCCCTTCTTGGGCTCGTCGACCACCTGCACGGTGGGGAAGCTGCGCGCGATCTCGCCAGTGCGGTCCGTGGATGCGTTGTTGACGACGATGATATCGGCGTCCGCGCCAGAGCGGGCAATCTCGGCGACAACGGATTCCAGGCACTTTCCGATAAGCGCTTCTTCGTTGTAGGCCGGAATAACGAATGCCAGTTTCATCGTGCCCTCGTTCAAAGCCGGAAAAGCCGGCCATTCCGCTGCCATAACCGCCCGGCGCGCAGAGGGCAACAGAGGACGCGGTTTTTCCCTGCCAGTCGCAGAGCACCGGCAACTATACTCTCTGGTCTATCGCCCGCGCTTCCGCATCGCCGCCGTTGTCTGCTAGTGTTCAACCCTCGTTCAGAATGAATCTGTTGCGATGCGGCGAGCATTGCGGAAGGCGGTTCAACATGAGACGGCATCTGTTCGGAATTATACTCGTGCTGGCGCAGATTGGTTTTGCGCCAGCGGTGTTCGCCCAGGGAGAGGGTACGGCTGTAGGCGTCAACCCGGACGCTGTCGCCCGGGTCCGAAGCCAGGAGAGAATCCTGCAGGTGGGCACCGACGTGTCGGTGGGGGAAACAATCGTCACGGGACCGGCCGGCCAGGTGCAGGTGGTGTTCGATGACGACACGCGGCTCGTTGTCGGGCCTGGTTCCTCGCTCAAGGTGGAAACCTATCTGCTGGCCAGCAGCAACACCGCGCAGCGGCTGACGATCAACGCACTGGGCGGCTCGTTCCGGTTCATAACCGGCAACAGCCCCAAGCCAGCCTATTCCATCCACACACCCACGGCCGCCATCGCTGTGCGCGGAACGGAGTTCGACCTTGTGGTTGAGCGGCGCAGTACCCGCGTCATGCTCTACAAGGGCGCTGTCCAGATCTGCAATTCGGGCGGCGCCTGCGAAATATTGACGGAGCGCTGCGAAATTGGCGTGGCGGCACCGCAGCAGGTGGCGTTGTTGGGCGCCAGCGAACCACAGCGCGCAGCGCTCAGCCTGGATTTCCGGTATGCCCGGTTTCAGAGCTCGCTCATGAACGGGTTTCGGGTTGGTGGCGCCGGCAATTGCATAGGGACGCCGCAGTCCAGCAATTCCCTTGAGTCGCTGAGCACGATGGATGGTGGCGGGCCCAGTTCGCAAACGCGGCAGCAATCGCCCAACGGGAGCAATGGCCAAACTTCGCCGTAGCGCTTGGAGTAGGGATAGTCAGCGGCGTCCTTGCGAATTGCCTCTTGCGCAGGCTCGGGCGGGCTGGCAAGCAAGGTCGCTATGGGCAAGAACGCAGCTGCCGACGACATTCCCGAAACCGGTTTCCGCCGCCTGCGCAGCACGTTGCGGCTGCTCTACCACAGCCAATCGCCGCAAGCGCAGCGTTTCCAGTATTCGGTGCTGATCGTCGACCTGGCGATCATTGTGTTCTTCATCGCCTCACCGGTCCTTCGTGAATACGATACGTTCCTGTGGATCGACTATTCCATAGCCGCGCTGCTGTTTCTCGACCTGATGGCGCGCGCCCTTGCCTCGACTGACGTGTTGCGCTGGCTGCGGCAGCCCAACATCATCCTCGACATCTTCATTCTCGCGACGCTGCTGTTCCCCGCGCAGCTCTACAATCTGGGCTTCCTGCGCATCATGCGCCTCTGGACCCTCACCCGCGGACATGCCATCTGGCGGCCGCTCCGGCGGCGCGGATTAATCGCGTACCAGGAAACCGTCCAGGCGGTCATCAACCTGCTGGTGTTTCTCTTTGTCGTTACCGGCTTTGTCTACACCGCGTTCGTGGACCGCGAGAGCGAGGGCATAGCCTCTTATATCGACGCGCTGTATTTTACGGTCACCACCGTGACGACCACCGGTTACGGCGATCTCACCCTGCCCGGATCAGGCGGCAAGCTGGCGTCCATCGTCATCATGATCATCGGGATTTCGCTGTTTGTGCGCCTGGCGCAGTCGATTTTCCGGCCCAACAAGGTGCACTTCCCCTGCCCGCAATGCGGCCTGCAAAAGCATGATCCGGATGCGGTCCACTGCAAGGCCTGTGGGCACCTGCTCGCCATTCCCGACGAGGGCCACGCCTAAGGCGTTGGCAGTTCAGGCGAACCGGCCTTGATCGAGATGCCTTCACCTTCCAGCGCATCCCGCACCTCCCGCGCCAGATCCACCGCGCCGGGTGTATCTCCATGCAGGCATATCGAGCGCGCCGATGATTTCAGCACGGTGCCGTCGATGGCCACCAGTTCACCGCTTCTGGCCAGCCGCAGGCATCGTTCGATGACAGCATCGACATCGTGGATGACCGAGCCTTCCTGGGCGCGCGGCACGAGCAATCCATCGGGGGTATAGGCGCGGTCGGCATAGGCCTCGCGGATCAGCGGCAGCCCCACCGCCTTTGCAGCCCGCACCTGCTGGCTGTTGTCGAGCGCGAGCACCGCCATGCGGGAATCCATCGCCTGAATGGTCGCGAACACCCCTATGGCAAAGGCCAGTTCCTCTGCGGTTTGGTTGGCCAGCGCCCCGTGCAGCTTCACATAGGCCAGCGGCACGCCCACCTCGTCGGCAATGAAGCGCACGAGGAATAGCTGGCTACGAATCTGGCCGAGCAATTGGTCGAGCGGCATGACCACGCGAAACCGGCCGAACCGTTTGGGGTCGGCATAGCCCGGATGGGCTCCGGCCCGCACGCCGCGCGCCTTGCAGATCTTGAGGATGCGGCGGATCGTGGGTGCATCACCCGCATGGCCGCCGCAAGCAATGGAAGCGCTGGAGACGATCTGGAGCAGGTCCTCGTCCGTTCCCATGCCCTCGCCAAGGTCGGCGTTGAGGTCGATCGATGTCATCGGCGGCTCCGCAGCAAATCCTGGGCATGTTCCACCGTCACCGGCGTGAAGGCAATCGCGGTGCCGGGACGAAGCTGTGCGAAGCGATCCAGATCGGCAGTGATGATGGTGGCGATACGGGGGTAGCCGCCGGTTGGCTGGTGATCGCGCATCAGGACGATCGGCGTACCGTCACCCAAAATCTGGACATCACCCGGCACGATCGCGTCAGACGCGAGCGAAAGAATATTAGTACCAGCAAAGACGCAGCACGAGTCGTTCAGGCGAACGCCCATGCGGTCCATGCTCGAAGAAATATCGAAGCTTGCTTCGAGGAACTTCTGTCGTTGAAGCGGCTCGAACAGATCGGCATGCAGGCCCCAGACGATGCGCAGGGGGCCTTCTGCGGTGTGAGCCGGCGCGGCAGATTTGGTTGCGGTGCCCTGCTCCGCCAGCTCCAGCACATCCCCAACCTGCAAGGGTCGCCCGTTCACTCCGCCAAGCCGGGCACGGCTGCTCGTCGCTATGCTTCCCATGATGGCTTCCGCCATCAAGTCGGTATCGAAGCGGAGATATCCGTAGTTTCCCCAGGCTCCCGGGGTAATCGAAACAACATCACCTGCGCCAAGCCGCGCCATTCCTAGCCATTGCGCGGGCGCGCCATTAATCGTGATGGTGAAGTCACCGCCGGCAAAGCCGATCTGGCATTGGCCACTGGCGACGCGAAACTCGATGCCTGCCCTCGTCATCTCGATGCCGCCGCGCCCGCTACGACCGGCTTGCTCGAAAGCACCCCGGTCCATGGGGCCCGAAGCGCTGATGCCGTGTCGCAGCATGCCAAAGCGCCCCTCATCCTGAATGGTGGTGAGTGGCCCCGCACGCAGAATCGCCAGCACTGCACTCATGGGGCCACCATGAAGCGGACCTGATCGCCGGGCTCAAGACGCGTTGGCGGACTGGCGGTCGGGTCGAAATTGGCGAAATCGGTATGTCCGATGATGTGCCAGCCGGTCGGCATTTCGGTGGCGGTAATGGCGGTTTGCCCGGCCGCAAAGAGCACGCTGCCCGGCGGGACCGATGGGCGGACAGTGGGACGACGCGGCAACGTCAATTCATTCGGGTGCAGGCCGCAATAGACGAATCCGGGAGCGAAGCCGGTGGCCAACACCCTTAGGCTGCCTCGGTTGTGAGCCGCGATGAACGCCTCGGCGGTCATCCCAAAGGCCGTTGCTACATCGGACAGATCGGGGCCGTCGAACGCCACGGCAATGCTCCATTCCCGGGTCTCAGCACGGTGGCTCTCGTGCCCCAGAAGCCGCAACCGTACCTCGCCGGCGATTGTCTGAGCGCTCGTTTGCAGCGGATCAAACCGAACCAGGACCGAAATCAGGTTCGGAACAATCTCCAGCGCCCCAGCCGGTGGATCGCTATCCAGCAATCGGGCTAGACCAATCGCCGCGCCATTGGCGGCGTCGGTCAAGCTATTCCCGAAACGCACCAGCAGAGCGCTGTCACCCAACGGCACAAGCGTTGGTGTCGGGTTAGTGGGAGGATTCAAGCCGCTCAATTGCAAGCCTCGCAAGCCGGATCATGCGCAGTCCTGTCGGAACGCTTCCGATCCGTCAACCCGGACTAAAGGCGCCGGAAACTGCGCCCCGCCCGGATCGCGATTTGCTCAAGCCAGCGCCACGCGTGTGCCGCTGGCCAGGTGTGACTTGCCGGCAATCGGCGCTGTGTCAGTTGGGGTCTTTGCCGTCCTGCTCAACTACGGCATCGAACAATTGCCTGGCCTGCCCTGCTCCGATCGCCTCAATGGCAACCGCAGCAATAGCCGCAAACAATTCTGCGATTTCCTGGGGATCGGTGATTTCGGCGTCGTCGTCTTCGGCGTCGGCGTTGATTAGAGTGAACACAATAAGCGCCTCCAAGTTAGCCAATGCCTCATTGTGCGGCGATTCCCATTACAGAATAAATAACGGAAAACGGCACCTGCCCATGACGAGAGCGATTGCCAGCGCGTAAGGGCTAGCCTAGTCTTCGCCCGCTTCGAGCTTGTCGAGATACGCCTCGATATCTTCCAGCGTTGCCGTGAATGGCAGTGGAATGTGGCCGAAGATCACCTTGAAGCTCTCGTCGTCGCGTAGCGCGTGTCCGCCCTTGCCCTGCTTGGCCGTGAGCTTTTCGGCTGTCAGGATCGTCAAGCCATGGCGCCCGGCGATCCGCCTCATGCGGCGCATCCGCGATGCTTCGAATTCCTTGCGGCTCACTCGTCGTCCCTTTGATACACTTGCGAGGAAGCGGAACTATTCTCCCGCCTTCCCAATTTCGAGCAGCCATAGCAGCGGCGGCACGCTAATGCCATACCCGATGCACCCGCGGGAGAAGAGCCGCAGCCCCGATCACGCCCCTGCCCGCTTTGGCAGCAAGCTCTTCACGCTTGCCCATACAGGCGAGATCACGTGCTCCACGACCGGGATCAAAATCGCCCCGAGCACGACGCCGGCAACGAAGTAGAGGAAGGTTTCGACGAACCACTCGGCTACCGGGCCCAAAGGTTCAACCGCGTGAACTGCGCCGTGCATGACCACTTCCAAAGCGTGCAGTCCGAAGCCTTCTAGACCGTGCACGATGATGCTGCCGCCCACCCAGATCATCGCGGCGGTGCCAACGACAGTCAGGGCCTTCATGAACCAGGGCATGCCCTTGACGATGGCTGTTCCCACCGAAGCGAGGGGCCCTCCGCGCTTTGCCAGCGACAGGCCGAAATCGTCGGCTTTGACTATCAGGGCCACGCTGCCATAGACGGCAATTGTGATGCCGACGGCGACAATAAGCAGCGCGACAGCCTGAAACCAGATACTCTCTCCGGGCATCTCGGCCAGGGCGATAGCCATGATTTCCGCTGACAGGATGAAATCGGTCTTGATCGCGCCTGCGATCTTCTGATCCTCGAGCGTTTTCGGGTCGATCGCGGTGTGGGTTATGTTCGCTTCGTGAGCATGCGCCGCGGCGGGGGCCACCGAGTGCCAGATCTTTTCAGCACCTTCGTAGCACAGATACGCCCCGCCGATCATGAGCAGCGGCGTGATCGCGCCAGGCAACACGACACTGAGGATGAGTGCGGCAGGCAGCAGGAAGATCAGCTTGTTCTTGATCGAGCCCTTGGCGATGCTCGCAACGATCGGGATCTCACGGTCTGCACTGAAGCCATGGACATATTTGGGGGTAACGGCGGCATCGTCGATCACCGCTCCGGATGCCTTCAGCCCCGCCTTCGCGGACATTTTGATGACGTCGTCCAGTGAGGCCGCTGCGATCTTGGCTATGCCTGCCACGTCATCGAGAAGACCAAGAAGTCCCACGCTCATTCAGATTGCTCCATGCTGGCCGAATCGAACGGCATTACTTGTTAGTACCAATTTTCGTGGGTCCCGGCGCGAAGTTCGCCGCGTCATGAACGCCCTTGCCACCCATACCCATCTGCTCAGGTCAAAGAGGCCACATATCGGGCATTGAGGAACAGATGGGCGGCGCTACCGTTTTGCAACGGTTGATCGGAGCTTTCTGAACCATGCCGCAAATCGGATTCCACGCGTCTCACGAACAGATCGATCCTGCTTCGCTGCTGAAAGCTGTTGTCGATGCCGAACAAGCCGGATTCGACGCGGCGATGTGTTCGGATCACTTTGCTCCCTGGAATTCAAAGCAGGGCCAATCCGGCTTTGCATGGTCCTGGCTTGGTGCGGCGCTGCAAGCGACCTCGCTGCCATTCGGGGTCGTGAACGCACCAGGTCAGCGCTATCATCCGGCAGTCATTGCACAGGCAGGCGCCACCCTGGCGCAGATGTTTCCCGGCCGCTTCTGGATGGCGCTCGGCTCCGGCGAAGCCGCCAATGAGCACATCACCGGCGAGCCGTGGCCCACCAAGCAGGTGCGCAATCAGCGCCTGGGCGAATGCGTCAGCGTTATGCGTCAGCTTTTCGCTGGCGAGACCGTGACCCACGACGGCCTGGTCACCGTTGACAGAGCCAAACTCTGGACCCGCCCGGAGCAGCCGCCGAAACTCATCGGCGCTGCTGTTAGCGTCGAAACGGCGCGGTGGGTGGGAAGCTGGGCCGATGGACTCATCACGATCAACCAGCCGCATGACCAATTGATCCAGATGATCGACGCTTTTCGCGCGGGCGGCGGTGAAGGCAAGCCCGTCTACCTGCAGATCCATCTTTCCTACGCAGAGAGCGACGAAATGGCGCTCGGCATCGCCTTCGAGCAATGGAGGTCGAATGTGTTCTCTCCGCCTCTATGTTGGGATCTCGAACTCCCCGAGCATTTCGAGGAAGCCTCCCGGTTCGTGCGCAGGGAAGACATGTCCGCCAGCGTATTGATTTCAAGTGAGCCCGCCCGGTTCGTCGACTGGCTGGGTGAATTGGCCAGTCTCGGCTTTGACGGCCTTTATCTGCACCATGTGGGCCGCGAGCAGCAGGCGTTCATCGAGACATTTGGTGAGCTTGTATTGCCCCAACTGAGAGGAAGCTGATTATGGATATGGCCAAGACCAGCGATCTCTGGTGGAAGAACGCGGTGTTTTATTGTCTTGACGTGGAGACGTTCCGCGACGGCAACGGTGATGGGGTTGGCGATTTCTTGGGTCTCGCCGATCGGATCGACTATCTGGCCGGACTGGGCGTCACCTGCCTGTGGCTGATGCCATTCTACCCGACTGCCAACCGCGACGATGGCTATGACATCATCGACTATTATGCAGTGGACCCGCTTTATGGCTCGCTTGGCGACTTTGTCGAGTTTCTGAGGACCGCGCGCGATCGCGGCATTCGCGTTATCGCAGATCTCGTGGTCAATCATACCTCCGCCGAACACCCTTGGTTCAAGGCGTCCCGCTCGGATAAGGCTTCCCCGTTCCGCGACTGGTATGTCTGGCAGGACAAGATACCGGAGGGTGCCTCGGAGAACCTGGTTTTCCCCGACAAGGAAACCAGCAATTGGGAGCTGGACCGGAAAACAGGGCAATATTACCTGCACCGCTTCTACACTCACCAGCCCGATCTCAACGTCACCAACCCGGACGTGCGGGAGGAAATCCGCAAGATCATCGGGTTTTGGCTGGAAGTCGGTCTGTCGGGCTTTCGCGTCGATGCCGTTCCATTCCTGCTCGAAACCGAAGGTGTCGAGCAGTCGATGGAGATGGCGCCACACGATTGGCTGCGTAACTTGCGCGGTTTTCTTGGCCGCAGGCGTGGTGATGCACTTCTACTAGGCGAGGTGAACCTCGAATACGAAGCGGTCAGAGAGTTCTATGGGGATGGTGGAGGCGGTGAACTTCACATGTGCCTCAACTTCAACCTCAATCAGGCGTTTGCCCTGGCGCTTGTTCGGGAAGATGCCGGCGCGCTGGTCCACGATTTGCGCGCCATGCCCACCCTGCCGCAGGACGGAGCCTGGGCAAACTTTGTCCGCAACCACGATGAATGGTCGCTCGATAAACTCACCGAGGCAGAACGGCAGGAGGTCTTTCGCGCCTTCGGCCCCAAGCCGGACATGCAGATATTTGGACGCGGATTGCGTCGCCGGCTGCCAACCATGCTGAACGGAGACCAGGCCCGGCTACGAATGGCCTATAGCCTGATGTTCTCGCTGCCCGGGGCGCCCGTGCTTTTCTACGGAGAAGAGATCGGCATGGCGGAGAATCTGGAGATAGAGGGCCGGATGAGCGTTCGCTCGCTCATGCAATGGTCGGACCGGGAGAATGGCGGCTTCTCTGAGGCGCCTGCTGAGACGCTCTGCCGGCCATTGCTGAAGTCAAAGAAGTGGGGGGCTTCAGCAATCAATGTCCGCGACCAGGAGAGCGATCCCAACTCATTGCTGGCCTGGATGGAAAGCCTCATTCGCCGACGGCGGGAAATGCCAGAAATCGCCTTCGGGAACTGGAGCCTGGTGCCGATATCCGATCCTGCCGTACTTGCCCTCAGCTACGACTGGGGGGAGCGCCGGTCGATACTCATTCACAATCTCGCTTCGGACAAAAAAGAGATTTCATTCCGGCTTGACCCGGCGCAGGGGGAGAACTCCATCGTTGATCGAGTCGGCGGCGATGACATCACAGTCCAGAAGGACGGCGCCGTAACACTCAGCCTCGCAGGTTATGGGTGCCGATGGCTCAAATTTTCGTGACAACGCAAGCTTGGGCAATGGGTGCGCAGAACTGAGTTCACCCAGTAGACGTCATGGTGAGCCTGCCGAGCCACGCGGTCGTGGCATCAGGCCTCCACTGGCTCGACCTCCTGCTTCGACAGGCTCACCATGAGGCTTTGAGGGCCTACCCCTTGGGGTCCGTCAAACGTGACACCCTAGGATCCTGACGTCTTTTCGTTACGAAAACGCGGTAAGGCGTACCCGCTCGTCCTGTCGAGGACTGCCAAGCAATAGTTGCGCCTTCGTTCTACATGTGCATCCAATGTCTTTGGGGGCTTGGGAGGGCCTGACTATGCAAGTCAACGTGTTTCTGGCTCGGGAACAACGGGGGCCACGGTCCAAGCTGTTGGTGCTGACTGTGGCTTCGGAAGCGGAGATACCAAAGAACCTAAGCAAGTACTGGAGATTTTACGGGACCATCGACAGCCAGAGCGCCCTGTTCGATGGAGTTGCTGTCGAGTTGCACCTGCAGGCTCGAGGCTTCGCGATCGTCGAAGCGTAGCGACAGAAACAAGATCAATAATCTGAGGGGGAAGGCCATGCAGGTAAATGTATTCATCACCCGGCAACAGGGGCGACTTGGAACCCAGTTGCTGGTGTTGCCGATCAATCCGCAGGCTGCGATACCCAAGGAGTACCGGGACGGCTGGCGATACTACAGCACGGTGAATACGGGCGACCGGATGTTCGGCGACATCGATGCCCGCGCCATCGAGGCGGAGCTGGCTGCCAGCGGCTATGCCATCGTGACGCCGGAGGCACCAGATAGAAGATAGGGCGCGATGTCGAATAGCCCTCCGTCGTGAAGCAACCCCGTAACGGGAACAAGAGATGCCGTTTCCGACTTACAATGGCATGAAGCGTTCCCTCCTGTATCCTTTTCGCCTTGCGCTGACCGCCTGCGCACTGGTGTTCTCCCATGCCGCTTTCGCTCAGCCGGACGAACTTGCGGCGCGGCTGGAGCCCGTGCTGGACGAGGCCGAACGCCTTGCTCCCCTCAATACCGTGGTGGTCGCAGCCGATGGCGAGATCGTTGCCGAGCGCGGCTATCGCGGCAATTCGGTTTCTGAGCCGGCCAACATCAAGTCTGCGTCCAAGAGCATCATTTCGGCGATGGTCGGCATCGCCATCGACCGCGGGCTCATTGAAGGCGTCGATCAACCTATTGCCGAATTGCTGGCCGACGATCTGCCTGACGATCCCGATCCGAGGATTTACGAGATCACCGTGGGGAACCTGCTGTCCATGCAGGCCGGGCTCACCCGCACGTCTGGTCCCAACTACGGCCGCTGGGTCGAAAACGCCAATTGGGTGCGCGCCGCTCTTGCACAGCCCTTCGAGGACGAACCGGGCGGCGCGATGCTCTATTCGACAGGCTCGACGCATCTGCTCTCGGCCATACTGACCAGCGTAAGCGGCCAATCGACACTGGCACTCGCCCAGGACTGGCTTTCGCCGCTCGATGGCTTTTCCATCGCCGCATGGGACCGCGATCCACAAGGCATCTATCTCGGCGGCAACCAGATGGCGATGAGCCCGCTATCCCTTCTTTCGTTCGGCGAGCTTTACCGAAACAATGGACTTGCCGACGCAGGAGAGCGGGTAGTCTCCGAGGATTGGATCAGACAGTCCTGGGAGCCACGAGTCATCTCCCGCCTATCGGGGGATGAATATGGCTATGGCTGGTTCCTGCGCGAGGTAGCCGGCGAGCAGGTCTATTACGGCTGGGGCTATGGCGGACAGATGCTCTATATCGTCCCCAGTCTTGAGCTAACGGTGGTTATGACTTCGGACGAGTACAGCCCATCCGCCAGCACGGGTCACCGGGACGACCTGCACCGATTGCTGGGCGAAATAGTCGAAGCCACTCGGCTCCCCGCGGACTGACTGTCGAGTCCGCAGGCTGCGAGCAAATTGGCTGCTTGAGCGATGGCGGGTAGAGAGGGATTCGAACCCCCGGAACGCTTGCACGTTCGCCGGTTTTCAAGACCGGAGCAATCAACCGCTCTGCCATCTACCCGTTGGATGTGCCTTTAGCCGTAGAGCGGCTGGCTGTCCAGTCTGGAACGGCGTCTGCTGCCCTATGGCAACAGCACAACCGAACCCGTCGTTTCGCGCCCTTCGAGGGCACGGTGCGCATCGGCAGCGTCGCTCAAGGGGAACGTCTTGTTGATGTTCACCTTGATGCTGCCGTTGGCGACAGCGTCGAACAGCGATGCGGCGCCTTCCAGCAATGCCTCGCGATTATTGAGGTAATGCGCCGTGGTCGGGCGCGTCACGTAGAGCGAACCCTTGCGGGAAAGAACTGTGATGTCGGGGATGCTGACGACGCCCGAGGCGTTGCCGAAACTCGCCATCAGCCCGCGTGGACGAAGGCAATCGAGCGACTTCTCGAACGTAGACTTGCCAACGCCATCATAGACGACATCGACACCCTTGCCGCCGGTGATTTCCTTGACCCGCTCGGCGAAATCCTCGGTGCGATAGTTGATGACATGATCGCAGCCATGCGCGCGAGCAAGCTCGACCTTTTCTTCACTGCCCGCCGTGCCGATCACCGTGGCGCCGAGTGCTTTGGCCCATTGGGTTGCGATAAGGCCAACGCCGCCTGCAGCCGCCTGCCAGAGAATGGTTTCGCCCTTGGCCAGCGGCCAGGTCTTGAACAGGAGGTAATAGGCCGTCAGCCCCTTGAGCATGATGGCGGCGGCAGTCTTGTCATCGATGCTGTCGGGAATTGGCACCACACGATCGGCGGCTGCCAGACGCTCGACGGCGTAGGCGCCGATCTGCCCCTGGTAGGCAACACGGTCGCCCACCCTGAGATCGGTCACGCCTTCGCCGACAGCGGTGACCACCCCTGCCCCTTCATTGCCGGCAACGAAGGGCGTCTGGACTGGATACAGCCCCGAGCGCTGATAGGTGTCGATGAAGTTCAGCCCGATCGCCGTCTGCTTGAGCTTTACCTGGCCGGCACCTGGATCGGCGACGGGCCGATCCTCGAAGCTCAACTGTTCGGGGCCACCGGTTTGGAGAACGACAATGGCTTTGGTCATGATCTTGGCTTCCGGGGAGCAGATTTAGGCCGCGCCTGGGCGCGGGCGGTTGGCGAGGTCTTGGAGCGAGCACGTGTACGGGCCGCGGACGCTTCTTCCGAACTGACGGAGCCCGTGACGCCGGTGAATGGCGCAACGCCGCCGCTCGCCCCTCCAGCACCGGCGCGCTTGCGCTTGGACGCAAAGATATTGATCGCCTCGACAAGCACCGAGAAGGCCATGGCCGCGTAGATGTAGCCCTTGGGGATATGGAAGCCAAGGCCATCAGCAACGAGCGAAACGCCGATCAGCAGTAGGAAAGCCAGCGCCAGCATCTTGGTGGTCGGGTGTTCCGAAACGAACCTGGCGACCGGGCCGGAGGCTACAAACATCACGCCTACCGCGACGATAACGGCGGCAATCATGACCTCGACGTCGTCGGCCATGCCGACCGCCGTGACGATGGAGTCGATCGAGAACACCATGTCGATCACGATGATCTGGCCGATAACGGCGGCAAACAGGGCGGTCGCCTTGCTCGCAATTTCGGGTTCATGCGGCTCTTCGATCGCGGCGTGCATTTCGTGCGTGGCCTTGTAGACCAGGAACGCGCCACCGGCGATCAGGATGAGATCTTTCCAGGAGAGATCGAAGCCGAAGGCGGAAATGGCAGGCTGGGTGAGGCTAATGATCCAGCTGATGACCAGCAGCAGCAGAATGCGGAAGATCAGCGCCAGCGCCAGGCCGAGCTTGCGGGCCCGATCCGCCTGCTCCTTGGGGAGACGGGAGACCAGCACCGAGATGAACACGATATTGTCGATCCCCAGCACGATCTCCATGACCGTCAGGGTACCAAAAGCGATCCAGGCGTTTGGATCGGACAATAGTTCAAGCATGTGTAGCTCCGGTGCGAGTCTGTTGGCGGTATGTTTACGGGGAGCGCAGTGTTTCGGAAAGCCTCGGCGTCAGAGTTTGTTGCGATGCGGCGTTCGGCAGCACGACCCGTGCCGCTCAAGGCTGGCCTGCGAGCCTCGGCGGGTGCTAAATTGGCTCATCAATCACGCGAGTGCCGCCTCATGCAGCTGTTTTGTGCGACCGTCTCTTTCTCCGACGAGATTTTTGATCGATGAGCGCGCATGATGCAATCGTGGTCGGCGGCGGGCTCACCGGTGCCGCATCCGCCATCGCCCTAGCGAAGGCCGGGCTCGACACGCTGCACCTTGCACCAAAGGGCCAGCTTGACCGCAGGACGTCGGCGCTGATGATGCCCAGCGTCGATTATCTGCGCAGCGCCGGGCTGATCGATGAACCGGAGAAGCTGGGGCACGCACTCACCCAAATCCGCATCATCGATGCCACCAACCGCCTGATCCGCGCGCCCGAGACTTTGTTCGAAGCAGGCGAAGCCGGCCTTGAGGCATTCGGATGGAACTTTGCCAACGCGAAGCTCCTGCAGAGATTCGAGGAGGTTGCCACAACGCTACCGAGCCTCGCCACGCGCGACCTGATGGTCTCACGGATTGAAAGTACAGAAGCTGGTCACCGGGTTCAGTTGAGCGACGGCTCGGTGGCTGAGGCGCCGCTGCTGGTAGGGGCGGACGGCAAGAAATCAGTGGTGCGGGCGTCCGCAGGTTTCGCCGTGCGCGAAAGTGCATTCGAGCAGGCCGCGCTGGTTTGCGATCTGGAACTGTCCCGACCCATCGGCGGCACGTCCATCGAGTTTCACTATCCGAACGGGCCTTTTACGCTGGTTCCTGCGGGTGACAAGCGGGCCAATCTGGTGTGGATCGACCAGCTTGCCGTACTCAAGGCCGCCCAGGCCGGGAGCAAGGAGGAATTCACCACGGCACTGCTGGAGCGATCGCAGCGATTGCTCGGCAGCATCAAGGTGACCACGCCAAGTTTCATCTTCCCGCTCAGCACGCTGGCAGTGGATCACGCGGGCAAGAACGGCGTCGTGCTGGTGGGCGAAGCTGCTCACGCCTTCCCGCCCATCGGCGCACAAGGCCTCAATCTCGGACTGCGGGATGTTGCGGATCTCGCGGCTGCCCTCGCCGAAATCGACCGTTCCCGGCCCAATTGGGCCAATAGGGTGAGCCGGGACTATGCCCAGCGCCGTGCGGCCGATCTGGTGCGCACCGGCGGCATGGTCGACACGTTGTTCCGCTCGCTGCTCGCCGAGATGGTGCCCATGCAGGCACTGCGCGCAGGGGGCGTGTGGGCTTTGAAGCTGATGCCGAGCCTGCGGCGTCAGGCATTCTCCGTAGGCATGGGCGGGCGGTAGGTTCTTCCGCGCGGCATGCGACTCTGGAGACCTCATGGTGAGCCTGTCGAACCACGAGGTCGAGCGAGTGGAGGCTTGGTGCCACGACCTCGTCCTTCGACAGGCTCAGGATGAGGTCTACTAGGACCTATTCGGTGCTACATGCTCCACGCAAAGAAAAAGGGCGCGGTTTCCCGCGCCCTTCTCCAAATCAGATCGCCGGATTTTACTGGGCGGCTGGTGCCGGCTCAGCGGGCGCTTCAGCCTCAGAGGCTTCACCTTCGGCCGGAGCGGCAGCTTCGCCATCCAGCTGACGGCGCAGTTCTTCGGCGCGGTCCTGCAGAACCTGCTCCAGCGCGTTCTCGCCGGAGGTTTCCTGGCGGAATTCGTCGAAGCTGAGCGAAGCGTCGCCGTCATAGGCAGCCGTGAAGCCAGCCAGGGTGATCTCGATGGTCAGGTCTTCGTTCTGGCGGTTCTTGGCCGTCAGCTTCAGGGTGCTGCCGCGCTTGAGCGAGTTCACATACTGCTCGTTGATGACCAGCTGGGTTGCGCAAGAAGTCGGATCGCACAGCATGTAGGGCACGCGAACCGGCTTGGCGCCGTCGATCTGCCAGGTCAGGCCGAATGGCAGCAGGACACCTAGCGGTACGGCGGCGACGGCGAGCAGGCGACTTTCCTGACCCGGGTCATCACGCAGCAGGAACGAGCCGAGGAACTGGCCGTTCGCCAGAACCACTTGGCGCATGATGCAGGCCTCCTGCCCATCTGGCAGCGGATCGCAAACCTTGAGCCAGTTCTGGCCTGGGGTTGCGGCCGTACCACCGGCAGCAGCATCGGGAGCGCTTGGGGCGGGAGCGGCGGGTGTTTCGGCTGCCGGTGCTTCCGGCGCTGGCGTTTCCTGAGCGAAGGCCGAGAGCGGGGACAGCATGAGCGCAGCCACCGCAAAACCGGCGACGAGAGGTTTCCTGAAGTTCATAGAATATCCTTGGCTTCTTTGGCGGTCCCGGTGGCCAACGCCACCTCGAGAATAGAACTGCCCTTCAAGTGCTGAAATCGGGCAATAACATGACCGACGATACTTGCCAAAGCATTATGGCAGATAGGGTAAGCATGGCCCCCATCAAGCCGCATTTTCGGCCAGTTTTGCTAGGCGTGAGAGGATTGCGGCCGCCCCCTTCAGACGGTCATTTGGGGTCGGCCAGTTGCGCACGAACACGAGTTTCTGATCGGGCTTGATGCGAACCTGGTTGGAAATGTCGCTCACCATGCGGACAAGCGCGGCCGGATTGGGGAACTCATTGTTGCGCAGCGTGAGGACGGCGCCCTTGGGTCCGGCGTCGACCTTTTCGACATTGGCCTGGCGGCAGAGCGCCTTGACCAGGATGACCTTGAGCAGCGCCTCGACCTCGTCGGGCAGCGGCCCGAACCGGTCGATGAGCTCGGCACCAGCCGCGTCGATGTCGCGAATATCGGTGAGATCGCCCAGACGCCGATAGAGCTGCATGCGCAGCTGTAAATCGGGCACGTAATGCTCGGGAATCATGACCGGCATGCCCAGCGAAATCTGCGGGCTCCACTCGTTCTTGTCTTCGTAGTCTTCATCGCCATTCCTAAGGTTGGCGACCGCTTCTTCCAGCATGGACTGGTAAAGCTCGTAACCGACTTCGCGGATATGGCCCGATTGCTCATCGCCCAGCAGATTGCCGGCGCCACGAATATCGAGGTCATGGCTGGCAAGCTGGAACCCTGCGCCCAGGCTTTCGAGCGACTGCAAGACGCCAAGTCGGCGCTCAGCGGTGTCGGTCAACTTCCGGTCGGCTGGCACGGTGAAGAGAGCGTAGGCACGCGCCTTCGCCCGTCCGATACGGCCGCGGATCTGATACAGCTGCGCCAGCCCGAAATTATCCGCACTATGCACGATCAAAGTATTTGCATTGGGGATGTCGAGGCCGGACTCCACGATGGTCGTGGCAACCAGAACGTCGAATTTATTGTCGTAGAAGGCGTTCATGATGTCGTCGAGTTCGCCCGGCGCCATCTGCCCGTTCGCGACGACGAACGACACCTCCGGCACCTGTACCCGCAGGAATTCGGCGATATCGGCCTGGTCCTTGATACGTGGGACGACATAGAAGCTCTGTCCGCCACGATACTTTTCGCGCAGCAGCGCCTCGCGGATGGACAGCGGATCGAAGGGCGAAATGAACGTGCGGATGGCCAGGCGGTCCACCGGCGGCGTTGCCAGCAGCGACAGATCACGAACGCCGGTAAGCGCCAGTTGCAGGGTGCGCGGGATCGGTGTCGCCGTAAGCGTCAGCACATGCACATTGGCCTTGAGCTCCTTGAGACGCTCCTTGTGGCCAACGCCAAAGTGCTGCTCTTCGTCGACGATCACCATGCCCAAATCCTTGAACTTGATGGTCTTGGACAGCAGCGCATGCGTGCCGATGACGATATCGACCTGGCCGTCTGCTAAGCCTTCCTTGGTCGCTTTAAGCTCGGCCGACCCCACCATGCGCGAGGCCTGACGCACCCGCACCGGCAGGCCGACGAACCGCTCGGCAAACGTCTTGTAGTGCTGCCGCGACAGCAGCGTCGTCGGCACCACCACGGCAACCTGCTTGCCGCTCAGCGCGACTGCGAAGGCCGCGCGCAGCGCCACTTCGGTCTTGCCGAAGCCGACGTCGCCACACACGAGGCGGTCCATGACGCGGCCGGAGGTGACATCATCGAACACGGCCTCAATGGCGGCCATCTGGTCTTCGGTTTCCTCATAGGGGAAACGAGCCGCGAATTCGTCGTAAGCGCCGGGATTGATCTCGATCACATCTGCGCGCGTCAGCAGGCGGGCGGCAGCGATCTTGATCAACTGCTCCGCCATTTCGCGGATGCGCTTCTTGAGCCGGCCCTTCTTGGCCTGCCACGCGACGCCGCCGAGCTTGTCGAGCGTGACATTGCCGTCGTCGGACCCATAGCGGGTCAGCAGCTCGATGTTTTCGACCGGCAGGTAAAGCTTGGTATCTCCGCCATATTCGAGTTCGACGCATTCGTGAGGCGCGCCGCCCGCCTGAATGACCTTGAGACCAAGGAAACGGCCAATACCATGATCGACATGGACCACCAGGTCGCCCGCTGCCAAGCTCGCAGCCTCGGTCAGGGCATCCGAAGCCTTTTTCTTGCGCTGGGGCCGCAGGATGCGTTCGCCCAGGATGTCCTGCTCGCTCAGAACGATCAGGTCATTGGTTTCGAATCCGGTTTCGAGCGGCAGCACGACGAGCGATGTCGTCGCAGCGCTAGTGGTTTCGGCATCGCGCCAGTTCTCGGCGAGACGCGGATTGGTCAGGCCATGATCCCTTAGCACCTGAACCATGCGGTCGCGGGTACCAGTGCTCCAGCACGCGACGATGGCCCGGCGTCCATTGCGCCGTTCGGCCAGCAGCCGGTTGACGACCGCCTGGAAGAGGTTGGTATCCTGCGCCAGCCGCTCGGCGGCGAAGCTGGGGGCGATCTGCCCGCCGGCATCGTCGACCGCCTTGGTGCCGGGCGCGAGGAATTGGCTGAGTTGCACCACCGATGCGCCGGCCAGCGCATAGGGATGCTCGTCCACGGCGTAGAGCAGTTCGGGCTTGATCGGCTTGTAGGGCGCCCCTGCCCCGGCAACCACCGGCGCCAGCCGTGCTGTTTCGCGCGCCTCATAATAGTCACGCACCTGCTCGACACGGTCGGCATAGGCCTCCGCCGCCTGTTCATCGAACACAAAGGGCGCGTCGCCGACATAGGCGGCCAGCGTATCGAGATGTTCATAGAAGAACGGCAGCCAGTGTTCGGTGCCTGAATACCGCGCGCCGCCGCTGACGGAGGCATAGAGCGTGTCGTCTACCGTGTTGCCGCCAAAAGCCGCCGTGTAGTTCTGGCGGAAGCGGCGGATGGTTTCATCGGTCAACACCACTTCGCTCATCGGCGTCAGGTCGACGCGCTTGAGCTGCCCCGTGGTGCGCTGGGTATCCGGATCGAAGGTGCGGATCGATTCAAGCTGGCTGCCGAAGAAGTCGAACCGCAAGGGAGCTTCGGCGCTGGCGGGGAACAGATCCACCAGCCCGCCGCGCACCGCATATTCGCCGCTTTCGCGCACCGTTGGCACGCGCAGATAGCCATTGTTGGCGGCCCAGGCGATCAGCTTTTCGCTATCGACGATCCGCCCGGTGGCGGCCGAAAACGACATGGTTTCCACCACGTCTCGCGGCGGCAGGCGCTGGATCAAGGCGTTGACCGCTGTCAGCACCACAGCGCCCTTGGCTCCGCTGGTCAGCGCCGCCAGCGTGTTCATGCGCGCGGCAATAGTGACGTTGTTGGGCGACACGCGATCGTAGGGCAGGCAGTCCCAGGCCGGCAGCGTCAGGATGGTGTGGCCGGGCAGCATGGCGGTCAAGATATCGGCCATGCGCTGCAGCCGCCGACCATCGCGCGCCACAAAGACGATGCTTGCGGCATCATCGGGCGCAGCTTCGACGCGCTGCTGGATCAGCCGCGCCAGCACCATGGGCTGCATGCCATCGGGCACATTGGCGATGGTGCGCGTGGGGCGCTGGGCGACCAGTTCGTTCATTTTCCTACCCGTGCCTGATGATCGGCAATCACCTCGGCCAGAAACGCCTTGTCGACGTGGTCCGGCGGCGTTTCCTGCCCCATCACCCAGGTCAGCAATGGCGGGTCCTCCTCGCTCATCAGGGCTTCGAGCCGGTCAAGCTGGCTGTCATCCATGCTATCGGTGTGTGTGTCGGCATAGGGCCCCAACACCAGATCCATCTCGCGCGTTCCACGATGCCAGGCCCGATACCGCAGCTTCTTGCGGCGAATGGCAATGTCTTCACCGGCCGTCATTTGACACACCATGATCCCGCTTGTTCTCGCTTTGGACGCCTGTGTAACCAGATATGGTGAAGTTGTCAGCCCTTTACCGCTGCTCGTCGCGGTACACGACGCCCTCGCTTGTGCTGCGCTGAGCGCCGGTGGTTGTGGCTTGAAGTACTCACCAATACTCTCCACCCAAGGAGAATCGCTTGGTATCTCGCCCGGAATCCCTTTCGCCATTGTTTCGTTCCCTGCACTCCATCAAGGGCGTGGGCGACAAGCTGGCTGCCTTGCTGACGCGCTATTTCGGCGCGCCGGAAGGGCAGGAGGCGATTGCCCTCGATATTCTGATGCACATGCCGACAGGCGTGGTGGATCGGCGGCGGCAGGTCGGCATCGCCGAGGCCTATCTCAACCAGATCGTGACGCTGCGTCTTCATATCGACAGGCACCAGCCGCCGCCCCGCGGCAAGCCACATGTGCCCCATCGGGTTTTTGCCCATGACGAGACCGGCGACGTCCAGCTGGTGTTTTTCCGCGCGCAGGGCGGCTGGGTGGAGAAGGCCCTGCCCGAGGGAGAAGAGCGCTTTGTTTCCGGGCAGATCGGGTTCTTCAACGGCGAAAAGCAGATCACCCACCCCGACTACATTGTCGAGCCCGACAAATTCGCCACCCTGCCGCTGGTCGAGCCGGTTTACCCGCTTACCCAGGGGCTGAGTTCGAAGGCCCTCACCAAGCTGGTGCGCCAGGTGGTGGAAACCATACCCCCGCTTCCCGAATGGGCCAGTGCGCGGATGCTGGAGCAACGCCAGTGGCCGGCCTTTGCCCATGCGATGAAGTCGGTGCATTTGCCGGCAACGCCCGACGAAGCCGAATTGTGGGGTCCGGCCCGCATGCGGCTGGCCTATGACGAATATTTTGCCGGCCAGCTGACGCTGCAGCTGATCCGCTCGACCATGGTGGCCGACCGCGGGATCGCCCGCACCTTCACCGGCGAGATCACGCGACGGGTAACCCACGCCCTACCCTTCTCCCTCACCGAGGGGCAGCAGAAGGCAGTGGACGAAATTCGCGCGGATCTCGCCTCGCCCGACCGCATGTCGCGCCTGCTGCAGGGCGATGTTGGCGCGGGTAAAACCGTGGTCGCTCTCATGGCCATGGCTGCGATGGCCGAAAGCGGCGCCCAATCCGCACTTATGGCGCCGACGGAGCTTCTGGCTGCGCAGCATTTCAAGACGGTGAAACCGCTTTGCGACATGGCTGGGCTCGGCTGTGAATTGTTGACCGGCAAGATGGGCGCCGCCGAGCGCCGGGCGAAACTCGCCGGCATCGCCAGTGGCGACACTACCATCGTCGTTGGCACCCATGCCCTGTTCCAGTCCGGCGTGGAGTTCCAGAATCTTGGCCTGACGGTGGTTGACGAGCAGCACCGCTTCGGCGTCCACCAGCGGTTGGCGCTATCGGACAAGGGCAAGCACACCGACTTGCTGGTGATGACGGCGACCCCCATTCCGCGCACGCTGGTGTTGACCCATTTCGGCGACATGGACGTCAGCATCCTGCGCGAGAAGCCGCGCGGCCGTCAGCCGATAGATACGGCAGTTCTTTCCATCGGCGATTACGCCAGGGTCATTGCGCGCCTTCAGGCCCGACTCGGAGAAAGTGCCCAGGCGTTCTGGGTATGTCCGCTGGTGGAAGAAAGCGAACACCTCGACGTTGTTGCGGCGGAAGACCGCTTTGCCGAGTTGCAAAAGGTGTTTGGCGACCAGGTGGCGCTGGTGCATGGCCGCATGAGCGCCACCGCCAAGCAGGAAGTGATGCAGCGCTTTTCCGCCAATGAGCTCAAACTGCTGGTCGCCACCACGGTGATCGAAGTGGGGGTCGATGTGCCCAATGCCTCGATCATGATCATCGAACATGCCGAGCGCTTCGGCCTGGCGCAATTGCATCAGCTGCGCGGCCGGGTTGGGCGCGGTTCGCAGCGCTCCGCGTGCCTGCTGCTCTACAAGGACCCCTTGAGCGAAACCGCAAGGGCGCGCCTCGATACCATTAAATCCACCGAGGACGGTTTCGAAATCGCCGAACGCGATCTGGAACTGCGCGGGCAAGGCGACGTGTTGGGCACCCGCCAGTCCGGCATGCCCGGCTATCGGCTGGCCGTGCCCGACGTACACCGTCATCTGCTCGACTTTGCCCATGATGACGCCAAGGAATTGCTGGCGCGGAACCCCGGCCTGACGGGCGACGAGGGAGAGGCGGCGCGCACAGCGTTGTATTTGTTCAGGAAGGACCTGGCGATTCCGCTAATCAGGGCAGGATAAGCACACCTCTCTCCGGTCCACCACGCTGCCCTCAGACCTGTTCCGAGGGTCACTCGCAACGCGGCACAAGTGGGACAATGGTCCTCGGATCAAGTCCGAGGACAGCGCTGTGCTTGTGATGTGCGAAGGAGCCCTACTCCACCGTCACTGACTTCGCCAAATTCCGCGGCTGGTCAACATCCGTGCCCATGAACACGGCCGTATGATACGCCAGCAACTGCACCGGAATGGTCGCCAGGATCGGCGCCACGAAGCTCGATACATGCGGGATAACGATCACATCTGCCACCCCATGCCCCACCGTGCCCGCACCCTCGGCATCGGTAATCAGGATGATCTTGCCACCGCGCGCCGCCACTTCCTGCATGTTGCTCAGCGTCTTGTCGACCAACTCGTCCGAGGGCGCCACCACGATCACCGGCATGTCCTCGTCAACCAGGGCAATGGGGCCGTGCTTGAGTTCACCTGCTGCATAACCTTCTGCGTGGATATAGCTGATTTCCTTGAGCTTCAATGCGCCTTCCATGGCGATCGGGAACATCGGGCCGCGACCCAGATAGAGCACATCCTTGGCCTTGCTCAGGCGCTTGGCAATGTCCATGATCTGGGTTTCGGTGTTGAGCGCCTGCGCCACCGCCGTCGGCAGATGCACGAGGTCGCGCACGAACTCCGCCTCCTGCTCGGCGCTCAGCACACCACGCGCACGGCCTGCCGCGATGGCAAGGCTGGCAAGAGCCGTGAGCTGCGCGGTCAATGCCTTGGTCGATGCGACGCCGATCTCCGGGCCGCAGAGGATCGGAAACACCACGCTCGATTCCCGCGCAATGGTGGATTCCAGCGTGTTGACCAACGAGGCAACGTGTTGCCCCTGCCCCGCACAATAACGCAGCGCTGCCAGCGTATCTGCAGTCTCGCCAGACTGCGAGATGAACAGCGACAGCCCGCCTTTTTCCAGCGGTGGCTCGCGGTAGCGGAATTCGGACGCCACATCTATGTCCACCGGCAGCCGCGCATAGCGCTCGAACCAATACTTCGCCACGGCGCCCGCAAGATAGGCCGTGCCACAGGCGCTGATGGTGAGGCGCGTCAGGTCGGCAAAGTCGAACGGCAGGGTTTCGCGAATGGCAACCCTTTCGGCGCCCATGTCCACATAGTGGCTCAGCGTATGCGAGATGGTTTGCGGCTGCTCGTAGATTTCCTTGGCCATGAAGTGGCGGTGGTTGCCCTTGTCCACCAGCAGCGCCGAGGCCTGCGAAAGCTGCTGCTCGCGCTGCACGATGGCATCCATGCCATCCCTGATGGTCACGCCAGCCGGAGTGATCACCGCCCAGTCGCCGTCTTCGAGATAGGTCAGCCGCGAAGTGAATGGCGCCAGAGCCATGGCGTCGGAGCCCAGATACATCTCGGTCGTGCCATAGCCGATCGCCAGAGGCGCGCCGTGCCGAGCGGCGATCAGGAGGCCATCTTCGCCCTTGAACAGGAAGGCGAGCGCGAAGGCGCCCTTGAGCTTTTTCAGCGTACGCGCCACCGCCAGTTCGGGATCGGCACCATTGGCAATCTCACGGCTGACCCATAGCGCGACGGATTCGGTGTCCGTCTGCGTCTGGGGCAGATAGCCGTCCTTGGCGAGATCGGCCAGCAGTTCGCGGAAGTTCTCGATGATGCCGTTGTGCACGACCGCCACGCGATCAGTGGTGTGCGGATGGGCGTTCTGCTCGGTCGGCGCGCCATGCGTCGCCCAGCGTGTGTGGCCGATGCCTACCTGCCCGCCAAGCGGTTCGAAGCTGAGCTTCTGCGCCAGATTGCCCAGCTTACCCTCGGCGCGACGGCGGGCGATGTCGCCGCCTTCGAGCGTCGCCACCCCGGCGCTGTCATAGCCGCGATATTCCAGCCGCTTGAGCGCATCCACCAGGCGGCCAGCCACGGGGGCGCTACCGACAATACCTACGATACCGCACATGTTATTTTCCCTTCGCAGCCTTCTTGGCGAGTGCCTTCTCGCGGACTTTTGGCGCGTGGCCAAGCTTATTTTCCTGGCGTGCCCGGCCAAAGGCCACCGCATCGGCCGGAACATCCTGGGTGATGACGCTGCCGCTCGCCACCAGCGCACCCGCGCCAACGGTGACCGGCGCCACCAATGCGCTGTTTGACCCGACAAAGGCACCGTCGCCAATGGTCGTGCGATACTTGTTGTAGCCGTCATAGTTGACGGTAATGACCCCGGCACCAACGTTTACGTTAGCGCCCACCGAGGCGTCGCCGATATAGGTCAGGTGACTGACCTTGGCGCCCTGCCCGATCTCGGCTTTTTTGATCTCGACGAAATTGCCCACCTTGGCGCCTTCGGCAAGATTCGCATCCGGCCGCAACCGCGCAAAAGGACCGACCGACGCATTGCGGCCGACATGAGCGCCTTCGAGGTGACTAAAGGCGTGGATCACCGCCCCTTCCTCGACGACCACGCCGGGGCCGAACACCACGTTCGGCTCGATGGTAACGTCCTGGGCGATCTCCGTATCATAGGAGAACCAGACGCTCGCCGGGTCTTTCAGCGTCACACCGGCCTTCATGAAGTCCTCGCGCCGGACTTCCTGGAATAGGCCTTCCGCCCGTGCCAGTTGGCTGCGGTCATTGACGCCCATGACGTCGTTTTCCGGTGCCAGGCCATACCCCACCCGCTTGCCGGCCGAATTGGCGAGGCCCACCAGATCGCCAAGATAGTATTCGCCCTGCGCGTTGTTGGTTTCGACCTTGTCGATCAGGTCTCGAAATACCTCGGCGCGGAAGGCGAGAATGCAGGCGTTGCACAGCCGAATGCCGCGCTCGGCTTCGGTTGCGTCCTTGTGCTCACGAATGGCCAGCAGGGTATCGCCATCGGTGATGAAGCGGCCATAGCCGGTTGGGTCCTTGGGCTCGAACCCCAGAATCGCAACATCCAGGCCGGCATCGAGCCGATCCAGCACGACGCGGAAGTTCTCCCCGCGCAGCAGCGGATGGTCGCCATAGACCACGGCGATATAGCCGGTTGCCTCCTTGAACAGGTCCCGCGCCATGGACGCGGCGTGCGCTGTGCCCTTGGCTTCACCCTGCTCGAAATGCACGATGTCCGGATGCATCTTCGAGACGGCGGAGCGAATAGCATCGTGCTTGGGTCCGGTGACCAGCGCGATTTTCGTGGAGCCCGCCTCGCGTGCGGCGCGCGCCACATGCCCCACGATCGGCATGCCGCCAACCTGGTGCAGAACCTTGGGCGTAGTCGATCGCATCCGCGTGCCCTCGCCAGCCGCAAGGATGATCGACAGCAGTTCAGTCATGACGCATTCTCCGGTTGAGCGGTCTATTGCCACCCATTTTTACCGATTTATGGCAGGGAAGAGTTGGCGAAGCACTAATCTCGGCGGCATGGTTCAATTCTCGCACAATACTTGATTCGGATGCGACCTGAGGGATTGCTGACTTGGCCAAGGCATCGGAACAGTTTCGGCAGGCGGACGCTACGATCTGGGGCATTGTCGCGCTGGTCACCTGCGGCATAGCCGTCATGGGCGCCAATCTTTCCGCGCTGGTGCCATCGAGCGCCCTGGGCGGTTTGCACCGCACGCGCATCGAAGGCTTTTCGCTGGAGCAATTGCGCCTGCAGGTTGCGGATTTGCGGGAGCAGACGGTCGAGCTCGGCCAGGAAAACAGCCAGTTGCTGACGCGCTTTGCGCTGAAGGAGCAGCAAAGCAACGAAGTAGTGCAACGCGTCGGGGCGCTTGAGGTAAGCTTGCCCAGATTGCTGGAGGTCATGCCCGACAAGGCCCGCATCGACCGCGCCACCATAACCTCGTCGATCACGCAGGACGAGCCGGTGGTCTTCGACGCCGAGGGAGGTTCGGTCGCGATCCGCCGGCGCCCTATGCCAGAGGCCATGTCTGTGCAGCCGGATGATCAGCCAATTCCCGCCCTCGCAACCGCTGCAATGACCATGCCAGTCATGGGCTCGTTCGGCGTTGCGCTGGGAACTGCCGTTTCTCCCGAACTGGTAGGCGGCACCTGGCGCGATCTTTCCATGAAGCTCGGTCCACTGCTGCTTGGCCTCAACCCGATAGTCGCCGATGACGCAACTGGCAGCCAAAGGCGCATCATCGTCGGACCCATCGCCGAGGTCGTGGCGGCCAATGCCCTTTGCGGGCGATTGGAGCGCATCTCGATCTCCTGCATGCCGGTGCCTTACGCTGGAACTCCTCTTGCCGACCCTACGACCGTGCAATAGCGGTTGACACGAAAACGAAGCTGACTATGTTCCGCCGCGACGCCAGCAGCGTCAGCATTTGGTGCGTGCCGGTAGCTCAGTGGTAGAGCATTCGACTTTTAATCGAATGGTCGAGGGTTCGACCCCCTCCCGGCATACCAATTTTCTTCTCCCCATCAAGGCGAGCCATTCCGGTGTCACAAGACAGCATCGATCTGCTCAAGGTGCTGGCGGCGACCGTGCTGGTTTTCGCGGCCGGCACGCTGGTGATGCTCTACGTTATCTACCTGCTGTCGCAATATGGCGCCGATCTGCCCATGATCGGCTCATTGCCGCTCACTGCGCCGCCCGAGATGGTGCCGCTGCTCGCCAACACCCAACTCTTCGCGACCCTTGCCGCCGCGCATGTCACCGCCATGGGGCTGGCGCTTCTGCTGACCAGCCAGACCATCGACATGGCGCTGTTGATCACGTCCAAGGCCGTGGCCGTTGTCATCACCGCGCTGATCGGCTTCGCCGGCGGCCATATGATCTATCTTCAGCTCAACGAACGAACCGCGCTGAACCTGCAGGCACTCACCCCGGCGCTGATTGCCCTCGTCGCATTCCTCGTTCTGTCGAGCGTGCTCAGCATCCCGAGCTTCCGCCAGCTCGGCAATCTGCGCTTCGTGGTGGCCATCGGGCTGATTCTCATCGGCCCGATGCTGTTGCTCTGGCTTTAGTGCGATCCGAGCAGCACGTCGGCGTCGGCTCGTTGGTGCTGGCCCAGATCGTCGACGATGGTCGCACTGGCTTCGTTCAGCCCCTGCAGTGACACCTTCACGCCGTTGCGCCGGAATTTTACGACGACCTTGTCGATGCTGGCGACGCTGGAAATATCCCAGATATGGGCATGCGCCAGATCGATGATGACGCTCTCCACCGGCTCGTTGAAATCGAACGCTGCGGTGAACTGATCGGCGGAAGCAAAAAACAATTGCCCGGCAACTTGATAAATCCGCTCCTTGCCGTCCTCGCTCAACTCCGAGCGGACCGCGAATATCTGCGAGATTTTCCAGGCGAAGAACACGCCCGAGAGCAGCACGCCCACCAGCACGCCGATCGCCAGATTGTGCGTGCCCACGACAAACGCCACCGTCGCCAGCATCACGAATGACGAGCTGCGTGGATGATCCCGCAGGTTGAGAATCGAGCGCCAGTCGAAAGTGCCGATCGACACCATGATCATGATCGCGACGAGTGCCGGCATGGGGATGATCCGCAGCAAGTCCCCCAGAATTACCATCAGGACCAGCAGGTATGCTCCGGCGAGGAAGGTCGACAGCCGTCCCCGGCCGCCCGAGCGCACATTGATGCCGGATTGCCCGATCATCGCGCAGCCGGCCATGCCACCGAAGAACGCCGAGGCAATGTTGGCGATGCCCTGCCCCAGGCATTCCCGGCGCTTGTCGCTCGAGGTGTCGGTCGCCTCATCGACGATCTGCGCCGTCATCAGCGATTCGAGCAGTCCGACGGCCGCGACGCCCACTGCATAGGGCAGGATGATCATCAGCGTTTCGAGGTTCAGCGGCACATTGGGCAGCAGCAGCGTCGGCAAGGCGCGCGGCAATTCGCCCATCTCGCCTACGGTGTGCAAATCCATGCCCGAGAACCAGGCAATGGCGGTCAGGACGATGATGCAGACCAGCGGAGACGGAACCACTGTGGTCAGGCGCGGAAACAGGTAAATGATAGCCAGCCCGCCAGCCACCATGGGATAGGTCATCCACGGCACACCGATCAGTTCGGGCAATTGGGCTGCAAAGATCAGGATGGCCAGGGCATTGACGAAGCCCGTCATCACCGACTTGGACACGAACCGCATCACCCGCTGCAGATTGAGCCAACCCGCTCCTAGTTGAAGCAACCCCGCCAGGATGGTCGCGGCCAGCAGATATTGCAGGCCATGCTCGCGCACGAGCGAGCCCATCAACACGGCCGTGGCCGCCGTTGCCGCCGAGATCATGGCCGGGCGCCCGCCCACGAAGGCGATAACGATGGCGATCACCACCGAGGCGTAGAGCCCCACCTTGGGGTCAACACCTGCGATAATGGAGAAGGCGATGGCCTCTGGCACGAGAGCAAGTGCCACGACGAGGCCCGAAAGCGCATCACCGCGAATGTTACCGAACCATTCCTGGCGGTAGTGGTCGAGATTGAACATGAATGAAACCCAACAGGCGTCCCGCTTGCCCATGCACAGCTGGGAGGCAGAATAAGTTGGTTACCGAGGGATAGGCGCCCGGAGTAGCCACCCGGGAAGCCCCGAGTCCGACGAAGAACTTCTTAATGGGGGAAGTGCGCGGGCAAAGTCAACGCCATGCAGGCAAGCGAAAAGGCCGGGATCGCTCCCGGCCCTTGTTCTGGCAAGTTCAGGCGCGTGCCGGCGGCGCGATCAAGAAGGCGAGCTTGAACGCTATCGGCGTCACGATCTGTGTCACGATGAAGGCGATCGGCCACGCGATGATGAAGCTCAGCGGCCAATGGGAGAAAAATTGCGGGCCAATGCTGATAAAGCCCATGATGCCGGACATGGTGAGGGCCATCATGAAGGTCATCAGCAGCTGCAGGACGATTTGAGTTTTCTTAGGCAAAGTCTGGTCTCCAACAGGTCTGACACTGACGGAGAACGGTCCCGCGCCAGCATCACCCCAAGCAATAAGGTATGATGCCGATGGGACGCTTGCGCGACGAATTCCGCGTGGTGCGGAGCCGGGATACCAACCGGCGACTTCTTCTCGACCCTCGTGAAATAGGAGGGCGGCGTTATCCGGTCAATTGAAAATCGGGCATGGCTGGGTCCCGAAAATGACGAAGGCCGGGATCGCTCCCGGCCTTGTGTTTTAGCTCTTGTCGGCTGTTGCCTTGGGCTTTTTCGGCTTGGGCAGAGCCTTGGGCTTGGCTGGTCGCGGCGGAACCGCGATCAGTTCCAGCTTGGCTTCCTGGCCTTCGCCAACCACGGCCACGGTCACCGTGCCGCCGTTGACGAGTTCCCCGAACAGCACCTGGTCGGCCAGCGGCTTCTTGATGTACTCCTGGATCACGCGACCCAGCGGACGCGCACCCATGCGTTCATCATAGCCCCGCTCGGCCAGCCAATCGGCAGCTTCCGGCTGCAGCACGATGGTAACGCCACGCTCGGCCAACTGGCCCTCAAGCTGCAGCACGAACTTCTCGACAACGCGGCGCACGACTTCGCGCGGCAGCGGTGCAAACGAGATGATCGCGTCCAGACGGTTGCGGAATTCCGGCGTGAAGATGCGATTGATCGCCTCTTCGTCGTCGCCCTGCTCGCGCTTGCGGCCGAACCCGATCGGGCTCTTCTGCAGATCCATGGCGCCGGCATTGGACGTCATGATCAGGATCACGTTGCGGAAGTCGACCGACTTGCCGTTGTGGTCCGTCAGCTTGCCGTGGTCCATCACCTGCAACAGGATGTTGTAGAGATCGGGGTGAGCCTTCTCGATTTCGTCGAGCAGCACCACGCAGTGCGGATGCTGGTCCACGCCATCGGTGAGCAGCCCGCCCTGGTCGAACCCGACATACCCCGGAGGGGCACCGATCAGGCGCGACACGGTATGGCGCTCCATATATTCGGACATGTCGAACCGCAGCAGTTCCACCCCGAGCGTATCGGCAAGCTGCTTGGCAACTTCCGTCTTGCCGACGCCCGTAGGTCCGGTGAAGAGGTAAGAGCCAATCGGCTTTTCCGGTTCGCGCAGGCCGGCACGGGCCAGCTTGATCGCCGAGGTCAGCGCCACGATGGCGTTGTCCTGCCCGAACACCACAGTCTTCAGGCTCTGCTCGAGACCACTCAGCAGTTCCGCATCGGATTTGGATACCGACTTTGGCGGAATGCGCGCAATGGTGGCGATCGTGGCCTCGATGTCCTCGACATCGATGATCTTCTTGCGCTTGTCCTCGGTCACCAGCATCTGCGAAGCGCCGGTTTCATCGAGCACGTCGATCGCCTTGTCGGGCAGCTTGCGGTCATTGATGTACCGCGCGCTCAGTTCCACCGCGGCCTTGAGGGCATCATCGGTGTACTTGATCTTGTGGAACTCTTCGAAATACGGCCGCAGGCCCTTCACGATCTCGATGGCATCGGGAACCGAAGGCTCATTGACGTCGATCTTCTGGAAGCGACGGACTAAGGCCCGGTCCTTTTCGAAGAACTGCCGGTACTCCTTGTAGGTGGTCGACCCGATGCAGCGGATCGCGCCGCTCGCCAAGGCTGGCTTGAGCAGGTTGGAAGCATCGAGCGCACCGCCGGAGGTAGCGCCAGCACCGATCATGGTGTGGATTTCGTCGATGAACAGCACCGAATTGGGAAGCTTTTCGAGCTCCTTCATCACGGCCTTGAGACGTTCCTCGAAGTCACCGCGATAGCGGGTGCCAGCCAGGAGCGAACCCATGTCGAGCGAATAAATCACCGCTTCCTTGAGCACTTCGGGGACGTCACCCTCGACGATCTTGCGGGCAAGACCTTCGGCAATGGCCGTCTTGCCGACGCCGGCGTCACCAACATAGATTGGGTTGTTCTTGGAGCGGCGGCACAGCACCTGGATGGTCCGGCGCAGTTCGGCATCGCGCCCGATCAGCGGGTCGATCTTGCCGGCACGCGCCTTCTCGTTGAGGTTGACGCAGAAGTCGGCCAAAGCCGAGCTCTTCTTGGCTTCCGCCCCGCCTTCCCCGTGATTGTCGCCGTCTTCGGCACCACGCACCTTGCGCTCCTCGCTGGGACCGGACTTGGTGATCCCGTGGCTGATGAAATTGACCGCGTCCAGCCGGCTCATGTCCTGCTGTTCGAGGAAATAGGCGGCATGGCTTTCCCGTTCCGCAAAAATCGCGACAAGCACGTTGGCGCCGGTCACTTCTTCACGGCCCGAGCTCTGGACGTGGATAACCGCGCGCTGAATCACGCGCTGGAACGCCGCGGTCGGGCGGGCATCCTGACCATTGGCAACGATCAGGCTATCGAGTTCTTCATTGATGAAATCTTCGAGGTCGCTCTTGAGCGCATCGATGTCGACATCGCAACCGGTCAGCACGGCGATCGTCTCACGGTCGTCGGTCAGGGCCAGCAGCAGGTGTTCGAGCGTTGCGAACTCGTGGTTGCGCTCACGCGCCAGGTTCATCGCCTGATGCAGAGCCTTTTCAAGTCCGCGGGAAAATGAGGGCATATGATGTTCCTATTGCTTTTCCATCACGCATTGCAGCGGATGCTGGTTTTTGCGTGCTGTATCCATAACGCGCGTGACCTTGGTTTCGGCCACTTCGTAGGGATATACGCCGCACTCACCCACCCCCTTTTGGTGAACATGCAGCATGATCTGGACGGCTTCCTCACGCGATTTGTTGAAGACGTCCTGTAGAACCAGAATGACGAACTCCATCGGCGTGTAGTCGTCGTTCAGCAGCAGCACCCGGTACAGATTGGGGCGCTTGGTTTTGGGCCGGGTCTTGGTGATGGTCCCGGTCTCGGTCCCACTCTTGCCGTCGCCCTTGTCGGGGTCGTCCTCCTTCGGCCCGGCAAAGGCAGGCACTGGCACCAGGCGCATCGCGACTGGGGCCTCTTCGGTAATATCGAGGAGGTCGGTGGTAATCATGGGCAAACATCTGTCGTAAAACGAAGCAGCATGGTGAGGACCATTATGTAGGCAAAAGATCGCTGCTGTTAAGGGGCATTGCATCCCGAATTTGTGAGCGAAGGATGCGGGGGTGTGAGGGAGGCAAAAGCGCGGCCCTATTGGCCGCCGTTCTGCACTTAGATAGTGCGCGGAGTGGGTGATTTCCAGCCCCGGTAGAAGCTGGTGGCGATTGGAGCGTGGAACAACCTAGTCCACTCATAGCCCCCCCAATCCTATCGCCACCCCATCCCCACCCACGATGTCATCCCGGCGCAGGCCGGGATCCATCTTGAGATCACCCCACAGCTGCAAGGTGGTTCGAACGACCCACTAATGTACGCTGAACCACCTCAGGATGGATTCCCTCGACTCACGCCACAAGTGCAACACCTGCTATGGTGTTGGTGCGATGGGAACTTTGTATGAGCAGTTGAGCCTGCGCGAGCGGGTTGAGATCGACATTGGGCGGCGCAAGGGGCTCTCGATG
>NZ_PYVW01000021.1 GCF_003056355.1 Devosia naphthalenivorans
TGCGACCGGCACTTGACCAGGCCAAATCCGAAAACCCCATAGCGCAGCGTGTGCGGACCGCGGGTTCCTGCATGGGTGGCTTTGCGACGCCAAGCGGCATCCCAAACCCTTCACCTTTCCGGCCGTTCGACTGCCGCTTGCGGCGTCCCGAAAGCCGACATTGCTCACGGCGTAGCCAAGCGCAAGCCGATTACTTCGGCGTATATGTTCGAATCCCACCCGGTCCGCCACTTTGGTAAAAACCGGGAACGCCGATTCCCGCCGACTTTCCTCCTTTGGTGGCTACCGGCGTCCTCAATAGGGTGTTTTTTGCTGCCCTCGATGTAGATCGCGTCGTCCGCGATCTCGGCGTGTTGGGCGAAGGCGCGGACATGTTCCCGCCGATAGCCGCCCTTTCCAAGCCGGAGGCGAGTGCGAGCTTCGCTTGCCAGTTCCGGCACGGCCGCTTTGGCGTGAATCTAAATTCAAACAGCAAAGCGCCCGATGGATTGCACCGGGCACTTCTTTCTCAAGTCACCTCGAGATTACTTGGTAGCGAGGATTTCGAAATTGTGGACGTTTGCCACCACACCGTCGTCCCATCCACCTGAGATCAATTCTGAAGCCTTTTCATTCAGGAGTCCGGCGACTTGTCCGGCAAAGTGCGCTTCGCGGCCAGAGTTGTCGGCAAAGATGTCGAAGATGGCGAAGTTGTTCCCGTCAATCTGCAGCGCCGCCCAGAACAATGTCTTGGGTTCAGTTTCTGCGACGATGGGGCCGGCGGCGGTCAGCAAGGCTGCCAATTCGGGGCCTTTACCTGGAGCAGCTTCGAGCTTGATGTAAGTTGCGGTCGTTGCCGTGTAGAGATCAACCGGCGCCTTTACCGACAGGACATCGGAGTTGTTGATATTCGCGACAACACCGTCGTCCCATCCTCCGTCGACCAGCGCGTCGGCGTTTTGCTTCAAAGCCGCAGCAACCGCTCCTGAGAAGTGAGCGTCGCGTGCTTCTTCATCTGCGAAGATGTCAAAGATTGCGAGCATATCGTCGGCTTGCAGAGCAAACCAAAGTACAGTTCCCGTCTCTGTTTCCCGCACGATAGGTGCGGCACCTGCCAGAAACTCCGCGAAGGCTCCGGTCTGGCCTTCGGCGGCGGGCATGGCGATGTAGCTGGCAGTATGATTTTCCATTGCGTTGTCCTGTGCAGTTGCAGAAGTTGTGAACAGAGCCAGTGCGGCGAATGTCTGAAGGATTTGCGCTTTCATGGTCGTCTCCTGATTTGAAGTGCATCGTGTTTGGTTTCGATGCACTCTTGTCCCATGCTGGGTGCGCCGGGCTCCAATTCCGAAATTCTATTCTTTGATAGACGTGGACTATCGAACTTGTTTTGATGGCCTGAAATGAGATGTGACGGAGAATGTGGCGATGGAAATGAACCAGATCAGGTATTTTCTTGCCGTCTGCGAGCACCGAAACTTCACCCACGCAGCCAGTGCCTCCAATGTCTCCCAACCTTCCTTGACGACTGCGATCAAGAAACTTGAAGACGAGCTTGGAGGTGACCTGTTTGTCAGGGACCGTGCGGGATGCAGGCCTACGTCCCTCGGTAAACTCATGCAGCCAAGGTTGCAGAAGGTTCACGATGAGACGCGACAGGCTAAGGCAGAGGCGGTCCGTCATATGCGCTTGGAGCGGGTTCCAATCTCTGTCGGTGTCGGCGAAACGATTGGCCACAACAGGATTTCGGCAGCTATGGAGCGTACTCGTACGCGATTGCCGCAAGCCGAAATCGAATTGATCGTTGCGTCAACCTCCGAGCTTCTTGCCGGGTTACGAGATGGTGAATTTGACGTTGTAGTCACCGCAGAGAAGGTCAGTGAAGACCTCTATCGTATAGACCATCTCTATGAAGAGGACTACAAGGTCGTGGTGTCAAAGTCGCATCCGTTGTCTGAACTAAATGCGATCTCTCTTTCGGCTCTTGCTAAAACTGACATGCTTGACCGCCTAAATTGCGAAATGCGGGATGTTTTGCATGGGGCCTGCGCGGATCATGGTCAGGAACTCTACGCGGCCTATCGGTCAAATCGCGTGGATTGGTTAGTTGAACTTGCTCGGCAAGGGTCAGGTGCGGTGATCCTGCCAGCCACCGCTATTCCTTCGGACATGGGCCTGGTGTCGAAACCCATCGATGGCCTTGAAATATCAAGAACTGTTTTGGCCCTTCGATATCGGCACCAAACGACGAGACCAGAGACAAATGATCTGATCCGTGAGATGACGCGCACGCTGGCGTAGTGAGGTCGGTAATCGACATTCGCCCATCGTGCAGCATTCGTCACTTTGGGCTCAGACCAGACTTTCGCGGCATCACGCTCGAACGTCCGTTCTACTTTTCTTCGAGATCTCGCCCGCAATCCGCCACTTAGCGCTGGAGAAATTGCGCCAGATTGCGGTGAAGGTCACAGCGAACCACACCCATTGTGTGCGGTGATAGTCGTCGGTGACGAGGCCGTACTCTTCAAGAAGCCACAGCGCCGCGTGAGGCGACCTTCGGCGCGGGTAACAGTGGGTGGGTTCTTTTCAATCTTGAAGAGCCGCTTGATTTCCCTGATGACCTCTTCAGCAGACGGCCCCGACTTTGCCGTCGGGTGGAAGTGAATGAACGGCAGGTTTCGGGCGCCGAACGCGGCGCTCCGAACGGCGACAATAGGTCGCTTGCAGACCGGCAGCTTTGGTCCTTCGATGAGCCAAAGCGGTGGCTCCTATATTAGTATCTGGGGTTCTTAGCGATAACGAATAGTTTTACGTGGTCGGCGCATCTCGGGCACCGTATCTTTCTTCTTCAAGCCCGTGAGCCATCAATATATTTGAGCCATCCGAGCTAGACGCTGTATGCCGCCGGCTTGCGGGATGGTATCTGGTCTGGCTGAGATCTTTGTAACCGGGCGGAACAGCGCATGGCACTTGTTAAAACAACCGCTCTCGCCAAGCGCGTGGCTGGTGATACGGCGGTATCGCGAACTATAGTGACCCCGAAGGCGTCGAGGCCGCCAGCCAAGCCACGCATGCCGGTGTCCCGCGAACAGGCCGCGGAGCGGGTTGCTGCGGCGACTATGCAACTGGCCAGCGGTATCGCTGAATCCGCGGCGGCGGCTGAAGAACTTCGGCGGACTCTCGAGCAGATCGCCAGCGGGGCCGAGGAAGCGGCCGGCGCGGCCCACGAGTCGCTGGCGACGGTTGGGGAACTGTCGCGCCAGTTTGCCAGCGCCCGAACCGATGCAGAGGCCTCACGCCGTCAGGCCGAAGTCCTGCAGGCGGCGGTGGTTGAATCCGCTGCCACCATTGAGGGCTCATTGCTGGCTATCGAAAGCAATGCTTCCCGCCAACTGGCCGCCGTCGACCTCATCAACCGGCTGCAGAGCCAGGCCGGCAGCATCGGCGAGACGACCCTGGTCGTCGCCGATGTATCGGACCAGACCAATCTTCTCGCCCTCAATGCAGCGATCGAAGCGGCGCGAGCGGGCGACAAAGGCGCTGGATTTGCCGTGGTGGCCGACGAGGTGCGCGCGCTGGCCGAAAGCGCCGAACGCAGCGCCCGCGATGTCAAGCAACTGGCCCAGTCGATCGGCGATGGCGTGGCCGAAGTGGCCGCGCGCATAGCTGCCACTGCCCAGTCGGCACGGGCTCAGACCGATGTCGGCCAGGCGATTTCGGCCGACCTCGCGACGATCCGCACCGATCTCCTCGCCCTGCTCGACGGCAGCACCGTCATCCTGACTGCCGCGGTTGAGGCCGATCTCGCTGCGCGGGAGGCCCAGAAGGGCG
This sequence comes from Devosia naphthalenivorans, assembly GCF_003056355.1. Taxonomy (GTDB): domain Bacteria; phylum Pseudomonadota; class Alphaproteobacteria; order Rhizobiales; family Devosiaceae; genus Devosia; species Devosia naphthalenivorans. The sequence continues at coordinate 3,808 of NZ_PYVW01000021.1, forward strand.
CCGAAAATGTCGCCGCTGCCGCCGAAGAACAGGCCGCTGCGGCAGCAGAAGCCCAGCGCGCCGTGCAGCAGCAGAGCGCGGCCCTCGAGCAAAGCCAGCAGGCGGCCCAGAGCCTGTCGCAGATCGCCGAAGGTCTCAGCGATAGCCGCGACACCGCGAGCGGACCCGCCGCCATGGGAGCGGCGGCCGAGGAACTGTCGGCGACGGTGCAGGAACTGTCGAGCGCAGCCGCCGAGATCCTGATTGCCGTGGATCAGATCAGCCGTGGCGCCGAGGAACAAGCGGCGGCCACCCAAGAATCCAACGCAGCCATGGCAGAGATCGAAACCAGCGCCGGTCTCAGTGCCCAGAATGCACAGGATGCCCTGCAACGGGTTCAGGCGATTGCCGAACGGCTGGCGCGCAACCGGACCAGTGTCGTCGGCATCGGCGGCGACCTTGAGAATGGCCTGACCGATACGCGCTCCGCTATCGAGACATTGTCCTCGCTCGACGAGGTGGCGCGTCGCATCGAGCGCGCTGTGGATCGCATCATTCTGGTTGGCGTGCAGACCAGCATGCTCGCTGTCAGCGGCTCCGTCGAGGCAGCCCGGGCCGGCAGCGAAGGACGAGGCTTTGCCATTGTTTCCAGCGACATCCGCAAGCTGGCCGACAATGCATCCGATACGATAGAAGGCGCCAAGGAAGGCGTGCGATCGATCCAGAGCACGATTGGCTCCGCGAGGCGCGATCTCGAACTGACCGTTCAGACCGCTGAAGCTGAGCTGGCCCGCAACAAGTTGATCGTCGAACGGCTCGATCAGGTGCAGCGCGATTGCGAGACGATCAGCACTGGCAATGCCGCTATTTTGACCAGTGCCGATGCCGTGGTGCTTGCGGTGCGCGAAATCCTGGCCGGCACCGAGCAGATTGCGACCGTGGCGCAGGAAGCGGGCGCTGCCGCGGGACAGGCGGCGTCGACGGCCCGCGAACAGTCGAGCGCCGCTGAAGATCTGGCAGCCTCAATCGAAGAGATTGCGCTGCTGTCGGAAGAGCTTCAGGCGACGGGCGGAGCGTGAGCACCGAGGCGCCAGCCATGTCCAGCGCGCAGCGCCAGTTGACGGTCGTTGTCAGTGGGCAGAGTTATCTCCTGTCCGGCGAAAACGTGATCGAGGTATTGCGCCGCCCGCGCGTGACGCGCGTGCCCCATGGCCCGCCGGCACTCCTGGGCGTCAGCAATCTGCGCGGCGCGGTGTTGCCGATCGTGTCCCTTGCGGGGCTTATGGGCAGTGAGCCTGGCAGCGAAGAGCGGGTCGTTGTGCTCAATCACGCCGGAGCCGTGGGCCTGCTGGTCGACGCAGTGCTGCGCCTTGACCTTGGCGACAAGGGATCGGCCAACCAGCAGATTGATATCGTAGGTTTGCTCGAGGCCGGGTTCAAGCGCCAGGCAACGCGGACTGTTGGCGGACGGGTTCCTGGGACTGCCTTGCCGGCCCAGGCCAAAATGGAGATCGCTCAGCGCGTACTTTTGTCCTTCCTGGTAGGCGAGCAAACCTTTGCCCTGCCGCTCGATGCGGTTATCGAAGTGCTTCGTCTGCCGGAGCTGTCTCGCGTTGCCGGGGCCGATGTGGCGGTGCTTGGCATGGCGAATGTGCGCGACCGCGCGCTGCCGATCATATCGCTGGCTGGCCTTCTGGGGTTTGCTGCCCAAGGGAACGATATCGGGGATAGCCGTGTTCTCGTCGTTGATCATGCTGGCGCTCAGATCGGGTTGGTTGCGGATGCAATCGAAGCGATCCTGCGCCTGGATGAAACCGCCATCGACACGGTGCCCCCAATCCTGCAGCGCGGAAGCGGACAAGCCGAACTCGATGCCATTGGTCGACCAAGCGGCGGTCGGCCCCTGGTGTCGATCCTTTCAGTGCCGCGGCTTTTTGCCAATGCGGCGGTGGAGGCGACGGTCGCTGCGACCGGTAACGAGGCGGCAAGCATGCTCGAGCAAGATATCACCCAGATGCAGGAACAGTTCGTGGTATTCGACCTGGGCGAAGAGCGGTACGGCTTGCCCATCGCCGCTGTACAAGAAGTGCTTCGGCTGCCTGAGAACGTGACCCGCCTGCCCAACGGCCCGCGCTTTGTCAGTGGCATTATCAATCTGCGCGGGAGGCCGGTGCCCGTCATCGACCAGCGGCAACGTTTCGATGCGCCCTCGGCTCCCGCCTCCATACAGCCCCGCGTCATCATCGTGACGGTCGGGGAATTGCAGGCCGGCTTCGTAGTCGATGCCGTATCGGAAATCCTTTCGGTTGCCACCGACCGACTTGCCGTGACGCCGTCGCTTTCCAGCGAGCGTTCGGCCGTATTCAATCGCGTTGCCAATGTGGGCGCGGATGGCCGGCTCATCCTGCTGATAGATCCGGAAGAATTGCTCAGCCGAGCCGAGCAGGACGTCATCGCTGAGATTGCGGCCCGGCAAGACCCGGTTGGTACAGCGTGATCCGCATCCTTATCGCCGAAGATTCGGCGCTCATGCGCAGGCTCCTGAGCGGCATTTTCACGGCGGCCGGAGATTTCGAGATCTCGGTGGCAAAGAACGGTCTGGATGCGTTGCAGCAGATCGCCAGTTTCCGCCCCGATGTGGTGACGCTCGACATCAATATGCCCAAGCTGGATGGCCTGGCCTGTCTGGACCGGATCATGCTGGAGCATCCGGTTCCAGTGGTGATGGTCTCGGCCCTGACCGAGGATGGCGCCGACGAAACGCTGACGGCGCTCGAAATAGGTGCGGTGGACTTCATCGCCAAGCCAGAAGGAGTTGTGTCTCTGCATATGGCTGCACTGGCCGATGAACTGGTGTCCAAGGTCAGAGCCGCTGCCGCGGTACAATTGCCGCGGGCACGGCGACTTGCCGAACGGATGCGATTACGCCGACTAGACGACACACCCTTCCCAATTGCCGCCAAGGCAGTTCCGGGGAAAGCAGGAGGTTTGGGGCTTGTCGTGGTTGGCACTTCGACAGGTGGTCCGCCGGCCCTTGATATCCTGCTCTCAAAACTGCCCGCAGACCTGCGCTGGCCCATCGTTATCGCCCAGCACATGCCGCAGGCTTTCACTGGCCCACTGGCGCGCCGGCTGGACAAGTTGTCGCTACTCTCAATCAGCGAAGTCACCGGACTGACACCGCTACTGGCCGGCGGCGTATACATCGCGCGCGGCGGTACCGACATGGTCATCGGCCTGCGAGGGGGCCAACTGATCGCCAATGCCGCACCGATGCGGGACGATTATCCCTGGCATCCCAGTGTCGATCGCTTGGTGCGCACCGCCATGGAGCATGTACCGCCGGCGCAATTGCTGGGCATCCTGCTGACCGGCATGGGCTCGGACGGGGCCGCCGCCATGGCCGAACTTCGCACAGCAGGCGGTCATACCATCGCCGAAGCCAAGGACACTGCCGTGGTTTGGGGCATGCCAGGCGAACTGGTCAGCCTTGGTGGGGCGGTGGACACATTGCCGGTTGACGAGATTCCACGAAGGCTGGCGGAGTTGCTCGCATGACCCGCCGTAGCGCCGAACTACTGGCCCGGGCGCGGGCGCTGTCGCCCCTCTCCGTCATCGACCTTACCACGCTGTGCGATTTCCTCTACGCCCGCACCGGCATGCAGTTCGGCGAATCCAAGCGCTACTATATCGATCGCCGAGTCGCCGACCGCATGGCTCAAAAGCACATGACGGACTTTGTCGACTACTATGCCCTGTTGCGGGCCGAGCCCGGCGAAGCGGAGCAGTTGATCAACAGCTTCACCGTCAACGAGACCTATTTCTATCGCGAGGAACACCAGCTAGCTTGCCTAAGCCAGTCCATCCTACCTGAAATCATCCGATCCAAAGGGCCTGGCGACAAGATACGCATCTGGTCCGTACCCTGCTCAAGCGGGGAGGAGCCCTATTCGATTGCCATCTGGCTGCTGGAAAACTGGGCTCTGGTCGATGCATACAATGTCGAAATCGTTGGCTCGGACATCGATACCGCTATTGTCGCTGAGGCCCTCGACGCCATATACGGCCGCCGCGCCGTCATGCGCCTGCCGCCCGGACTGGTCGAGCGCTATTTTTCGCCCGCCGCAGACGGCCGCGTCCGCCTGATCGAAGACCTGCGGGAATCGGTCACCTTTACGCCGTGCAACATCACCGACGCCGCATCAGTGGCACGGCAGGGGCGTTTCGACGTCATTTTCTGCCGCAACCTGCTGATCTATTTCGACGGCGCGGCGCGGGTGCGCTGCATGCAGAACCTGTTCAACAGCCTCGTGCCCGGCGGCTACATGTGTCTGGGGCACTCTGAATCAATGTCACGCATTTCCGAGCGGTTCGTCACGCGCCGCTTCTCCGAAGCCATCGTCTATCAGCGGCCGGAACAGCCCTGATGGACGAGCTGATGGCCCAGTTCATCGTCGAGGCGCGCGACCTGGTGCAGGGGGCCATCGATGATCTTTTAGCTCTCGAAACTGAGTCGCTCGATGTGGCGCGGCTCGATAGCGCCTTTCGGGCCGTCCATACACTGAAGGGCTCGACTGGTCTTTTCGACCTGCCCGCCCTGCACTCGGCCCTGCACAAAGCCGAGGACAATCTGGGCCATGTGCGAGCCGGAACGGCCAGCCTCGACGCGCCGCAAATCGACGCACTCATCGCTGTTCTCGAATGGATTGACCAATGCGTGGACGATCTGGAAGGTGGGGGTGTCGTCAGCCTGCAGCGACTGGAGCGGGCAGGACCGCTTGAGGCGGCGCTTGGCGTAGATATTGAAACCGTCGCCGATGGTTTGCCGCCCGGTGGCGCGGGTTCGATCGCCTGGGCCTTGGCCTTGGCGGCCCGCATTGGCGGCACAGCCACTGTCGCCTTGCGTTACCATCCGCATACTGAATGCTTTTTCAGCGGCGATGACCCCATTGCGCTGCTCTCCCGCATGCCCGGCCTCATCCATCTGTCCGTCGAACCGCGGGCCCCATGGCCAACACCGGACCTGTTCGATCCTTTCCGCTCCAACCTGGCTTTCGAGGCGCTCAGCGCGGCGCCGCTGGGTGATGTGGAGGCAATCTTCCGGCTGGTGCCCGATCAGGTGGAAATTGTGCCGCTCGGCGCTGCTGCCGTCTCGCCGCCGGCCAAACCGGTTGCGGACGACACCAAAACCGTGGCCATGCGTGGCCTGCGCGTGGATCCAGCGCGCATCGATGCGCTACTCGATCTCGTAGGTGAGCTGATGACTACCAAGAACGGCTTGGCGGGGCTGGCGGCAGCGACGAGTGTGCTGCCCGGGGGGGCGGAGATATCCCGCAGCATAGCCGTCGCGCAAAAAGATCTCGACCGCCTGACCGGCGCACTTTACGGCGGCGTGTTGCAGACGCGAATGATACCGGTGGGACAGGCCTTTCGCAGACTGCCGCGGATGGTCCGCGACCTGTCGCGCCGCCTGGGCAAGCCGACGGATCTGGTGATCGAGGGCGACACTATCGAAGCCGACAAGTCAATCGTCGATGAATTGTTCGAACCGCTGCTGCATCTGATGCGCAACGGGATGGACCATGGCATCGAGAGCGCCGCGGAACGCTTTGAAGCCGGCAAGCCGGCAACGGCAAAACTGGCCCTCCAGGTGGCCAGAGAAGGCGACCACATCATCGTCAGCCTGTCCGATGATGGCCGGGGTATCAATCCGGAACACATTCGTGCCGCTGCCATTGCCAAAGGCCTCGTGAGCGGGGACCGTGCCGCAGCGCTCGATGATCGCGAGGTGCTCGATCTGCTCTTCGCAGCCGGATTTTCTACCGCCGCAAACGTCAGCGACCTATCCGGCCGCGGCGTCGGCCTTGACGCCGTGCGAACCGAAGTCGCCCGACTGGGCGGCACCGTCAGTATCAGCAGCCGTCCAGGGTTGGGGACCACTACGGCCTTACGCCTGCCCGTCGGCTTTGCGATGACGCAATTGCTGATCGTATCGGTGGGCGCCGAGCGCTATGGCCTGCCGATGCAGGCGGTGGTGGAAACCGTGCGCGTCAGCCACCATTCAGTGACGCCAATTCGCGACAATCGCGCCTTTGTGCTGCGCGACGGCACCATACCACTGCTGTTGCTGGGCGATCTGCTGGGCCTGCCCAATACGGGGCCCTCGGGCGAGATGACGGTCCTGATTTTGGCGATCGCCGAACAGCGTGTCGGCATTATTGTGGACGCTATTGCCGAGAGGATCGAGACTATTACCCGGCCATTGGGCGGTTTGCTAACGGGGATGCCCGGCATCGCGGGGACGACGGTCTTGGGAAACGGGCAGGTGTTGTTGGTGCTCGATATGGCGGAGTTGATCGGATGAGCGTGGTTCTTGACGGCAAAGCAATCGCTATTACCGGGAATTGTGGGGTGGAGGAGGCGGAAGCCCTCATGTCCCTGTTGCAGGGCAACCCGGACGCCTCTGTCGACGTTAGCGCAGCGGGGTCGGTCCATACGGCGCTCTGGCAAGTCCTGATGGCACTATCCCCACGCGTGGTCGGCCACCCTCTAGATCCCTTCATATGCCAGTGGATCATGCCACTCATGCGGGACGTCCACGACCGCAACATGGCGACTTAACTTGCCGCGGACCCGGTGTCCGCATACAGATGACAAATAGATCCGTGGGATCGCAATGACGGAGTTTTCTCGATGGTGACGGTCCTGCTCGTGGACGATAGCAAGCTGGCGCGCATCGTCGCCGGCAAAACCATCGCCGCTTTACAGCCGGACTGGCATCGGGTAGAGGCGGGTAACGCGGATGAAGCGCTGGAAGCGGTGAAGGCCCAGCCCATCGACCTTGCCGTGCTCGATTTCAACATGCCGGGAAAGGATGGTCTCGCGCTCGCCGCGGAACTTCGGGATGCTTATCCGCAAATGCCGATCGCTATCATCACGGCAAATGTGCAGAACGAGATCGTCGCCCGTGCCCGCGAGCTCAATGCGACCTTTGTCGCTAAGCCGGTGACCGAAGACACCATGAAGGGCTTTTTGAGTGGCGCGGCTCTGCGTCTCCGTCAGGCCAACGTATGACGCGCATCGACGTGACTCTTGACGAGCTCGAGCGCGATGCGTTGACTGAGCTGGTCAATATTGGTGTCAGTCGCGCTGCCGCGAGCCTGCGCAAGATGGTGGGCAAGCAGGTTCTGCTGTCCGTGCCGTCCGTCGAGGTTGTCACCCAAAATGCCGCAGCAGCCCTCATCGGGCAACGCGAGAGCGACGATCTTGTCGCTATAAAGCAAGAATTCGGCGGTGCTTTTTCGGGCAAGGCCCTACTGATTTTTCCCGAAGAGAACAGCCTCGAACTGGTTCGCGCCATCGTCGGTGATGAAGTGGATGCTGCCGAGGTTGCCTCGCTCAAGGACGAGGCTCTGGCCGAGACTGGCAATGTGATCCTCAACGGGTGTCTGGGCACCATTGCCAATATGCTCAACCAGTCGCTGCATATGTCCTTGCCCAAGGTGCTCTATGGGGACGGGAAGGTACTGTTCGATATCGGGGTAGAGCCTGATACCGATGGACTGGTGCTGTTTCTCTACATCAATTTTTCAGTGCGTGATCGCAACATCCGCGGCTATATAGCCATGATCATGGATCTTCCTTCGCTTGGCATGCTGAAACAGCTGCTGGGCGACTTTATCAGCCGCGTCACCGCTGACAGTAATTGGGCAGTGGGTGCCTGATCAGCCTGCCTCAAACTATGAAAGCCGCGCTCTAAGTGCCGACTGACCGAGACATGGACGAAACCGGCTCCTCCCGATCCGAGCTTATTGAACTGCAACAACAGATTAAGGAAGCCAGGCAGCGGCTCGACTTGACGCTGGAGGCGGCGGGTGCTGCGGGGAGTTGGGACTGGGACATTGCCAGGCAGCGTCTGACTGCTGATGCGCGCTTTGCCGGACTGACGGGTCAGGACCCGGTGGCGCTTGCCAATGGTGTACCGACCAGCCAGTTCTTTGCCGGCATCCATCCCGAAGACGTACGCCGCATTCGCATTGCGGTTGCCGGTATTCTGGCCGGCGCAGAGGTCTTCTCCAAAGACTATCGGCTGCTTAAGGATGATGGCGGGGTCCGCTGGATTCATGCCGAGGGTCGCACAGTGCTCGATGAACTGGACCAGCCGGTTCGCTTCCACGGTACCCTGGTCGACGTCACCGACCGCAAGCGTACTGAAGAGCAACTTCGCGTTGCCCAGACGGCAGGGCAAGTGGGCACGTTTGAGCATACCGACGGCTTTGGCACAGTTGCCGTGTCGCGGCAGTTTTGCCGGCTGCTCGGCTTGCATCCGACAAACGTCCTGCCGGTCAGAACCATCAATCTGCTGGTTCACGCCGAGGATCGTCCCATTATCGATCCTAAACTGCCGGCCGAGCCGCAGCCCGAGCAAAATATAGAATTTCGCATAACCCGTGCCGATGACGGGGAAACCCGTTGGCTGGCGCGGCGCGGCGAGTATCTGGCGGACATTGACGCCGGCGGACTGCGCTATATCGGCGTCATCTATGACATTACCGGATCCAAGCGCATCGAAGAGCGGTTGCGACTGGCCAATGAGACGCTTTCGGAAAGCGTGCGCGAACGGACGCGCGAGCGAAATCAAGTCTGGCAGAATTCGCGGGACCTGCTGGCGGTCGTTGGCGTCGATGGAATCATTCGCGACGCCAACCCGGCCTGGGACGCCATTCTTGGTTACGAACAGACAAAGCTGATTGGCCGGCCATTCTTCGACATCGCAGCCGAGCAGGAAATTGACGCGGCCCGCCGCCTTATCGGTTTCGACCCTGATCGCCCACCGACAGCGACCGATCTCGGTCTGACTGCGGCGGATGGCTCCCTCCACTGGTTTTCCTGGGACGCGGCAGCCGAAGGGGACGTGATCTATCTCTACGGCCACAACATTACTGCCGAGCGAAAGCAGGCCGAAATTCTGCGTGAAACTGAAGCCTTGTTGCGCCAGTCCCAGAAGATGGAGGCCGTTGGCCAACTGACCGGTGGCATTGCGCACGACTTTAACAACATGCTGACGGGCGTTATCGGCTCGCTCGACGTGATGAAGCGCCGCATAGCCAATCAGCGCTATGACGATCTTGACCGCTTCATGGATGCTGCCATTACCTCGGCACAGCGCGCGGCCTCGCTGATCCATCGCCTGCTGGCGTTTTCGCGGCGACAGTCGCTTGATCGCAAGGCAACCGACGTGGTTCCGTTGATCGAATCCATGCGCGACCTGTTGACCCGCACGCTTGGTGAGCAGATCACGCTGGAAACCGTTCTGCCGAGCGACAGCTGGCAGGCGATCACCGATGCCAATCAGCTCGAAAGCGCTGTCCTTAATCTCGCGATCAATGCCCGCGATGCCATGCCTGAAGGCGGGCTACTGACTATTGAATTGTCCAATGTCAGCCTGACCGAGCGCGATATCCGCCGCACCGATGGGGGGACGGCGGGGGACTATGTGAAAATTTCGGTGATCGATACCGGCGAGGGCATGACGCCCGAAGTCAGAGACAAGGCTTTCGACCCGTTCTTCACCACAAAGCCGATCGGACAGGGCACTGGACTCGGACTATCTATGATCTATGGGTTTGCGCGCCAGTCCGGTGGGCACGTGGACCTTGCCAGCTTGCCTGACAGGGGCACGACGGTTTCGCTTTACCTGCCGCGCAATGATCAGGCCAGTGTCTCGGCCCAGGTGACTAGTGTCGCGCCCACACCCATGGGCAGCGGGGAGACAGTACTTATTGTCGAAGACGACGTCCCAGTCCGCCTCCTCGTTGTCGACGTGCTGCAGGAGCTGGGCTATGTCGCGATAGAGGCGGGCGATAGCAGAGACGCACTGCCCATTCTGCAATCGGGCGAGCGTATCGACCTGTTGATTTCCGATGTTGGTCTGCCCGGCATAAACGGACGTCAACTGGCGGAAATCGCCCGGCAAACGCGGCCTCACCTGCGCGTACTTTTCATTACAGGTTATGCCGCGATGGCAGCGTCCCGTTCCGACTTCCTGGAACCGGGTATGGACATGATCACAAAGCCCTTCGCGATGGATGATTTGGCCACTAAAATCCGCGGGATGCTGTCTGGCTGACGCCGCATAGTTACTGTCCGCAGATCGACAGAGCCCGTCCAGTTTCCGGATCAGTTTTAAGCAAGTTGTATTGGCAGTCCAATGGCACACAGAGATTTCCGCGTGATGCCCGCTTTTGACGTCGGCAAGAGCTCGCTAACCGGCCGATGAGGGGACATGAAGCGGTTGCTTATCTCCGCAAAGGGTCGGTTGCCGACCAGAGATCCGCTACTCGGTACGTTGGTGCTCGTCCTGGCGGACATAGGTTTGAACGTCAAGCGGCCAATCTAGGGGGAAGATTCGTTATGTCATCAGCTTAGCAAAGTGAGCCGCCCTCCCGCCAAGCGGGCAAGTCCGCTGTCTGGCAATGCTAGCCGCAGCGTCCTCTCTTGGGGCAGCCCGAGATAGATACCTATGAGCACACGTGCTGCCACCCCGTGCGTTACCACGACAGTAGGACCGGAAACTGTTCTGAGCCAGTCGCCAAGCCGGGCGTTCACCGCCTCAAAGCTCTCTCCGTCAGGCGTCCTGAGGAACCAGTCGAATGCTTCAGATCCGTCCAGCAGGCCAGGGTACTCCATAGCGATCTCGTATGCCGTCATCCCATCCCAGGAGCCGAACTTCATCTCAGTGAGGCGATAATCAGCGGTCCATTTGGTCCGGGGCAAGGTCGTCTGCAGACGGGATGCCCTGGACTGCGCCCGCCCCAGTGGACTGACCTGACATTGGACGCCTTCTGCTCCTTCAAGTTCGCGAAGTAGTAACTGGCCCATGCGGTCCACCTGCTGAAGGCCATATTCAGTCAGTGGGGAGTCCTGACCGCCTTGAAGCCTTCCAAGGGTGTTCCAGACCGTCGGCCATGCCGCAGTACGTAAATGGGGTCCCTGTTGGTAATCTCGATAACCCCCTGTTGCGCCGCAACCGCGAGCGGACGGGCGACGGATTCTAGATCCGACCTCGATTTAATCTCCTGACGATCATGAACAACACGACCTAACGTGAGCCCGATCGCTCGGCATCATGGGGCCTATGAGACCGACAGGCATATCTACCTTTGCCCTATTGATCGCGCCCTTTGCATCCAATCAACGCCAAAGGGGAGAAGAGCGCAAATATTGGCACGGCGCAGATGATTGTCAGCAGCATAGCCGCGGCCATTCCAGTGATCGATGGCATGCACGGCAAAAAATGTCCTGCCGGAAGGCTGGTACAATACATGACATCCAATCCGTCCTTGCCAATCAGGACGATAGCGAACACGGCAACAAAGAGCCCGCTGGTTGCCAAGGAAATCACTGCAAGCCGTTGCCAGTTGTTCATCACGACGCCCATCATCCGTTGTGATTGCTGGGGGAGGTTTTCACATTCGGATGATCGCTACAACGACCGCTTTCGGCAACAGTCTGCAGCAAAGCCAATGACCTCTGTGGATGGCTCCCCCATTGCAAGAGAAAAATCAGTGTTCTGGCGCTTTGGTCGGGTGCAGTCTTCTGTCCGGCCTGTTGATGCAGCCATAGGAGACTGCTGGCCCTGATGGGGTCGGCGAACAGGGTCCCAATCTGAAATTCAGGCTGTTGCGCCTCGGTCATTCGACGGGTTGTCCCTGTTTCCGGCCTGACCGGCTTCGCCATCACATCGCTTCGCTCTCACAACCTCATGGAGCCGGTTGATCGGCTCGAAATGGATATTGCTTAAAGATTCAATCTCCTCCTGGCTTTACGCTGCAAGGCTTGGGGCATGGCGAGCTTGGTAGACCTCGCCGCGAGCCATGACCGCCGAGACCACGCGGGCCATTTTGTTGGCCATGGCCACGCTTGCAACACGCCCCGGCTTTCGGGCAAGCAACGCCAGAAGGTAGGGATCCGCAGCCTCGGGCTTATGCCTGGCCCGGCGGACAAGAGAGGTCGCGCCGATCACCAAAAGCTTTCTCAGATAGCGATCACCCATCTTGGTGATGCGGCCAAGCCGGTCTTTTCCGCCGCTCGAGTTTTGCGAGGGTGTCAGTCCCAGCCAGGCGGCAAACTCTCGACCGGAACGGAACTGTCCCGGATCGGCAACCGATGCTGCCAGTGCTGTGGCGCCAACCGGGCCGATGCCAGGAATGGTCGATAGACGTCGCGCCACCTCGTCAGTTCTTTGCAAAGCAATGATCGCGCGGTCAATCGCCTGCAAACGGACATGGGTATCGAGGACCTGAGCACAGAGGAGATCAAGCATCTGCTTCGCCACAGCGGGCACATCTGGTTCAACTTCACTGACCGCGATCTGCCGCGCCAGCCCAAGCGCCCGCTCTAAGCCTACTGGGATGTCGATGCCGAACTCGGCTAACAGGCCGCGGATCATGTTCACCAGCTGGGTGCGCTGCTTGACCAGAAGATCGCGTACCCGATGCAACGACAGCGCTGCCTGCTGATCGGTCGACTTCATCGCCACGAAACGCATGGTAGGGCGGGTTACGGCTTCGCAAATCGCTTCGGCGTCCACGGCATCGTTCTTGCTGCGCTTCACGTAGGGCTTCACGTAGGCTGGCGGCATAATGCGGACCTCATGGCCCAGCTTTGTCAGCTCGCGAGCCCAATGGTGGGATGTGCCGCACGCTTCAACGCCGATCAGACAGGGTGGTACCCTGGTGAAGAACGGCAGAACCTGTGATCGCCGAAGTGTTTTGCGCACAACAACACCTCCAGACGCATCAACGGCATGAACCTGAAAAACACTCTTGGCCAGATCTAGGCCCACGGTGGTAATCTGCATGGCGGATGGCTCCTTTGCTCGGGTTGCCTGATAGCAAACCCACTTTGGCACTCAGATGCCGGGAGCGGGAGCCATCCACCTCATCTGAGAAAGGCCGGAAACTGTTGGACCGTTCGAAGTTTAACAGGTGGATCTGGTAAGTTGGGAATCGAAGAACCACCCGTGCAGTGAGGTACCGCCCTTTTTAGGTACTAACTTGTTCCGGTTGCGAAATCGGCCCGTCGCCGCGAAGGGCCTCGTCGATGCGTTGTAGCAGATCCAGGCCGGCGGGGGTCAGGCGAAACTGTCTGGCTCGTTTATTCCCACAGGGCGAGCAGTGGGGAATCTCGATGTGCCAATGCGCCCTGTAAGGTCCATCATATCCAGACGGTGTGTCCCTGGCTGCTGCAGCCGGCAGCACTGAGTGTACTTGCAGGCACCTCGATGATTGTGTCTCTCCCACCTTCCAAGTGCACAGACGCGGTCTGAGGTTCTCGATAGGCGAGAATTGTGTCGCGCGATGCACCAGTATGAAGACCGCGTAGGGCACGCAAGCATCCGCTATGCGTGACGGCAATGTGAAAATGACCGCGTTCCAGGCCTTTACTCCAAGGATCCAGCCGTGAGTTGAGATCGGTTCGACTTTCACCATCAGCCATGGCGATTGTCCAGGGATCAAGCTGTAGAGCTTCGTACTCGGAACTGAAATTGAGGCGGATTTCATCCTGCGTGAAACCTTCCCATTGGCCATAGGAGCGTTCTGCCAAAGCCGCATCAGTTATAAAGCGGTCAAATGGAACATCCCAGATATCTGCAAGGATCGATGCAGTTTGCTGTGCCCGCCCCTGTGGGCTGACCCAAAACTTGATGGGGGCGGACCAATCGAGGCGATCCTTGTGGTTCTTGCCAACCGCCATCACCTGCCGAACGCCATTAGCGGTGAGCGGCGTGTCCAGCCTCCCCTGCAGCCGCCCAGCGCGGTTCCATTGGGTCTCGCCGTGCCGGATGACGAGCAGTCGTGGGGCTGGCGATATCATGGTCTTAATCCTGTCTGTTCTTCAAGTTAGCCATCGGGCCGAGCAGTCCGCGATCGCCTGCAACAGCCGAGCGTCGATGCCATCAGGCAATGCAGGTAGCGTGCCAAGTCGGCTAATTGACCTATGTTCACCGTCGTGGGCGGCTGTCGTAGATGACTTACGCTGAGTTCTGGTCGCGGCTGCTTGGTTTAGCCTCTGATTATCAAACGCCCGCGTTGACTGCGCGCTGTGTGTTCCGGGAGCCGCTGGGTCGTTCATTACCCGCACCGTAAAGGGAGCGTTACCGGAATGACCCAATTATACAGGTTCGGCCAGACAAGTCACACCATTGAGAATTTTGGCCATCACTCTGCAAGATCTTAGAGATTCTATCTTCCAACCACTGCAGAGTTGATCTGGCACGCCTCTTGCGAAGGGTACGGTGCGCCAAACGAAAAAAAACCCGGCGCAACGGAGGACTATATGAAAATCGGCATAGTGGCGCTCAGCGCCGCCCTACTCTTGTCCGGCACCGCGGCGTTCGCCCAACAGGGGACTGTTACCGTCGTAACCTCCTTCTCCAAGGACGTGACGGACCCGTTCAAGGCTGCGTTTGAAGCGGCCTACCCCGGTACGACGCTGGAAGTTCAGAACAAGAGCACCAGTTCGGGCGTTGTTTATCTCGAGGAAACCCGCTCGAACAACCAGACCGATCTGTTCTGGGCCTCTGCCCCCGACGCCTTCTTCACGCTCAAGAGCCAAGGCCTGCTGTGGCCGTTCCAGCCAACCGTTGAAGGCATTCCGGACACGGTCGGCTCCTATCACGTCAATGACCCCGACGGTTACTTCTTCGGTTTTGCTGCATCAGGCTATGGCATGATGTTCAATACGCGCTACCTCGATGCCAATGGCATTGCCGCACCGAGCGAATGGGAGGACTTGGCCCAGGCCCAATATCACGACCATGTGGTTATGGCAGCGCCCTCACGTTCGGGCACCACCCATCTAACTGTCGAGACCATTCTGCAGGGTGAAGGCTGGGAAAATGGCTGGAAGCTGCTCAAGCTGATCGGCGGCAATTTCCAGCAGGTGACCGACCGCTCCTTCGGCGTTCCTGACGCCGTCAATTCGGGCCAGGCTGGCGTCGGCATTGTGATCGACTTCTTCGGCTTCTCGGCTAAGGCCAGCGGCTTCCCGGTGGACTTTGTCTATCCCTCGGTCACCACGGTCGTTCCGGCTAATATCGGCATCGTGGCCAGCGCACCAAACCAGGAAGGCGCCGAAGCTTTCGTTAATTTCCTGCTGTCCGAAGAAGGCCAGCTGGTGCTGTTTGAACCATCCATCCAGCGCCTTCCAATCAACCCATCGGTCTACGATCGTGCGCCCGAGGGTCTGCCCAACCCGTTCACCGATGCGAAATTCGCCTCGATGATCACCTTTGACGAAGGCATGTCGTCGGCGCGTGGCGCCGTGGTCGATGCGCTGTTTGACCAGACCATCACCTTCCAACTCGACAATCTCAGCGCGGCAGTCGCGGCCATCCAGGGCGCCGAAGCGGCGCTTGAAGGCAGGGACAATGCCGAGGCTCGCGGGTTGATCGACGAAGCCATCGCATTGGTTGCCGCTCTGCCGATCACCGCTCCAGAAGCGGCAAGCGCAGATATTGTTGACGCCTTCAAGGGTGGCGATCAGGCCACTGCGCGCCAGTCCCAGCTTGAGCAGCAATGGGCGGCCTTTGCTCAGGAAAATTACGCTGCCGCCAAACAGAAGGCCGAGGCCGCGCTGGCACTGCTGGGCTAACCCCGGCACCCGACGACCCGCCCGGTCGATCCGGGCGGGAACCGGCCCGACGCGGCCGCCCTCGCTCCAACCAAAGAGATATTGTGATGGCTGATATCAGCTTGCCCCTGGCGAAAGCCGGGAAGCGGGTCTCTGGCCTCGTGCTTTTAATGTTCGGTATTGCGGCGTTCTTGCTAATCTTCCTGCTGATCCCAGCAGGAACGGTTATCTATGTCGCTTTCACCGAGAAAGGCACCGGTGCACTGACACTCCTCAACTTCGTCGACTTCTTCTCCAACGACCTGTTCAAACGCTCGTTCGTCAATTCACTTTACGTTTCGATCATGTCGGTGATCTGGGCCAGCCTGTTCGCGCTGCCATTGGCTGTCATCACCACCGCTTTGAATTCCGCGGCGCGGTGCTGATCCAGACCCTGGGCTTTCTGCCCCTGATCATGCCGCCCTTCGTCGGCGCGGTGGCCATGCAATTGCTGTTCGGCCGCAATGGCACGGTTAACCTGTTGCTCGAGCAGAATTTCGGCATTCGCCTGCCCTTCATGGAAGGACTGAACGGCGTCATCTTCGTGCAGTCGCTGCACTATTTCCCGTTTATTCTGATCAACGTTTCCAATAGCCTGCGCCAGATCGACAGCTCGATGGAAGAAGCGGCGCAGAATATGGGCGCCAGCGGCTTTAGCCTGTTCCGCAAGATCGTTTTTCCGCTAGCCATGCCCGGCTATCTGGCTGGCGCAGCGCTGGTTTTCGTCAAGGTCTTCGACGATCTGGCAACGCCCCTACTTCTGAACGTCAAGGATATGCTCGCACCGCAGGCCTATCTGCGGGTCACCTCGATCGGGCTGGCCGACCCGATGGGCTATGTTATAGCCACCATCCTGATCGCCGTGTCAATCTTTGCCATGTGGGCTTCGGTGGCCGTTATGCGGGGCCGCGATTACTCCACCGTCCAGCGCGGTGGTGGCGGGCTGGCCCGTCGCAAGCTCAAACCGCTTGAGGCCGTCATCGCCTATAGCGTGGTTACGCTGGTACTGCTGCTGGTGCTATCGCCCCATATCGGCCTGCTGCTGCTGTCCTTCTCGACCATATGGTCGTTCAGCCCGCTGCCCGATGGCTATACCATGGCCCATTATGGCCGAGTCATTGGCGAGAGCTCGATCTACATCAAGAACACCCTGGTCTATGCCACCACGGCTGGGCTGATCGACGTCGTTATCGGTGGCGGCATTGCCTATCTGGTCCTGCGCACCAAGCTCTTTGGCCGGCAATGGCTCGATTGGGCGGCTTCGGCGGCTCTGGCCGTGCCCGGCGTCGTTCTCGGCATTGGCTATCTGCGCACCTTCTACGATGTCACCCTGCCCAATGGGACGCCGCTGGCGACCCTGCCGATCATGGTGATCCTGGCTCTGGCCGTCCGCCGCCTGCCCTATGCTCTGCGCGCCGTCTTCGCGGCCATGCAGCAGATTTCGGTGTCGCTTGAGGAAGCAGCTGAAAATCTGGGCGCCAACAAGCAGCGCACCGTTCGGCGCATCGTCCTGCCGCTCATGCTGGGCGGATTGCTGGCCGGTTTCGTCACCAGCTTTGCCACCGCAGCCGTTGAGCTGTCGGCAACGCTGATGCTGATCCAGTCGTCCAGCGACGCACCCATCGCATACGGCCTTTACATGTTCATGCAGTCGCCAGCCGGTCGTGGTCCGGGTGCCGCATTGGGTGTCATCGCCGTCCTTCTCGTCGCCATCTGCACATTCGCATCGCATGTCGTGATCGAGCGCAGCCAGAAATCCCTGGGAATGAAGAAATGACCAAGCACCATTCCACTCGCAGCAGCGGCGCCAATGCGGCCAATGGCAGCGAAATCAAGATCGACCCGCAACCCATCAGCATTCGCGGGGTCAACGTGCATTACGGCGCCGTCCAGGTGCTCAAGGACATCAATCTCGAGATCAAACCTGGCGAGTTCTTCGCCTTTCTCGGGCCGTCCGGTTGCGGCAAGACCACCCTTCTCCGCCTCGTGGCAGGCTTTCTGTCCGCGACGTCGGGCAGTGTGGCTGTCGGCAATACCGAGCTTGAGGGCACACCGCCCTGGAAGCGTGACGTGGGTATGGTGTTCCAGTCCTATGCGCTCTGGCCGCATATGACCGTGCGCAAGAATGTCGCCTTCGGTCTCGAAGAACGGAAACTGCCCAGGGCGGAGATCGACCATCGCGTCGATGCCGCTCTGGCTTTGGTCGGCATGAGCCATCTGGCGGATCGTCGTCCCTCGCAGCTGTCTGGCGGTCAGCAGCAGCGCGTTTCTGTTGCCCGCACCATCGCGATCCGGCCAAAGGTGCTGTTGCTCGATGAGCCACTGTCCAACCTTGATGCCAAGATGCGCGTGCAGGTTCGCCAAGAATTGCGCGACCTGCAGCAGCGGCTCGGCCTGACGGCCATCTTCGTCACCCACGACCAGGAAGAAGCCAATACCATCTGCGACCGTATTGCCGTGTTCAGTGACGGCGAAATCCAGCAAGTGGGCCGCCCCATGGACCTTTATGCCAAGCCGGCAAACCTTTTCGTCGCCAATTTTCTTGGCACTGCGAATATCATTGACGGCACTATCTCGGTCGCCGGCGGGTCGCGCAATTTCATCACCGCAAGCAGCGTGATGTTGCCCGTCGATGAGACGGCTGTCGTACCCGAGGGAGCCAAGCTGGTGTTCCGGCCACAGCATTGCACGCTCAGTCGCGTCGATCCGTCCGATGTCCTGCTACCCGGTCTGGTGGAAAGCATCGAGTTCCTTGGAGCATCCGTGCGATATGTGCTCAAGATGGGGTCCGATACCATTCTGGTCGAAGCACCATTCCAGAGCGAATCCAGCGTGCGGGCGATTGGTGCGTCCATGGAGGTCTTTCTTCCGCGCGGCGCCATGCTCTGGCTGAAGAAATAAGATCGATGGGTGCGTGGCCGGCGGCCGCGCCCCATCACCTGCGCGTGAGGAGGATGTGCATTTTGCCAAGCACCAGACGAGCAACAGCTCTTCTTGCCTTCGTGACCACCTGCGCCGTGCTGTTGATGGCAGCGCCGGTACGAGCGGTCGACCTGGTGATCCTCACGTCGTTCCCGCCCGCCTTTTACGAGGTGATCGGGCAGCGCTTCGAAGACGCCCATCCCGATATCGATGTGGAGATCCTGCAGCGCAGCACTACCAGCGGCGTCCGCTTCCTGCTCGAGCGTGAGGCGGTCGACGTTGACGTTTTCTGGGCCTCATCTCCTGACGCCTTCGAACTGCTCAAGCGACAGAACCAGCTAGCCACAGTTGATGTAGCCATCCCGCTGGCCGAGGAAACCGTGGCCGGTTATCCGGTCAACGATGCCGATGGCCAGTATTTCGGCTTTGCCTTTTCCACCTTTGGCGCCGCCTACAATCCCGACTATCTGATCCGGCATGGCCTGGACATTCCCAGCTCCTGGAGCGATCTCACCCGACCGGCCTATTGGGGCCATGTTGGCATCACTTCGCCATCGCGCTCGGGCACCAGCCATTTCATTGTCGAAGCCCTGTTACAGACCTATGGGTGGGACGAAGGCTGGCGCCTGATTTCGCGCATGGGCGGCAATCTTTCTACCATCACCGCCCGCAGCTTCGGAATCACCGACGGCATCGAGCAAGGCCGCTTCGGCATTGGACCCACCATCGATTTCCTGGCCACTGTCGAACGCAGTTCCGACGCCATCGCCTTTGCCGCGCTTGAACCACTGTTTCTGGTTCCCGCCAGCGTCGCCGTGCTTGAGCGCAGCACCACTCGCGAGGCGGCCGTGGCCTTCGTGGAGTTCCTGCTGTCCACCGACACCCAATTGCTATTGATGACGCCAGAGCTTGGACGCATCCCGGTCATCAAGGAATTGCGCGCGCTCGCCTTGTCCAGCCGCGGCACGCGCCTGCCAGAGCCGGTGCTGGTCAATGGGTCGACCTTTGACGCCAGCCTGTCGGCCCGCCGCTACGGTTTGGTCAATGCGATCTTTGACCAATGGATCGTGGCGCATCGTCAGGAACTGAGCGAAAGGTGGAAGGTGCTGAATGCCCGGCCCTGGGCCGATCGCAAAGATCTGGCGGCGCTTTTGACAACGCCACCGGTTGGCGAGGGACGGGCTGCAGCAATCATCGCCTCCGATGACAGCGCCAGCACCGTTGCCGCCACCTCGCTGGCCGAGAGCGACGCGGCCTCCGAAGAAATCAGCATCGCAGTTACCCGTATGCTGACCCAGTTTGATTCCGAGTTGGAAAGTGCCGCTGGTCTTGACCGCAATCACTGAAACGGTACCCAGAGAAAACCGCAGGCGCTGGGGTATTGCGACACGCATCGCTCTGGCTTTCGTACTGGTAGTTGGCCTCTCCAGCGTCGCCTGCCTTGCCGGGCTCGTGGTCTATGAGCGGCTATCCAGCGAGTTGCAGCGCATTGTGCAGCGCGAACTGCCCCGCCTGACTACAGCAACGCGCCTTGCGCAGGTGGGCGCTGAAATCAATGCCAGCGTTGCCCTGCTCTCCAGCGCCGAAACCTCCGCCGAGTTCGATGATCTCTATCACGGCGGGTTGGCGCTGTTCGAGCGGCTAGACCAGACCATATCAGGCACTTCCGAGTGGCGCGACAATGAGGCCCTGCGTCAGCGCCAGTTGAGCCTCGCCAATAGCCTTGTGACCCTTGAGGCCCTGGCCCGTTCCCGCTTCACCTTGCTCGCACGCTTGCGCACGCTTGTGGACGAATTGCGCTGGTTGCAATCGGACCTGATTGGCGAGATCGAACCACTGATCGACGATGCGCGCTTCAACATCGCCCAGGACCTCGAAGGCGCGGCCACCCCCAATAGCGTATTGCGCGAAACTGCCCGCAGCGAAGCCCTACTCACTACCCTTGCCCAGGCCAATCTCACGGTGGGCCTCCTCTCGCGCTTCTCCGAAATTTCCAGCCGCTCCGGCGTCAATGATGCCTTGGCGTTCCTTGCCGACAGCACCGACGACTTATCACGCAGCATTGCCACGCTGACCGCTTGGTCAGACAGCATCACCGTCCGCCAGCTGGCGTCGCGGGTGACTGAGCTCACCGATCGAGAAAAGGGCGTCCCGGCCATCAAACTCGAAGAACTCGACATTCTTGAAGATATCGGCGCCACCACCATTGCCGCGCAGAACGCGGTGGAGGCCCTCAATGCGCAGATCGCCCTCGAAGTGGCCGAGAGCAAGGAAGTCTCCCGCGAGGCCTCGCAGAATGCTCAAGCCGTACTATCTTTCGGGCGCATCCTGCTCATCGCCATTGTGGCACTATCCATCGCCGGCGCCTGGGCGGTGGCCTACTTCTATGTGCATCGTAATCTGGTCGCCGGCATCCGCCGTCTGGCTGAGGAGGCCGTCAACGCTTCGCAGGGTCTCCCCGTCACGCCTGGCCCCCTGCCCCGCAATGACGAGCTAGGCGATCTCGCAGCAGCGCTGCAGCAACTGCGTCAAACCCGCGACGAGCTGATCCAAGCCGGTAAGCTCGCAGCCCTCGGCCAGATGGCCGCGGGTATCGCCCACGAACTCAACCAGCCCCTCTCGGCGCTGCGCTCCCATAGCTTCAACGGTTCCCGTCAGCTAGAACGCGGCAACACGGCGGCCGTGGAAACTACGCTGGAAAAAATCACCGCCCTGATTGATCGCATGAGCAACCAGATCGCCCATATCCGCCGCTTCGCCCGCCTGCCCGCAGAGGATCTCGAACAAACCTCGGCCAGGCAGATCATGCAGGAAGCTCTGGCTCTCCTGGCGCACCGCACCGAGGACGATCATGTTGCGGTGACGATCGACTGTGACAGCGACGACCGCTACGCGGTGCTGGCCGAGCCGGTCCGCCTCGAACAGGTCTTCGTCAATCTGGTCGCCAATAGTCTCGACGCACTGATCAACGTGGCCGTGCCGCGCCTCCACATCACCTTGTCACGCGCACCCGGGCTTGTGGTTGTGCGGGTTCACGACAATGGGGGCGGCATCGCCACTGCCGAGCGCAGCCAGATTTTCGACCCCTTTTTCACCACCAAGTCCCCGGGCGCCGGGCTTGGCCTCGGTTTGTCGATATCGTTCAATATCGCACGCGATTTTGGCGGCAGGCTGATACTGGAAAAGAGTTCGCAGCAAGGCAGCACCTTCCTGCTGGAGCTCAAGGAGTGGTCGGGTGGCTGACATGTGCGTGCTGTTCTGTGATGACGACCCCGAAGTGCTGGAGGCACTCACCGAATCGCTGCGCATTGAGGAACTCTCCGTCCGCCCTTTCACGCGCGCTCAGTCCCTGATCGAGGCCCTCAGCCCGGGCACACCCTGCGTGGTGCTGTCAGATGTGCGCATGCCTGATATTGACGGATTTTCTCTGCTAGCCCGCCTGCAGGCCATCGATCCTGGCGTCCCTGTACTGTTTTTGACCGGGCATGGCGATGTACCGCTCGCGGTTCAGGCGCTACGGCAGGGCGCGTGGGATTTCATCGAAAAGCCCGCCGATCCGCTGGTGCTGGTGCAGTCGCTGAAGCGTGCGCTCTCCCACCGCGCCACAATCCTCGAAAACCAGCGCCTCAAGGCAGCCTCACGCGATCTGTCATCCATCGAGGGTCGCGTTCTGGGCAGCGCGCCTGCCACCGTCAAACTGCGCCAAACCCTTTCCCGGCTGGCTGAAACCAGTGTCGACGTCTTGCTGATGGGCGAAACCGGTACCGGTAAGGAAGTCGCCGCCCGCGTGCTGCATGATTTCGGCGTGGGCCGGAACCACCCCTTTGTGGCGGTCAATTGCGGTGCGCTCGCTGAAACGGTGCTGGAATCGGAACTGTTCGGCCACGAAGCCGGCGCGTTTACCGGGGCCAGCAAGCAGCGCATCGGCAAGATCGAACATGCAAATGGCGGCACGCTGTTTCTCGACGAAATCGAATCCATGCCATTATCGGCTCAGGTCCGCCTGCTGCGTGTACTGCAGGAGCGCTCACTGGTGCGGCTTGGCTCTAACAAGGAAATTCCTGTCAAGCTTCGAGTGATCACGGCCGCTAAAGAAGACCTTGTCGAGGCCAGCAAACAGGGCCGCTTCCGTGAGGATCTGGCCTATCGCCTCGATGTTGCCCGGGTCGACATTCCGCCCCTACGCGCCCGAACAGGCGACGCCGAAATCCTGTTCGCCTATTTCCTCATGCTCGCGGCCGAGCGAGAGGCCATGCCGCCACCTCCGATCACTCCGGCTCTAAATGCCTTCGTTGCCCGCCATAGCTGGCCTGGCAATATTCGCGAAGTTCGCAATCGGGCAGAGAAATACTTCCTCGGTCTTGATCCGCCCGCTATCCCCAGTGATGAAGCGGACGAACCATCTCTGCAGTCGCACCGGGATGCGGCCGAAGCCGTCGCCATCACCCAAGCGCTGCGCACCAATAACTTCCGCGTCGGCCGCACAGCCGAAAGCTTAGGCATTTCGAGGAAGACTCTCTACCTCAAGATGCAAAAGTTGGGGATTGAATATTGATCTGGGCACTTCGGACAGTCTTGCCAAGGCTAGGATAGCAGATCGAATTGATCTCGTTGCCCACAAAGCGGGCCGGCGGCTTTCTAGAACGGGCAAGGGCGGCTCAAATGGCCGACATGGGGTCGGAACCCGCCCGTCCGTACCGCATATTACGCCCCCGGTTTGCCCGCTAAAGCTCTCCAGGCACGGTCCTATATTGCGGTACGCCATCGCAGATGTCGTAGTAGTCACCTTTGTTGCCAACAAAGATGTGCTCGGCAATCTTGGTGCCGGTAGGTCCGTCAAACGCACCTAGCATCAGGCCGATCCAGTCCGCTTCCGGGGGATCAAAAAACATCGGTGAGCCGCAGGTGGAACAGAAGCCACGCCTCACTCTCGCGGATGAGAAATACCATGTCAGGCTCGCTTCCCCACTGATGATGACGGAGGACTTCTTCACATCAACTCCAGCCTCAAAGTGACCAGTTGTCTTGCGACACTTGCTACAATGGCATGAGATCGCTTTGGGAAGGTCGCCTTGAACGACGAAGGTTACCTCTCCGCAGAGGCATGAGCCTTTGTGCATTTGACTGTCTCGAATTTAACTAGCTACCAAACTAGCCTCGATGGCCGCTTTTGGAAATCAGCTCATTGCCGCGAATGGCCAAGAGGGGGTCGGCACCAGACTGACGGTTCTGGGCGCCAGATACCGGCGGCGTCGGGTGGAATGCGGATTGCCTTCTTCCAGTATGCGGCGGAGTAAACCGGACATTACCCCGGATTCCATTTCGCCGTGAGTTGGATTGCACCGGAGTTGTTCACCATGGAGGCTGTTGCGATTGCCGGATGGGGTAACTGGTGCAGAAATCCTGATTTTGCACTACGCTAGGACAATGCAGGAACTGCTCTCGATATATCAGTCCTATCTCGATTGTCTCAACGCACAGGATTGGTCCCGTCTGGGCAATTTCGTGCATGATGAGGTAAGCCATAATGGGCGACCTTTTGGACTAGCAGGCTACCGTGCGATGCTGGAAAACGACTTTCAGCAAATACCCGATCTCCAATTTAAGGCTGAGCTGTTCGTCTGTGAGCCGCCCTTCGTCGCAGCTCGCCTCTGGTTCAGCTGCTCGCCAAAGGGTGATTTCCTCGGGCTGGCACTCAACGGCAGGACCGTGTCGTTTGCTGAAAACATCTTCTATGAGTTTGACGGCGGCAAAATCAAAAAGGCGTGGTCGGTGCTCGATAAAACTGCCATTGAAAGTCAGCTTGCATAACGAACATCACACGCCAGGGTAGAAGACGCGGTTGTTTGCGGGAGGCGCCAGCTACCAGTGCTTCAGGATGGCCTCAACTACATCCTCCACAGTCATCTTGGAGGTATCCAGCCACAGGCCTTCGCGAGGCGTTTCTTACGGACCATGCTGGCCCATTACAACAAGCCGAAGCGAGCCATATCTGGCCGAGAGGGCAACGCGGCAAACCGGGATATCAGGAGATATCATTTTGGCAATCGCCATGGTCATAAGCCCCAAGAAGTATGACTAATGCGACGTCGCAAGGCCGCCGCCTGTGATATCTTGGGTATTAACGGACGTTTCATCGAACCTTGACACTACTTGTATGATGTCGCATAGCATACGCCAGAACCCGCGATAGGGGTTGGAGGAGCTACGCATGCGCAACACACTACTCGCGGCTTTGACCGCAATCGCCCTGTCATCGACTTCGATGGCCGCAATGGCGGCGACGCCGGCGGACCAGCTGGTGGTCGGGCTGAGCATGAGCAACATCCTGACCCTGGACCCGGCGGCGATTGCCGGCCGCGAGTCCACGGCTGTCATCACCAACATCTATGATACGCCCGTCCAGCTCGATGCGGTCGAGCGCGCCAATGTCAATCCGGGCCTCGCCGAAAGCTGGGAAATCAGCGAGGACGGCACCACGATCACCCTCAATTTCCGCCAAGGCGCCACCTTTGCCTCGGGCAATCCGGTGACCGTGGAAGACGCGATCTGGTCGTGGAAGCGCATTCTCGAGCTCGAGCTGGTCGGTTCGGCCACCTGGCAGTCCTACGGCTTCTCGCTGGAGAATTTCGACGACCATGTCCGCGCCGAAGGTAATTCCATCATCGTCACCATGCCCCAGGCCGGCGACCCGCTGCTGATCCTCTACATGTTCGGCAAGCCCAGTGCCGCCTCGGTCATCGACAGCGCCACGGCCCTGCAGCATGAAGTCGACGGCGACAAGGCCGCGGCCTGGCTCACCACCAATACTGCCGGCTCGGGCCCCTTCGTGCTGCGCAACTGGACGGCCAATGACACGATCATCCTTGATCGCAACGACGCCTATTGGGGCGGTCCGGCCGCGATGAAGCGCGTGCTGATGCGCCATATGCCGGAAAGCCAGACCAAGCGCCTGATGCTGGAACGCGGCGACCTGGATGTGGGCCTGGCGCTCTCGGTGCCCGATATCAGCGCCCTCTCGAGCAATGGGGATGTCGAAGTCCAGTCGATTTCCAGCTCGGGCTTCTATTTCCTCGCCGTCAACATGAAGGACGGGCGTTTCGCCAACCAGGAAACCCGCCTGGCGCTGCGCTACCTCATCGACTACCAGGGCATCAACGATACGATCATGCCGAACTACGGCGTGCTGCATCAGCGTCCGGTCTCGCCCGGCGTGCTGGGCAGCATGGAAAATCCCGGCTACACGCTCGACGTCGAAAAGGCCAAGGAACACCTGGCCGCGGCGGGTTATGCCGACGGCTTTGCCGTCAAGCTGCTGTCGCTCAACGAGCCCCCATTCATCGATATCGCCACCTCGGTACAGAGCACGCTGGCCCAGGCCGGCATCCAGGCCGAGATCATTACCGGCACCGGCAACCAGGTCTATGGCCCGATGCGCGAACGCACCTTCGAGATGATCGTGGGCCGCGGCGGCGGCGGCCAGGAGCCGCATCCGCATTCCAACATGCAGGCGCTGGTCATCAATCCGGACAATTCCGACGATGCGGGCCTGTCGGGCCTGATCGGCTGGCGCACCTCCTTCTACAATGAAGACCTCAACAACCTGGCGCTTTCGGCCCTGGTGGAACGCGATCCCGCCGCCCAGGAGCAGATGTATGAAGATGTCCAGCTGATGTATGAAGAGCTGGTCCCGGCGCTGCAGCCCATCTCGGCCGTGGTCGATACGGTCGTCTTCCGCTCCGACGTGGAAGGCTATCAGGAGCACTATGGCTGGACCACGCGCTACCATCACATCGAGAAGTCCCGCTAACCGCGATTGATCTTCGATGCCTCGTCCATGGGCGGGGCATCGAGTATTTCCGCAGACCGGTTTCTCCGGCCCTTCCCAAAGGCATATGCGTGGCCACTATCAGAAGCTTCGAGCTGACCCTGTTCTCCTATCGCTATGACGATCTCACGGTCGACAGCGCCGGCAACACGGTCTACTGCGCCGGCGCCCAGGTGACCCGATCGGGGCTGTTGCTCGAGGTGCATGACACCGACGGCAATGCCGGCGAGTTCGTCAACCTCGACAGCGATCCGGCCATGACGGCACAGACCCGCCAGATCGCGCTGAGCCTGTTGGGCCGCGATGTCGATGCCCGCGAGCAGATTTACGACGACGTCAAGCGCCTGCACCGCAAGCAGGGCGCGTTCGGGCATTCCAATATCGATATTGCGCTGTGGGACCTGGCCGGCAAGCGCGCCGGCATGCCGGTCAACAAGCTGCTCGGCGGCTACCGGACGACCCTGCCGGCCTATGTGAGCACCTTCCACGGCGACCGGAATGGCGGGCTTTCCTCCAAGGAGGCCTTTGCCGACTATGCCGAGGAATGCCTGGCGCTGGGTCATCGTGCCTTCAAGATTCACGGCTGGAGCGCAGGCGACCGGCGCGAGGAAGCGGCAAATGTCCTCCATGTGGCCGAGCGCGTCGGCGACAGGATGGACCTTATGCTCGATCCGGCCTGCGAATTGCGCACCTTTGCCGATGCGCTCTATGTCGGCCGGGCGTGCGACGAGGGCGGGTATTTCTGGTACGAGGACCCGTTCCGCGACGGCGGCTTTTCGCGCCATGCCCATCGCAAGCTGCGCCAGATGCTGGCCACTCCCATCCTGATGGGCGAACATATCCGCGGCCTCGAGGCCAAGGCCGATACGATAACTGCCGAAGCCACCGACTTCGTGCGGGTCAATCCGACCCTCGACATGGGCATTACCGGCACGATGAAGATCGCCCATCTGGCCGAGGCGCATGGGCTCGACGTCGAGTTCCACGGCTGCGGCCCGTCGCAACGCCAGGCCATGGCCGCCATCCGCAACGCCAACTATTACGAGCTGACGCTGTGCGCCCCGCGCATCGGCAATCCCAAGCCCCCGATCTACGCCTGCGGCTACAGCGAAGCGCCCGACGCGGTGGACGAGACCGGCGCGGTAAGCGTGCCGCAGCTGCCGGGGCTGGGCGTGATCTATGACATGGATTTCATTGCCGCCAACACCACGGCCCATGAGGTGATCCACTGATGCAGACGATGTCTCGAACGGACGCCTCGCCGCGGCACCGCTATTGGTCGAACCTGGTCTCGGCCACGGGCTTCGTCGGCTCGATCGTCGTTACCCTGTTCGGCCTCCTGGTCCTCACCTTCGTCATTGGCCGCATGATGCCGGTCGATCCGGTGCTGGCCATTGTCGGCGACGAAGCCAGCCAGGCGACCTATGACCGCGTCTATGCCCGGCTCGGGCTCGACCAGCCGCTCTATGTGCAGTTCTTCCGCTTCGTTTCCGACGTGCTGCGCGGCGATTTCGGCGTGGCCCTGGTCAGCGGCCGCCCCGTGGTCGAGGACATTATCCGCGTCTTCCCGGCGACCATCGAGCTGGGCACCATTTCCATCATTCTTGGCGCGGGCCTGGGCATTCCGCTCGGCGTGCTCGCCGCCGTCCGCCGCAACAAGCTGCCCGACTATTTGGTGCGGTTCCTGAGCCTGTTGGCCTATTCCACGCCCACCTTCTGGTTCGGCCTCATGGGCCTGCTGCTGTTCTATGCCTATCTCGGCTGGTCCGGCGGCACCGGGCGGGTCGAGGTTTATTATTCCGGGCTCGTCTCGCCCATTACCGGGTTCCTGCTGATCGACAGCATCCTGGTCGGCGAATGGGACGTGTTCTGGAGCGCCTTGCGCAATATCTGGCTGCCCGCCACCGTGCTCGGCCTCAATTCCATGGCCTATATCGCCCGCATGACGCGCAGCTTCATGATCGACCAGCTCGGCCAGGAATATGTGGTTACCGCCCGCATCAAGGGCCTGTCGCAGCGACAGGTGATCTGGCGCCACGCCTTCCGCAACATCCGGGTCCAGCTCGTCACCATCGTGGCCCTGGCCTATGGCGGGCTGCTCGAAGGCGCCGTGCTGATCGAGACCGTGTTCTCCTGGCCGGGCTTTGGCGGCTATCTCACCAGCAATTTGATGATGGGCGACATGAATGCGGTGATGGCCTGCACCCTGCTGGTCGGCGTGCTGTTCATCGCCCTCAACATCCTGTCCGACATCCTCTACCGGGTGTTCGACCCGAGGACGCGTGCAGCATGAGCGGGACCGAGACCATGACCTGGCGCGAATATCTCTCCACCGACACCATCACCTCTGGCCGGCAGGCCACGGCGCAGCGCCTCTATTGGGGCACGCGCAGCTTCTTTTCGAGTCCGCTGGCCGTGTTCGGCCTCGTCGTCATCCTGCTGCTGGCCATCATGGCGATCTTTGCCCCCTGGATCGCCACCCATGATCCACTGGTCCAGAATCTGGCGCGCGATCTTGAGCCACCCAGTGCGCAAAACTGGCTGGGCACCGACGAATTCGGCCGCGACATTTTCAGCCGCATCGTCCATGGCTCGCGCATCTCGCTCTATATCGTGATGCTGGTTTCGGTCATCGTTGCCCCCATTGGCCTGGTGATCGGCATGACCGCCGGCTATTTCGGCGGCTGGACGGATCGGGTGCTGATGCGCATCACCGATATCTTCCTCTCCTTCCCCAGCCTGATCCTGGCGCTCGCTTTCGCCGCCGCCCTCGGGCCGGGCATCGAAAACGCCGTCATCGCCATCGCGCTGACGGCCTGGCCACCGATTGCGCGCCTCGCCCGGGCCGAAACCCTCACCACGCGCGCCGCCGATTATATCGCCGCCGCCCGTGTCTCGGGCGCCGGTGCCCCACGTATCCTGTGGCGCCATATCCTGCCGATCTGCATTCCCTCCGTCGTGGTGCGCATCACGCTCAACATGGCCGGCATCATGCTGACGGCCGCAGGTCTGGGCTTCCTCGGCCTCGGCGCCCAGCCGCCCTCGCCCGAATGGGGGGCCATGACCTCGGCCGGCCGCCGCTTCATGATCGACAGTTGGTGGGTCGTCACCATGCCCGGCATGGCCATCCTGATCGTCGCCCTGGCCTTCAATCTCTTTGGCGATGGCTTGCGCGATCTGCTCGATCCGCGTCAGTCGAGGTAATCCGATGACCGATCCAATCCTCTCCGTCAAAAACCTCAACGTCCGCTACTTCTCGGCACGCGGCCTGCTGCATGCCGTGCGCAATGTCAGCTTCGACCTCGGCAGGGAAAAGGTGGCCATTATCGGCGAATCCGGCTCCGGCAAGTCCACCGTCGGCCGCGCTCTGGTGCGGCTGCTGCCCGATATAGCCAAGGTCAACGCAGACCGCCTCAGTTTCGAGGGCAAGGAATTGCTCTCGCTCAGCGAACGCAAGATGCAGGATATTCGCGGCCGCCGCATCTCGATGATCCTGCAGGACCCCAAATTCTCGCTCAACCCGGTCATGAGCGTGGGCGAGCAGGTCAGCGAGGCCTATCTGGCCCATTTCAAGGTGAGCCGCGCCGAAGCGAAAAAGCGCGCCATCGAACAGCTCGCCTCGGTGCAGATCCGCGACCCCGAACACGTCTATGGCCTCTATCCGCACGAAGTTTCGGGCGGCATGGGGCAGCGCATCATGATCGCCATGATGCTGATCCCCGATCCGGCCATGATCATTGCCGACGAGCCGACCTCCGCCCTCGACGTCACCGTGCGCGCCCAGGTGCTGTCGCTGCTCGACGATCTGGTCCAGCGCCGCGGCATTGGCCTGCTGTTCATCAGCCATGACCTCAATCTTGTGCAGAGCTTCTGCGACCGCGTACTGATCATGTATGCCGGCCAGGTCGTCGAGGAGCTCAGGGCCAGCGAACTGCATCTGGCCCAGCATGACTATACCAAGGGCCTGCTGGCCTCCCTGCCCCGCATCGGCCAGCGCCGTGATCGCCTTTCGGTGCTGAACCGGAAGCAAGACTGGGCCCGCGACCTGGAGCGCCAGCCATGAGCCTGATTTCCATTAGCGACATCGACCTGCATCTCGGCGCCGGCACCCGCAGCCGCCAGATTCTCGACGGCATCAGCTTCGATGTCGACGAGGGCCAGACCTTTGGTCTCGTCGGCGAATCCGGCTCGGGCAAGTCGACCGTTTTGCGCTGCATTGCCGGGCTCTACAGGCACTGGACCGGGAGCATCGCCGTGGATGGCGACACCTTTGAGAGCGCCGATCGCCTCGCCTGGTGCCGCAAGGTGCAGATGGTGTTTCAGGACCCCTATGGCTCGCTGCATCCCAAGCACCGCATCTCCGACATTCTTGCCGAACCGCTGCAGATCCACCGCTTCGGCGATATCGACCGCCGCATCGGCGAAGCCCTCGAACAGGTGGGTCTCGGCGGTCAGTTCCGCTATCGCTATCCCCACCAATTGTCGGGCGGCCAGCGCCAGCGCGTCGCCATCGCGCGCGCCCTCGTCCTGCGCCCGCGCATCCTGCTGCTCGATGAGCCGACCTCGGCGCTCGACGTGTCAATTCAGGCCGAGATTCTCAACCTGTTCAAGGACCTGCGCGAGGAGCTCAACCTCACCTATGTGCTGGTCAGCCATGATCTAGCGGTCATCGACCATATGTGCAGCGCCTTTGCCGTGATGCAGGCGGGCAAGATCGTGGAAGTCCTGACCCGCGATGCGCTCGATGCGGGCCAGGTCTCGGCTCCCTATACCCGCGCTCTGCTCGAAGCCAGCGGTCACTATGACCTCGCCGCCCCCCCTTCAGCTCAATCCTAAGGAACCTATCATGGCCACTTCCGGCAATTTTCTCGACGGCAAGGATGCTGTCTGGCAGGTCACGGGCGAAGGCCGTCGCATGCAGATGCTCTGCTACACCGATGCCCTGATGATGCTGCGCTGGGACTTCGCTACCGGCGCCGTCGGCGAACCCCATACCCATCCGCATACCCAGGCCGCTTATATCGAAAGCGGCCTGTTCGACGTCACCATCAATGGCATTACCAGGCGCCTCGGACCGGGGTCGAGCTATGTGGTCGATGGTGGCGTGCTGCATGGCGCGGTCTGCATCGAGGCCGGTACGATGGTTGATAGCTTCACACCGCACCGCGAGGACTATATCTAGTCAGGTAGGGGGAGACGCAATGGCCATGGAGTTTCGCAGAGGCAGCCTGTCCGAGCAGATCGTCGAGGTCATGCAGCGGCGCATTCATTCGGGCGAATATGCCCGTGGCGACAAGCTGCCGACCGAACTCGAGCTGGTCTCCGAATTCGGCGTCAGCCGGACTGTCATTCGCGAAGCCATCGCCAATCTCAAATCCGGCGGCCTCGTCACCACCCGCCAGGGCGTCGGTGTCTTCGTGCAGCAATCGGCGCCCCTGCGCCCCTTCTTCATCGAAGCCGGCGATCTCGACCGTGTCGCCGAAGCCGTCTCGATCCTGGAGTTGCGCATCGCGCTCGAAGTGGAAGCCGCCGCCCTCGCCGCGGCCCGCCGCGACGGGGATTCGCTGACGGCCATGACGAACGCCATGGATGCCATGAGTGCCGCAATCCTTGCCGGTGACGACGCCATCCAGTCGGACCTCGCCTTTCACCGCGCCATCGCCGCGGCCACCGACAACATGCACTTCCTCAAGCTCTTCAACTATCTCGGCGAATTGTCGGTACCGCGCGCGCGCGTCAACACCTTCGCCATCGCCCAGGAAAGCCGCGAAGATTATCTCAACCGGGTTAACTCCGAGCATGGCAGGGTCTTCGACGCCATCGAAGCCGGCGACAGCGACGGCGCCCGCGGCGCCATGCGCCTGCACCTCATCGGCAGCAAGGAACGCCTCCTCGCCGGCAGCAAGCGACCGGTCTAGCAAAAAATACGCCGTGCTGCCCTCGGGCTTGACCCGAGGGCCGTTCAGGGAACCCTGTCAGAGCGGTTGTGCCTACGGGACGTGACCCTCGGGGGCAGCACGGTGGGCAGCGATAGATCTGATCATGCGGTCAAAGTGACCAGTCCCTCCTTGTGGGGAGTGTTCATTTTGGGTGCTTTGCGCCGCCGTTTCAGTCGACACCCTCCCCCTTGCGGGGAGGGATCAAGGGTGGGGGGCGCCACGCACACCGGATTATGGCAAGTGAACACTTCCTCTCAATGGTCGCGGTTGGCCCGGATCGGAACCACCTTACCCACCGAGTCATTCCGGCGAAGACCGGAATCCATCCTGATCTATCTCAACCTGTCGCGGGCGTGGGTACATCTCAGGATGGATCCCGGCCTCGCCGGGATGACACTGTGGATGTGGAAGCGTCCGAAATGAACCTCCCCCACAAAGGAGTGGCGGGCACCCCCGACATTCGGCCCCCTACGCACCCCCCGGGGCAAAGCAGTCCTACAACTCCCAGCGGCTGGCAAAAGCCACTCCCACCAGCAAACCCGAGGCAGCCGCCAGAAAACCACAGGCATGCCGGCAGCATATCGCAAGCAATCCACAAGCATGCCCGCAGCATGCTGCACGAA
Source organism: Devosia naphthalenivorans (assembly GCF_003056355.1). GTDB lineage: Bacteria > Pseudomonadota > Alphaproteobacteria > Rhizobiales > Devosiaceae > Devosia > Devosia naphthalenivorans. Next base: position 36,774 of record NZ_PYVW01000021.1, read on the forward strand.
AAAACCCCGCGGCTTGCGCCGCGGGGTTCACGCTGGGAGGAGCGTGTAGTTACTGCGGACCGAGGGCGTCGATCAGTTCCTTCAGATCGGCGATATCCTTGGCCGCCAGTTCCGACAGCGGCGGGCGAACCGGGCCGGCCGTATGCCCGACAATGGTCGCCCCGGCCTTGATGATCGAGACGGCAAAGCCGCCGGCGCGGTTGCGGATGCCGATATAGGGAATGAAAAATTCGCGTAGCAGCCGGTTGGTGACGTCGCGATTGCCGGCCTGCACGGCCCGGTAGAACTCGGTCGCCGTCTTGGGGATGAAGTTGAACACGGCCGAGGAATAAACGGGGAAGCCCGCGCCATAATAGGCTTCAGCAAACACTTCGGCCGTCGGCAAGCCGCCGAGATAGCTCAGGCGGTCGCCCATTCTGGCGCGCACCACGGTCACTGCCTCGACATCACCCACGCCATCCTTGAAGCCGATCAGGTTGGCGTTGTCGTCGGCCAGCCGCGCCACCGTGTCGGCGCTCAGCTTGCACACATTGCGGTTATAGACCACGACGCCGATGCGGACCGCCTTGCAGACGGCGTCGATATGGGCGCGCAGTCCCTCCTGGTTGGTTTCGGTCAGGTAGTGAGGCAGCAGCATGATGCCGGCTGCACCACTGGCCTCTGCAGCCTTGGCTAGGTCGATGGCGATGCGGGTGCTGTAGCCCACGCCGGCAATGATCGGGGTGTGGCTGCCGCAGGTTTCCACGGCGGTGCGGATGACCTGCTTGTGCTCGTCCGGGGTCAGCGAAAAACCCTCGCCCGTGCCGCCGGCAGCGAACAGCACCTTGGCGCCGTAAGGCATCAGCCATTCCAGGCGCTGGCGATAGCCGTCCTCGGCAAAGTCGCCAGCGGCGTCGAAATCGGTGATCGGAAAGGACATCAGCCCTTCGGACAAAGCCGATTTCAGCGCCTGCGGATCGAGACTGGTCTGGGTCGAATGAAGAGTCATGGTTGGCCCCCTATGGCCGCCTGCCCGAAGCTAGGCGACGAGATTGTCATTGATGAAATCGAAATTGATGTCTTCGCCCATGCCGGGCTTGTCCGAGAGATGGACGAAGCCGTCCGCGTCCATCGGATCGGCGAGGCTGTTGAGATATTCAAAGCCGTCGTCATACTCGAGGAAAGGATGCAGCAAGCCCCGCTCGTACCAGCGGATATTCTTGGCCGATGCCGCCAGCACCAGGTTGGGCGCACCATTGCCGTGGATTTCGCAGTTCATCCCATAGGCATCGGCAAGATGGATCGACTTGAGCGAGGGCGTGATGCCGCCCACGTCATGCACGCCCGTCCGCAGGATGTCGCAGGCGCCTGCTTTGATCCATTCGGCCCGGGCATAATGTTTGCCGGCCGCACTTTCGGGGCCTAGCACCGGAATATCGAGATTGGCGGCAAGCCAGGCATAGGAAGAAGTGCTCTGCTCGTCGAGCGGCTCTTCGATCCAGGCGAAGTCGAGCTTTTCGAGGCCCCTGCCCAGTTCCAGCGCATCGGTGCGCGAATACCAATGGTAGGCGTCGATCATCAGCGCCACGTCGGGCCCGACGGCCTCGCGCACTGCGGCACAGGCCTTGAGGTCCATCTTCACATTGGGCGACCAGGAGACCGGCGGCATCCAGGTATGCAGCTTGATACCCTTATAGCCGCGCGCCACCAGCTTTTCGGCAAAGCGGCCATAATCTTCCGGCGTTGCCAGCCCGCCCTCGAGCTCGTCACCGCACATCGTGCTGCCATAGGCCGGCACCTTGTCGCGATAAGCGCCGATCAGCTTGTGCACCGGCAGGCCCAATGCGCGGCCAGCCAGGTCCCACAGCGCGGTATCCACCACAGCGAGTGTCCGGTCAGTCAACTGCCCGGCGCTGCCCCGCTGCCAATGCGCCAGTTCCTGCCACAGCAATTCGCGGTCGAACGGATCCTGCCCGATCAGCACCTTCTTGACGAAGGTCTCGATCAGATGCGGGCGGATCGTTTCCGGCGCACCAAAGCAATGACCTTCGCTGCCATCGTCGCAGACAATGCTCAGCATGCCCTGCTTGACCTTGTGCGGCTCACCCGGATGGCCATGCCCCGCCGAATCCTGATGGCGCCGCGTCGTGTGCCGGAAAACCCGCACCTTCACATCTACAATCCGCATATCATCCCCCACCGTCACCAAGGCCCCAGCGCCCAATCGCAACGCATCCAATCCCATCATTTGCCTTGCACTAGCACGTTGTACGACAACCGACAAGTATGCTTTGCTTGAGGTGTCGCAGGTGCTGTCTTCCGGTGATGCTCAAGGGGCACCGAATGCTAACGCTTCAGGCTGAAATGCTGCAGTTGGTCGAGGTCCAGGCTAAAGCCCCAACCGGGCCGGTCCGGCACCAGGATATCCCCGCCATCCATCTGCATCTGTTCCTGATAGAGCGGGCTATACCATTCGAGATGTTCCAGCAGCGTCGCATTGGGAATCGACCCCATGACCTGCAGGCTCATTTCCGGGAAAAGATGTGATGACACCGGCCTGTTATAGGCCGCCGCAAGCGCCCCCACCCGAACGAACTCGCTCACCCCGCCAACCCGTTGCAGGTCCGGCATCAGGATATCCGCCGCCTTGGTATCGAGTAGCCGCTTGAAGCCGTGCAGAGTATAGTCGTTTTCGCCCGAAGCGACCGGCATATCCAGCGCCGCTGCCACTTCGGCCGACTGTTCGAGGTCATGTGCCGGCACTGGCTCTTCGAACCAGGCAATCCCGTACTCCGCCATCTGCTGCCCCAGCCTTATGGCCGCCTTGGCATCGAGCACCTGATTGGCATCAACCATCAAATCCACTTCATGGCCAATGGCTTGGCGCACAGCCTTAAGGCGCGGCAAGTCCACATCCGCCCGCCCCACATGCCGCAGCTTCATTGCCTTGAAACCCGCTGCCGCAAAGCCGCCCGCCTGTTCAACCAGCTCGTCCGTGCTCTCGCTCAGCCACAAGCCGCCGCTTGCATAGGCCGGAACGCGGTCGCGCGCCCGTCCCAGCAGACGCGAGATCGACAGCCCGGCAGCTTTGCCGCGCAGGTCCCACATGGCGCCATCGATAGCGGAAATGCCCATGATGGAAACGCCAGAAAACCCGATGAAATTGATGCGCTTCCAGCATTCCGCCCAGACCGCGGCCGTGTCATCCGGCGAGCGTCCGATCACCGCGTCGCGGAGCACATGCACCATGGCATCGAGCAGTTTCACTTGCTCCGGGCGGATGGTGAAAATCAGGTTCTCCCCAACCAGGCCCTCGTCAGTATCAAGAAACACCGCAATGCAGGAAAACATGGTAATGCGGGCTGTGGCGTTGCCGATAGGCTTGTCCAGCGGCAGCGCCACGGGCACGGTTCTGAGGTCGGTGATTTTCAAAGGGACTCGGCCTCCTTGCCTGCCTGTTGATAGCGGCGGGCGCTGCCCGAAAGATGCTGGCGCATGGCATCGCGAGCAAAGGCCGCATCGCCCTGCTCGATCGCACGTGCAATGGCCCGATGCTCCCCAAGCAACATGGCGAGATAAGCAGCCTCCTGCTCCGGCGTCTGCGCCGTGGCGCTCAAACGACTACGCGGAATGGCGGAAGGCCCAATACCATCAAGGAATTGCGCAAAGCGCGGATTGCCAGTGGCATTGGCGACGGCACGGTGAAAGGCAAAGTCTGCGGCACTGGCTTCTTCTCGGCTCTGGGCCGCTTCCTGCGCCCGCAATGTCGCCCCGATGGCCTGCAGATGCGCCTCGTTGCGCCGCCGCGCGGCCAGGCTGGCCGCCTCGATTTCGACGGCAGAACGGATCTCGAGATCCTGCAGCACATCCGGCACTGATGCGAGGTCTGCTGGGTGTAACCGCAGCGGCGGCACAGAGTATGACTGCGCCACGAAAACGCCAGAACCCCGGCGACTGGTCAACTCCCCGCGCGCCCGCATCCCGGCCACCGCCTCGCGCAACACGGTCCTGCTGATCCCCAGGCTCTCAATCAGCTCATGTTCGGGCGGCAGCTTATCCCCGTCCACCATGGCACGCTCTATGATCCACGCCCGCAATTGCTCCGCCGTCCGATCCGACAAACTCGGTCCACGATTTCCCATCAAGCACCCCTTGCCGCAAAAAATTAATACGACTACTAAGCCATACGACTAATGTTGACAGATGACTAGTCGGGGAGAATGCGGTGCGCATCGTGGTAACGGGTGGATCGGGACGCGTCGGCCGCTTCGTCGTGAGGGAACTCGCGGAGGCGGGCCACACGGTCACTAGCCTCGATCTATCCCCTGCCGCCAAGCGTCATCCCGACGTGCGCTACATGCAGGGCAATGTTTCGAAAGCCGAGGACGTTTTCGGCACACTGACCTATGCAAAGGCCGAAGCCGTCGTCCATATGGCGGCCTGGTCCGATCCCGGCATAGTTCCAGATACGCGCACCTATGGGGACAATGTCGCCGGTGCTTTCAATGTGCTGGACGCGGCAGCGAGCTTGGGATTGCGTCGGGTTATCCAAGCCTCTAGTGCCCAGGTCTACGGCTTTGCCGAACACGCGCCGGTATTTGCGCCCGTGACTGAAGAGCACTCGCTGTTCCCGCTTAATTCCTATGCATTGGCCAAAATCGCAAGCGAGCAGGCGGCAGCCTACTTTGCGAACAAGGGGCTGAATGTGTTGACCTTTCGGATCATGGGCGTCCGCGCTCCCGAGGATTTGCGTGATGAAATTGCCCGTGCCCTGACCCATCCCGAGGCCGAGCGCTTCCTGCTCTGGACCCGCACCGACGCCCGCGACATTGCCACCGCCTGCCGTCAAGCGCTGGAACAGGATACCGTCCCTTCGGGCATCTACAATCTTTCCGGTGCCGAAAACATCTTCGGCATCGAGACCCGGCACCTGCTGGAGCGCCACCTGCCCTCCACCGACTTGTCCCGACTCCCCCGAGGCCTCGCCTCCCCCTTTAGCTCCCAAAAAGCAGCGACCACCTTCGGCTACAGCCAGCGTTTCATCTGGAGCCACTCAAATTCACATGATGTCGAGCAGCAATGAGCCAAATGCTTCGGGTCGCACAAATGGCGGTCTCTGAGCTTCCGATCGACAAAGCACTTATCAGTGGCGCCCGACGGCCAATATCAGTTTAAGTCGGTTCTATCCAAAAGCGGCTGGTCGGAGAACGGCCCAATTCTGCCGTTCGCACCTTTGGTGCCACTGCGAAGTTGGGGCGGGAACCGAACCGTCAGGTCTCGGGCGATTACCGCTCGGAAGCTGCTAGCCTTGCTTAACCGCCCCATAAAGAACGTGACAATCAGGCGGCCACGGTTTGATATCGCAACAAGCTGAACACTGGAGACATGGCCATGGCCAATCAAGCGCTTACGATACCTGACCTGGTCGGCAAGGCGGTGCTGATTACCGGCGCTTCAACGGGAATCGGAGCGGCGCTCGCAACCGCCTTTGCGGCACAGGGGGCCTTGGTCGGGTTGCACTACAATTCCAGCGTGGACTCCGCGGAGGCGCTCGCCAAGACCATTCGCGACAGTGGCGGCACGGTTGAGCTGATCCGCGCCGATGCCTCCAAGGAAGGTGAAATTGCCGGTGCTGTCGGGGCCGCGCAGAAGGCGTTCGGCCGACTGGATGGCCTGATCAACAATGCCGGAGGCATGGTCGCCCGCCAGCCCTACCAGGAATGGACCAGCGCGCTCTATGACCAGATCATGGATCTCAACGCCCGCTCGGTGCTGGCGGCGTCGCACGCTGCCATTCCGCACCTGAAGGTGAATGGCGGCTTCATCATCAACACCACCTCCATTGCGGCCCGCAACGGCGCCAGCAATGGCGCGGGGCTCTATGGTTCGTCCAAGGCTTTTATCGCCAATGTGACCCGCGGCATGGCCAAGGAATTGATCCCTTTTGGTATCCGCGTCAACGCGGTGGCGCCGGGCGTCATCACCACACCATTCCATGAACGCTATTCAACCCAGGCCCAAATGGACGCCATGTTGGCCAGCGTGCCGCAAGGCCGGCTGGGTGTGGCCGAGGATTGCGTCGGTGCCTACCTGTTCCTCGCTTCCGAAAGCCTCTCCGGCTACACCATCGGTCAGACTATCGAGGTCAATGGCGGGCAGTTGATGCCGTAGCGATAACCGGCCTGCTTCGGGCAAGGCCTGGCGCAGACTGGTTCCGGCGCTGGTGCAGAACCTGGTCGGGCCGCGCGAAAGCATTGCATTTCATGCGCACACCGCAACACACCGTTCTTATATCGGCACTTGCCGATGAAACGATGAATGTGCATCTTGTGGCTGCCCAACGGCACCAACCATAGAGCATTTATGTCCAAGCTTTTCTCACCTGCCTCCCTGCGCGGCCTCAACCTGCGCAACCGTACCGTCATCGCCCCGATGTGCCAGTACTCTGCCATCGATGGCTTCGTGAACGACTGGCACATGGTCCATCTCGGACGTTTTGCCATGGGTGGGTTCGGCCTGATCCTGTTCGAAGCCACTGGCGTAACCGCCGAAGGGCGCATCTCATATGGCGACCTGGGCATCTGGAAGGATGAGCATGTCGCGCCGCTGGCACGCATCGTTGATTTCCTTCACAGCCAGGGCGCTGCGGCAGGTATCCAGTTGGCTCATGCCGGCCGCAAAGCCTCGACGCCTGTCACCTGGAATACCGAGGCGGTCAAAACGCCGGAAGGCCGCGCCTCTGTTGGCTTTGAACAATGGACGCCGGTCGCGCCGTCCGCCGTCGCCCATAGCGATGATCCCAGCTTTACGGTGCCGACAGCGCTTGATCTTGCCGGGATCAAGGGTGTCGTTGACGCGTTCGCTGCCGGGGCCAAGCGCGCGCTCGCTGCTGGCTTCGACACGGTCGAAATCCACGCCGCTCATGGCTATCTGCTCAACCAATTCCTGTCGCCTCTGGCGAACAAGCGCACCGACGAATACGGCGGCAGCCGCGAGAACCGCATGCGCCTGCCGCTTGAAGTCGTGGCCGCCGTGCGCGCGGTGTGGCCGGAAGACAAGCCGCTGCTGGTCCGCATCTCAGTCAGCGACAATCATCCGGATGGCTGGCAGGTAGAAGACAGCGTCGCCTTTGCCAAGGAACTCAAGGCGCTTGGGGTGGATGCGATCGACTGCTCCAGCGGCGGTTTTGATGGCGCGATCATCAATTCAGTCGCCCACTACCAGGTTCCGTTTGCACAGGCCGTACGCGACGGCGCGGATATTCCCACGATCGCGGTGGGCCTGATCGATGAGGCTCACCAAGCCGAAGCCGTCATTGCGCGTGGCGAGGCCGATTTCGTCGCCCTGGCTCGTGGTGCACTGGATGATCCCAATTGGGCGCTTCATGCCAACCACATCCTGGGCGAGGATAAATACACCTTGTGGCCGGTGCAAACCAAGCGCATCGAGAGTCTGGACCGTTCGCTAAAGCGCCGGAGCTATGCCGACTAACTTTGGCTTTGCCGCCCTCAAAAACACCGCATTCGCGATGCCAGACTTGCGGTGTTGCGTATGCGGCACCAGATGAGTGCAGCCCTCGGAGGAACGACGATGGATACCAAGGCTGCAATCCTGGCACTGCTCGGCGTTTGGGGCGTAGGCACCTGCGGCAGCGTGATCCCCACCATGGCCCAGGAAACCGAAGATGCCGCCGACGACCACGGCGAGCCCAATCCCCTGCTGAACAAGGTCTGGGTGCGCTCCGAGGCCGACGATGCGCTGCCCGGACCAATGCAGATCTTCCTGGCGGATGGCACGCTGGTCAGCGATAGTTGCTGGGAAACCTACCGCCTGTCGAAATGGCAGCAGGTTTCCGACACCGCCATCAGCTGGGACGAAGACGGCATGACCATCAATGCCGACATCGCCAGCCTTAGCGACAGCGAACTTGTGCTGAATCTGAAACTGGGTAGCGAAACACAGGAGCAGCGGTTTGTGTCAGCAACGGTGCCCTATGTCTGCCCCGACATGGTGAAGTAGCAGCTTCGAAGTTTATTTCGTTCACTCGGCGTCATTCCCTCGAAAGCGGGAATCTCACTCACTTCCGCGCAACAGTGGGATTCCCTCGACTCACGCCACAAGTGCAACACCTGCTATGGTGTTGGTGCGATGGGAACTTTGTATGAGCAGTTGAGCCTGCGGGAGGGGGTTGAGATCGACATTGGGCGGCGCAAGGGGCTCTCGATGCAGGCGATCGGCCAGATGCTGGGGCGTTCGGCCTCAACCATCAGCCGTGAGTTGGGGCGCAATGGCAGGCCCACCAGGCATTGGCGCGGGAGCTATGATGGCGAGCGGGCGGATGGTCTGGCGGCGCGGCGCCGGCGCTGGGATGCCCGCCACAAGTTGGCGCGCCAGCCGGCGCTGGCCATAACGGTCAGGGATT
>NZ_PYVW01000022.1 GCF_003056355.1 Devosia naphthalenivorans
TGCTCAAGGGCGAGCTTGGCTGGCTCTGAGGGGCTACAGGCTATCCGGCCCGGACCATGGCTCACGCCACGCTCCAAGGCCGATCATCGTCAATCACGGCCTCAAAGGAAACATACAAGGGGCGAGGTGAGAAACCCAATCTTCACGCGGGTGTGCCTATCTGCTAGAGACCCGCCATTCCCGGAGGAATTTCCATGCGTACCGCCAAGATTGCCCGCAAGACCAATGAGACGCAGATCGAAGTCTCGATCGACCTTGACGGTACCGGTGAGCATAACATGCTGACGGGCATTGGTTTTTTCGACCACATGCTGGATCAGCTGTCGCGGCATTCGCTGATCGACATGGATGTGCGGTGTACCGGCGATCTGCACATCGACTTTCACCACAGCGTGGAGGATGTGGGGATCGCGCTGGGCCAGGCGATCAAGCAGGCGCTGGGCGACAAGCGGGGTATTCGCCGCTATGCCTCGGCCGATCTGCCGATGGATGGTACGCTGACGCGGGCGGCGCTGGATGTTTCGGGGCGGCCGTTCCTGGTGTTTCGCGCCGAATTTTCGCGCGACAAGGTGGGCAAGCTGGACACTGAGCTGTTCCGTGAATTCTGGCAAGCCTTTGCAATCAATGCAGGAATTACGCTGCATATCGAGAATTTCTATACCGACAACAACCACCATCTCGCAGAGTCCATGTTCAAGGCGGTGGCGCGGGCCTTGCGCGATGCGGTCGAAATCGATCCTCGGGCCGCGGATCGGGTGCCGTCCACCAAGGGAACGCTCTGAGGCTTTTGTTTTCGGGCCTTTTGCACTAATTGACTTCCAACAAACGGTGTCACCCCGGCTCAAGGCCGGGATGGCATCGAATATTTGGAGCGTCCATTGACCCTCTACGCTATTTTCGATCCTAAGCCGGCAAGCTTCGCTTTGCCTGCGGTCGTGCCCGCAAAGTTCTTCTGGTTTGCTGCGATCCTGCCGCCGGTCTTCCTGGGCGTCCATCGGCTTTGGCTTGAGCTTGCCGCATGGTTGCTCGGTTTTGCCATGCTTGTTGTGGCGTCCATTGTTTTGGGCGGGGTAGCAGCGTTCTCGCTCTATATCCTCGGCGCGATATGGCTGGGGTTCGCGGCACCCGATTTGATCCGGCGCGCCTTGCTGCGTCGTGGCTGGACGGCTCGCGGCGAGCGAGTGGCCTATAGCGCCGACATGGCCCAACTGGAGGCGATCCGATGAGTTCGGTTGCAATCATCGATTACGGCGCGGGCAATCTGCACTCTGCCGCCAAGGCATTCGAGCGTATGGCCGCAGATGTCGGCGAGATGGATGTCCTGGTGACGGCCGACCCGGAACTGGTGCGCAAGGCCGATCGCATCATGCTGCCGGGCGTTGGGGCCTTTGCCGATTGTAAGGCCGGGCTCGATGCCGTGCCGGGCATGGTGGATGTGCTGGAAGAAAAGGTCATCCGGGGCGGCACGCCGTTTTTGGGCGTCTGCGTCGGCATGCAGTTGATGGCCTCCGAAGGCCGCGAAAAGGCTGTGACACCGGGCCTTGGCTGGATTCCCGGCGCCGTGGAACGCATCAGGCCGAACGATCCGAGCCTCAAGATTCCGCATATGGGGTGGAACAACATTTCTGTTGTGAAGCCTCATGCGGTGCTGGAGGGGATTCCGGATGGACCCGATGGGCTGCATGCCTATTTCGTCCACTCCTACCATCTGGTGACCGAGATTGCTGACATGCGTATCGCCACCACCGATTACGGTGGGACGGTGACGGCCTGCGTCGGGCGGGACAATCTGTTCGGGGCGCAGTTTCACCCGGAGAAATCGCAGGCCCTGGGTCTCAAACTGATCGAAAATTTCCTGAGGTGGACGCCGTGATTCTTTTTCCTGCCATCGACCTCAAGGACGGTCAGTGCGTGCGCCTGAAGCTGGGCGACATGGATCAGGCGACCGTGTTCAACGACGATCCTGCGGCGCAGGCCAAGTCGTTCGAAGAACAGGGCTTTGAATATCTCCATGTAGTTGATCTAAATGGCGCTTTTGCCGGTGAGAGCCGCAATGGCGAGGCGGTCGAGGCGATCCTGAAAGCGGTCGACTTCCCCGTGCAACTGGGCGGCGGCATCCGGACGCTCGACCATATCGAGGGCTGGCTCGACAAGGGTCTGGCGCGCGTAATCCTCGGTACGGTTGCGGTGCGCGATCCGGCGTTGGTCAAGGAAGCCGCCAGGCGCTTTCCTGGCCAAATTGCTGTCGGCATCGATGCGCGCGGCGGCATGGTTGCGGTGGAGGGCTGGGCGGAAACCTCCGAGCTTTCGGTGATCGAACTCGCCAAGCGCTTCGAAGGCGCAGGCGTCGCGGCGATCATCTATACCGATATCGACCGGGATGGCGTGCTGGCGGGGATCAACTGGGATTCAACGCTGGAACTGGCGCGGGCAACCACGATCCCGGTGATCGCTTCGGGTGGCCTTGCATCCATGGATGATATCGAACGCATGACGCGCCCGGAATACCGGGTGTTGGAGGGGGCAATCTCCGGCCGCGCACTTTATGACGGCAGGATTGTTTCACGTGAAGCACTCGCCATGCTGAAGGCGGCCGCATGACGCTCAAGACCAGACTGATCCCGTGCCTCGACGTGATGAATGGCCGCGTCGTCAAGGGCGTGCAATTCGTTGATCTGCGCGATGCCGGCGACCCGGTGCAGGCAGCGATAGCCTATGACGCCGCAGGCGCGGATGAACTGACTTTCCTTGATATTGCCGCGAGCCACGAGGGACGCGAGACGATTTTCGATGTGGTGTCGCGCACCGCTGAGCACTGCTTCATGCCGGTGACGGTTGGTGGCGGCGTGCGCACCATTGAGGATATTCGCAAGTTGCTGCTGGCGGGCGCCGACAAGGTCGCCATCAACTCGGCGGCAGTGAGCGACCCCGATTTCATTTCGCGCGCCGCCGACAAGTTCGGCAATCAGTGCATCGTGGTTTCGGTGGATGCCAAGCAGCGGCTGGACCAGCAGGTTGGCGGTGACAATCGCTCCGAATGGGAAATCTTCACCCATGGCGGGCGCAGGCCGAGCGGACTCGATGCGGTGGAATTTGCCGTGCGCATGGTCGAACGCGGCGCAGGCGAGTTGCTGGTGACCTCGATGGATCGCGATGGGACCAAATCCGGGTTTGACCTGGGCCTCACGCGCAGCATCGCCGATGCGGTGGAAGTTCCGGTCATTGCATCGGGCGGCGTCGGTTCGCTGCAGGATCTGGTGGATGGGGTCAAGGAAGGGCACGCCAGCGCGGTTCTCGCGGCGTCGGTTTTTCACTTCGGCACCTTCACCATTCCCCAGGCCAAGCAATATCTGCGCGACCATGGGGTGGCTGTGCGGATGGATGGCGCGGCTTAAGTTGTATTTGCACCAGCCGCCATTTCCACCACAAGGTCATTCCCGCGAAGGCGGGAATCTCCGTTTTCTTTCCTCGATATAGCGACGGGGCCCCGCTTTCGCGGGAATGACACCGTGGATATCAATCACTGACCTGGCGCGGAGTGCGTTCCATGACCCTAGAAGAGCTTGAAAACCGCATCGCCAGCCGGGCCGCTGCTTCCCCTGATGAAAGCTACACCGCCAAGCTGATCGGGCGCGGCATCGAAAAATGCGCGCAGAAGCTGGGCGAGGAAGCGACCGAAGTCGTGATCGCGGCGGTGACCGGCAATCGGTCCGAACTGGTCAAGGAAGCGGCCGACGTGCTCTATCACCTGCTGGTCGTGCTCAAGGCCGCCAATGTGCCGCTTGAGGCGGTGATGGCCGAACTTGATACGCGCACGGCTCAATCGGGCCTCGCCGAAAAAGCCTCCCGCGGGGACCAGAGCTGATGGCCAAGCGCCCGGAGGTGCTGGCGCCTTACCATCATTTCACCACGGCACAATGGAGCGCCCTGCGCGCCGACGAGCCGATGACGCTCGACGCCGACGACATCAAGCGGCTGCGTACGCTGAGCGATCCGATATCGCTTGAGGAAGCCGAAGAGATCTATCTGCCGCTGACGCGCCTGCTGTCGTTCTACGTCGAAGCCATCCAGCATCTGCACAGTGTTTCGACGCGTTTCCTCGAAGCGGCTGACCAGAAGGTGCCGTTCATTATCGGGGTGGCGGGTTCGGTGGCGGTGGGGAAATCCACCACGGCGCGTATCCTGCAGGCCCTGCTGCAGCGCTGGCCTTCCAGCCCCAAGGTCGATCTGGTGACGACGGACGGGTTCCTGTACCCCAATGCGGTGCTGTCCGAGCGCGGCATCATGGAGCGCAAGGGCTTTCCTGAGAGCTATGACCGCCCCCGCTTCGTGCAGTTCCTTGCCGATATCAAGTCCGGCCGGGGCCATGTGCCGGTGCCCGTCTATTCGCACCTGGTCTATGACGTGGTGGAAGGCAGCGAAATCGTCATCGATCGCCCCGACATTTTGATCGTCGAGGGGCTCAATATCCTGCAGCCGGGCGAATTGCCCCGTACCGGCAAGCCGATCCTGTTCGCGTCCGATTTCATCGATTTCTCGATCTTTATCGATGCGGAGACGGAGGATCTCGAAACCTGGTTCATGGAGCGGTTCTTTCGCTTGCGCGAAACGGCATTCCGGGACCCGAATTCGTTCTTCCGCCGCTTTGCCGAAATGAGCGAGGCGGAAGCGGGAGAGTTCGGGCGAAAAGTGTGGCGCACGATCAATCTGCCCAATCTGCTGGACAATGTGCTGCCCACGCGCGGCCGGGCTGACCTGATCCTCAAGAAGGGCAAGAGCCATTTGATCGAGGATGTGCAGCTGCGGCGGGTTTGAGGGATAGGGCTTCGAAGGTTCTTTTGCTCCTTCGTCCCTCAGAGTGAGGGGTGGTGACGCCCATCGGCTCAAGCCCTGAGACTGAACCCCTCATCCGGCCCTGCGGGCCACCTTCTCCCCTCAGGGGAGAAGGGAAAGAGGCATCCTGATCGAAGTGTGTACCTGCGCCAAGATTGAGGGCTGGTGTGTTGTCGGCCTTTCAATTTCACCGCGTCATTCCCGCGAAAGCGGGAATCTCACTGCCCTTGGGCCACAAAAGTGAGATTCCCGCCTTCGCGGGAATGACGACGTGGCCGACAAGGAAGACGATGTGGCTGACAAGGAAGTCATGTCGTCACACAGCTTAATAGGTACCCGGCTGGGGTTGGCTGAAGACGATCTGGTTGCCGTCGGGGTCGCGGAATTTGGCGGTCTTGAAGAAATCGCCGACCGATTTTGCGACGGGCGTCATTCCTTGCAGGGCGAGCCGGCCGAGTTCCTCGGCTATGTCGTCGACGATCAGGGTCAGGCTCGAAGCACCGGCGCGGTCGCCATCGGTGTGGATCTGCACCCAGCCGCCGCCGGGCAGTTTCCATTCGGCTACATCACCCATGGGGCGGGCGTCGGCAGGCCGGCCAAACAGGCGCTCATAGAACTCAAGCGCCTCGCTCATATCGTCCACCGCTATGCCCGCCAGCGCGTTGGTGATGGTCAAATCAACACTCCCCCAAAGACTGCCAACTCCATCCTAGCATGGTGTCCGCATTGGGGCACGGCTGTTGGCGTTTTGCCACAGCGCTGCTATAGCCCAAGCCGAACAGGGGAGACGGCAATGGCAGATCTGCGGGTGGTGGTAGCGGGCGCAGGCGGACGCATGGGCGTCGCCAATATCTGCGCAGTGACTGCAACGCCTGGGCTTGTGCTGCATGCCGCAATCGATCGCCTGGGTTCGGCGGCCATCGGCCGGGACGCAGGATTGGTGGCTGGCATCGAGGCACTCGATGTTGCCATCAGCGACGACATGAATGCGGGCCTCGAAGGCGCCGATATCATCGTTGATTTCACCGCGCCTGCAGCCAGCGTGGCGCTGGCGCAGGAGGCGGCGCGGCGTGGTCTGGTTCATATCATCGGTACGACCGGCTGTTCCGAAGCCGATGACGCCGCGATAGCGCAGGCGGCAAGCGAGGGCGCGCGGATCGTCAAATCGGGCAATTTTTCCATGGGCATGGTGGTGCTGGCCAACCTCGTGGAGCGGGCGGCGCATGCGCTGGCCGATTACGACATCGAAATATTGGAAATGCACCATAACAAGAAGGTCGATGCGCCGTCCGGCACGGCGCTGCTGCTGGGGGACGCTGCGGCCAAGGGGCGTGACATTGCGCTTAGGGATCATTCGGTTCGCGTCCGGGATGGTCATACCGGGCCGCGCGAGGCCGGCACGATCGGCTTTGCCACGCTGCGCGGCGGCAACGTCGTCGGCGATCACATGGTGATCCTGGCCGGGCAGTCGGAGCGGATCGAGCTGAACCACCGCGCGCAGGACCGCACCATCTATGCCAATGGCGCGGCTCGGGCGGCGCTGTGGGCCGCCGGGCAAGGCGCCGGACTTTATACAATGGTCGACGTGCTCGGCCTTGCGAACTGAACCAGAAGGAAACGATATGACCGGCACCCTGATCCTCGTGCGCCACGGCCAGAGCGAGTGGAACCTCAAGAACCTCTTTACCGGCTGGCGCAACCCGAACCTGACCGAGCTTGGGGAAACCGAAGCCCGCGAGACGGGCAAGGCGCTCAAGGCCAAGGGGATCGTGCCGGATCTTTACTACACCTCCGCGCTGCGCCGGGCCCAGCATACGCTGGACCTGATGCTGGAAGAGATGGAGATCCTCAACGTCACCATCACCCGCAACATCGCACTCAACGAGCGCGATTATGGCGATCTGGCCGGGCTCAACAAGGACGATGCGCGCGCAAAATGGGGTGAGGAGCAGGTGCTGATATGGCGCCGGTCCTACGACGTGCCCCCTCCGGGCGGCGAAAGCCTCAAGGACACGGCGGCCCGCACCCTGCCCTATTACGAAAGCGAAATCCTGCCCCAGCTCAAGGCCGGCAAGACCATCCTGATCGCGGCGCATGGCAATTCCCTGCGGGCGCTGGTGATGGCCATCGAAGGGCTGACGCCGGAGGAGATCCTGAAGCGCGAGATCGGAACGGGCGAGCCGACGATTTACCGGATCGGGGCGGATGGAGCGCTTGAGGAGCGGGTGGAGGTTTAGGGGGAGCCTGCACCTGCCGAATCACAGCGTCATTCCCGCGAAAGCGGGAATCCCACTTATATGTAGAAGGAAGTGAGGTTCCCGCTTTCGCGGGAATGACCCGGTGGGGAGGCGGGAACGGAAGGTTGGCGAGGGTGCCGCACGGCGGGTTCAGCCTAATGCGCCGCCGAGATCACGCCGGCTTCCCAGCCGAGGATCGCGCGTTTGCGGGGGACGCCCCAATGGTAGCCGGTGAGGGCGCCGGTGCTGCCGACGACGCGGTGGCAGGGCACCACGAAGGAAATCGGGTTCTTGCCGACGGCGGCGCCGACGGCGCGGGAGGCGGTCGGGCGGCCGATATGGCTGGCGACGCTCTGATAGGTCGTCGCCTTCCCTACCGGTATCTTGAGCAGCGTTTCCCAGACTTTTACCTCGAAATCGGTGCCGATCAGCACGATGCGCACGGGGCGGTCGGCGGACCATTGCCGGGGATCGAAGGACTGCGCGACCATGGGCGCGATGGCCTGGTCGTTGCGCGTGAACCGGGCATTGGGCCAGCGGTTGGCCAGATCGGCGAATGCCGCTTCGATGCTCGTTTCGTCATCGGCAAAGCCGATGCCGGACATGCCGTATTCGGTGGCGGTCACCACGGCGGTGCCGAAAGGCGATGGGGCGGCGCCCCAGATCATGTCGAGCCCCGCGCCGCCGGTGCGGAAGATGCCGGGCGGCATGGCCTCGTAGGTGACGAACAGATCATGTAGCCGCGAGGTCGAGCTCAGGCCGACTTCGTAGGTGGTGTCGAGCACGCTTTCCTTCTGGCGCAGCAAGGACTTAGCATGGTCGAGCGCTACGGCCTGGGCGAAGCTCTTGGGGCTGAGGCCGCACCAGCGGCGGAAAAGATCGGTCAATTGCCGCTCGCTCAAGCCCAGTGACAGGGCGAAACGGCTCAGATCGGCAACGTCCGGGCCATTCTCGCTGAGATAGCGGATGGCGGCGCGAATCGTGTCGTAGTCCGAGCTAGGGGTCATGCGGGTCATCTGGTTCATCGGGACACCCTTGATGGTTTGGGTGCTCTCTTTAGGCGCAGCAGGGCTGCCGCGCGACCCGGTTTTGACGCGTTGGTGTCAGGCTGCGCGGGCCTTGCGCAAGGCCGTGCCGAGCGCCTTGGCGAAGCTCGATTTGTCGTCGCTATTGAGGAAGGTGCCGATTTCCAGCTCGTCCTTGCAGGTGCGTAGCCACATGGCCACGGTCTTTTCGTCGGCGTCCCGATCCAGCACGAGCCGAACGGTCTTGGGATTGAACCGGCGCAGCGTCCGGTCGCCCTTGGCGTCGGTGGCGACCCATTCGATCTGCTCGGGCCATACGGTGACATGCTCGCGCCGCTTGCCCTGGCGCAGCGAAAGATAGAGGGCCGCGCCGGTGGCAAGGGCGGTCGCGGCCATTAGCGCTGCAATGGGCCACAGGCCCAGCGAGATCATGCTGAGACCCGGTATGGCGGCAAACAGCAGGCACAGGCTGGTCACCAGCGTGACGCCGCGCGAACCGAGCGAGCGGTGGGGCGTAAGCTCTGCTGAAAACAGCGGCGTTGTGGTTGTGGCTTGCATTGGCATGATGGCCTCTCCAACGGTAACTATAACGGCAGAACGCAGGAAGAGAAAATGGTTGCCTTGAAAAAAGTGAAGAGCCTGTCCAGGGCCGAGATAGCTGCAATATTCCAGCGTTTCCATGAAATTGAACCTGATCCAAAGGGCGAGCTCGAATATGTGAACGTGTTCACGCTTTTGGTCGCGGTGGTTCTGTCCGCGCAGGCCACTGACGCGGGCGTCAACAAGGCGACTCGCAAGCTGTTCGAGCTGGCCCCTTCGCCTGCCGCCATGGTGGCACTTGGGCCCGAGGCGATCGAACAGCATATCAAGACCATCGGGCTTTACCGCACCAAGGCCAAGAACGTTTACCTGCTGAGCCAGCAGCTACTGGAGCGGCACAATGGCGAGGTGCCGGCCGACCGGGAGGCGCTCGAGGCCTTGCCGGGCGTGGGGCGCAAGACCGCCAATGTGGTGCTCAATATCTTCTTCGGGCAGCCAACGATGGCTGTGGACACCCATGTGTTCCGGGTGGGTAACCGAACCGGAATGGCCACCGGGGCCACGCCGCTGGCGGTGGAGCAGAAGCTGATGAAGGTTATTCCGCAAGCCTATATGCTGCACGCCCATCACTGGCTCATTCTGCATGGGCGCTATATCTGCAAGGCCAGAACGCCCGAATGCTGGCGGTGCCCGATTGCGCAATGGTGCCGCTACGAGCCCAAGACGCCGCCGCCAAGGGTGGCGAAGTAAGCGCCCTTCAGGAGCCGTAGCCGCGTGCCATGGCGGCGGCGAAGATCAGGATGAACACCAGAAAGCCGGCTTGCAGGTGAATGAAGCGCCGGCTGGCGGCGATTTCGCCCATTGGTGGGACGTATGAGGGGTTTTCGGCGAGGCTTTTGGCCCAGCGGCGAATCGCCAGAGTGGGCGGCACGGTCAACAGGCCCATCAGCAGGAATGCCGCCATCTTGCCCCAGAACATGTGGTTGCCGACGTAATATTCCCAGCCGCTGGCGCCGAAGATGACCCGGATTATGCCAATGATGATGACCACGCCCGCGGCGGCACCGTAGACACCATCGATGCGGCCCAGCTGCTGAACAACGGGCGCGGCAAGGCCCGGCCGTATCAGCGCGAATTCCACCGCGAAAATAGCCACCAGCGTGAACACCGCAAGATGGTGCGCAATTGCGAGGATCAGATCGATATCCATTGGTTTAAACCCGGATGTATGTTATCGTCGCTTACATCTAGTACCAGAGAAGTAAGCGATGTCAACATCTACCAATGCGCCCTATCATCATGGTGATTTGCGGCGTGCCTTGCTCGAGGCGGCGTTGGTGATCCTGGAGCGAGACGGAGAGGCTGGCATTCAATTGCGCGACCTCGCCCGGGCGGTCAATGTTTCGCCCGCTGCGCCTTATCGGCATTTCGATAGCCGGGCTGCCCTGCTCGAATCGCTGGCGGTGATCGGCTTC
Organism: Devosia naphthalenivorans; assembly: GCF_003056355.1. Taxonomy (GTDB): domain Bacteria; phylum Pseudomonadota; class Alphaproteobacteria; order Rhizobiales; family Devosiaceae; genus Devosia; species Devosia naphthalenivorans. The sequence continues at coordinate 10,111 of NZ_PYVW01000022.1, forward strand.
CAGCGTTTTACCCGCAAGATGGAAGAGGCCGCCGCGGTCAACCCGCCTCAGCTGCGCACAGTGCTGGGCCGCACCTATGTGCAATTTGCGCTGGATAATCCCGAACTGTTTCGGCTGATGTTTTCTCCCCAGGTGCGCAAGGACAATCGCCCCGGGCTGCGGATGGCAGCGGACGCTGCCTTCGCCACGCTGCGCCACGTGACGGGGGAAGATACAAAATCCAACCGCATTGCCGCACTTGGTGCCTGGGCTAGGGTGCATGGCCTCGCCGTATTGCTGCTCGATGGCCAGATCGCGATGCGGGTTGGCGACGACGTGCACCAGTTGATCGATGCGGTCCTCGATGACCTCTAGCCACCCCTGCCCTGTACAGATCGCCTGCGCCTGCTAGAACGAGGCTGAGGCAAGGAAACGGCATTTGGACGAGAAGCATTATTTCATTGCCGGACAGGGATTTCCCGCGCCAGCACTGGCGCCGGGACTCTACGTGGTCGCCACTCCCATCGGCAATCTGCGCGACATCACGATCAGGGCGCTGGAAACCCTGGCGGCCGCTGCGGTCATCCTGTGTGAGGACACGCGCATGTCAGCCCGCCTGCTCGACCACTACGGCATCAAGGGCCGGCGGATCGCGCTGCATGAACACAATGAGCGGGCCAAGGCCGACGAAATCGTGGGGCATATAGCGGCGGGACAAGCGATTGCGCTGATCTCCGATGCCGGGACGCCGCTGTTGTCGGACCCCGGTTTCCCATTGATTCGCGCCATGGCCGAAGCCGGGCGGCCGGTATTTCCCATTCCCGGCGCCTCGGCGCTGCTGTCGGCGCTGGTGGTCGCGGGCCTGCCCACCGATGCGTTTGCCTTTCATGGGTTCCTGCCGTCCAAGGCTGGGGCGCGCGGCAATGCACTCAAGGCGCTGAGGGATTCACGTGAAACCATGGTGTTCTACGAAAGCCCGCGGCGGCTTGACGATACGCTGGCAGCCATGGCCGAAATCTGGGGCGACCGGCAGGCGGCGGTGGCGCTGGAACTGACCAAGCGCTTCGAGCGGGTGCATCGTGGGAGCCTTGGCGATCTGGCGGCCGAATTTGCCGAGGGTGACACCAAGGGCGAGGCGGTGATCGTGGTGGCCGGTGCGTCCGAGGCCGCAGCCCCCGATGCTGCCGATTGGCAGGCCGAACTTGCCGAACAGATGGCCGGACAGCCGCTGCGGGCGGCGGTGGACGCCGTGACGGAACAATTCGGGCTCAAGCGCAAGGAAGTCTATGATGCCGCCCTCAGGCTCAAGGCTCAAGAGTAAGGCGCGCATTGCTGCGCACCTTGATGGACATCGGGCGGAAGCGCTGGCCGCTTGGTTCCTGCGGCTAAAATTCTATCGAATTGTCGCGACGCGCTACAAGACGCCGGTTGGCGAGATCGACCTCGTGGCCGAACGCTTCGGGGTGACGGTGTTCGTCGAGGTCAAGGCGCGCCGGCAGGCGAGCAGCATGGCCGAGGCCCTGGTTGCGGTCAACCAGCAGCGGATCGTGCGGGCAGCACGATATTGGACGGCCAAGCACCCGGCCAAGGCCGGAGGCAACATGCGGTTCGACGTAATTTTCCTTGCGCCGCGGCAATGGCCGCGCCATGTCATCAATGCGTTCGATGCCTCTGCCTGAGGCGCCGCGCCTGACACTCAGTTTTCAGCGCCAAGAGGCCAATGATGCTCAAAGTCGCGGTCCAGATGGACCATGTCGCCACCATCAATCCGCGCGGTGACTCAAGTTTCGCCATGATGCTCGAGGCCCAGGCACGGGGCCACCAATTGCTCCACTATACGCCCGACACACTGGCGCTGCGGGGCGATGTGGTTTCGGCGCTGGCGCAGCCCATCACGGTGACGGATGCGCCAAAGGGCGAGCATTTCACGCTGGGCGAGGCGAAGCGGGTGGATCTGTCGAGCCAGGACGTGATCCTGATGCGCCAGGACCCCCCATTCGACATGAACTACATCACCATCACGCACCTGCTGGAGCGGCTGCATCCCCGGACGCTGGTGGTCAATCCGCCGGCGGCGGTGCGCAACGCGCCCGAAAAGATCCTCGTCACCGAATTCCCCGAGCTGATGCCGCCGACGCTGGTGACGCGCGATCGGGGGATGATCTACGATTTCCGCAAGGAGCACGGCAACATCATCGTCAAGCCGCTCTACGGCAATGGCGGGGCGGGTGTGTTCTTCATTCAGGAAGGCGACCACAATCTCGCCAGCCTGCTCGAACTGTTCGAGAACAACTACCGCGAACCCTTCATGATCCAGAAATACCTGCCCGACGTGCGCAAGGGCGACAAGCGGATCATCATCATCGATGGCGAAGCGGTGGCGGGGCTCAATCGTATTCCCGCCGATGGGGAAGCTCGCTCCAACATGCATGTGGGCGGGCGTCCGGAATTCATCGAATTGACGGAGCGCGACCGCGAAATCTGCGCTGTCATCGCGCCGGCGCTGAAGGAGCGCGACATGATCTTTGTCGGCATCGACGTGATCGGGGATTATCTCACCGAGATCAATGTCACCTCCCCCACCGGCATTCGCGAGATCAAGCGCTTCGGCGGGCCCGATATCGCGGTGCTGATCTGGGATGCGATCGCGAAGCGTCGCGCCTGAGGTGCAGCGCGTTGGCGGTCAGGCGGCCGCCAACTGCTTGCGCTTGAGCAGGCCGTCATTGAGGAAGGTCCCCAGGGGGATGAAGGCGGCAAGGGTGGTGCGCGCCCATTCCCAGCCGCTGAAGCCACGGCCCCAGAGGCAAACGAGCATGGCAACCAGGTAGATGACGAAGGCTGCGCCGTGGATCATTCCAATTGACGGCACCAGTGCCGGATTGCCGAACACATATTTGAGCGGCATGGCGATGAAGAACAGGGCCAAGGTGGTGATGCCTTCGAAAAGGCCGATTGCGCGGAAGATCTTGATCATGGGGCAATCCTAGCCAAAGACTGGCCAGCCAGAAACGCGACGCATAGCCGCTCATACGTCATCACCCTTGCTTTTCGGCACGGGAAGATTATTTTAGAAGCATTCTAAATCCATTTTGCAGGCCGCCCATGTTCATCCAGACCGAAGCCACGCCCAATCCTGCGACGCTCAAGTTCCTGCCCGGTCGCGATGTCCTGGTTGGCGAACCGCGAGATTTCCGCGGCGCCGAGGCGGCGGTCAATTCGCCGCTGGCGCAGGGCCTGTTCGCCATTTCTGGCGTGACCGGGGTGTTCCTTGGCTCCGATTTCATCTCCGTGACCAAGGATGACACCAACTGGGCCCATATCAAGCCGGCCATTCTCGGCGTGATCATGGATCACTTCCTTTCGGGCAAGCCGGTAATCGTTGAAGGCGGCGCCGAGGTGCTCAATCTCGACGAAGTCGAAGAGTTCTTCGAAGAGGAAGACAGCGAAACCGTTGAGGTGATCAAGGAATTGCTGGCGACGCGCGTTCGCCCGGCCGTTGCCATGGATGGCGGCGACATCATCTTCAAGGGCTTCAAGGAGGGCACCGTGTTCCTCCATATGCAGGGCGCATGCTCTGGCTGCCCGTCCTCGACGGCGACGCTCAAGAGCGGCATCGAGAACCTGCTCCGCCACTTCGTGCCGGGTGTGGAAGGCGTGCAGCAGGTTTAGCCTATTCAAGTTTGCAGCAGGTTTAAGGGCCCGGTGAGAGATCGCCGGGCTTTTTGTTTGGGCTGGTATAGATGCCTAGAGTGCGCCGCTTTTGGTGGGCTCGGGGGCCCAAGACCTCATGGTGAGCTTGTCGAACCACGAGGTCGAGCGAGTGGAGATTTGGTGCCACGACCTCGTGGTTCGACAAGCTCACCATGAGGTCTACTGGGCAAATCTGATTTCGTGTGGTGTATACTAAGCTGTGCATCCCGTCGGCACCAGGTGACGGTACGACTTCGGCGGTTTGGATACCCATTTATCTCACCACATCCACTGTGCTTCCCCCGGACTTGATCCGGGGGCCACTCTCAGCGCGGCACAAGCGGGGAAAGGCCCTCGGATCAAGTCCGAGGGAAACAATTGTGGGTGGGATACCATCGGCACTCACCTCTCTTGCGTCCGCAAACCTCAGGCCTTCGGCAGCCACTTCTTTTCGATCTTGCAGACCACCGTGTAGGCGGGGTCGAACACATTGCCGATTTCGTAGCGGACCACCTGGCCCAGCAGATGGCTCGCTGCGACCGGTGACAGCCCGTAGGCGCTGGTGAGCCAATCGAACATTTCGGTGGTGGCGTGTTGCAGCGCCTGCTCGAGCGGGCGGGCGTTGCCGACGGTGAAGATGGCTTCGGCGTCCTCGCCGCGCGGCCAGTTGGGCTTGTGGCCCTTAAGGACGCTGAGGCGGATTTCCACTTCCATGGCGGTTTCGACGCCGGTTCCGACGATCTCGCCGTCGCCCTGGATGGCGTGGCAATCGCCCAGGAAGAACAGTGCGCCCGGAACTTCGACCGGGAAATAGGCCGTGGTACCCGGTCGGAAGCCGCGATAATCCATGTTGCCGCCATTCTCGGCGCTGGTGGCGGTGGAGAAGGCCTGACCCAGGCTGGGGGCGACGCCGAAGCAGCCGATCATGGGATCGAGCGGCAGGACGAAATGCTCCAGACCGGCCACGGGCTCCTTGAGCCGGGCGGTCAGGGCATCTGTGTCGATGATCCAGTCGGCTTTTTCGCGCGGTGGCAGGTCGCGCACGCGCTCGGGGTCCACGACGTTGGCCGCGAGCACCTGGCGCGTCCAGCCGGTGGTGCGGATCGGCGTCAGCCGGATGATCTCGACCACCAGAGCGTCACCCTGCTCGGCACCGGACACGAAGATCGGGCCGTTCATCGGGTTTGGACCGGGCCAGCGGGCTGTTCCATCCTTGTCATAGCCCGCAGCGTCTATGGTCTGGGTAATGACCGTATCGCCATCGGCGATGCGCAGCGCAGGAGGAACCGTTCCCAACACATTGTGCCATGTGGTGGGAGTGAAGCGATGGGTCGTCATGAAGGCTCCTATTCGGCCGCGGCCTTTTGTTCGGGCGAGCGCTGGTCGGTGATGGCGAGCGGTTCGATGCCCACCCTCTTGCGGCGTATGCGCAGGCGCTTGATGCGACGGCTGTCGGCCGCCAGCACTTCGAACTCGAAACCGTCGAGCTTGTTGACGCGCTCGCCGCGCTTGGGCACGTGGCCGGCCAGATCGAACACCAGACCGCCGATGGTATCCACCTCCTCGGCATATTCGCCGGGGTCGAAATCGGGGCCGAGCATGATGCGCACATCGTCCAGTTCGGCACGCGCGTCGGCGATAAAGGTATCGGCGCCGACCTTGCGGATCAGCGAGGCGGCCAGTTCGTCGTGCTCGTCCTCGATCTCGCCGACGACGGCTTCCAGCAGGTCCTCGATGGTCACGAGACCGTCGGTGCCGCCATATTCATCGACCACGATGGCCATATGGACGCGGGAGGCGCGCATGGATTGCAGCAGGTCTCCCACCGGCATGAAGGTGGGCACGAACATGGCGGTGCGCACCAGCTCAATCCGGTTGATCTTCTGCTTGAGCACGCTCGAAACGAGCTTGACCGGCACATCCTTGGTCGGATCGGTCACCGCCTCGGTGATCTTGCCCAGCGTGTCCTTGACGTGAACGAAGCCAAGGATGTTGTCGAGCCCATCGTCATAGACCGGAAGACGGGAATGGCCCACCTGGCGGAACTTGGCGAGGAGCGTGCCCAGGTTCGCATCGGCCTCGATGGCCTGGATGTCACTGCGCTCGACCATGACGTCGCCGACCGAGACGTTGGACAGCTTGAGCACGTTTTGCAGGATCGTGCGTTCGCTCTCGGAGAAATCCGCGGTCTCAGCACTCCCCTGCTCGTCCAGCGCGACCTGAAGATCGTCGCGCAGCGAAACCGTGCCGCGCGCCAGCATGGCCTTGATGCGGTTCCAGATTGTTGGCCCCCGCGTGGTGACGGAGGCGGGACTAGAAGGAGGCTCGGGATTGGTGGGCGCCGAGGGGCCCGGACTGTCGCTATCGCTCATAATGTGTCGCCGCATATGCGGCTTATCGATCCTTGAAACGGAAATGACGCACCCAGTGTAAGGGTTCCGCGCTATTGCGCATAGGGGTCACCGACCCCAAGGCTCCCCAATATCTGGGTTTCGAGGCTCTCCATTTGAAGGGCCTCCGCGTCGGTAAGGTGATCATAGCCTAAAATGTGCAAAAATCCATGCACCACCAGGTGAGTGAAGTGATCTGTGAACGAGACGCCCTGCTCGGCCGCTTCGCGCTCCAGGGTTTCGCGCGCGAGGGTAATGTCGCCGATTATGCCGATAACCGGGCCGAACGGCTCGATCTGGGGGAAGCTCAGCACATTGGTAGGGCTGTCCTTGCCGCGCCACTCACGATTGAGTGCGTGCTGCTCCTCGTCATTGGTGAGCAGGATCGACAGCTCCGCCGCGCCCTTGACCTTGGCCTTGGACTGCTTGAGGGCTTCGAGCACGGCGCGCTCGGCCAGAGGATCGAGATCCTCCGGCCAGGCGTCATCATTGCGAATAACGGCGACTTCCAACGGCAAAGCGGTCAGCGGACGACCCCTTCGGTAGCCTTTTCGGCGAGCTTCTTGGCCGTATCGGCTTCGTAGGCGCGCACGATGCGGCCAACCAGGGCATGGCGGACCACGTCCTTGTCGTTGAAGCGGCTGACATGGACGCCTTCGACGCCATCCAGCAGGTGCACGGCTTCCACGAGGCCCGATTTCTCGCCGCGCGGCAGATCGACCTGGGTCGGATCGCCGGTGACGATCATCTTGGAGTTTTCGCCCAGGCGCGTCAGGAACATCTTCATCTGCATCGAAGTGGTGTTCTGGGCTTCATCGAGGATGACCACGGCATTGGCCAGCGTGCGGCCACGCATGAAGGCCAGCGGGGCGACTTCGATAATGCCCGAGGTGATGCAGCGCTCGACGTTTTCGGGCTTCATCATGTCATAGAGCGCGTCATAGAGTGGGCGCAGGTAGGGATCGACCTTTTCCTTCATGTCGCCGGGGAGGAACCCCAGGCGCTCGCCGGCTTCAACGGCCGGGCGGGACAGGATGATGCGGTTGATATCGCCGCGCTCCAGCAGGGACGCTGCATGGGCCACGGCGAGATAGGTCTTGCCCGTACCGGCAGGGCCGACGCCGAATACCAGTTCGCTCCGCTCCATGGCCCGCATATAGGCGTCCTGTGCGGGGGTGCGCGCGACAATGGTGGATTTGCGCGTGGCGATCTGCGCCATCCGCACCTTGCCCTTGCGCTCAAGGGTGGGGAGGGTGAGCTGGGAATCCTCGGTCTGGATCATGCGGATGACGCCATCGACATCGGAGATGTCGACCGTGCGGCCTTCCTCAAGTGATCCATAGAGCGATTCCAGCACCCGGCGCGCCTGGTCCACCGCCGAGGCGGCACCCTTGAGCAGCACGTGATTGCCGCGCGGCGTGGCCGAGACCTTGAGCCGCTGTTCGATCAGCGCCAGGTTCTGGTCGAAGTCGCCATACAGCTGCGCTGCCAGGCGATTGTCATCAAAAGCAAGTTCGAGTTGGGATGCGAGTGCGTTGTCTGCTGTGGGGGACAAATGCCTGCTCAAACTGGTGTGGCTCCACAAGGGTAGCGCGGTGCGGGCTTGCGCCGCGGATGAGATAACGAGGCTAGGATGAATTTCGTGCCGTGTCTGTAGCAATATTGTGACGCAACACAGCCAAGGCAAGACCCGCCCTTCATATCTTGCGGCGCTCGATCCGAGCAGGCAGAGTGCCGAAAAATAACAAGGACATTGCCATGCCCACTGCGCTGACGCTTTCCGGTTCCATCCGCAAGGGATCGTACAACCGGATGCTGCAGGGGCATATGGACCGCAAGCTTGCTGAAGCCGGCGTTTCGGTCACTTCGATCGACCTCGCCGATTTTACCATGCCGATCTTCAACGAGGATCTCGAAGCTGATTCGACCCCCAAGGCCGCGCGGCAACTGGCCGAGCTGTGGCGCAGTCACGACATCGTCTTCATCGCCACGCCTGAATATAACGGCGGCGTGCCGCCACTGGTGGTCAACACCATCACCTGGCTGAGCCGGCAGAAACCGAGCCCGTTTCGGCACGCGGTGTTCGGCATGGGCGGCATCAGCTCGGGCAAATATGGGACCATCTGGTCGCTGAGCCACCTACGCGATTCGCTGAGCAAGCTGGGCGCGCTGGTGGTGCCGACGCTGCTGGGCATTGGCCCGGCCGATGAAGCGATCGATGCCGCTGGAAATTTCGTCGAGCCTGCAATCATCCGCAAGGTCGACCAGATGGTGCACGAACTTACCCATTTCAGCCGGGGGTGAGTTTCATGCGCGCGCTCTATGTCACCCACCCACAGGTTGCAATCGACGCCAATGTGCCAGTCCCGCTCTGGGGCCTGTCGGAACTGGGGCGCGAACGGGCGAGGCTCTTTGCCGGCAGGGGCGTCGTGCCCAAGGGTGCCATGATCTTTTCGAGCCGCGAAAGCAAGGCGATGGAATTGGCCGATATATTGGCGGACGCCGCCGGGGCGTTGGTGCTGAGCGATCATCTGATGGGCGAGAACGATCGCAGCGCTACCGGTTTCCTGCCGCCTGTGCTGTTCGAAGAAACTGCCGACCGGTTCTTTGCCGAACCCGACAGGAGCGTTGACGGCTGGGAACGCGCGATCGATGCGCAGCAACGGATCGTCGATACGGTCCGCACGGCATTGGCGTGTGTGCCCGAAGCGACGCCAGCGGTATTTTGCGGCCATGGCGCGGTCGGCACCCTGCTCAAGTGCCATGTGGCGGGGCGCCCCATTTCGCGCGCCGAGGACCAGAGCCGGCACGGCGACAAGGGCGGTGGCAATTGCTTCGTGTTCGACCTCGAAGCGAGGGTGCTGGAATGCGAGTGGACGGCAATGGAAAATTTCGCGCCCGGCTGGTTCGCATGAGCGTTCCAGTTGTGCCCCCTGCCCTTTTGCTCTAGTCACCACGACACAGCAAAAATCGGAGGAAGACTCATGGCAGGCCAGTTGATCGTGGGGCTGGATGTTTCATCGCGCGCCCGCGCCGAGGAAATCGTGTCCCTCTTGGGCGATGCAGTGGACTTCTACAAGATCGGCTACCAGTGCTTCTACGGCGCCGATGGCTATGCGCTGGGCAAGGCCCTGATCGCTGCGGGCAAGCGGATTTTCTTCGACCTCAAGCTGCTCGATATCGATAACACGGTGGAAAAAGGCGTCGCGGCTTTCGCCGAGACCGGCGCGACCATGCTGACCGTCCATGCCTATCCCAAGACCATGCGCGCGGCGGCCAAGGCAGCCGCGGGCTCGAGCCTCTGCGTGCTGGGCGTTACGGTGCTGACCTCGATGGACGACGCCGACGTCAAGGAAGCCGGCTATGAGCGCGATGCGGCAGGGCTGGTCGCCTTGCGGGCGCAGCAGGCGCGAGACGCGGGCATTGGTGGCGTGGTGAGTTCGCCGCATGAAGCCGAGATGGTGCGCACCATTGTGGGCCCCAAGCTGGCTATCGTGACGCCCGGCATTCGCCCGGCGGGCGCGGCCAGTGGCGATCAGAAGCGCATCATGGGGCCGGCCGACGCGCTGGCTGCCGGTGCGACCCATTTGGTGGTGGCGCGGCCGATCATCGAAGCGGCCGATCCGGCAGCAGCGGCACGGGCAATCCTCGCCGAGATGAACACCGGATCAAGGCTTGCATGATGCGCTATTCGGCCTGCATCGACATGATGTTCGTCGGCGAAACCAGCAATGTCGCCGAACGCATCCATCTGGCCAAGGCGGCCGGCATGGATGCGGTGGAATTCTGGCTGTGGTCCAACAAGGACCTCGACGCCATCGAGGATGCACTAGGCGCCACCGGGCTGACGCTGGCCGGGATCGTGGCCGAGCCCTTTGCCGAACTGACGCGCAGCAGCGACCATGACCGGTTTCTGGAGGGGCTCGCCAGGAGCCTGGAAGTGGCGAGGCGCCTGGGCACCAAGGTGATGATTGCCCAGGCCGGGCCGGAACTGGCAGGCGTGCCGCGTCAGGACCAGCACGATGCGCTGGTGGAAGCCATGCGGCGGTCGGCGGATGTGCTGGAAGGCTCGGGCGTGCGACTGGCGCTGGAGCCGCTCAATACGCTGGTGGATCACAAGGGGTATTACCTGCACTCGACCGCCGAAGGTCTCGATATCGTCGATGAAGTTGGCCGCCCCGAGATCGCGCTGCTCTACGATCTTTATCATTCCATGGTGATGGGCGAGGACACGGCTTCGGTCCTGGCCGGCCGGGTGGACCGGATCGCCCATATTCACGTGGCCGATCATCCGGGGCGCAATGAGCCGGGCACCGGGGGCTTGCCGCTGCGGCAAAGCCTCGAGTGGCTGGTGGCACAGGGCTATGGCGGCTATGTCGGGCTGGAATTCCGGCCGACAGGTGAAACGGCGGCAGCGTTGCAGCAGACGCGGTCCTTACTGGGGTAAGGACCCCTACCCTGCCAGCCCGTGCTCGCGGCTGAGGTCGGCCAGATCAAGTTGCGGGCGGGCGCCGACGTGGGAAATTACTTCGTGCGCGGCAAGGCAGCCGGTCTTGAGTGCTGATTCAAGGGTCTGGCCGCGCGCCATGCCCAACAAGAACCCCGAAGCAAACAGATCGCCTGCGCCAGTCGCGTCCACAACCCGGTCAATCGGGAAGGCCGGGACCGAAGTGATTTCGCCATTGTAGATGGCCATGGCGCCATCGGCGCCCATGGTGACAGCCGCAAGCTCTGCGTCCTTGGCGATTTCGCGCACGGCTTCGCCGAGGTCATCGGTCTGGTACAGCGATTTGAGCTCGTGGACGTTGGCAAACACGTAATCGACGGTCTTGGAGCGGATGAGATCCAGGAACTCGGCGCGATAGCGGTCGACGCAGAATGGGTCCGACAGGGTGAATGCCGCGGCGCGCTCATTCTTGTGGGCGTAGTGGGCGGCCAGCACGAACGCCTTCTTGGCTTCCACCGGGTCCCACAAAAAGCCTTCCATATAGGTGATACCAGCCGAGCCGATCTCGTCGGGCTTGATGTCGCTTTCGGTCAGCTGGTGGCAGGCGCCCAGATAGGTGTTCATGGTGCGCTCGCCGTCTTCGCTCAGGAAGATCATCGAGCGCGCCGTCAGGGCGCCGTTCTCGAGGCGGGAGGTGGCGTAGTGCACGCCGATGGCATCGAGATCGGCCTCGAACACATCGCCCAGCGGATCGTCGGCGACCTTGCCGACGAAAGCGGCGCGTCCGCCCAGCGAGGCAACGCCCGCGGCGGTGTTGGCGGCACTGCCGCCTGATATCTGCTGCCGGCCCAGCGGCATCTTGCGGTAAAGCTCTTCGGCCCGATCGGTATCGATCAGGTGCATGATGCCCTCGGTCATGCCTTCGCGTTCGATGAATCCCGGCTCGACCGGCGCAATGATGTCGACGATTGCGTTGCCGATGGTGAGGACGTCGAAGCGGGTCTGGGTCATGCGGGATTATCCGGCGCTGGGAAAGCCGTCCGCCGGTTTAGAGGAAGAGGCCCTGCCGCGCAACGACCGAAGGAACAGGCGGAGCGCTTGACGCACCCGCCCTGCAAAGCGAGTTTGCCGCATGCACTTTGATTCGTGGACAAGGCTTTCATGACCTGGCTGGCCGAAACAGCCATGCTGAGCCATGGCTGGCGCCGTTTGCTGCTGCTGGTGGTGGCAGGCGCCGTTGCCGGTCTGTCCATCCCTCCGCTGTTCATGGTCCCTGCCCTCTTCGTGAGCTTCCCGCTTTGGGTCTGGAGCCTCGATGGCGCGGAGCGCAGCCGCGGCTGGCGGCGCCTGTTCGGCTCCGCTTTCACCATCGGCTTTGCCTTTGGCTGGGGCTATTTCACGGTGGCGTTCCACTGGCTGGGCGCCGCGTTCTTCGTGGATGGCGGGATCATGCTGGTCCTGATGCCGTTCGCCATCCTGGCGCTGGCGGCGCTGATCGCGTTTTTCTGGGGGCTGGGCAGTGCGCTGGCGCATCTGTTCTGGAGCCATGGTCCCTGGCGTATCGTGACGCTGGCCACCTTCGTGACCATCGCCGAATGGGCGCGCGGCCATGTGCTGACCGGCTTTCCCTTCGATTTACTGGGTTATGCGCTGACCCCGACCGACGAGATGATGCAGATCACCTCGGTGATCGGCGTCTATGGGCTGACGCTGGTGGCGGCGTTGCTGGCGATGACCCCAGCGCTGATCTGGCCCGCCGACGGGCGTAGTCTCAGCAGGCGCCTCCTGCCCTTTTTTATCGCCATGGCGGTGATCGCGGGGCAACTGGGCTATGGCCACAATCGCTTGACCGGCACCGTTTCGACGGAACGCACTGATATCGCCATGCGGCTGGTGCAGCCGCTGGTTTATGAGCATGCCGACTGGGGCAATGCCGATCCGGTGGCGCTGATCGACCGGTTGCTGATGCTGTCCGAAATGCGGATGGACCCGGCCGATCAGGGGCTCGCCGACATCACCCATCTGGTGTGGCCGGAGTCGAGCCTGCCGTTTTTCCTGTCGAGCTATCCCGATGCGCTGGCGCGGATCGCCCGGCTGCTGCCGGAAACCACCACTTTGCTGGCGGGAATTCCGCGGCAGCAATACGCGCTGGACCAGACCCAGGGTTCGGGGCCGCCGTTCAATTCGCTGATGGCCATCAACACCAATGGCGAGGTCATTGCGTCCTACGACAAATCCCATCTCGTGCCGTTTGGCGAGTTCCTGCCGTTCAGCCAGTTCTTTTCGAAGCTGGGTATCAAGCAGTTCGTTCCGGGCGCCGAGGGCTGGGCCCATGGCGATGCGCGGCGCCGGCTGATGAGCCTGCCCAACACGCCGGCATTCCTGGCGCTGATCTGCTACGAGATCCTGTTTTCAGGCGATCTGGGCGATACGGCCGGCGCGCAATTTATCCTCAACATCACCAATGACGCCTGGTTCGACGGCTCCATCGGGCCGGCCCAGCATGCCCACCATGCGCGGGTGCGGGCGGTCGAGGAAGGCCTGAGCCTGGTTCGTGCCGCCAATACCGGGCTGACCTTCGCCACCGACCCGCTGGGGCGCGTCACCGGGCAGATCGAGCCGCTGCAGATGGCGGTGCTGGATGTGCGCCCCCATCAGCGGCTGGCGGGCACGGTGTTCTCCCAGGTGCGCCACTGGCCGCTGCTGATCGCCTTGCTGGCGGGGCTGCTGATTTCGCTGGTGGTTTCACGCGCCGGGCGCCGCAATCGGGTCTGACGGGGCAGGAAATCCTGCTCCGAAATCGTCATGCGACATATCAAGCTTTCTTTATATCCTTCTTGACCCGGACGGGGCGTGGTGTCACAAACCCTGCCAAACAGCGCTTTTTGGCGTGCTTTTACCAAGTTCAGGGGATTTTGCGTGGCACGGTCGTCATATCTCTTCACGTCGGAATCGGTGTCCGAGGGGCATCCGGACAAGGTTTGCGACCGCATCAGCGACGAAATCGTCGACCTGGTGTTCCGCGAAGCCAAGAAGGCCGGCATGGATCCCGCCAATGTGCGCATCGCCTGCGAAACGCTGGCGACGACCAACCGCGTGATCATCGCGGGCGAAGTGCGCGTGCCCGATACCCTGCTCAAGAAGGGCAAGGATGGTGCCATCGTGCTCGATGCCTCGGGCAATCCGGTGGTCAATCCATCCAAATTCAAGTCCGCTGCGCGCAAGGCGATCCGCTCGATCGGCTATGAGCAGACGGGCTTTCACTGGAAGACCTGCCGCATCGATGTGCTGCTGCATGGCCAGTCGGCCGATATCGCGCAGGGCGTGGACGAAAGCGGCAACAAGGATGTGGGTGCGGGCGACCAAGGCATCATGTTCGGCTATGCCAGCCGGGAAACCCCGGAACTGCTGCCGGCGCCGATCTATTATGCCCACAAGATTCTGGAAAATCTGACCATTGCGCGCAAGGCCAATAACGGGCCTGCCGGCAAGCTCGGGCCCGACGCAAAATCGCAGGTAACGGTGCGCTACGAGAACGGGCAGCCCGTTGGCGTGACGCAGATTGTCCTTTCAACCCAACACCTTGACCCGTCGCTGACCTCGGCCGATGTGCGCACGATCGTGGAGCCGCATATCCGCGAATCACTGCCCGAAGGGTGGATCGATGCGGATACGGTCTGGCATGTTAATCCGACCGGCAAGTTCGTCGTTGGCGGGCCTGATGGGGATGCCGGGCTGACCGGGCGCAAGATCATCGTGGACACCTATGGTGGCGCCGCGCCTCACGGCGGCGGGGCGTTTTCGGGTAAGGACCCGACCAAGGTGGATCGGTCGGCAGCCTATGCCGCGCGCTATCTGGCCAAGAACGTGGTGGCCGCTGGAATCGCCGATCGCGCGACCATCCAGCTCAGCTATGCCATTGGCGTTGCACAGCCTTTGTCGATCTATGTGGATCTGCACGGCACCGGGAAAGTCGACGAGGCGGTGGTTGAATTGGCGCTGGCGAAGGTCATGGACCTGACGCCGCGGGGGATCCGGACGCATCTCGATCTCAACAAGCCCATCTATGCCAAGACTGCCGCTTACGGGCATTTCGGGCGCAAGGCGGGGCGTGATGGCAGCTTCTCGTGGGAAAAAACCGATCTGGTCGGGGCGCTCAAAGCCGCAGTGAAACCGCAATGATGAGCGGTTTCTGAACGCATGAGTGACCACGAACTACCAAAAACCCGCTCGGGCGAGCCGCGCGCCTTCTTTGGGCGCCGTTCCGGCAAGAAACTGCACGGCGGTCAGCAGGCGGTTTTCGACGCCACCCTGCCCGCGCTCGAGGTCAAGCTTGCGGAGAAGCTCGATCCGCGTTCGCTGTTTCCCGATGCGGAAAAGATCATCCTCGAGATCGGTTATGGTGGTGGCGAGCATCTGGCGCTGGAGGCCGGGCGGCATCCCGAGACCGGCTATATCGGCTGCGAAGTCTTTACCGGCGGCATCGGCAAGATGGTGCAGGCCATCGCGGCGCAGGATTTGCGCAATGTACGGCTCTTTACCGACGATGCCTATAAGCTGCTGGTAACCCTGCCCGATGCCTCGCTCGACGAGGTCTACCTGCTCTATCCCGACCCCTGGCCCAAGACGCGCCATCACAAGCGGCGCTTCGTGTCACCGACCACGCTGGCCGAGCTGGCGCGGGTGATCCGGCCCGGCGGAGTGTTTCATTTCGCGACCGATATCGAGGACTATGCCAACTGGACGCTGGCCCATATCGTGCGGTCGCCGCAGTTCAGCTTCATGCCCGAAAAGCCGGGCGGCTGGCATGAGCCCTATCCGGGCTGGGAGCCGACGCGCTACGAGCAGAAGGCCCGGCGCGAAGGGCGGCTGGTGAGCTTTTATTTCTCGTTCCCTCGCCAGTAAGCCTTCTCCACGCCTGCGCTCCGCGATGCGCAGACATGTCAAAGTTTAATTCGATGCGCCATTGTGAGCCGGTTTCGGGCTCCCATATGGAACATTCGTCCGTCATTTTCGAGGCTGTGCCATGTCCGCTCTATCCACCTCCAGATCGCATGAAAATGATGTTCTGATGGTGCGATCGGGCAAATGGACACTGACCATCGTGACGCTGCTGCGCGAAGAGCGCATGCGCTTCAATGAGCTCAAGCGGATCGCCGGTGTGTCGCAGAAAACGCTGACGCTGACCTTGCGCGAACTGGAGCGGGACGGGTTTGTGACCCGCACGATGTTCGCCACCATTCCCCCGCGCGTCGATTATGAGCTGACGTCCCTGGGTCGGGAATTGCTCAAGCTTGCCGATGGGCTGAAGCAGTTTGCGGCCCGGAACGCGGACCAGGTGCTGGCAGCTCGCCAACGTTTCGATGCTGCGGGTGGAGAGCCGGTCGTCCGGCTGGTCCATCCGCAATAGACATACGGGCGCCGTCGCTGTTGAGCGGCGGCGCCGGAGACGCTCAGCTTAGAGAGCGACCTGCTGCAGGGAGCCGGGTGCAAAGAACTGCATGACCTGGCGGCCATCTTCCTGGACGACGAAGGCGCGAACGAGGCCGCCCCACTGTTCTACGGAAGTGGCGTTGACGCCCTGATCGCGGAGGCGGGACAGGATGTTCTGCGCAGCGGTGTCATAGGAGCTGCTGTTGTCTTCCTCGTTGAAGTCGCTCAGGCCGATGCCGCCATCGGATTCTGCGAATGCAGGGGCAGCGGCGCCGACCAGCGTGGCGGCAGTGACAAGGGCGATTACAGTGTTCTTGATCATTGGAGTGTTCCTTTCGTTGTGAACACCATGGAAGTGGCCCTGCCCGCTTCGTCCCTCAAGATGCGATTTCGGTGCCCCAGGGGCTTGAACTTGCGTCGGGGATGACGAGGGTTTTAATAAGGAAATCAAGAGGTTTTGGCGTAACCCGGTTTCCTGAGAGACACCGTGTTTCAGTTTGGTGACGGTCTGGTGGCGCAGGGGTTTGGTGGGGTCCGCTGGGTGAAAGAGGTGGTGGGCGGTGTCATAAAACGGTCACGGAATTGAGCCGGTTGGTGCGCTGGCAGAGGGTAAAAAGCCGGTCCCGCGCCACCATAAAAATTTTTGTCGGAGGCAATTATTTTTTGGATCGGCACTGATTTGGCCGAGTACGAAGCCTCTTGGGGAGGGTCTGCCGCAGAACTTCCACAGCCACCGGGCTGCCCTCGGGCTTGCCAACCTCAACGCGGCACAAGGGGGGGAGAGGCCCTCGGATCAGGTCCGAGGGAAACGCAGTGGGGAGGAGAGGCAATGCCCGTCAGCCTGGCCAGGCAATGCGAGCCTTGGTGGCTCCTGGCCCTTCCTACCGCCGCACTTGCGGCTTGGGCCGTTCGGCGCTATATAGTCTTTCAACATCTCTAGCATCTTGCAGAGTGGGAGCCTTCCGGCCCCGCTCTTTTTTATTACCTGAAGGGACCGATGAGCTTCGATCTCACCGAACAGCGCTTCATCAAGGAAACGGGCCTCGAGGCCCGCGTTGCCCGCATTGTCGAGCCGGTGGCCAATGGCCTGGGCTTCTCGCTGGTGCGCGTAAAGATCAGCCAGGAAAATGGCTGCACGCTGCAGATCATGGCCGAGGACCAGAACGGCCGCTTCACCATCGTCAATTGCGAGACGCTGAGCAAGGATCTCTCGCCCGTGCTCGACGTGGAAGACCCGATCGACCGCGAATATCATCTTGAAGTCTCCTCCCCGGGCATTGATCGTCCGTTGGTGCGCCGCCGCGATTTCGCGGCCCACGTGGGCCACGAGGTCAAGATCGAGCTCGGCGACATGATCAATGGCCGCAAGCGCTTCCGTGGCTTCATCAAGGCCGTGGAAGACGATGCCGTGATCATCACCCTGCCCGATGCCCCCGCCGGCGCCGATCCGGACCATCGCCTGCTGTTCGCCAATCTGGCGGAAGCCAAGCTCGTGATGACCGACGCCCTGATGGAAAAGGCGCGCCTCGACCAGGAAGCCCATCCCATCGACGACGATGAGACCGAAACGGTCGCATACGCCGACGCTGATAACGACGACGAAGACGATACTTCCCAGCCTGACGACCCGGAGGCCGGTACGGCCGAGGACGCGGCGGAGAAAAATACCCCGAAGGAGTCCAACTGATGGCCGTTAGTGCGAACCGCCTCGAGCTGTTGCAGATCGCAGATGCCGTTGCCCGCGAAAAGTCGATCGACCGCATGGTCGTGATCGAGGCGATGCAGGATGCCATGGAAAAGGCAGCCAAGGGCCGCTATGGCGCCGAAACGGAAATCAAGGTCGAGATCAACCCGCGCTCGGGCGAAACCCGCATGTGGCGCCTGCTCGAGATCGTCGAGGACGTCGAGGAGACCAGCCGCCAGGTCGATCTGAAGACCGCGCAGGTCAAATCGCCCGAAGCCAAGATCGGCGACTTCCTGACCGAGCCGCTGCCGCCGATGGAATTCGGCCGTATCGCCGCCCAGTCCGCCAAGCAGGTTATCGTGCAGAAGGTGCGCGATGCCGAGCGCGAGCGCATGTATGACGAATATTTCAACCGCATCGGCGAGATCGTCAACGGCTCCGTCAAGCGCGTCGAATATGGCAATGTCATCGTCGACCTGGGCCGTGGCGAAGCCATTATCCGCCGTGACGAGCTGATCCCGCGCGAAATGTTCCGCTATGGCGACCGTGTGCGCGCCTATGTCTATGACGTGCGCCGCGAGCAGCGTGGCCCACAGATTTTCCTGTCGCGCACCCATCCGCAGTTCATGGCCAAGCTGTTCATGCAGGAAGTGCCCGAGATCTATGATGGCGTCATCGCCATCCGCTCGATTGCCCGCGATCCGGGCTCGCGCGCCAAGATCGCCGTGACCTCCTCGGATAGCTCCATCGACCCCGTGGGCGCCTGCGTTGGTATGCGTGGTTCGCGCGTGCAGGCGGTGGTTGCCGAACTGCAGGGCGAAAAGATCGACATCATTCCATGGACCGATTCCATTGCGGACCTCGTCGTGAGCGCGCTGCAGCCGGCCGATGTGGCCAAGGTGGTGCTGGACGAGCAAGCAGAGCGCATCGAGGTCGTGGTTCCCGACGAGCAGCTGTCGCTGGCCATCGGCCGCCGCGGCCAGAATGTGCGGCTGGCTTCGCAGCTGATCGGCTGGGATATCGACATCCTGACCGAGCAGGAAGAAAGCGAACGGCGCCAGAAAGAATTCACCGAACGGTCCGGTCTGTTCATGCAGGCCCTTGACGTTGACGAGATGGTTGCCCAACTATTGGCTTCCGAAGGGTTTTCCTCCGTCGAGGAACTGGCCTATATCGACGCCAACGAAATTGCGTCGATTGAAGGCTTCGACGAGGAAACCGCCGGGGAAATCCAGAATCGTGCCGCCGAATATCTGGCGGCCATCGATCAGGCCCATGACGAAGAGCGCAAGAAGCTCGGCGTCGAAGATGAGCTTTACGAGATCCCCGGGCTGACCGCCGCCATGCTGGAGGCGCTCGGCAAGGAAGACATCAAGACCGTGGAAGACTTTGCGGGCTGCGCCGCCGACGATCTGATCGGCTGGAGCGAACGCAAGGACGGCGAAACGAAGCGCTTTGAAGGCACTTTCAAGGACTTCCCGGTATCGCGCGAGGAAGCTGAAGACATGATCATGCAGGCCCGCATCAAAGCCGGCTGGATCGACGCGGAAGACCTGCCCGCGGCCGACGAAGTCGAAGCCGGCGCTGACGAGGCAACGGCTTAGGCCGTTTCCAAGCGAGGGACCCAGATGGCCCGGCGCGAAGAAACGACGCGGATGTGCGCACTGACACGGGCTGAAAAGCCCGTGGCAGAGCTGATCCGTTTCGTACTCG
Organism: Devosia naphthalenivorans; assembly: GCF_003056355.1. Lineage (GTDB taxonomy): Bacteria > Pseudomonadota > Alphaproteobacteria > Rhizobiales > Devosiaceae > Devosia > Devosia naphthalenivorans. The sequence continues at coordinate 29,447 of NZ_PYVW01000022.1, forward strand.
GGCCGGACGATGTGCTGGTGCCCGATACGGATGCCAAGGCGGAAGGCCGTGGCGTCTGGCTCAGCCTCAACCGCGAACTGGTGGCCGAAGCGGTCAAAAAGAAAGTCTTCGCGCGCAGCCTCAAGACCGAGGTGAAGCTGCCGGACGATCTGCCGGCCCTGACGCAATTGCGGCTCGAGCAGCGCTATCTCAATGCCCTGGGCATGGCGCGCAAGGCGGGACAACTGACCTTTGGCGCTACCAAGGTGCGCAGCCTGATCGATACGGGCGGTTTGATTGCCCTGATCACGGCAACCGACGCCGCCGAAGACGGGCGCAGCAAGATGGTGGGGCCGCTCAAGGCGCTGCATTACGCTGCTGCCGAAGAAGGAATCGAAGGGTTCGACGTGCCCCATTTCGAATTGCTCTCTTCTGAGCAAATGGGTTTGGCACTTGGCCTTGAAAATGTGATACATGCTGCCCTAACGAATGGGGCAGCAGCCCAATCGGCAGTGGAAAAGGCCCGCAGACTGGCCCTTTACCTTGCCAAACCAACGGAAATGGACACCGGCCGCCCAGCGGTTGACGGTGACCTTTTGCCCGAGGAACAGGACGAAAGACGCGAGATACATGGCTGATAACGACGACAAGCGCACCGAAGACACTGGCGCGAAGAAGACGCTGACATTGAAGGGCGGCCCAGGCCTGGGCAACCGTCCGGGCATGTCGCGCGGCCCTTCCCGCTCGACGGTGGTTGTCGAGAAGCGCACCCGGCTGGTTCCCAAGCCCAACGCACCGGCGAACGCTCCGCAGCGCCCGCAATCGGGCGCACCATCGGGTGGACGCCCCGCCAATGGCCGGCCGGCCGCAGCCCGTCCGGGGCAGGCGCCACGCGCGCCGCTCGGTCTGTCCGCAGCGGAAGCCGAGGCCCGCCGCCAGGCGCTGGCCATGGCTGGCGCACGTGCAGCCGAGGAAAGCGAGCGCTTCGCTGCCGAGGAAGCGCGCCGCATCGAGGAAGATGCGCGCCGCCGCCAGATCCGCGAAGAAGCCGAACGTGCCGAGCGCGAAGCGGCTCAAGCTGCGTCCGCGCCGGCCGAGCAGGCAGAACCTGCACCCACGGCCGCAGCCGAACCGGCACCCGATGCAGCGGCTCCCGCAGCGCAAGCTCCCGCCGAGCCGGTTACTCCGGCTTCCCAGCGCAACGCCGGTCCATCCAGCGTGCGTGTCGTTGCAGGCCGTCCAGGTCAGCCACCGCGTCCGCCACGGGTGGAACGCCCAAGCAATGCCCGTCCGGAAAGCGAACGTGGCGCCAACGCCTATATCAAGCCAGGTGCCGCAGGCGCCCGGCCAGGCGCACCCGGCGCACGTCCTTCCGGCACGGCAACCCGTCCGGCTGGCGAACGCCGCCCGGCCGGCACCGGCATGGCGCCGATCGGCAATGTGCCACCCGCCGGTCCCAACGAGGCCGATGGCCGCAAGATCCGCACCGGCTCGCCGGCTGCGCGTCCGACGACCGAAGCCGAACTCGAGAACGCCCGCCGCGCTTCGCGCGCTGCCCCGGAACGTCCGACCCGCCGCACTGGCGCGGACACCAATGCGCGTGGTCGCCTGACCGTTTCCAGCGCCACCACCGAGAACGATCGTGACAAGGGGCCATCGCTGGCCGCCATGCGCCGCCGTCGCGACAAGAAGATGGGCCGCAACCAGCAGGAAGCGCCAAAACTCAGCCGCGAAGTGATTATTCCGGAAGCCATCACGGTTGCCGAACTGGCAAACCGCATGGCCGAACGCTCCGTCACCGTCATAAAGATGCTGATGGCGCAGGGCACCATGGCCACGATCAACGACGTGCTCGACGCCGACACGGCCGAGCTGATCGCGACCGAGCTGGGCCATACGGTCAAGCGCGTTTCGGAAGCGGACGTGGAAGAAGGCCTGTTCGATCTCGCATCGGACGACAAGGCCGAGGATCTGACCGATCGTGCGCCTGTCGTGACCATCATGGGTCACGTCGACCACGGCAAGACCAGCCTGCTCGACGCGATCCGCGAAGCCAATGTCGTGTCTGGTGAAGCCGGTGGCATCACCCAGCACATCGGCGCCTACCAGGTCGAAAAGAACGGCAGCAAGATCACCTTCCTCGACACCCCGGGCCACGAGGCGTTCACCGCCATGCGTGCCCGTGGCGCCCAGGCGACCGATATTGCCGTGCTCGTGGTGGCAGCCGATGACGGTGTGATGCCGCAGACGATCGAATCCATCAAGCATGCCAAGGCAGCGGGTGTTCCGATCATCGTGGCCATCAACAAGATGGACAAGCCCGAAGCCAACCCTACCCGCGTCCGCACCGAGCTGCTCCAGCACGAAGTGTTCGTGGAATCCATGGGCGGCGACGTGCTGGACGTGGAAGTGTCGGCCAAGACCCAGGCGGGTCTGGACAAGCTGCTCGAAACCATCCTGCTGCAGGCCGAAGTGCTGGAACTCAAGGTGGCCCGCGATGGGCGTGCCGAAGGCCTGGTCATCGAAGCAAAGCTCGATCGCGGCCGCGGTGCGGTGGCGACGGTACTGGTGCAGCGCGGCACGCTCGCCATCGGCGATATTCTCGTCGCCGGCACCGAGTTTGCTCGTGTCCGCGCCCTGATCAACGACAAGGGCGAGCAGGTCAAAAGCGCTGGCCCATCCATTCCGGTGGAAGTGCTGGGCTTTACCGGCGTGCCGAGCGCGGGCGACCGCTTCTCGGTGGTCGAGACCGAAGCGCGTGCCCGTGAAGTCACCGAATACCGTCAGCGCGCTATCCGTGAAAAGACGGCAGGCGGCGGCGCCACGAGCCTCGAGCAGATGATGAACCAGCTCAAGGTTGCCGGCATCGCCAAGTTCCCGCTGATCATCAAGGGCGACGTGCAGGGTTCGGTGGAAGCGATCGTCGCTTCGCTCAACAAGCTCTCGACCGACGAAGTGTCGGCGCAGATCCTGATGAGCGCCGTGGGCGGCATCACCGAAAGCGACGTGACCCTGGCTTCGGCTTCGAACGCCATCGTCATCGGCTTCAACGTGCGTGCCAACAAGCAGGCGACGGACCTTGCCACCCGCGACGGCATCGAAATCCGCTACTACAACATCATCTACGATCTCGTGGATGACGTGAAGAACGCCATGAGCGGCCTGCTCAAGCCCGAACGCCGCGAAACCTTCATCGGTAACGCGGAAATCCTCGAAGTCTTCACGATCACCAAGGTCGGCAAGGTCGCCGGCTGCCGGATCACCGAAGGCATGGTGGAGCGCGGCTCGGGCGTGCGTCTTATCCGCGACAACGTCGTTATCCACGAAGGCAAGCTCAAGACGCTCAAGCGCTTCAAGGACGAGGTCAAGGAAGTTCAAACGGGTCAAGAGTGCGGCATGGCCTTTGAAAACTATGAAGACATGCGCGCTGGCGACGTTATCGAATGCTTCCGCGTCGAAACCGTACAGCGCACGCTGTAACTGTTCCGATCATAGACGAGCGAAAGGGCGCGGGGATAAACCGCGCCCTTTTTTTGTGGCCAGAATGATGGCTTAGTTCAGCTGCACGATCACGCGGGTCTGGGTGTCGACCAGGGCCGGGCGGTCACCGACATAGACGTAGGAATAGCTGGAGTCTGGAACCTGGACCAGTTCCACGCTGTCGGGCACGACATAGCCAACGGTGACGTCGCCTTCCAGCTCAACCGGGTCTAGCGGGTTGGAGATCACGTAATCGGCCGAGGTCTGGGGCACCAGATAGCCGGGCGACTGCACGAAGGCGCGGCTTTCGAGGTCCACGATCCAGACGCGGTCATTGGCATAGATATAGCCAAAGGCCGGATCGCCCTCGATCGGGTAGATGGTGACGTCAGCGGGGACGACATAGCCAACATCGAGGCTGGTGTCCAAATAGATCGGCTCAACCGGCTGGGCCATGGCGTATTCGACGCTCGAGGCCTGAACGCCGGCACCTGCACCGAGCGTCGCACCGGCAAAACCGCCGATCACGGCGCCAATAGGGCCGCCGACCACGGCGCCAACGGAGGCGCCCACGGCAGCGCCACTGGCGCCACCCACCAACGCGCCTTCTTCAGCGTCGGCTTCGGAGGATTGCTCCACACCCACTACCTTGTCCTGCGCCATGGCAGGAGCAATGGCGGCGAACGACAGCGCGGCCACGGAGGCCATGAGGATCTTTTTCATTGTACTTGTCCTTTTCGTCGAGTGGAAAACACTCGTTTTGCGGAGGCGCTCGGCGGGAGGGCCAAGCGCCTTGGATCCGCCCCGTGGCAAACAAACGGAGGACAAGCCCGTTTGTTCCGGCCCGCTAAAGCAGCCGCTCGATGGCGGGTGCGATGCTCTCGGGCTCATCGGTGGGGGCAAAGCGCTCCACCACCAGACCATCCCGGCCGACCAGGAATTTTGTGAAATTCCACTTGATGCCCTCGGTTCCCATAACACCGGGGGCCGAGCGCTTGAGCCAGGTGTAGAGTGGATGCTCGTCCGCGCCATTGACGTCGATCTTGCCGAACATGGGAAAGCTCACATCATAGGTGAGCGAGCAGAACTGCGCGATTTCCTCAGCGCTGCCCGGCTCCTGCTCGGCAAACTGGTTGCAGGGAAAGCCCAGCACCACAAAGCCTTGCTCGCGGTAGCGGCGATAAAGCGCTTCCAATCCGGCATATTGCGGGGTCAGCCCGCACTTGCTCGCGACATTGACCACCAGCACCACCTTGCCGGTGAATTCGGCCAATGGCTGGGGCGTGCCGTCGAGCAGGGGCAGGGTGAAATCGGCGAGCGTCGTGGTCACGCCGGCTCCCGCAGATCGTTTTCGCTGACGATGCGCTGGTAGGATTCGACGCTGGACTGCACGCGATACTGAACGGCATGGCCCTCATATGGCATCAGCGACACGATGGTGCATTGCCCGGCCCGGCGCGACGAGCTGCCGTGCATGGGCAGGAGGTCGAGCTGTTGGCCAACGGAATATTTGTGCATGGAATTTTTCTGCCTTTCGGGCGCAAACGGCTGCTCGCCGAAGGATACGCGGGGAGAGGCGTTGATCCCTTCTAGCAGAAATGGGCCAAACCGGCAAGAAAACCGGACGTGCCAAGGCGCCGGCCAGCCATGCGGCTGCCGGGCGGAAAAGCAGTGAGACGGACCCCGAGGCGCCTGGCGTCTCGTGTGAGATTAAACTAGTGAGACGCCAGGCGCCTCGGGGTATCCGGGATTTTCTGGCGCGCGCGACTCTGGCCGAAGGGCGTTCATAGCCCCACGACACTTCCGCTTGCCCAGGCTGGGGCACGACCCCCAACCCCCCGGCTGTTGCTGCTGCCAGTGGCCGTGCACGCCGTCTCCGCGCAGCAATGGGATGCAGTGTACGGGCGGCGGCGAGGAGGGGGATAAGTTTTTGTGCGAGGGGGTGGTGCGCCCGGGCGCGCCTGTGGTGGCCTGGGGCAACGCCGGCATCGATGCCGGCACTTTTCACCGGTCACCGCCGCTTGAACTGCTCGATGCGTATCGCGAGCTTGCGGCGCAACTCGCGCGTGGCGGCCGTATTGCCGACCTTGGCCTCATGCACCATCTGGCGCAGGCGCCGCACGGGAACCGGCGCACCGGCAACAGCCCACATGAAACATTTCCTGTCGTCGTGCCAAGCGGTATGGCGCAGCTCGTAGTCTTCCATTTCGGCCAACGCCTGACCGAGCTGGGTCAGCAACCCGCCATAATCCGGGGCCGCCACCGGCAGCTTGTCGCTGCCTTTGCCGAACACCCACCCATCGGCCAACAAGGCCTCCGCCACGATCCGCGTCTGCTCGCTGATGGGCATTTCGGGCTTGCGCGCTGCAACAGCGGCAATCTGCTTGTGCAGCGCCGAAAGTTTTAGCCAAAGCGCTTCGTGGCGCTCGGCCAGGGGATGGGTGACGGGCGGGTGTTTTCGGATTTTGGATCGGGACAAGGGTCTCTCCTGTCTTGGCGCAGTGGCCGGAATAGGAGAGGGTAAGGCGGCCTGGAGGGGCGGGGATTAGTTTAGACGCATTGGGCGCCTCGCCGTAGGGGAGGCTTAGGTCGGACAGAGAAGGCGCTTATCTATGGCACTTGTTAAGCGTAGGAGGCAGACAAGCAATTTCGGGCATCTACTTTCCCCACCGAACTTAGCCCATCGCTCTGAACCAGTCGCGAATTGAAAGATGCAAACGAACCACTTCATCTTCAGCCAGAGGCTTGCAATGAGCAATCGGCCCTCGAAGAACATTTAAGGTGGCGGTCACTCTTTCAAGTGCTTTAACGTCCTGAAAGATCTCATTGAAGTCAGTCCAGTTGGATTTGATTATCTCGGACAACTCCCCAAAAGTTGTATAGTCAATCGCCTCCTGAGATCGCACCGAGACCCCAAACTCCTTTTCCTTCTTGCGCGTTGCCGCAACGTGATTTTTGACGCTATCCGGTACTTTCGCGTCCCACCATTGCTCGCCGTGCTTCTCAAAGAGCACATCGACAACAAGCGAACGAATAGAGTTCTCGAGGCAGTAAAAGACCCGATAATGTGCGCTCATTTCGGCTGCCTCGCGCCGAATTTTCTCCTCGAACTGTGGGTAATACGTCTCGTCAATCGTGTCCGTTGTCGGGGGGCGGTGGCCTAAATCTAGGTCATGCTCACGTTCTATTCGCTGGATAGCAGCTTCAATGCTCAAGTTATTTAATGCGAAAAGCCGAAGCCGATGAACTTGGCTATTCATCGGTCAAAAGGTTCGTTCTGATTGCAGAGAAAATAGCATTGTACACATTTACGTCGGTCGTCTCGGGCAGGTTGACGTTGATTGTGTAAGACAGTCGTAAGTCGTTCGATGATTTCGATTTTACCTCGTGCTTGACTAAGGATTTGGAGGTATCCAGAGGAGTGACGTCAGCCCTCGCTTTGTCCTCTGCAGAGTCGAAGTCGGCTAGCTGCTTGCAGGCCTTGAAGCTCCCTACAATTGCCGCGACTGTTCCGTCCCCTGGCTCCTTCCCGGTAATTTCGACAACGAGGTTTTTTAGTTTTTCGTCTGCAAGCGCGTGGGCGAACTCGTTTTTCTGGAAAATGTCCGCAAAGCCGTGCCGCATAGCTTCAGCCATTGCAGCGCCACTGCTATCAACATTGCGAAAGCGGGTGTAAATATCCGTTGGCGTCCCATCGCTTTGGATGAACCCCAGCCTTTTAAGAAATGGAATGAATGGTCTCGCGCTGCCAGAGCCATAGCCTAGAACGGTGGCTTGGAAGTCTAGTGTATAGCGGGGCGGTACCTTTGCCTCCTGTATTTTTTCGAAGATCTTCCCTATCAGTCCAGTTGAATTAATGAATGGTGGCAATGCCATACCTAGCCCCCTAACCCGCGTTAGCGTACGTTAGGGCTGTAGTAGTGTAACCGTCTAGCCCAGTTGGTAACGATTGATGACCTTCGGCGTCTTCATTCATCGCGCAGATTCAATCTATGATGACAGCCCAGCAACTCAGTATCAATTTCCCAAATCCTATTTGGCCCGTGCCTCAGCCTGCGTGGGAGATTGGATCGTGTATTACGAGCCAGTGAAGGTACGGGGCTCAAAGGGCTATTACGCCATAGCCCGTGTTTCCAGTATCGTGCCTGACCCAACAGCCACCAACATGTATTTGGCTCTGATGGAGCCGGGAAGTTATCTGGAGTTTCCCAACACCGTGCCGTTCGACGGCGGAGACGGTGTGCTTGAGAAGGGTTTGTTGAACGAGCAGGGCCGTATCTCCGGGCGGGCCCAAGCGGCCGTCAGGCCAATTTCTCCTCAAGATTTTGACCGTATTCTTGAGCGTGGATTGGCTGAGGATCGGCCGCTGTTACCTAGGGTTGGTGTGTTGGCCACCACTCAGGATACGCCGTTTCAACTCGATGAAGGCCAAGCATCCTTTGTCTATGAGCAGGAGCGGCATCGCATTACTGCGATGACCACGCGGGTGGTGCGTGATCGGGTCTTTCGCAGGGTCGTGCTGCGCGCCTATGGCGAACGCTGCGCCGTGACCGGGCTCAAGTTGACCAATGGTGGTGGACGAGCGGAAGTTGACGCCGCCCATATTCGCCCTGTCGAGCAGAACGGACCAGATATCATCAATAATGGCCTGGCGCTGTCGGGCACAGCGCATTGGATGTTTGATCGGGGGCTGATCGGCCTGAGCGATGATCTTGAGATCATCATTTCACGTCAGGTGAATGACCGGGAGGGCGTGGAGAGCCTGATCAACAAGACCGGACGTTTGATCGGCCCGCTAGCTTCACGTGACCGGCCGCATCCGGCATTTTTGGCTTGGCACCGGGAGAACTGCTTCAAGCAGTAGAACTAGCCGTTAGGCCGTCCCGGGCAGGCCAGATGCCGCATCATAGACGCCCTTCAGTTGTACGGCCAACATCCCGCCTAGTAGGTCTTCCATAGCGGAAAGGTCCAGCTTTCCGTCCTTACAGGCGGCGTCTGCGGCGTCGAGAGCGGCGAAGTAAGGATTTCTGTTGCTGACGATCTGTTCCGGTATGGTTGGGTTGCCGGGTAGAATTGCCTGTAATTTGCAGCACATCACCACGTAGGAGAGTGTTCGCGACGTGCGTCCGTTGCCGTCCGAGAAAGGGTGTATCCAGTTAAGCCGCCACATGATGTAGGCTGCCAGATGGATAGGTGACGCAGTTTCCCAATGCTCGTTCACATAGTCGCACATGTCCTCGACCAGCTCTGGAACGAGGTGAGCGCCTACCGGCTCATGGCTACTGCCGTCAATCGATACACCGGCGGGCCTGAAGTTTCCGGCATAGGCGCTAATACCCCGTAGCGCCTCGCGCTGGAGTGCGAGGACGAGTGATACTCTGAGCTTGAAGCTTTTGCGCTCGATTGCGTCACGAACGACACTAAGCCCATAGTCATATTGCCGAAGGCCGTTCAGGGCCTCAGCTTGAGCCTTCTCGACGGCACCAGTGATCAGATCGGCTTCAAGCGCTTTGCTGTGCCGCTGAGACAACTCCTCCGACATCAGCTTCTCCGATTAGCTGCGCTTGAGCTCTTCTGTATGCAAGGTGGCGAGCCGCTCCGCCTGCTCATCGATCATGTCCCGGGTGATGTCGGAATTCTCGAAGGCTGTGTTGCCATAGGCGAAGCTACGACGCTGCTGTTCTTGCTGCTGCTCGGTCTGTGGAACCTTCTTGGCGGCTTCGATCAACGAATTGAGAGCGTCAGTCATAAAGGGTCTCCAAATCAGGCTCAGTGCTATCTTGCACCACTGAACTCTTAATGTCGTGTATCGAAAATGGGTGCTGCTCAATTTTGTTGGGCGACCAGAGCTTTTTAAAGTCAGTCGTCGCCCATCTTCAACGCCTTGATGAAGGCTTCCTGCGGGATTTCCACCGAACCGAACTGGCGCATCTTCTTCTTACCGGCCTTCTGCTTTTCCAGCAGTTTGCGCTTGCGGGTGGCGTCGCCGCCGTAGCACTTTGCCGTCACGTCCTTGCGCATGGCGCGGACGGTTTCGCGGGCGATGATCTTGCCGCCGATGGCGGCCTGGATCGGGATCACGAACAGATGGGGCGGGATCAGCTCCTTGAGCTTTTCGCACATGATGCGGCCGCGTGATTCCGCAACGGTGCGGTGCACCAGCATGGAGAGGGCATCGACGGGCTCGGCATTGACCAGGATGGAGAGCTTGACCAGGTCGCCGGGGCGGTGGTCGGCCAGGTGGTAATCAAAGCTCGCATAGCCCTTGGAGATCGATTTCAGCCGATCATAGAAATCGAACACCACTTCGTTGAGCGGCAGATCGTATTCCACCATGGCCCGGGAGCCGACATAGGAGAGGTTCTGCTGGATGCCGCGGCGATCCTGGCAGAGTTTGAGGATCGAGCCGAGATATTCGTCGGGGGTGAGAATGGTGGCCTTGATCCAGGGCTCGCGGATTTCCTCGATCTTCATCACATCAGGCAGATCGGCCGGATTGTGCAGCATGATCGTTTCGCCATTGGTCATGGCGACCTCGTAGACCACCGAAGGGGCGGTCGCGATCAGGTCGAGATTGAACTCGCGGGAGAGGCGCTCCTGGATGATTTCGAGGTGGAGCAGGCCCAAAAAGCCACAGCGGAAGCCGAAGCCGAGCGCGGCGGAAGTTTCCATTTCGAACGAGAAGCTGGCGTCGTTGAGGCGCAGCTTGCCCATGGCGGCGCGCAGCTCGTCGAAATCACTGGCATCGACCGGGAACAGGCCACAGAACACCACGGGCTGCGCCGGGCGGAAGCCGGGCAGGGCGGCCGCGGTGGGCTTTTTGTCTTCGGTGATGGTGTCGCCGACATTGGTTTCGGCAACTTCCTTGATCGAGGCGGTGAAAACGCCCAGCTCGCCGGGGGTCAGTTCCTTGACCTCCACCAGCTTGGGCGTGTTGACGGCGACGCGATCCAGTTCATAGACGGCACCCGAGGCCATCATGCGGATCTTCTGGCCCTTTTTCATGGTGCCATCGATGATGCGTACCAGCACGACGACGCCCAGATAGGTGTCGTACCAGCTATCGACCAGCAGGGCCTTGAGCGGGGCCGAGATGTCGCCCTTGGGGGCGGGGAGGCGATGCACGATCGCTTCGAGCACGCCTTCGATGTTGAGGCCGGTCTTGGCGGAGATTTCGACAGCTTCGGAAGCGTCGATGCCGATGACGTCCTCGATCTGGGTCTTGACGCGATCGACGTCGGCGGCGGGCAAATCGACCTTGTTGAGGACCGGGACGATCTCGTGGTTGGCGTCGAGCGCGTGGTAGACATTGGCCAGCGTCTGCGCCTCGACGCCCTGGGAGGCGTCGACGACGAGCAGCGAGCCTTCCACGGCCGCCATCGAGCGGGAGACTTCATAGGCGAAGTCGACGTGTCCGGGCGTGTCGATGAGGTTGAGGATATAGGTTTCCCCATCCTTGGCCTTGTAGGACAGGCGCACGGTCTGCGCCTTGATGGTGATGCCGCGCTCGCGCTCGATATCCATCGAATCGAGCACCTGCTCCTTCATCTCGCGCAGGTCGAGCCCACCCGTGGTCTGGATCAGGCGATCGGCGAGGGTGGATTTGCCATGGTCGATATGGGCGACGATGGAAAAATTGCGGATGTGGGAAAGCGGCGTTGTCATGAGGGTGCCTGTAGCAGAAGCCGGCAAGGGCGCAAAGATGGTTTCCGCAGGGTTAACCGCGCGTTTTGGCAACGCGGCGGGTGCTTTGTGCGTTCGAAAGGCATGAAGATCGCCAGAGCCATTGTTGTCGCGCTGTTGTTGGGGCCGGTTGTGCCCGTTGCAGCGCAGGATTTTTTTGAGCCCATTCAGGACATGGTGGATGAGCTGACGGCAAAACCAGCGCCCCGGAAGGCGGTAGAGCCCCCGGCGGAGGAGGAGCCGCCGGTGCCACGGCCACGGCCGCCTAGCCTGCCGGAAACGCCGGAGGTTGAGGTGCCCGAGCGACCGGCGCCACCTGAGCAGCCCGCGGAAAATGAGGAGCCTGAACCCGAGGCCGAGCCGGCACCGCCGCCAGAGCCCGAACCCGATCGCGTCTATCAGGCGGCGTGTCCGGCGGTGATTGCCGGGTTGGTGGAAGCCGAGATGGCGCCGCCGCTGAGCGAGGGCGCTTGTGGGGAACAGTCCCCGCTGGTGGTCACGGCGGTGCTGAGCCGGGGGCGCATGGTGCCGCTATCGTCGCCGATCACCACCAATTGCCAGATGGCGAGCGCCTTGCCCGGCTGGGTGGAGGATGTGGATGGCTATGCCGGGGCGATGCTGGAGAGCCCGTTGGCGGAGATCACGACGGGCACCAGCTATATGTGCCGGCCGCGTAACGGCGGGGATGCCCAGTTTACCTCCGAGCATGGCTTTGCCAATGCGGTGGATGTGGTGGGCTTTACGCTCGAGGATGGGCGGAAAATTGCGGTGACGGAAAACTGGATGCCGGCAGCCGAGCCCGAGGGGCGGCTGCTGCGGCTGGCCCATGATGCGGCCTGCGGCAGCTTCATGACGGTGCTGGGCCCGGAAGCCAATGCCGAGCATAGCGACCATCTGCACCTCGACATGGGGTGCCATGGTCAAAGCTGCCGCGCCCGGATCTGCCAATAAGCTCGTCAGCCCCGGAAGGGATGACGAGCGATGGGCTTATTGTGCTGATGTAGCCGGGGCTTCGGTGCCGACTGCTGGCGTTGCAGGTGGTTCGGTGCCCACAGCGCCGGCAGCGGGTGCGCTCGACTGGTAGATGCTGGCGACGGCCTCCACACCGGCACGGTCGGCACTGCCTTCGGCGCAATCGGGCTCGGTCTTTTCGACATCGGCCTTGACCACGGCATAAGCCTTTTCGGCGGTCGGCGCGTCCATGGCGAGGGAGGTCTCGAGACGCTTCTGGTCGATTTCCATGCCCTTGATGACCCCATCGGCCAGCGAGATGGCGCAGATTTCGATCACGGCCTTGGTGGCATACATGCCGGTCAGCAGGTTTTGCTGCTTGGGCGTGGCATCGATGGGCGCTGCGGGATCGACGATCACTTCGCTGGCCGAAGGGGCAGGGCTCGCAGCGGGGGCGGCGTCCTGGGCGGTAGCGGCGCCGAGACCGGCGGCGAGAAAGACGAGCGCGGCGATGGGGCGGATCATGGGAGGCTCCGTTGAAGCGGGAAACATGCGTTGTCCCCCTTCAACGGCCTGATTATGGCCTCAGCACGGCGCTCAGTCGCAAACCGGATGGTGGACGGGCAAATCGGCCCAGTCGTGCACGCTCATCTGGTCAGGATTGGCGGGTTCGCCGCCGTACTCGAACAAAGCGCCGAGCCAATGGGCGACGACGCGGAAGATCGTAGACATTTTGTCGCCTCCTTTCTGGGAAGTGTGATCTCGTTCCATCTGTTTTCCGCCTTTTTAAGGCAGGCAGGCAATGGACAAGCTCTGCTCTCGGTTGTAGAAAATCTATATGAGCAAGGCATTTCCCATTCCGCTTAATGCCCTGCGTGCCATCGAGATCGTGGCGCGGCGCGGTGCCCTGGCGCCCGCAGCGGAAGAATTGGGCGTGACGGTTGGCGCGGTCAGCCAGCACTTGCGCCGGGCCGAGGAGCGGCTGGGGGTGGAGTTGTTCGAGCGGACGTCGGCCGGCCTGCGGCCGCTGCCAGCGCTCAAGGCGGCGCTGCCGCAGCTCAGTTCCGGCTTCGCTGCGCTGCAGGACGGGCTTGCGGGTCTCAAGGGCACCGATGACGGGGTGCTCAACCTGACCGTTGGCAGCGTTTTCGCCTCGCGCTGGCTGATCTGGCGGATCAACAAGTTCACCGCGCTCCACCGCGATATCGAAGTTCGGCTCAATGTCACCGGCGCCATGCTGGATCTGGCGCGGCCCGATATCGATTGTGGGGTGCGCTATGGTTTTGGGCGCTGGCCGGGGGTCACCAGCCATCTGATCGGGGGCCGGGCCTATCAGCCGGTTTGTGCACCCAGCGTCGCCAAATCCATCACGGGGCCGGGGGATCTGGCGCATGTGCCGGTGATCCAGGATGAGACCACCATGCTCAGCTGGGACGCGTGGCGGGCGGAGATGGGCATGGACCTGGGAGCACGCTTGAGCGGGCCGGTTTATTCCGATGCTTCGCTGGCGTTCGATGCGGCCATTTCGGAGCAGGGCGTGCTGATGGCGGCGGATATGATGAGCGCCGATGCGGTCAGCGATGGACGGCTGGTGCGGCCGTTCAATCATCCGATTGAGGGCGAGCAGGCTTATTGGCTGGTGACGGCGAATGGGCGGCGGGAGAACCGCAAGGTCAAGGCATTTCGGGAGTGGCTGGCGGTGGAAGTGCCGGCCAGTGTCGAGGGGTATGTGAACCAGTCGCGGGGGTAGAGGGGTGATGGGATTTGGGGCGCAGGGTGGAGGGGATGAACACACGATTTTGGGGCTAGCCATCCCCCACCCTTGATCCCTCCCCGCAAGGGGGAGGGTGTCGACTGATGGGGCGGGGCGATCTCCCCCTCCGACAAAGATACCCCATTGGCGTGCGGGGGGAGGTCGTCTAGCCTTGGGTGGAAACCGGGTAGGGGCATCATGGCTCAAGTGAGTGACGTTATTGTCTTGGGGGCGGGAATCGTCGGCATTGCCACGGGTATTTACCTGTTGCGCCGCGGGCGGAGCGTGACGCTGATCGACAAGAACGAGCCGGGTCACGAAACTTCGTTTGGCAATGCCGGCATTATCCAGCGCGAGGGCGTGCGGCCGCATGCCTTTCCGCGCGACCTGCACATGCTGATGCAGGTGGGGCTGCATTTGTCGACGGCGGCACGCTATGAGCCGCTGGCCCTGCCGCGGCTGGCGCCGGCGCTGTTGCGCTATTGGTGGGCGTCTTCGCCCGAGAGCTACAGAAAAGTGGTGCAAAGCTATGCGCCGCTGATCGGGCGGTCCATCATCACCCATGCCGATCTGATGGCCGACGCGGGCCCGGAAGCGGAGGCGCTGGTCAGTAAATCGGGCTGGCTGCTGGCGTTCCGCAGCGAAAAGGGCCTGCGGCACGAGGCGGAAAAGGCGCTGGGCGACCAGGCGTTCGGCATCAGCCATAAAGTGGTGGAATGGCCCGAGCTCAAGCAGATGGAACCATCGCTGATCGGCGGACTGGCGGGTGCGATTCATTGGACGGATCCCTGGACGGTGCGCGACCCCGGCGCGCTGGTGAGCCAGTATTTTGCGCTGTTCCAGCGGCTGGGTGGGACCTTTGTGGAAGGTGCGGCCAACGGGTTGACCGAGGCGAATGGCGGCTGGACCACGCTGGTCAATGGCGCGACCGTCTCCGGCAAGCAGGCGGTGGTGGCGCTGGGGCCGTGGGCGCCCGAAGTGCTGGACAGACTGGGCTATCGCCTGCCGCTGTTCGTCAAGCGCGGTTATCACATGCATTATGGCACCGAGGGCAATGCGACGCTGAACAAGCTCGTCCTGGATGCCGAGGTGGGCTATGCGCTGGCGCCGATGGCGAGGGGCATAAGGCTGACGACGGGCGCTGAATTCGCCATGCGCGACGCGGCGCCAAGCCCGATCCAGCTGGGCAAGGCGGAGCGCGCGGCCAAGGAACTGTTCCCCCTGGGTGAACGGCGCGACCCGCAGCCCTGGAAGGGGGCGCGGCCTTGTACGCCGGACATGATGCCGATCATCGGCAAGGCGCCGCGGCATGAGGGACTTTATGTGGGCGTGGGGCATGCCCATCACGGCTTTACGCTGGGGCCCGCGACGGGGGAATTGCTGGCGCAGGCGATGACGGGGGAAGCGACGGCGATTGATATCAAGCCGTTCGGGATGGAGCGGTTTTTGCGGGGGTAGATTTTTTTGGGACCCGTCTACTGATCGCTCAGCTCTTGCGTCCCCTCGCCCCTCAGGGGAGAGGGTAGCGCCGCCAGGAGCGTGAGCGACGTGGCAGAGCTGGGGTGAGGGGCGCGATGCTGGGACATTGCGCTATGTGGAAGCATCGCACCCCTCACCCGGCGCTTGCGCGCCGACCTCTCCCCTGAGCAACCGTGTTTGGTGTCAATCCATGTTGGTTTTCCATAGGGTATTGCTGGCGAGCACGGCGTTGGCGGTTATGATGAGCTTTCGCATGGCGGCAACGATGGCCA
>NZ_PYVW01000023.1:0-22523 GCF_003056355.1 Devosia naphthalenivorans
GCTTTCCGCCGACCTTGTCGCACACCTCATCCAGTTCTGGGTGTTGTTATCGTGGAAGATTTGCCTGAGGACCGCCAGTAGATACGCGCTTCTCGTGATCGTCTTCATGAACAATCGAGGGGACCGGATCGTGAATGTCACCACCGCGACGCCTGCTGCTCCAGCTGCGACGACGGCGCCTGCAGACCCTGCCGCGATAGCTCCTGCATCAGCCAGTCCGGCAGTTCCTGCTACGTCACAGAACAAGGGTGCGTTCAATAGGTCGAAGTCCCCCTGAGGCGGGGGTTCTCAAATTGATACCTGTTCTCAGGACGAAAGCCATACAATGCCGTGATGAGCATCGAGCTGCGAACACCGGCGGCAACTTCCTGTGGTCCACGCCATTGGTGGAACAACAAGAGGTTCATATGCGTACGCTGACACTGATGTCGTTCTTCTCCGCGCCTGTACTTGCGATCGCAGGCCCACCGGTCTTTGCTCAGGAGCAGCTGGCGATTGAGCATGCCATGAGTGCAGCAGCCATCAATGAAGCCGATCTCGGCGACCGGTTTGCTGCACCTCAACGGCAATATATCATTGCACCGCAGATTCCGACTTCCCCGGATGAGGGGACAACAGATGGTCGCTTAAGGCTAGATCCCGCCATTGCCCGCTTGCAGATCCTTTTGGATCAGCAAGGCGCATCACCAGGGGTCATCGATGGCTTCGATGGGGAGAACCTGCGCAAGGCCGTCATGGGTGTGCAGGCCATGGCGGGATTGCCCGTTACCGGCATTGTCGATGATGGCTTACTGGCCGTTATCGAACTGGGTCAGCCGGTGATCGACAAGTACGTGATTGCAGCAACCGATCTGGAGGATGTCACCGGGCCAACGCCGGAAGATTATGCTGAAAAGGCGCAACTGGACTTTCTCGGCTACGGCAGCGTCGAAGAAGCCCTGGCCGAGCGCTTTCATATGGACGTTGATCTTCTCATCGCCCTTAACCCGAATGCTGCCTTTGAACCCGGCGAGACGATTGCGGTAGCCATCACGGGGCCGGATAGTACGGGCGAGGTCCAAAGGATAGAGGCAGACAAAGCACTCCGCCAGGTACGCGCCTATGATGATCAGGGGATCCTGATAGCCACATACCCGGCAACGATAGGCAGTGAAGACACACCCTCGCCAAGCGGCAGCTATACGGTGGAGGTTGTCGCGCCAATGCCCAACTACACCTATAATCCGAAGGTTAACTTCCAGCAGGGCGAAAACACCGAGGTTCTGACCATTCCACCTGGACCGAATGGGCCGGTGGGAAGCATGTGGATTGCCCTTTCCAAACCTACCTACGGCATCCACGGTACGCCTGAACCCTCACAGATCGACAAAACCGGATCTTACGGGTGCGTTCGCCTGACGAACTGGGATGCACAGGAACTCGGCAGTATGCTCTCGAAGGGAGCCACCGTTGAGTTTGTATGAGCGGGGTTTCTGACCCTAACATACAACACCGGCATTAGCGCTCTCGACCCGTCGCTCGCTGAGGCCAACGTTCTGCGCTGCAGCAGGGCCTCCGGTATCGGTACCTTGATTAGCTCGACACTGTTGCCGGACATCTCGGAACCTGATCGACTCGACCGGGGGGTCGTCCCACCAGAGCAGTTACCGAAGCCGCTCGATTCCTATTTACACCACAGGGACCAGGTCCGTTTCCTGATCTATCTGCCGAGAAGCCGACAGTTTCCTTCCCCCGTTGCCGTAGCCAGCCTGTTCGATGGCCAAATGGGGAAACCGCTCGTCGGGTGCCTTGAGCTCCTGCAGACAAACCACGTCGGGTTGAGCTTCCTCCAGCCACCGCAGAAGCACAGGAAGCCGGCAATTGACGCCGTTGACGTTGTAAGTGGCGACCTTCATTGTCGAAGCCCTCAGTGGTTTCTGATGACCTGCTGAATGCGCTGGCTCAGGACTTGATCGGTCTCGAAATAGCCGTCCCATGCATCGGGCCCGTAGGCCCGTTTGGCCGCAGCGAACACGTCAAAGCTGTTGGCACGGTCGAGCTCGCCGAGCTCTTCCCAGGTCACCGGCACGGCAACGGTGCCGCCGGTGCGGGCCCGAGTGGACCAGGGACAGATCGCCGTGGAACCCTGGCCATTGCGCAGATAGTCGATAAACATCCTGCCCTGCCGCCTGGCCTTGCTCATGTTGGCGACAAACCGGTGTGGATCGGTTCGCGCCAGCAGTTCTGCAAAATTCTGGCAGAAGGTTTTAACCTCGTCCCAATCGGCCTCTGGCAGGAGCGGCACCACGACGTGTACCCCTTTGCCGCCCGACACCAGCGGCCATGACCTCAAGCCCAGGGCACCCAGGATGTCGCGGATATCAAAAGCGGCCTGCTTGACGTGCTCGAAGCCGAGCCCCTCATCGGGATCGATATCGAACACCATGCGCTCTGGGAGGTCGGGCTCATGACGCTCGCTCCCCCAGACGTGAAACTCCAGCGTGTTCATCTGCACCCCGCCGATCAGGCCGGAGAGGTCTTCGATCCACAGGATGCGGCTGGTCTTGCCCGACATCTTCTGCAACTCGCCCGCCTTGAGCGTCTTCGGCATGCCCGGAAGTTGGTGCTTCTGAAAGAAGGTCCTGGACAGATCATTATCGGTATCGCGCACCAGGGAAAGCGGCCGATCCTTGATGTGCGGCAGCATTCGATCGGCCACCGCGGCATAATAGGCGACCAGGTGCGCCTTGGTGATTTTTGTGTCTGGGTACATCAGCTTCTCGGGATGGGAGAGTTTTACACCCACCGCCGCAGCGATCTCGACCCCCATTGCCGGATCCAGGTCTATAGTGCCCGTGTCCTCAAGCGGCCGCTCCAGCACGACCTGATCGACGCGCTTGTCTGCCCGCAACCCCTGGAAGCTGGCGTGCCGCAGTGAGCCATCTGGGGTAATCTCGGCATAGCTGACTTCAGCCACCAGTTCAGGGCGCACCCAGTGGGCTTTCCGGGCAATATCACGCGGAACATCGGCAAACAGGGGCTTTTGAACGCGCAGAACTTCCATCTGCTTGAGGATCTTGTCGCGCATGGCCGCGGTGAAGCCCGTACCCACCCGGCCACGGTATACGAACTTGCCCTTCTCGAAAGTGCCCAGGATCAGTGAGGCCATGCCTTTGCCGGTATCGCTCGGACGCCACCCTCCGATGACGAACTCCTGACGCCTGGTGCACTTGATCTTGAGCCAGCCGGCGGTGCGATCGCCGATGTAGCGCCCGTCGGCCTTCTTGGCGATGATGCCTTCCTGCCCGCCGGCACACATCGCCTCGAACATGGCCTTGCCATCACCAACGACGTGGCGTGAGTACTGCAGGCTATCCTCGGCGCTTCGCTCGCCGAGCAGCCTCTCGAGCAGAGCCTTGCGCTCCGATAGCGAGCGTCCCGCCAGATCATCGCCATCCTTTTCCAGCATATCGAAGGCATAGAACTTTAGCGGAATGCCGGCCGCTATGCCGGACCTGAGCATGCTGAAATTGGTACGTCCTGCATTGTCGATCGCCACGATCTCACCGTCCAACAACACTGATCCCTTGGTGAGGACGCGTAGTGGCTCCAGGATTGCCTTGAACTGGTCGGTCCAGTCATGCCCGTTTCGGGTGTAGACCTTCACCTCTGATCCCGAGATGGCGATCTGAGCCCGATAGCCGTCGTACTTCATCTCGAACAGCCAATTGTCGCCCGTCGGGATGCTTTGGGTGAGCGTGCAAAGCTGAAATGGACGGAATGCGGGGAGGGGGTAGCGCGGGGTAGATTCTGAGTCCCTGCGGCGCTGCCGCTTTGGGCCAGGTGCGGTCTCTAGGGCCGGCATTGAGGACTCGAGTGCATCGGCGACTCAAGTCGGCACCGATCAATCAGTTCCGACTCACGAATCTCGAACCCCTAGCCGGACGGGCAACCTGATAGCCCGGTCGGCATTGAGGGCAGCACATTCGTTCAAGAACTGAACACAACCGGAGACCGTATGATCCCGTCCAAGATCCTGATCGTAGAAGATGAGCTTCACCACGGCGAGCAGCTCAAACGTGTCCTGGAGGGAAGGGGCCACACCGTGTTGGGACCTGCTCCCGACTGCTCGGCGGCGCTGGAACTGATCTGGCGGGAACGGCCCGACATCGCTTTTGTCGATACGCATCTCGGCTCGGAAACCTGCGAAGTGGTGCTGGAGGAGTGCGATCTCCAGGACGTGCCCGTGATCATAACCTCCTCTGACATCCACGGTCTTCCCCGGTTCTGCGGAGGGCGCGACAGGGTCCTCGAGCCGGTGGACGGCATTGCTGTGGGCACGGCCATCGCCCGAATATCGGCTTGATCTCAGGTGTCGGTGTCGAGCCAGATCGTCACCGGCCCATCATTGACCAATGAGACCTTCATGTCCGCGCCAAAGATGCCCGTGACCACCGGAACGCCGAGGTTCGACATTGTTTCGGCGAACCTCTCATAGAGAAGCCGTCCCTGTTCGGGCAGTGCCGCTCGTGAGAAACCAGGACGATTGCCCCTGGTCTCTGCCGCCAGGGTGAACTGGCTCACAATCAATGCCGAGCCGCCGACATCCAGCACGGAGCGGTTCATCCGCCCGTCTCCGTCCTTGAGCACCCGAAGCTTGACCACCTTCTGCGCCAGCCAGTCGGCGACTGCCTCGGTATCACCCTGCATGGCACAGACCAGCACCAGATAGCCGTGTTCGATCTGGCCGACCACTTCATCATCCACCACGACCGAAGCTGTGGCGACACGTTGAACAAGGGCGCGCATCGCAGCTCCGTCATGACTTGGTGTCAGGCTGGTTATGTGCGTAGATTTGCGGAGTGGGGCAAGGGTGAAGATGAAGGCACTGGTTGATCGGCTCAGCGATGAACTCTCAGTGAGGTACGTGACGTACCTCGAAACCCTGGTGGTCGATCTCTGGAGTGAGCACGGCTTTATCGAGTTCCGCTGCGGCTTCTCGCTGCGCAGCGATCATGTGCTTGAGAGCCTCACCGTCAAACTTCCCGCTGCAGCTGGAACATCTGATAGGGAACGGGAAGTTCTGATCCGGGCGGTCTTCGAGGAACTCGAAGAGCAGATCGACCTTGCCATTGCCCGCGACAAGGTGGCCGCCAATTGAGCCGGGTGCCTGAGATCAATCCGGTGACCCGGGACCGCCGGGCGCAGATCAAGCAACTGGAGCAGCGTCTTGCTGGTCTGCGGCGCCTGCCAGCCCACCAACGGGCCGCCGAGCATGCCGATGAGATCGAAAGCGATCTCGAAGCGATCTTGATCGAGCTTCGCTCCAAAGGCGGAGGGGTTTCGGATGTGTAATCTTTATTCCCATACCAGCAACCGGCAGGCGATCCTGGACTTCACCAAGGCCATGGCGGTTGCGGAAACCGTGGGTAATCTCGAGCCGCAGACCGGCATCTTCCCCGACTACATGGCGCCCGTCGTGCGCAATTTTGGTGGCATGCGGCAGCTGACGAAGATGCGCTGGGGTCTACCCTCCGGCCAGCGAGCGCTTTACCTCGCCACGCTAGCTTCGCAGATACCCGTGGCGTGCCGGCCCCTGCTAGTTGCAGCAGGAGGCTTCAGCCTTTCACCGCGCCGGTTGTCATTGATCCTGATATCTGTCGGTACATGACGAGGCCGAGCAACATTGGTGGAAGGGCGCCCACAATCATCACCGCAGACGCCATTCCCCATTGAATGCCGCCGCCGCTGGCCGAGAAGAAGAAGGAAGCCCCCACCGTCATCGGCACGGCCTTGTTTGTGGTCAGCATCAATCCGAAGAGGAATTCGTTCCAGGCGGTGATGAAACCAAAGATAAAGGTCGTCACCAGAGCGGGCCGCACTACTGGTCGTATCACTCGAAGCATTATCTGCAAAGTGGTGGCACCATCAATCTTGGCCGCTTCGTCCAGTTCGATCGGGACGTCGGAGATCGCGTTAACCAGGATGACAAGCGCCAGCGGTAAGTTCACGATGGTCAGGATCAGACCCAGGCCTAGCTGCGTATCAAGCAGGTTTAGCCACTGAAACATCATGTACAGTGGAATGGCAAAGATAATGAGTGGCACCGCACGCAGGTTGATGATGATGGGCATCATTGTCCTGCGTCCGAAGTTTCCCCGGGCAACAGCGTATGCGGCCGGGAAGGCGAGGACGATCGCTAGCCCAGTTCCGATGATTGCTGCGGCAAAGCTGTTTGCCAGGTAGGCGAAGATGTTTAGCCGGTCGCTGACCTGCAGAACCCGAACGTAGTTCTCGAGCGTCGGCGCATTGATCCAGAAGCCAGGATTGACCGACAGCTCTCGTGCACTCTTGAACGAGGTAACCAGGGTGACCAGGACAGGGAAGTTCATGGCGAAGATCGCCACGAGCAACACAATCCACCGCAGTGCTCTTACTATCAAGACTCCCTCCTGCGGGATGCTATCCAGGTGAGGGACCAAAGAACAGCAAACGAAACGATAAACAGCACAACGGACGCAGCTACCGCCTTGCCGATTGCCCCCTGTTTGAAGAACGCTTCATACACATAGATTGAGAGTGACATCGTGGAACCGCCGGCTCCGCTGCCGGTAAGGGTGTAAACGTTGTCGAACACCCTGAATCCATCGATGAATCGAATGAAGCCGGTAGCTCGATACGCGTAAGAATCTGCCATGGCGTTGCCCCATCAATAAGGGCAGCGTCTCGGACGTCCTCAGGTATTGCCTGGTACGCCATGTGAAACAGCAGAAACGCAAAGGGCGTCCACTGCAGGGTCTCTACGACGGTCAATGTCCAGAATGCTGTGCCAACGTCGAGGAAGGCGGGGGTCAGCTTGAACCACTGGTAAAGATAAAACGGAATGGGTCCGACAAATTCGTGGAGCACCAGGCGATACATCAAGCCGATCATGGCGGGCGCCACCATCAACGGCAGCATGATCAGAGCAATCAGCCACGAACGCTTCTTGAAGAGCGGTGCAAGAAATATTGCTAGAAACAAACCGATCAAACATTCGGCCACCGCGGTAATCACGCCGAACCGGAGTGAAAACCAACCGGAACGCCAGAAAACGCCGTCAGTAAGCACGGCCCAATAGTTACCAAAGCCAGAAAGCGTCGGACTGCGCAGAGTTTCAAAGCGGACTTCGGAAACCGAATAAATGAGGTTCACCAAAGCGGGAAACCCCAGGAACAGGAGGAGAAAGCCCACCAAGGGTGTGGTGAGGATCGCCCATTCGTGGCTGCGCATCCGTTCCATTTTGCCTCAGATTTGTTTTGGGCTCGACGGCGACACCTGCCGAGCCCACAGAGATGACCGGGTCGCTATTTAAGCAGTTCTTCCATGCCTGCCTTGGTGTTGGCGAGGGTGGTGTCGAGATCCTGCTGGCCAGACCAGTAGGCGGTGAATTCCCTTGCCTGCAATTCATAGACCGGGAAAGCGTTCTCGGACGTGCCACCATTCATGACGTAGCCGTATGCACTGGCAAACTCACCAAGCTGAACGAGATCGGGGCGTTCCTCAGCGAGTTTGGCGACCACTTCAGGGGCCAGGGCAGGGGAACCGCCGGCACGGGCATAGGTGAGCGCAGCTTCTTCAGTGGCGAGCCACTGCAGGAACTTCAGGGCACCTTCCTTGTTCTTCGCGTTCTTGTTCAGACCGAGACCAAGACCGTGGATGTGGTCAGCCCGAGCCTCCGGGCCAGCTGGAGGCGCAACAATACCCACAACGTCCGCAACCGCAGGAGACACTTCCGGATCGGTTAGTTCGCCCGCGGCAGCATTCCATTGCAGGGCTGTAGCTGCTTGACCGGCACCGAATGCCGCATTGGTTTCAGGGTATTCATAGCTCAAGCTGTCGCGTGGGCTCGCACCTGCATCATAGAGCGTCTTGTAGAGCTCGAGGCCGGTGCGATAAGCCTCCGAATCCACCGTGATATTACCAGTCTCGTCCTGCCAATCTGCGCCATAGGAGCGAGGGAGCGACTGGAAGACCATCATATTGAAGAGTAGATTTTTCAGCTGCAGCACCGTGCCGTACCGCACGGGGCTATCAGGATTGATGGACTGGGTGAAATAGAGCGCAGTGGCTGCCCAGTCATCCCAAGTCCAGCTATCCGGGTCCTTTGGTTCAAGTGCTTTGCCGAGATGTTCCTGCGCTATTTCCGTGAACTTCGCCTTTGCAGCGTCGTCGGCCAGAAGCGCGTCAATCAAGTCCTTCCGAAAGTACATGAAGTGAGCGGACAGATCGGTCGGCACCCCATATTGCTGACCTTCGAACTGCATGGTCGAGAGGATGGATTCGCCAAACGTAGTTGTAGCAGCTTCGCCCAGGTCGATAGGCTCCATGTAGGGCGCGTAGCGGCCGATCGTGTAGGTCGCGAGCAGGTTGATGTCGAAGGCGTCAGAACCTGCGGCCATGTCCGCCTGGAGCTTGTCGTAAAAGCCTTCGCGGTTGAAGAACAACAGCTCGACCTTGTCTTCCTCTGCAACACCCTCTTGGGCGTTGTAAGCATCGGCGGTCGCACGAAGAGCCGTCTCTTCCGAACCACCTGGCCAGCCAAGTACCGTTACGGCGGCCTGTGCCGCGCCACTGAGCGACATCGTTGCGGCGAGGAGCGCTGCAACTGAAACGGTTAGTCTTGCAAGTTTTCTCATTTCACTTCCCTTATCCCTCTATGCCGGGCGGCCCCTCGCCGCCTGCTCGGCTCAGTTTTGCAGACGAGTGAGATCAGCCACGCCGATCACTCCAGCATGGCGGCCGAGTTCGGCTGCCACGATTTCAGGTTTGAGGCGGGCCGGCTCAGCCGGTATTTTCTGCCGCACTCTGTCGAGATATCCTTGAGCTAGCCCGATGCCACCGCCGATGACGATCATTGCCGGATCAAACATCAGCTGGATATCGCGGCAGAGCAGTGCCACCCGCATCGCTGATTGGTCGACGATTGCCTCGGCCCAAGCTTCACCGCGTGCAGCTGCCGTGAAGACATCAGGCGCTTCAACAGCGTATCCTGCCTTCAGGGCTTCACCAGCGATCCATCGACCCGAAACCCGGTTTTCAAGCGGCCCATCGCCGTTGGCTGGCGACAGCAGCAACCCGAAATGCCCAGCAACACCCAGAAGCGGTTTGCCGTTGATCACCAGCCCACCACCTACTCCGGTTGAAACGGTCAGGAAGGCTATATTTTCGCCTCGGCCGGCGCCGAACCGATGTTCACCCCACGCCGCCGCCTGAGCGTCGTTCGCGGCAAACACCGGCAACTCGAAAGCCGCACCCAGTTTGTCCACGAGCGGGTAATCCTCGGGTAGGTCCAAAGTGGCCTTGTTTAACGCTGACCACATGCCATCGTTGATCATACCCGTCACGGCGATGCCAACGCCGGTAACGCGATCACGCCACCCGCTCGTGTTCTCCACAACCTCAGCAATCCAATTGCTAGGCCCCGCGTCGCGATTGGTGGATAGGGTGATTTCTTCGCTGACCGTGGCCCCTTCCACAATCGCGGCCATGATCTTCGTCCCGCCGATGTCGATGGCCAACAGTGGCTTGTTTGCGTTCTGACGCTCCGAGAACCCGGAAGTTACAGCAGCCTTGAACCAGGACGTCGCGTGCTCGGTACGAGTGATGGCAGATCCTACCACCACGGAGTAGGCGCCAGCCCGCGCAGCGGCCGCAGCCTGTTCGGTTGATCGGATGCGACCTTCCGCGATTACATGGGGTGTCAGACGACGCATCTCGGAAATGAGGGAGAGGTCTGGGTCTGTTGGCTCCGGGCCGCCCACGTATCCAGACAATGTGGTGCCGACGAAATCAACGCCAGCTGCTAGAGCACTTCGAGCATCCTCAAGACAGGAGCAGTCGGCCATGGTGAGTTTGCCTTTGGCTTTGACAGCCCTCACCAGATCAACAACGGGCACCGGTCGGACGCGGTCGGTAGCGTCGAATGCAACTATGTCGGCTCCAGCCTCAGCCAGCGCTACTGCATCTTCGATGAAGGGCGTGATTCGGACAGGACTATCCTGGAGATCTCGCTTTATGATCCCCACGATCGGCGCTGTGGTGGCGCTCCGCACCGCCATCAAATACGGCAGTGACTCGATGCGCAAAGCGCTGGCGCCTGATGCTAGTGCGGCAAGTGCAAAGCCCACCACCATTTCGGCGTTGTCCATAGGACCATCCGGCACTGGCTGGCAGGAAACAATCAATGCGTCCTTGAGAATGTCGCGCTGCACTGCTCACTCCTCGTCTCGAGTGAGGACGATACCCGGAGCATACCAGATTACAACCAGTTTATTGCTGGTATTATCGCCTTAGTTCAAAGACGAAGTCGTATGCGTCTCCTTTGTAGCGAGACTCTGTGAACTCGACGATCTGCTCGTCAGCCAGAAAGCAGCGACGTTCCATCACCAGTAGGGGCAGTCCAGGCACACAGTTGAGATATTGTGCATCGCTGGGGGAGGCTGCCCGCGATCGCATTCGCTGAATAGCCCTCTGAGGCATAGCGCCCAATTTTTCCAGCGTCAGGTAGAGGGAGTCGCCGATGAGATCGGGGGACGCTATGAACTTGGTAGGAACAGCCGACGTCTCGAGCGCCATCGGAATGCCGTCGGCGGTGCGAATACGTTTCATGCGGACAACTTGACTGTCGGCGGAAATTCCAAGTGCCATCATTTCGGCAGGGGAAGGACGAGTGATCTGCTTAGAAATCCATTTGCATCCGGGACTTAATCCTCTCGAGCTCATATCCTCCGAGAAGCTCGTGAGCGTTGACAAGGATTTCTCTACGCGAGAGCCAACCTCGGTGCGAGCTCCATGCCGCCGATGGACCAGGCCCTCTTCAACCAGCAGCTCCATGGCTTTGCGAACGGTGACACGAGAGAGTGAAAGCGCTTCAGATAACGTACGCTCACCAGGCAGTACGGCGCCTGGTCTAAGATCTTTCCGCAGAATCGCAGATTCGATCCCGCTTTTTAGTCGCTTGAACAGCGGTACGTTCGGGTCACTTGCCGCAATATCGGCGCTGAGTTGCTTGAGCAGCCCTTCACTGGTCATTCCATCCATCCCGTGCGCGTCCCAACCCGAGCGTCACATGTCGCACTTTTTCCACTGGATTTGAACTGGTATTGTTGTCGACAGGCAGTTCGCCGCTTGGGTGTGTCGTGAAGTACTTCGGTGTGGCACTCCTGAAGCGGCTCAAACTGCGCCATCAATCAGAAGCCGATCTACATGAAGCTCTTTCGCGTGATGAACTTCGCATCGACTGCCGGCCTTTTGTGAGTGGCCCGGCGGAACGATTGCGGGCTACAAAGCTTGGGTTCGCTGGAAACACCCCTATCGAGGATTGCTCGAAGCAAGGGAGTTTTTGCCAAATGCCTGGAGTGCGGCCTTGGGAGCCAGATCCCGCCAACTCTGCGCCTCTGCCACCGCATGCCCGATCATTTGGTACCGATCCGAGGCGGCGATAGATGCCGTTATCGATCATTCCCGCCCACTCTCGGGCAGACGACGGCTCGCTTCGCCCCAGGCCAGACCCAAGGCGGAAGACGACCTCGGCTCGGCTCATGGCACATCGCTATCGGGCAGCGATCGCGGCGCACCTGGGGCAGACGCGATTGCTTGAGTGCTCTGGTGATGGCGCACTGCAAGCCAGGGACGCCTACAATGGCTGCTCATCGGTCACCGGAGCGGTCCAGGCTGGTTCCAGCTTGGCCGCTTCAAAATGCCTCTTGAACATCAGCTCCTAGGCATCGTAGCTCTCGACGGCAGGTCGCTCGTCGGGCTCGAGTGGTTTCGCTTCTGTCGAAAGATCCTGATAGACAACCGGCTCCCAAGAAGAGACGGCGTATGACTGCCGCTGCCATTTGAGATTGCGATCAGATTGGCCGGCTAGTCTGATCATTTAAACCAATCACCTCTATACCCCACTGGAAGGTGATGCGGCGCAACCTTTGCGTGTCATCAACCTCGCGGAAGTTCAGGATAGCGCAGTCGCCACCGGCAGGGTGACATTCGGTTCCACGGCCAGTCCCAACAACGAGGGCAGCACCACCTTCGCGCCTGACGACCCAACAGCGACCAGTGTCGAGAGGGAGCCCGGTCAAGATGATCGCGGTGCGCGGTTGAGCCGCTGAGTACATCTCCAGGTCCGAGGCGTGATCTCATGTCTTCTCGGTTGAGAACACCAGTGCGGAGGCGCTTGCCGATCTAAGCTGAGGGTTCGCCCCGCTCTGGGCCGCAGCGGATGAGAGCGACGATGGGGGTACCATCGGCGAGGGCCCGATTGCACCGGCGGATGGAGAGCACGGCGGTTCCCCAACTTCCCTCCTCAAGGGGACTGCGCACGGGTCCGCCCCTATATCGCACCTTAAAAGTCCCCGCACATGAAGGCGGTCAGGGTCAGCGGGCTCCGTGGCCCTCGCCGCTGCTTGGCACGGCCCGGTTCACATGTGTGCCCGCATCCCGCGATTGACTTGTTGACTGTAAACAGTTTACCGTCTGAAGGTCTTGGAGGAGACGCCTGTTGAGGAAACCCGCCACAACCATTCAGCGCGAAGGGCTTGGATCCCAGGTCGCCGCTGCGTTGCGCGAAGCAATCGCGGGCGGTGAGTTCCTGCGGGGCGAGCGGCTGATCGAGGTGGATCTGGCAGAGCATTTCGGAGTGAGCCGCGGTCCTGTTCGCGATGCCATCCGCATTCTGCAAGTCGAGGGTCTGGTCGAAAGCCACCCGCCTGGGATGGTGGTGACGGGCATCGACGAGGAGGCAATCAACGAGATCTATTCCTTGCGCGGGGCAATCGAGGGGCTGGCGGTCCGGCTTGCGGTAACAGCGCCGCTGCGTCAGGGCTATGAGGCGATCACGTCCCATGTCGAGGCGATGGAGCGTGCGGCCGCGGCCAACGACCCGGCCAGCTTCGCGCGGGCCGACGTGGCCTTCCACAACCAGATCTGCCTTGTTTCGGGCCATCGGCGGCTCGCCGATGTCTGGCAGCGCTATGAGCCAATCATGATGACGCTGCTGCGCCTGACGATTTCGCTGGATCAGGATCTTGGTTCGAGTGCCGCCAAACACCGCGCACTGCTTGAACTGATCAAGGGGAACGACGCCGGGGCGGCGGAGTCTGAACTGGCCGGGCACCTGGAGGGATCAAGGGCCAGAATGGTCAAGGTCTGGGAGCGTGCCCTGCAAAGGAGGCGGCAGCAAATCGCCCAGCAGTAGTCCCGCGGTTTCGGAGGGGCGTCGCGTAAAAAATCTAGCGTAAACAATCAACAATCACCGGGAGAGAGACGAATGAACTACCTCAATTCAATTGTAAAATCCGTTGCGGTCATGGGCCTGCTTGGCGTTGCCCTGGCATCCAGTGCCTTCGCGCAGGATGGGTTTCCGGCCAAGGACATCACCTTTGTGGTCCAGGCCGCCGCGGGCGGCGCCTCGGACCGCACCTCGCGAGCCATTGCTGCGGAGATGGAAAAGGATCTGGGCGTCAGCGTGATCGTGGAGAACCGTCCCGGCGCAACGGGAACCGTGGCTTTCGCCCACGTCGCCGAGCAGCCAGCGGATGGCTACACGATCGGCTTCGGTCCAGTGGAATTCGCCATTGCCGAACACCTGGGCTACGACTTTGACCGGGCTGACTATACCTATCTGGGCCAGGTCATGAACAGCCCGGTGGTCCTGGCAGTTCCTGCCAACAGCCCCTACAACACGTTGGCCGAATTCATCGAAGCAAGCAAAACCAAGGAAATGTCGGTTTCCAATTCCGGCGCCGCTTCCTCGTTTGCCGCGACCACGTTCACGCTTGCCAGGATGACGCAAGCCAAGCTGGTCGGGGTCCCGTTCGACGGCGGCGCACCGGCCGTTGCCGCGGCGCTGGGCAACCACGTTGACGCCGTAACCGCCGGTGCGGGCGAAACCGCAACCGCGTTCGCCGATGGCTCGCTCAAGGTCCTTGCCATTTTCGCGGACGAGGAACACCCCAAATTCCCCGGCGTCCAGACCGCCAAGGCCCAGGGCTATGATCTGACTTTTGGCGCCTGGGGCGGCGTCTATGGGCCCGCGGGCATTCCGGACGACGCCAAGGCGATCCTCGAGGAATCGATCAAGAAGGCCGCGTCCTCGCAAACCTTCCTCGATGCGATCACCCCTGCCGGTATCCTGCCTGTCTACAGGAGCGGAGACGAGTGGAAGGCTTTTGTTGATGCCGAGGCCGCCCGCTACGCCGAAGTCCTGGCCGAATAGGATCATGGTCGAGCCGGGAAAGCTCGCTTCGCCCTTCGGCAGCGCTGATGTGCTGCCGGAGCAAACCGTTGCGGAGCCTGACTATGCAGCACGGCCCTCGCGGCGGCTTGAAATCGCCATAGCGGCGAGCGCGCTTGCGCTTTCCGTCACCGCCCTCCTCGTGTCCCGCGCCATCCCGTTGCGCATGGGGGGCGGCGGTATCGATCCAAGGTGGTGGCCGACGCTGCTGTCCGTACTGGCAAGCGCGCTATCGGCGTTGCTGGTTGCCATGTCCCTGTTCGGTCAAACCCCCGCGCGCGGGGAGATGGAAGCCGCCGAGCCGGACGGTTGGACCCGTATGCTGCTGGCCCTGGCCTTGAGCGCGCTTTACGTGTTCGCCTGGTCCCATCTCGGCTATGTGGGCCCGACCCTGGTATTCAATCTCGTGCTGCTGCGGATTTTCGGCCTGCGCAGCTGGAAGGCGCTCGGCGTGTATTCCGTTGTGACCACAGCTTTTATCTATGGCCTGTTCCACTATCTGCTGAGGGTCCCGCTATGAACGCCTTGCTCGATGGCATGCTGGCCGTGTTCGAGCCAAGCGTCATGCTGTGCCTTGGTGTCGGAGTGCTTGTGGGCATGCTGGTGGGCATGTTTCCCGGCGTTACCGCGACCATGGCCGTAGCGCTCGCCAGCGGCTTCACCATGACGCTCGAACCGGTCCAGGGCCTTGCGGTTCTCCTGACCATCTACGTGGCGGCCAATTTCGGCGACCGGATCCCGTCTATCCTGATCAACACGCCGGGCACCCCGGCATCGATTGCCACGACCTTTGACGGTTACCCCATGGCAAAGAACGGGCAGGCGGGTCTGGCGTTGATCGTGTCGGCGCTGGTCTCGGCCATCGGGATCATGGCCAGCATGGTCCTGTTCGCCGGTGCCTCGGTGCCTCTGGCGCAACTTGCCCTCAGGTTCGGTCCCAGCGAGATGTTTGCCGTGGTCATCCTTGCCATGACCATCATGATCTCGATTTCCTCGAAATCGATCACCAAGGGTCTGCTTGCCGGCGTCATCGGGCTGTTCATAGCGACGGTCGGACGGGATCCCATCACCGGGGACGCCCGCTTCACATTCGGCGTTCGGGAGCTGAACGGCGGGCTGGATTTCATTGCGGTGATCATCGGCCTGTTCGGCATAGCCGAGCTGTTCGATCAATTGCTGACCCACCGCGAACACAAGATCAAACCCATCTCGGCCCTCGGGCGCTGGTGGCCAACCAAGAGCGAATACAAGCGTATCGCCAAGCCAACGCTTGTCTCGGGTATGGTCGGTCTGGTCGTTGGCATCATTCCGGGCGCCGGCGGCGATATAGCGGGCCTGCTCGGTTGGGATCGCGCCAAGGCTGCCTCCCAAACCAAGGCGAGCTTCGGCAAGGGGAATATCGAAGGAGTTGCCGCGGCCGATACGGCGTCCAGCGCGACACTTGGCGGCTCGCTGACGACGACGATGGCGCTGGGTATCCCGGGAGATTCGGTGATGGCAGTAATGATCGGCTCCATGATCGTGTGGGGTATCCAGCCCGGTCCGAGCCTTTTCGTCAATCAGCCCGAACTGGTGGTGACCATTACCGCCATCATGGTTCTGGCGACGATCATCACGCTGGCCATCAACCTGATACGCATGCCCATGATGGTAAAGCTCCTCGACCTTCCCAAGCACTATATCTGGGCAACCGTTCTGGTGTTCTGCGTCGTAGGCACTTACGCCACCACCAACAATCTCTTCACTGTCACCGTAATGCTGTGTTTCGGGGTCGTCGGAGTGATCCTGAAACGCTCCGGCATCCCGGCCGGTCCTATCGTGCTCGGTCTGATCCTGGGCCCGCTCGCAGAATCCAACCTGCGCCGTTCGCTGCTGATCGATGGTCCTGCCGGGCTGATCAACAAACCCATATCTGCAGTCCTGATTGCCTTGGCAGTCATCGCCGTCGTGATCGCCATAAGTGCTCCCCTGATGGCGCGCCGCAGGGCCAAGGCAAGCGACCCAGTCGCCCATTCAACCTCCTGAAAGTAATTAAATGCCCACTAAACCGATTATCCTGACCGCGCTTCCGGTTGCCTTCGAGGACAATGGCGCCATTTCGATCGAAGGAAACAGCGCCATTCTGCGCAAATGCGCTGCTTCGGGGGTGCACGGCGCGTTCGTGCTCGGAACCACCGGCGAATTTCCTTCGCTCAATGAGGACGAACGTCGGACCCTCACCCGTCTCAGCCTTGACCTGCTGGGCGACAAGCAGGTCGTGGTGCATGTCGGGGCGGCTAGCCTCTACCAGGTCGAACGGCTCATCGATCAGGCTCGGGCTGAGGGTGCAAAGCACATCGCGGCAATCACCCCGTATTTCCTGCCGTCCACCGACAAGGCGCTGACCCGGTTTTACGCCCGGATTTCCCAGGTTTCCGACGGCCTGGCAGTTTATGTCTACATTTTCGAGGCGCGCACGGGCATCTCCGTCTCGCCGCAACTGATGGCGCAACTCGCCAAACTGCCCAATATCATTGGCGTCAAGATTTCGGGAGAGAGCATCGAGAAGGTGGGTGAATACCGCAGGCTCCTGCCGGACGGCTTCCAGGTGCTGACCGGCTCCGACCGGGAAATAGGGCGCCTCGACCAAGTCGGCGCCAATGGCGTTATCTCCGGTATCGCTTCGGTATATCCCGAACCGTTCGTGGCCATGGCTGAGGCTATTGCAGCAGGTGTGGAGGATCGCGCCGAAATGCAGAGCCACGTTAACGCAACCGTTGATGGTCTGCTTGGGGACATCGAACGCCTCAAGGCAGGCCTGCGCCTCCAGGGCATCCCTGCCGGCCATGCCCGCATGGCTGTTGGAATGCTAGATGCGGCAGCCATGACCCTGATCGAGGAGCTTCACGCCAGATACGGGGCAGGCGCATGAGCCTTAAACAACGGTTCGCCAGCGGCTCCGTGAGCTACGGTGCGTGGACGGGTTTCGCCGACCCCCAAATCGCCCAGATCATGGGTCGCGCCGGCTTCGACTTCATCTGCGTGGATTTGCAGCACAGCTTCGTCACCATGACCGAGCTCGGGCCGCTGCTCGATGCCCTGCACAAGGCCGGTTCAGCGGCGGCTGTGCGGGTGCCCTGGAAAACACCTGACTTGATCATGCGCACTCTCGACCTTGGCGCCGAGGCCGTGATCGTTCCACTGGTCAACGATGCGTCCGAAGCCCGGCTTGCTGCCGACTGCTGCCGTTACGCGCCAAAAGGCAGCCGTAGCTGGGGCCCCATCTGGCGCAATGTCCGCCCTTCCGTACCGGAGGCTGCGGAAGGCGATCAGGTGGCAACCTGTATCTGCATGATCGAAACCGCCGAGGGCCTTGCCAATCTGGATGCTATCCTCGCCGTGAACGGCGTTGACGGCATCTATATCGGACCCAACGATCTGTCGCTGAGCATCGGAGAGGAACGGAAGAACTTCGGGCAATCCGAGAGGCTCCACCGCACCATCCTTGATGTCATCGCGCGTGCACGCAGTGCCGGCAGGATTGTGGGCATCGACTGCGCCGGCCCCGAACAGGCCCGGTACTGGCGTGACCAAGGCGTCAATTTCGTGATCTCGGCCAACGACTCCGACCTGATTGCACAATCGGCTGCCGCCATGGCCAAAGCACACCGGATTCCGCAGGATCAGGCATCGGTCGCCCGTCGGTAAAGGGGCGCACCGTTGCCGCAGGATCAATTCACAACGGGGATCATCAATGGCTGAAGCACCCCTGATCGTGTTCTGCGGCGCCGCCACCGTCGACATGATCTTTGCTGTCGACACCCTGCCGCAGGGACCGGGGAAGGTCCTGCCGAAGGCATTTGTGCAAGCGGCGCATGGCATGGCGACCAGTGCTGCGGTTGCGGCGGCGCGGTTGGGCGGCAGAGCCTGCCTGATTGCCCGAATTGGCAATGACATGATGGGTGAGCAGTTCCTGGCTGAAATCGAGGCTGAAGGTGTTGATTGCCGGTACGTGCGCCGTGTACGGGGCGCGCCGACGCCAATCAGTGCTGTTATCGTCGACGACGCCGGGGAGCGGCTGATCCTGCCCTATTATGACAGGAATCTGGGTGATGACCCGACTTGGATTCCGGAGGTGTTCGTCCAAGCCGCCGATGCGGTCCAGGTCGATGTCCGATGGCCCGAGGGAGCTGCCAGGGTTCTCTCGATCGCCCGCAAGGCCGGCAAGTTCGCGGTTCTTGATGCCGACATTGGCCCGCCTGATGTCATCCGTGCACTGGCCGGGTCGGCCAGTCACACCGTTTTTTCCGCCCCGGCTGCATATCTCGTTTCCGGAGCAGCAAACGCCGGGGATGCGGCGCGGGAACTGAGCCGGTTATTCGATGGCTTCGTTGCCGTCACTGACGGTCCTGAGGGCTGCTTTTGGGTTGAAGAGGGGCAACTGATGCATTTGCGCCCTCCTGAGGTGCGCGCCGTCGATACCCTGGCTGCCGGCGATGTATTCCATGGCGCCTTCACTCTTGCGATCGCGCAGGGTTGCCGTGTCGCGGACGCGGTTGCCTTCGCCAATGCTGCGGCCGCCGTCAAATGCACGGTTTTCGGCGGGCGGCTCGGCTCCCCCTCGCGTGAACAGGTTATGCGGCTTCTCGCAGCCGGGCCCGGGGCCGCCTGATAGAGCAGGCTGACGCAGAGGTGCTCCGGGGCGGGGGCTGCGACCGACAGGGGACATAAACAAAGACGTCAGCGAGGCTTGCGAGCGGTGGGGGCAGACCACTCATCCACCCAGGGCACCCCGGACGGTGAAAACCGGATCGATCGGCTGCATGCGCCGGACACCGCCTGGGTGACCGACATCACCTATATCAAGACCATGGAGGGCTTTGCCTATCTGGCCGTGGTCATCGACCTGTTCTCGCGCCGCGTCATCGGCTGGTCACTGCAAAGCCGGCAAACCAGCGAAGTTGTGCTCCAGGCTCTGCACATGGCGGTTTGGCGCCGAAAGCCACAGAATACGGTGCTGGTACCGACCAGGGCGCCCAGTTCACCAGCATGGATTGGGTCAGCTTCCTGCGGCACCACAATCTGGTTCACTCCATGAGCCGGCGCGGCAACTGCCATGACAATGCTGTGGCCGAAAGCTTCTTCAATCTGCTCAAGCGCGAAAGGATCAGGCGCCGGACCTATCGAACGCGGGACGAAGCTCGCAAGGATGTGTTCAATTACATTGAGATGTTCTACAACCCGACACGCAAGCACGTCCGCAACGGCATGCTCTCACCCGTCGAATTCGAACGGCGACACCAAATCTAACCCCGAAGGTGTCTACAGAACGCGGGGCTATTCAAAATGCTGAACTCTTCAATTTCCGCACGATCTAGCCGAGAGGCGCTTGCCGCCCCCATTGCGCCCGCTGCAAGTGCCACCTGTAGGATTATATCCGCCAAGACAGAGGTGGGTCTGTCCCTTTCCGATGACTTCTTCGCCTATGATGTCAACGTCATTCTGGAAAGCGTAGGCGGCCCTGGCACCTACAATGTGCGGGCCGTATTGCGCAGTGGAACGGTCTCAAGATTACGCGATGAGCGAGGGTACTCCAGTAGAGCTGACGTTCAACTTTCCTGAGGCGACTTGGTGGGGCACCAATGTTCAGGGCCGGGTTTTCTGCCAATAACTGCAGGAAGACATCCACCCCTCACGGTGAAATTTTTCGTGCGCTAACCCGAAGTTTCTTAATCGAGGCCAAATTTCCTCTGCCAAAGCGTCTTCTTTTCGGAACCGCTCGATCATCTCGCTGGCCGGTGCATCACAGTTGCCGCTCAGTCGTAGCGTCGCCGTCGCCCTGCCGCATGTCAGGTGCACCATTCTGATCAATTGAATGCATGCACTGTAGTTTGCCTTTGCCTTTCCGGCGACGCCCGCTAGTACCGGAAGTCTGATTGTTGTCGAGGAAAGCCAGACCATGCCGCTGCGCCTGAACGTCAAACCCGGTGAACGTATCTTTCTTGGGACCAGCAGCTTCGTAATCGACAATGACGGAACGATCGGAGTGGCCATAGAAGGCAATTTGCCATTGTTGCGCGAGTCGGACTATTTGTGGCCCACGGCAGCAACTACGCCGCTGCGTCGTTTTTACTGTTCGCTGCAGGACAATTATCTGTCTGGCAAGGCTGATGAGGCAGCGCTTGCCAAAACCTCCAACGAGTTGCTGGACAATGGCTTCGCCCCCGAAAAACTGGCACCGGTCAGCTTGGCCATTCTCTCTGGTGAGCTTTTCAAGGCGCTTAAGGCGGCCCGCAAATTGCTGGTTGAGGAGGAGAACGCGGAGAATTGGGCCGATATCGTGCGCTACGAACCGCAGGGATTCATCAAATAGGGCCCGGACGAAATAGCAAGCGGCTGGCTACGGGAGCGCCCTGCCGCAACAGCGCGGGCGGATGGCGCGTAGTCCGGCGGCAGCGATAGTGCGCGTTATCGATCATTATCCCACCCCGCCCAGCTCTTATGACCTGCCGCATCTGCCCGGCCCGATCTCCGCATCGGTCAGGGCGTTTGTTTTCAGGGGATTCAATGCCCAGGGCCAGTAACGGCTCCACCGTCCCCGCGCCAGTGTTGCCACAAAGAACGAATGTGTGGGATCGCTCAGGGTGTGCGCCGGATTATCCGCTCGCCGCGCCGCAGATCCCCGAATCCCCAGGTGGGGAACGTGGCGGTCCAGCGCTGCCGCCAGGCCTGCGATTCCTGGCTCAACGGAAAACCGCCGTTCAGTGCTGCCCCTGGTCCAGATCGCAGGCAAGCTGCGCTGCGGTCATGCCGGGATTCAAGGGCAGTTCGGCCTGCAACTGCCGGTGGTTGCGGCCCCGTGCCTTTGCGGCATAGCAAGCTCCGTCCGCCCCGGCCAGAACATCGGCCGGCGCTATGCCGGACGCGCCGACCAGGCCCACACCGATGCTAGCCGCCAATTTCCCGCCCCAGGCATTCTCGGGCCCTACCTCACGAACCGCCTGCAGCACCGCTTCGGCAGCCGCCGCAGGGTCCCCGTCACACATTTCGAGCACCAAGGCGAATTCGTCACCGCAGGGGCGGCCTTCTGCATCCCGTTCGATGATCCCACTCCGGTCCAGTACCCCGATCCAGCGGCCGCCCTTGTGCCGCAGGCGCAGTTCGGTTTCGATCGCGCCGGTTTCGCCCGCTAGGTGCCGCGCGCCGCTGCGGAGGGCACGCTCGCGGTCATGGGGGTGGGGCCGCTCCAGCTAGAGATCGCTGTGCTGGACAGCTCGTCGGGCCCATATCCCAGCATGGCAAAACAGCTTGCCGAATGAAAGCAGAGGTCAGTGACAAGGTCCCAGTCCCAAGGCCCAGCAGGGCGCGATCAGTGGCGTGGCGCCAGACATCGGCTCGCGCGACGGTGTCCTGCTGCGGTGTTCCCATCTGCATACCCTCAGGGACCTCCTGATCGTATCATAAGGGCAGTCTCGCAATGCTTGGTTTAAATGGCCCCCCGATTGAAGAAAATCGCCTTGCCCCGACGGCCGGGCGGAGCACGTTGCCTGAGGCGGGGGCCAGGCCGGCGCAACATCAGTCCTCGGGGCGGGCGATCCGATCGCTCTCTTGGGGAATGCTCGACAATGGCGTTCGATCATACGCCCGGGAGGGCGCAGCCGCCATAGGCGCCGCACCGAACCGCGCCGGATAGAGGCGGCCGGCAGCAAGCCCGTCGGACAGCTGGGCTATCCGTCTCCGCTGACAGGTTGCCCTCGCGTTCGCCACGCGGGGGCTTGTCAAACCCAGCAGCAGGTGCCGATCCCGATGTCATCGCGATGAACAGCAAGGAACCGACCTCGGCCGGACCGGAGCACTGCGTGACGGACACTTTGCATCCATTCAGCGAGATGGATTTCACGAGTTGTTAAAAGGTCCCGGAGTATTTGTGACCATCCCTAGAAGGGGCAAATTTCCAGAAGGAACACCCAGTGGCTGATATCAATCTTTCCAAAGCCGTCCGCTCCAATCTTGGCTCGCTGCAGAACACGGCATCGCTGATGGCCAAGACCCAAGACCGTCTTTCGACAGGTAACAAGGTCAACTCGGCTCTTGATAACCCAACCAATTTCTTCACCGCCGCTTCGCTAAACAGCCGCGCTGGTGATCTGAACAATCTGATGGACTCGATGGCCAACGGCATCAAGACCATCGAAGCGGCTAACAACGGCCTGACCGCGATCACAAAAACGCTTGAATCGATGCAGTCGACCCTGCGCCAGGCGCGTCAGGACAAATCGTTCGAGACCGA
>NZ_PYVW01000023.1:23022-44839 GCF_003056355.1 Devosia naphthalenivorans
CGATAAAATGTCCGACGACGCTTCGTTCAACGGCATCAATCTGCTGCGCGGCGACAATCTGAAGATTACCTTCAACGAAACCGGCACCTCTTCGATCGACATCCAGGCCAAAGACAAACAATCGGTCAATGCGTCCAATCTCGATCTAGCGACGACAATGTCGAAAGACGACTTGGATAGCGACGAAGACATCGACGGCTTCCTTGATAAGGTCAAGAGCGCACTCAACAATGTTCGCTCGCAAGCCTCCGCCTTCGGTTCGAACCTGTCCATCGTGCAGAACCGTCAGGACTTCACCAAGGCCATGATCGATACGCTGGAAACCGGTGCTGGCAACCTGACCCTGGCAGACATGAACCAGGAGGCTGCGAACATGATGGCTCTTCAGACCCGTCAGTCGCTGGCGCAATCGACCCTCTCGATGGCCAACCAGGCCGATCAGGGCGTGTTGCAGCTGCTCCGTTAATCGGCGCCGCAAACGAAATGAAAGGCGGGCTTCACAGCCCGCCTTTTTCTTTTCCCCTAATCCGGCCGATGAGCCCGAAAGAATCCTCCGCGGCCTTTCGATATCATCAGTTGCCCAGCCCGATAGCGGCCATACTGGGTGGCAAGTTCGATGATGTCGGCAGTTAGTGCCGCTTCATCTTCACGGGTTTTGGGAGCCTTGCGCTGGGTGGAGCGATGCTGACCGAGAACCTGGCAGGCTCGCCGCTGCGAGATGCCGAACTGGGTAACCACATGATCCACGCAAGCACGGCGGCGAGCGGGGCTTAGAAGTTTCCCCGGGCAGCCTCCGCCAGCACCATCTTATCTAGGGCCAGGTCCGATACGGCCCGGCGCAATCGGGCGTTCTCGGTCTCAAGCTCTTTAAGCCGCTTCACCTGGTCGCCCTTGAGCCCACCATATTCCTTGCGCCAGCGGTAGTAGATTACTTCCGTCACAGCTATCGCACGGACAGCCTCCGCAACTGTTTTCCCCTGCGAGGTCAGCACGTCTACCTGACGAAGCTTGGCGACGATCTCTTCAGCCGTCGGACGTTTTCTGGGCATCTGCGTATCCTTTCAAAATGGGACATTCCCATAGGTCAAAAAGGACCACTTCGGTGGGGGCAGACCAGGTGATACCGGCACCATTTTTTCGGTTCAGGGTGATCAAGGCTCCGACTATGATGACCGCTTGACATTTCAGGTCGGTGCGGACTTCGCATCTGCAGCCAGGCCGTGGCGCCGACTAGATCATCTTCGACAATATCGAGGTCGGTGACGTGATCGCGGACTAGGTCGATCGCTTTCGCAGGTCGAGTTGAGACCGGCCCTTTTGTCTGAAGCGGCGACGGGCGGGACAGGGTTTACCTCGCCAGTGACCGATAGTCAGCGTTATCGATCGTTCGCCCGCTGGCTGCCGCAAACAACCGCCGCCCCCACCCTGACCGACAACGGAACCGCGCCAGGGCGCCATGCCCCTGCCAAGGATGAGCTGCCACCTACAGCCCCGCTAGCGGCCGAACCGCGCGGACTTGGGGTTGGTGGTCTTATTCCATGCGGCACTGGGCGCCGCCTGTTTGCGTGGCAAGGACCGAGGTGGAGACGAGGTCCACGTCTGAGCTTGATTGCACCGGTGCCGTTTGAGAAGCGATCAGGAACAACAATGGGTTCTCGCGCCATCCTTTAACGAAGCTGAAGTTTGCGAGATTTCACCAACGCTTAACCATCTGATCCACACAAGCACCGCGCCGGGCGGGCTTAGGGTTTCTTGAGGCGACAGCCGCCAATATCATCGTGTCAGCCTCAGGTCCGACACGGTCTATGCAGCCGGGCGTTCTCAGCTCGGCTCATTGAACTGGCTTGTCGGTCCACCTGCACAGCTATCAAGCGACCTCGTGGTAAGGGCGAAGACAACATGGGGGGAAGAGGCTTGAACCCGGCCGGAGGATGTTAAACTAAGTTCACCGGATTACGTTAAGGTTCAGACATGAAGACCATCAACAGCCATGAGGCGAAAACACACCTGTCTCGGTTGGTCGATCGCGCTGCCGGGGCGAGGCGTTCATCATCGCAAAGGCTGGAAAGCCGATGGTGAAGGTTTCGCCAATCGGCAAAGACGCAGAGCCAACACGGCTTGGGTTCTTGCTGGGGCAATTCGCGGTGCCCGAGGATTTCGACCGCATGGGCGAGGCGGAGACCGAAACACTGTTTTCAAGCCAGCTGTGAGAATCCTGCTCGACACCCATCTTCTGCTTTGGGCGGCGGCGATGCCGGACAAGCTGTCAGCAGAGATCAGGGAACTGATTGAAGCTCCTCTTACCACGCCGCTGTTTTCCGCGGCGAGCATCTGGGAAGTTTCGATCAAGGGGGGCTGGGCCGGCCGATTTCACCGTCGACCCCTCGCTGCTCCGGGCGGGGATGGCCAAGAGCGGCTACGAGGAACTGGCCATCACCGCCAGCCATGCAGAGGTGCTCACTGTTCAGCAATGCATTGCTGGACGCGCGGGCCAGCCTGCAATGTTGCACGAACGTCTACATCCCATAAGATGAAAGATCCTCTCGATCAGCCGGGTACCCACCTGTAGCTGGGCTATAAGTGTGGACAATCGTCCGAGCTGCCACTCCTGCAAGAGACGACGTTGCGTATCGCCTGCCTGGATAGCAGTTGCTCGCCTGCTGCAAAAAGAACGTTGTTTGCAGGCTGGTCGGGGAGGGGTCTTGCTCATCGTTCGGCCGGAGCAGGGCAGGGCGCCGCCGGGCCACAAGAGATAATGCCTGCGGCCGCCTGCCAGATTCCCCCACGCGGCTCGCCGCTGCGCGCCGCCCCATGCGAGATTTCACGACGGCATCCAGCCCACCACCGTTCCGAGTACACTTCTCAATTGGCGCACCGCTGTCGCCTATCTTGTTCAGAAACGGTGTCTCCAAGCCGGAGTGTCATATTTGGGGCGGCTCGTCATCATCCGCATTGTACCCGGTGGCCTCGTCGTCTTCGGGCCAATCTAATTCTTCCACATCGATGGTCTCGTCGTATTCTCCATTCAGATCAGTCTCATGGGCGATGAGATCGAGCTCATCATCGGAGACCGATGCATCTGCCTCATCATTGAACCACTCCGATCCACTCGGTTCATCCGCAGTAAGTTCTGCGGAATCGTCGATATCAACAGCTTGATGACCGAAAGCAGCCGCTTGAACTGGCTGGCTGGTCTGGCCGGACGGGATGACGGTTGCCGAAAATCGTGGCGTCCTAGCCGAGCCCTCCGCTGCGGAACTGAAATCAAATTCAGCCAAGGCCTTAGCAACGCCGGTGGGGCGCGAAGCCGAAAGCAGAGCAGCAAACGAGCGCAGCGATCCGGCGAGTCCCGTGTTGATCATCAGCCGCAAGCCATTGTGCAGAGCAGCGAATCTGACAAGTTGGTCGGCAACCGAACTGTCGCTCACGTAAACGAGGGAGCGGCCGAAGAGTTTTGCGGGATCTCGTGCTGCCCTTGCTGCACCGACTGCCATTTGCAGGGGCATGGCGAATGCAAGGCGAAGAGGCACTTGCGCAGCATTCGGCAGTCGCAGCCTTTCACCGCCAATTGCTTCAATCGTCAGGAGATCGTTGCTGCGGTCGATGTCGATAATACGGACCAGGGTACCCGCAGCAATCTTGCCTTCGCTCCAGTCGCTTGCAAAATAGACCGGGTCACCATCGCGCAGAACCGACAATAGGCTTGGCTCGCGATCAATGATCGTTTTTCGGTCCTGTTCGGGAGCTCTGCCCCGGCGTACCAGGATCTGGTAATTAATGGACTTTGCTTCTGCCTGGCTGCCCACGATAAGGCATGCGGGCAACGCCGACTGCACGAACTGCGCCGTCATCAAAGCTTCCAGAGCATAAAACCCAAGCCGTTTTTGATGCGCGAATATGCCGAGTGTCGCGGCAGGATCAGTGACTGCAAGACTCTGCGCGTGATCAGCCCAGCTGAATGCGTCCGAGGACCGTTGCGGCGATGCCGTCAAAGTGGAGGGAACGCCGAGCCTCGCGAGAACGGCCAATGCGCAGATGCCGATTTCTGGGTGGCCGTACTGCGATCTGTCAAACACCAATACGAGCTTGTGACCCTCCTGTTCCACCTTCTGGAGCAGAGCTGCCAGCTCCGGACTGCTTGCCCGCTGAGCATCAAAGAGAAGGACAAGCTTTTTTCCAGATCCAGACCTGGTTACGTTCGGGGCCACAAACGCCCGGACGGTTTCGCATCGCACCGCCCGGTCTTCGCAGATGTGCTGGATGCGCCAGCGGCTCTGAAGGTCGGGAACCAGGATTGTCGGGCCGATCCCGGCTGCAAGGTAATCGGCTATCAGCGTCTGGAGTGGACCGGCGTCGGGCTCTGCGGCTCCGTCGCCCACAAGCGCCGCGAGGTCTTGGCCTTCGATCAATGACAGTCGCTCTGCCCCTTCGGCGCGCCAGATTGGATCCAACTCTTGTTCCCACGCCGCATTCGCAAAGTCGTGAGGCGCTCGAGCACTGACAAAATCCAGGTGTTCATACAGGCGCTGCGCCCGAGTCAGCAGTGCCTCAACCCTTCGCAGACTTCCGGGTGTTCCAAAGACCGGCCGGCCACGTTCGACCACTTTAACCGTACTGGTCAAGAGATCATCGCAGCGCAACTGTAGGCTCACCCAGGAGCTCTCAGGGTTCAAAGTCGCAAGAAGACTGGAAACGTCGCCCCTTTCAAAAAGCCATAAGCGGTCTGCCAGCGCGCGGATAAGCGCGTCATTGTCACTGAAACGACGCTGCAGCTCTGATCTTATTGATACAAGTGCATCATCGGCAGCTGGACTGAGCAATCTTCCAAAAGGGCCGATCCGGACTTCTCCCGGACCGAGTTCTAGGGGGACTTTGATCTCCGGCCGCCCGATCTCTTCGAAGAACCTGTTCTGCGTGTCTCGCCAGTGCGCTCGCCAATCGGGCAGCATCTGACTGCGTTTCAAACCCTGCGACGCTCGAAACACCGCTGCCCAAGGGCTCCTGATCCGGCGCGGTTTGCCGAATGCGTCCTTGCCGAACAAAGCTATCAGCACATGAGCGTGCCGATACGGACCGACGCTGGCGTCGCGTTGCAGTGCATGAATGTCAAACTGCACCATATGACCCTCTTGCACGATCGGCGCAGCGAAGCGCTGCAGGAGAACCACGAGTTCAGACACTTGCAGTTCGCTCTTACGCGGCAAACCAAGGATCAGATCAATGGCAACAGGCCCGGGTGATGCAACGCTTCTGTCCAGATTGTTCCATGCCGCCTCGCCGCCCGATCCAAATCTCTGACTGACGTGGGGCAGACACAAGCCTCCGGTGATATAATCCTTCCTGGAAGGCGCCCGGTATGGCGCCTGGGTAGCTTCAACGTAGTACCTCTTGCGGGAATTATACGCGGCGCGTCGCACAACCGAACCACCGCCGGAAGGCACCAGATTCGCGCTGACAAAGCCTGTAGCCATCTTCTTCACCGACTCAGATTACGCGGGTCCGAGGGTGACTCAGATCTGAGCCATTTCTCGTCCACTCAGATCATTAGCAATAAAGATCCTACGGAAATCTCTCGCTCAGGCTCTTCTGCTTGAATGTTGGACAGGGACGGCTGGCCACCGCTTGAATGTGCGCATCGTCTCAACTCACAGGCAGTTCAATGTCCAACTTTATGCACGACTTCAAGAAGCTCCATACGGCCGCCCAAGAAGCAAAGGATGAAATGCTTCGCCGTGATAAGGAGCTTGCAGAACTCAAAGCGCTCCTCGCACCTCAGCACGATGCCATCATCCTGGCCGCTTACGATGCCGTGAAAATCGATCTCAGTGGTCTGTCGGAGCAGGTTATCGTGGGGCACTTCGCACAACTCACCGCCCAAGCCGGAAGCGCCTCGTTCAAAAAAGAGGCAGTGGATCGTGCCACCGCATACCAGGGGGACTTCGAAGAAAACCTTGAAGTGCGTGGCCCGCAGCTCGCCTACCACATCGATCGCGCAATCGACTTGCAGTCTTCTACCGCTGTTCCGGTATTGGGTCGCGTGCTGGAAACCTTGACCGATGCCGACATTGCTAGTCTTCAGGCATCGGGGCTCCACTGCAGTATCCAGGCGAGCAACCGGTCACCGATGAGCGTCTTCCACGGTATGCTGCAGCCAGCAGAGATTATCGAGTTTGCGATAACGTACCGCATGCGGTTTGACCTCGCACCCGATCGGCGGGCTACAGTTGTGAAAGCAGCCCAGGCGGATTTGAAACCGGCTGATGTCAAAAGCGGAACAGCCGCTTTTGGTCAAACACCGGGGACCCTCAATACGCACCCAACGGGCGTTGGTTCTGCAGCTCTCGATGCAAACCGCCGCAGTTCAACGGCGGGAGCCGGCGAAGATAGCAACTAGGCCTCCTCCTTCCGTTTCTTTTTGTGGCAAACTCTGTGCCAGCGGTAACCCTGCTGGCACGCTCCATTGAGGCGCAATCCTCCGATGAACC
Source organism: Devosia naphthalenivorans (assembly GCF_003056355.1). Classification (GTDB taxonomy): domain Bacteria; phylum Pseudomonadota; class Alphaproteobacteria; order Rhizobiales; family Devosiaceae; genus Devosia; species Devosia naphthalenivorans. Next base: position 29,508 of record NZ_PYVW01000023.1, read on the forward strand.
GTGAAGCTGCGTAATGCGAATACGGTTTGTAGCGACGGACGATTTTCGGGACAAAGCATGATGACGGGCACGTTCAACTTGGCGCAATTGGTCACAAATCTTCTGACCAAGGCTGGCAAGACTCAGACGGAGGTGGAACGGGAACTCCGTAAGCGAGACTTGATTGGTCAACTTTTGAGGGGGGAAAAAAAGACCCTGACGGAGAAGAACATGCGTGAACTCGCCAGGGTGTTGCAAGTGGATCCCGGGCATTTCGTGCCAGACATGAACGCGGGACCTGCGAAATCACCTTATATCCAGCGGGCCTATTTTGGACCGCCCCGGGTCAGGCGTTCTGCAGCGCAACCAGGTTCGCCAACGAATGGTGCAGATTTGTCCGGTGGGGCACACGGCGATATTAATCAATCTCGGCCGACGGTGGAAGTTGACGGCGAGAACCAGGGGGTTACCCAGTCGCTGATGCTCTTGGGTCACAACCAGCCTCTGAAGGAAGTTGTCTGGATTGCCGCCGGGCAGAGCGGAGATACCGACGCAAAAGAGCCGAAGCTGTCAGCAAGTACCGTTATAAGAACTGCATTGCCGATCTTCCAATTGAGAAATCATGAAGGACGGCTGTTTCTCGATTTTAAGGAACGCCAATGGCAACCGCGGCCGCATTCTTTGGTGCGGGTGCCCGGCGCCTACGGTATTGTGTTGCCCTTTAGTGTTTACCCGCACCTCAAATCTGGAACAATTATCATACTTGAGCCGGGTAAATCGTTGAGCGGGGGTGACTGGGTCCTTGGGCTTCGAAGCGCCAATGTTGCGCAGCAGCATGAAGTCGATCTTCAGATCGTTCGCAGCATCAGCTCTGCCGGAGTCAGACTGGGGGCGCTAAACACGCCATCGGTACCCGCCGCGCATGCAGATCAGCGCTACTATCGTGTGCATCGGGTGCACTCAATCCAGCTGTAAGAGTGTGAACGGTTTCGTGGGGTGCACCCGTCGAACATCTCGATGGTCAAGGAAATCACCGGTCTATAACGCTCTGTCACTGATATCGGCTGGGAGGAAAACGTCCATCGGCTCATCGCAATGATCTTGCTTTGCATTCACCGAACCGAGGATTGGTGCCCAGCAACAGAGCGCGCCCTTGGTCCGCAATGCCGCATCGGGTAATAGGCCCATGGCGTCTTGATGGCCGACTGCCGCCGGATCGGCAATGGCGGTTTGCTGTTTCCCTTATCGGGAGGCGGGTTCGGGCATGACAGCCGAAATCACACTCGGGTGGATGATTTGGCTGCAGGCCCTAAGCGGCAAAGCGCATTGGGCCCGTGATTCCATGGGTACCGTGCATAAGTGAGTACCACGGATTCGGTCTGGCACACGCATGGGCAAGCGCAATGAGCGGCACCGAGGTGTGACGGCGTAGGGCATCCAAGAAAGAACCGGGGATCGCGCTTGCAGGTGAACGCCTGCCCCGCCCACGAGCCCGATAGAAGGGCACCGGCGTAGGGGGTGCCATGAACACAACCGGTGTAGTCATTGCGGCACCGGCGCGATGGGCACCGGGGCACAACAACGCTTATTGGGAGAAGAGAGCCCGCCTGCCGGGGAATGTTTGATAACGCCTATCCTCGAACAACGACCCCTGGTGGGGGAATGTTCGAGAACCGTGTTGTGCGGCGCCCTTATATTCGATGCCGGAAGTGTACGAAAATTCCCGGCAGGCACGGCCAGTCACTCGAATGGTTGTCGCGTGACCTTACTCCACCAATGTCCTGGACAGCGTCAGACCGCTCATCAACTACCAGCCGCAGTCCTGGCGTACGCCTTCTCACGTGGGAGCTCGGGCTCGTCCAAGGGCCACCAGCGCATGGCGCAGCGGAGATCACCGCGTCCGTATTGAGCGGGACCGGCGTGATCCGCATCCGCTCGGTGCCTTCGGGCACGGGGGATAGTGGATGGGCTGCGAATAGATTGTGCTAGAGGAAGTAGGGTCAGTCAGACAGTCATCCACCCTGGCTGTGACTGGAGCGATGTTGACGATTGCAAGCTTCGAATGCTGCGTGGGTCGTCAGGGCTATCGTTCGGTCTCGCTCGCAAAGTCGAATTCCTCACCAGCGTACGTCCGGATAATTGATAGTCATTGAGCGTGATGTCGGCACAGTGCCTTATCGATCGCCGCAAGCAAACGGGCTACCAAACATGCGCGTTGCTCTGGGGAGCGGCCTACGCCTATGGATTCAGATCCCGACCTGCTGGATCAGGCCCTTGATCAAATCGGTTGTATCACCATCGTTCTCCGGGGCGAGTTGCGGCACTATGTTGTTGACAAGCCTGTCGGTCAGAGTGGCTGGGGGCTCCGGTTCTGGCACTGATGTCGGCACAACGGATGATCCGGCGCGTGGATCCGCTCTCGGAAGCGGAATGGACGCTGCTTGAGCCGGTGCATTCCCTCCCAGGGTTGCCTCGATAGGTGGCGTATGCTGTCCCAGTGGCGAAATGGTCTGTGCGCTGGCCGGCGCAGTCCCAGGCATCTGCTGGGCCAATACCCCTCCGAGTACGGCGTTCAGTAGACCTCGCTCGCCAGACGGCGCACCGTTGCCGGTGGTTTCTCCCGCACTGCCGATCAGGTCCGATACCACGGCACCAGGCTTAACACGAAGAGCCTCGCCAAGCCCATCGACCGCGCCCGTTGCACCATTGGCCAATTCGCCAACGCCGCCTCCGAGTTGCGACAGTGCCTGCAGGGCCCGATTTGGATCGGCCAAAATGTCGGAAATGTCGGGATAGATGCTTGGCGCGGACAACGTGCCCTTGACGAGGATCGGCATGCCAAGGCCGGAAATGTCGAAGTCGCCGCCTTGCCCATCGAGCGAGCCGACCACGCGTGGATCAAGCCGCATATCGATCGTTTGCGCGGCAAGATCGATGCTGCCTTGCCCGCTCATGCGCACGAAGGGGCCAAGCAGGCGAATATCCTGGGTTCGGCCAACCCCGTTCTGGATATCGACGGCGACGGAGAGCTCGGTGAACTCGGTTTTGGCCTCGCTATTTTCGCTATAGCCGCCGGCAATCAGCGACTGCACATTGCGAACCAGGCCTGCCACGTCGATGCCGCGTATGAGCGACCGCGCGAAATCCTGAGTGTGGCGCCCGAACCGGACACCTGAACACTGGCCTTGAGCCCGCCTTCGATGCGATCGAAGCCCGCGGCAGCGCTGAGGAGCGGCAGAGCCTGGACGCCGTCCAGACCAGTGGCAAGTTCGATGGCCGGCACGTCGCCAGCACCGTTCGCTGTCACACTTGCGGCTACGGTGCCCTCATGGAAACCCGCCTGTGGCACGACGAGTCTGGCGATTCCGTCGGCTATGGACAGGGTTGCCGTGGCTGATCCTGCCTTGACCTAGCCATAGCCAAGCTGATTGGCATCGAGGCGAATATCGGCATCGAATTGGCGCAAGATGGAGAGGTCAATGGCTGCTGGTCCGGAACCAGCGGCAGCTGCATTTGCATCGCCACCACCAGCGCCGATCAGCTTGCTGAAATCCAGTGTGTCGACGGACAGGGCCGCGGTGATTTTCGGCTTGCCGGTCGTCGCGAGCGAAAGCAAACCTTTGGCATGCATGTCATCGAGAGCGATGGTGGCATCCGTCATGGCGAGTTCCGCGCTGCTGACCGAAATGCCACCGGAAAAGGCAAATTGCCCGAGCGGCGTTCCCGTATCCTGGCCAAACCAGCCAAGTGTCCGGCTCAGCGAAGCCGCAGAGATGTCGGCTTTGCCGGACGTTGCGCCGTTGGGAGCGACCGTTCCAGAGAAATTGGCGTTGAGCGGTTGCGACTTGAAGCCGACAGCCACACCAACCGGCTGTCCCCAGAGCAGGTCCGATAATGCAAGCGAGGTGGAGAAGCTGACCGCCTCCCCATTCAACCGGGCTGTGCCCGTCAGGCTGAGCGGCTGGAGGACATCCTGGATCTGTGCCGTCGCATTGAGCATATCGACGACACCCGCGCCTGGTCCTGCGAACGCCTCGAGCTGTGGAAGCTCGATCCTCCAATCGGCGATGGATACATTCCCGCGCAGATTGACCGAGTCGCGAATGGCATCGGCATCGGCTCCCCGAAAGGAATATTGCAGTTGCGTCGACAGCCGGCCAGTGGCGGGGGCCGCTTGTCCGGCGAGCGACATGAGGCTTTCGATGTCGATGGAAGCAAGATTGAGCGACCCGCTCGATTGGGGAATGTCGGCATTGACGTCCATGAGCATGCTGGCGGTCAGGCTGCCACCGGCAATCTGGCCTGAACTCACGCTTGTATCGAGCTGGCCATTTTGGAGCTTCGCCGCCATGACGACATCACGAGCTATCGCGTCGCTGGCCTGCAAGGCATTGGCACGCAGTTCGATATCGGCATCGATATTTCTCAGCGCGGAAAGATCGAGGCCGCAATTGTCGGGCGCGCTGGCCGTTTCGCCCGACGCATCGGCAGGGGCTGTCGCCGCGGGCCTAAAATCGGAATAGTCGAGCGTGCCTGCGGCGATCCTTGCCATGACGAAGGGGCGGTCGCCGGGGGTGTAGCTGACGTCCACGCGCATCGTTCTGCGTGAACGTCCCTCGGTTGTCATCACCACAGGTTCCTTCCCGGCGCTGATGGCGCTTGGCGTTGCCAGGATGTTGCTGGGGGCCCGCACTATCTGGATCGACAGCGTCGCCAATTGCCAAGCGCTTTCGACATCGGGGCGCCTGGCGCGCCGGGTTGCCGATGTCTGGCTGACGCAATGGCCACATCTGGCCACGGTTGATGGTCCCGAACATTGGGGAGCCGTGCTGTGATTTTTGTGACCGTGGGCTCGATGTTGCCATTCGACCGGCTCATCCAAGCGATGGACGAGTGAGCCAGACGCCATCCAACGGAGGAGGTCTTCGCCCAGATCGGGGAAGGACAATATTTGCCCCGTTACATGCCCTTTGAGCGCATGCTCTCCCCGGCCGATTTCAACCGCTATATGGCCATGAGCGAGGTCCCGGTCGCCCATGCGGGTACGGGTAGCATGATCGCCGCGGCCGAGTTGTCCAAACCTATTGTACTTCTGGCGCGGCTGGCCCGCATGCGCGAACACACCACCGACCATCAGGTGTCCGAAACCACACTGGGCGAAATGATCGAACAAGCCCGCGCGCTGATCCAGCGCGATGCGGCCCTGCCGCCGACAGCCTCTCCAACCTTTATCGAAAAAATCAGAACGGCCTTGGTGAATTAAATGGCTAAAGTTAGAATTGCACTGATCGGGCTGGGCAAGATGGGCATCTCTCACGTCGCCATCCTGCGTGCCCATCCCGATGTCGAACTGGTAGCCGTGTGCGACCCGCAAGGCTTCGTCCTGGACGGGATCTCGAAATACACCGGCCTCAAGACCTACCGGCAATTCACCGACCTACTGGCCAACGAGACCCTCCATGGCGTAGTGGTGGCAACGCCCTCCCGCTTCCACGATGACATTGTACGGGCGGCGCTGGAGCAGGATCTTGCAGTATTCTGCGAGAAGCCGTTCTCGCTCGACGCCAAGGTGGCGCTCGAATTGGCCGAGCTGGCGGAGGGGAGGGGGCTGATCAACCACGTAGGGTATCATTATCGCCATGTGGCGGCTTTCCGCGAGGCCAAGCGTCTGCTCGATAGCGGCGTCATCGGCAAGGTCCATCACTTGCGCGCCGAGGCCTATGGTCCGGTGGTTCTGCGCCCGAACCCAGCTGGGACATTATACTTCAAGCTTGAGGGTAAAGGCGGGGAAACAGCTCTTCCAAGGCAATGGTGGGGAATCGGAGCGAAACCTTGCCTTTCGGCGTGTCAGAGCCGAGTAGGCCAAGATCAAGCAGATCTGCCAGCACCCGGCGTGCAGACCGTTCCGGCAGGCCGGTAATGCGATCGATTTCACCCCGCTCGAATTCACCGCGAAACAGAGCCTCTTCCAGCAGCCGCGCAGCCTCGCTTTTGAGCGCGGGGTTTCGCTCCACATAACGCCTCAGGCGCTGGGCCAAGTTATCCAGATCGAAAAGTTCGCTCATGAAGTTGACCTGATCCAAGCACACGCGAAGGAACCAAAGGACAAAGTCCTTCAGGGCTGCTTCCGACAGGTTGCCGCGCCCGTCGCGATCACCCTGCCGAGGCATATCGGCGTGGTCCATCATACGCTTATAGTCACCGCGACTATCGATGCCTCGAGCCAGACCGCGCGATATTGACCAGAGGCCATGCGTGCCAATCCCAGTAACCCCAGCCATGGCATGGCTCATCAACCGGCTGACCCGACCGTTCCCATCGGGGAAGGGATGGATGTAGTTAAATCGGTGGTGTGCCGATGCAATTGCCATGATCTGCGCCGCCTTCCCCATCCGATCAAATCGGAAGCGACTCTCGAAATGTTGCATGAAGTCGGCGACACGCTCACTTGACGGCGGTACATGGCGGCCGACGGCTACGTCATGCTCGGAATTGTGGCGCCAGGCGCCAGGTACCATGGTGAACCGACGGTCGCCTAACTGGATGGTCAGCATACTTTCAGGCGCGTCACGATAAAACTCGCGGTGGAGCCATTGGAGGAATTCGGCAGACGCGGGGGCAGGGAGTGTTGCTGCTGCACTGAGCCTGTCGATCTCAGCCTGGACGCGCACGTGGGCTGCGGCCTCCATCTGGAGGTTGCGGCGACCCTGGTCCTGATCGAATTCGCCCGCGAGAGCGCGCTCTATATCTCGGGGACGAGTGTCATGGCCCTCTATCAGGTTGCTGTAGTAGGTATTCATAATGCGGACCAGATCGGCCAGATTGGCTGCAGTGCGGGGATGCAGAGCCCGGCCCAACGTGGCCGCAGAGGCCGAGAGATCGGCGATGACATCAGCGATGTTCGCGGTAGGTTCTTCGAGCTTGGCGGGCTCGATCCTTGTGACACTTTCGACTTCCATTGGCCGATCCTCAGGGGAGCAAACAGCAATCTAATACATTATGAACCCTATAAGATACCTTCACATAGGTCGATGCTTTGGCCGATTTTGTGGCCGATGTTTTGGCCGATCCATTTTGTAATAAGCTGATCGATGTGCTGTTGACGGGACAAACCAGCGCGTTGCCACCAGCGATTGCCCCGTACGCTGAGGGTCGATTCCCTCAGCATTCATGGTTCACGGTTACTGGGACAGCACCACGTAGTGGCCCTTTTGATGGCTCCCCGTATAGCTGATGAGTTCTGATTGTTTGAGGGATGCAATGTCACGTTTCGCCGTTTTCAGCGACACGCCGAAAAACACTGCGATATCCCCTGCCGTCGTTCCTGGCTTGCGCCTTAGCTCCTGAAGGAACCATAGCTGCCTAGGACCAATCGCGTCTGCGAGATCGGGGTCAAATTTGGGGTCATCGGGGTCACGATCAGGGTCATTGACATTCGCATCCGGAGCGCCGCGCCGTAAAAGATTGCCATTCCTCACAATGGGACTCTTCGTGCTATCGCGCCGTAATTCGTAGAAGAGCTCCAGCACGTCGGCGCGTCCGGCCAGGCCCAGAACAGTTTCCAGGATGGCTTCAGATTTGCGAAGCAGACGAATAAGATAAAGACCGTTTGGGCCGGCCATACCGCTAAGCCAGTTGTTGACCGTCCGTTCCGTTGCGCCGGTCCAATTGGCAATGATTTGGACACTGTGAGGGTCAGAGCCAAGTTTAGATTTCAATGCGACCCTGATCACTTCGGCATAGTCAAACTTCGGTGGTCGACCCGAGGGGGCCCTCCGAAGAAGGTTTCCGTTCTTCCGAAACATGTTTCTACAAATCCCCGCTAACGTGCTGAATGAAAGCAGAAAAGTAGCGGAGGATGGTGATCGGCGGCCCAGAAACACCTGATCCGATTGGTCGAACAGGTGTCGCGTATGGTTGTTAGGTTAATCGAGGGTGAAAATCAGAGGGGCTACCAGCCACCCTGCGGTATTTTGAAACGCAGGGCGCCGATGGTATATGGCACAGTTGCCGAAGCTGCAGCAGCCTGAGCGATCTTGATGCCTGGGTAGTAGTGACGAGCGAATTTCCAGTCTCCCCTCTCTCCGTTGCTGAAATGCCAATTCTTACCGGAATGGATCGAGGCAGCGTTGATCCACCATTTCGGACTGGTGAGCAGGGAGCGATAGGAAGCGATAGGAAGCGATAGGAAGCGATAGGAAGCGATAGGAAGCGTTATCAATCATTTCCAGGCAATACGAGCCATCTGGGCGCCGGGTTGTGCCCCGAACCGGAGCCTTCAGCCCTATGGTCTGAGCTGTAAAACCGGCACCTTGCCGGAATGCTTTGGCCCCTCTGTTTCTAGGAACAGGGTCCGCTCAAGACGATTATTCAGTTCCGCCAAACCGGAATCTGACTGCCCAACACTCCAATGCCCCTTGCTCACCTTCAATCGCGCGCAATGCGGCCGAACGCATTGTTGCAAGATCAGCGCCAGGTTACACAACGCTTTGAAGAGCGGAACAGCAGATCGCATGCCGCCAACATGAACCCGGCTGGCGCGTCGCCATCAAGGGCTGCAACGTGTTCGAATCGCGCGATCAATGCTCGCGACCTACGCTTTGCAAGTCAGATGACGGCGCCGTTGCAAATTCGCCCGTCCCGCCTCAACCAGCTGGAAACCGGCGCGGCAGGGCAGGGCGCCAGCAAGCTCCTCGCCCGCAACGGTATCGAATAGCGCGAGGTCGGAGCTTGTCCCGATTCCAGCGCCAACCCATGCCGGCGAGCAAGCAGCCACCCTCCAGCTGCAGGGGCGCGGTGCTCAACCAGGTGCTGGAGCAGGCCGGTTCTGCTTAAGGCTGAAGCCGGCTTTGCTCTCGTCCGCCTGCGCGCGCTGAACAACGCCGCACCGCAAGTCCGCAGCGCACTCACCATGGTCAGCCGGGTGCAATCCAGCGGGGCTCAGGGCGCCTCAAACAGGTCAGGCATGCTTTCGTCACCCGACAGACTTGCTGCAAACACCTGATGATCCCGGTTCCCCTGGAGCCAAGCATCCCGCGAAGCCGGGTTTTCCGGTTCGTTAACTATATGGAAAGGAAGAAACAAGACGCCGCTTGCGGAATCAATGGATCGCACCAATGTTACCGACATCGGTTCGAATCGGACCGTGGCCCGCGATAAGGCGGCAGACAGGGTGTTACCAGCACCCTGCCAGCCTGACCAAAGGTCCCTCACTGCGCTAACAGGAGAAACCCATGGCTAAGGCCATCTTGGGCGAGGACAATCTCGCCCGCAAGACTGAATCTGCTACTATCAACACCACCAGCCTGCCCGAACACTGGCAGGACCTGCCGGGCCTCGTCAACGATCCCCTGATCGACGAAGACGCCCAGGTAAAAATCCTCGAATGCGTCGACGCGACCGGCTCGGCCCCTCTCTGCGAACTCATGGCGCTGCTGCCCGGCCATCCCCAGCCTGCCAAGGCGATCATTCGCCTCGTCCAGCTCGGCATCCTCGACATCGAACCTGGACTTATCGATGCGCAGAGCCTGCTGCATCGCCGCCTCGACCGCTCGCGGATCGTTGACGGGAATGGCGGTGGAGACGGTGAAGCCCCTACGCCACCTTCGGATGGGGGCACGCTGCACCGTCTCCCTGTCTCCCGGTCCCAACCGGAGGTCTTCTTCGCCAACTGGACCGACCGCGGGGTCTTCCGTCAGGAACCAGCTTTGCGCCAGCACGGGATCTATCTGGCGCTTTACGCTCACAAAGCCTATTCCGGCTGGTCGGGGTGTCTCGTTGACCGTCTTGTCAACAGCAATCACCTGCTCCGGCATGGCTTTCCGGATTTGGTTATTGCAGCGGTCGACCGGAACAATCTTCTGAACGAGACGCAGACACGCGTCGCCGAGCGCCAGTTGGCGCGGGCCGTGCAGAAGGACGGTGTGCTCGAGCTCGCCAATCCTTCCCTGCCCTCTGGCGGCCACGTGGATCCGGCCGCCTTTGTCCAAGCCGACCGCTTTGTTCGTGAAGTGGTTGGCACGGTGCGGACGGCGGGTCTCGCCTTCACCGGCCCCAAGCGCGTTCCGGCCAGCAAAATCCCAGAAGCGGGTCCAGTTTCCACGCCGCTGGAAGCGGGCACAAAGCACTTCTCGCTTCATGCCTGTGGCGTCCATGCGACCGCACAGGTCCAATCCGACAAGTGGGTGGTTCAAACCGGCAGCCAGGTGCGCAACGAGCTGCTGCCCTCTGCCGGGAGTGGCGTGGCCCAGCAACGCCAGGAATTGCTCCACGACGGCAGCCTCATGCCCAACGGCAGCCATCTGCTGCTGACCCGCGACGTCGCGTTCGGGACGGCATCCAGCGCCGCGCGTTTCGTGGTCGGGACCGGCTACAACGCCAAGATCTGGCGTCCGGTGCCCCAGCAGCCGGCATCGGCAGGGCTGTCCTACTAAACTAGCTTCGGAGCGGCCAGTGGAGGCCGCTCCTTCATCCCTTCCCATTTTCTTTCCAGCGCGGCCAGGCCGCAGCTCAAGGATCAGCCATGCCTTCTTTCGATTCCGAACATCAAGACTTCGCCCCGGATGCAACTCTGCCCAATCCGGAAACGCCTCCTGAAATGGACGCTCGTAGGTCGCTCGTCACTGCGGCCCTGATGGGTGTCAACACCATTGCAGTTCGTCGTTGCCTTGCAAGCTCCGTTCCGCATGTGATCATTATCAACACCCCGTCTCATGCCTGGTCCCGTGCCCTCGCTGCCGAGATTGGCCAGGCCTACGACAATGTCTCGTCCACCGCGGTGGTGGAGAACAAGAAGGATAGCAACCAGTGGACGATCGACACGATGCTGCAGCGCATCGGGATCGGACAGCATCAGGTGTTCTGCACCGCCGATGCTTCGACACTGCTGCCCAGCCTCATCCACGCTGCTGCAGACGTTCGCCTGACCCTTCCTGCTGTTGACACCCGGCTCCTCCAGCGTGCGATCAGCTCGTTCACCGGCAAATCTGTGCGTGGCATGATCGATGCGGATATGGCAGGGCTTGATTTTCCGGTACTGCAGCTTGCCATGCGGCCCGATAGCAATGCGCGCGATTGCCTCCTCCGCCTGCGCCGCTCGGCTGACCAGGCGGTATCGCTCCGTCCCGGCGCCAAAAGCCAAAAGGGCCCCGCTCTGGAGGACTTGCCTCTCGGTACTGACGTCGCGGCCTGGGCCTATGACATGCTTGGCCAGCTCAAGGACGTGACCGCCGGCGCTCTCGCTCCAGACGATCTGCGTCACGGGGTTCTGGCGGGTGAGCCGGGCACCGGCAAAACTCTGGTCGCCGGTGCTCTCGCCAAGTCCGCCGGCTGGTCATTCCACTCGGCGTCCATTGGCGCCTGGTTCAATAGCAGCGACGGCAATCTGGGCGGTGTCAGCAAGTCATGTGTCGCTTTCTTCGATACGCTTCTGGCAGGAGATTGCGTCGTGGGGTTTTTGGACGAGGCCGATTCACTGCCCTCCCGCGCCAACCTCGAGCCCCGCGACCTGCAGTGGTGGGGTACTCTCATCAACCTGATGCTGACCCAGATTGATCGCGTGCGCAACTCGGGCAAACGCGTGCTGTTGCTCGCGGCGACGAACTATTATGACCGGCTTGACCCGGCTTTGGTACGGGACGGCCGCCTCGAACAGCGTGTAATTGTGCGTGCGCCCCGGACTGAAGAGGAGGTATTTGCCATCTTCGCCCATTATCTAAAGGGCGAGATCGATCCAGCCGAACTTGCCGGCATTGAACGCTTTGCGCTGGGGGCAACGCCTGCAATGATCGCCGGTTGGATCCGCACAGCCCGCGCTGAAGCCCGCAGCCAGGATCGCGCACTTCTGGCCGAAGATGTCGTCGGCGCGGTAGTCCCGAGCGATACACGCTCGCCCGAGGAACTTCTCGCAGTTGCAGTGCACGAAGCCGGGCATGCTGTCGTCGCTCGCGCATTGGGGATCGGCGTCGAAGCAGTATCAATCCTTTCGCGTGGCATTGCGGGCGGCGTCACCAAAACTTCGAACCCATCGCCGTTCCCGAATCGTGATGAGCTGGAGGATATGGTCACAGTGCTTCTGGGCGGGCGTGCGGCCGATCTGGTCATCGGCAACAAAGGCGCCCATGCCGGCGCCGCTCTTGACCTCGAAATGGCCACGTCGCTGCTCGTGCGCGGACACTGCCAGCTTGGGCTCTATGACACCCTGGGAGCCATGGTTCCCGAAGGAGGCGACGCGTTCCAGCAGGTGGACAAGGGACTAAAGCGTCTTCTGGCGCGTGCGGTGCGCCTCGTTACCGAAAACACGGCCGCCGTGAATAGTCTTGCGGAAGCCTTGATCGAACGCCGCCTTCTGAGCGGAGCACAGCTTGAGGCGGTCATTGAGCCCTTGCTGACGAGCGCTTCCGCAGGCGCTGTTGCCACTGCGAAATCTGGAGTGGTCAGGGCGAAGAAGGCCAAGTCCCAGAAGTCACCGAATGTGGTGGCGCAGGGGGAGGCCCCCAATGGTCGCCTGGCGTAAAGCACTACAGCGGCTCGACGGCGCTTTCTCCGATCACACGCTCCGGTCATACCGGAGCGGTTTCGAAGCGTTCTCTCAATGGTGCCGGCGCCGTCGCAAGACGGCGCTGCCAGCAGCGCCCGAAACGGTCGCCGAGTACATTGAAGAGGAAGCGGGACGCCTCAAGCCAGCGACCCTCAAGCAAAGATTGTGCGCCATCCGCAAGATCCATCGCCTGTGTGAGCATCAGGACCCGACCGACGACGAGAACGTCGAACTGGCGATGCGAAGGGCGCGGCGGTCACAAGCGGCGCGTCCGAAACAAGCATTGGGGTTGACTGCGAATTTGCGCGACGAGCTTCTCCTCGCCTGTTCCGATGACCTTATTGGGCTTCGGGACAAGGTAATGGTCAGCGTGGGCTTTGACACCCTCTGCCGGCGTGGCGAGTTGGTTGCGATCTCCGTCGAGGACCTCACGGCAAAAGGGCAGGGGCGCTACAGCGTTCTTGTTCGCCGCGCCAAGAATGATCTGGAGGGGGCCGGTCGTATCTCTCACCTGTCCACACAATCAAGCCGGCTCGTGGATCAGTGGCTGGCAGCGATCGGGGCGCAGTCCGGGCCGCTGCTGCGTCCGGTTTATTGCAGGAAGGCGCTGGCTCTCTATCTTGAACCGCTGACGGTTTCGCGGGTGCTCAAGAAACTGGCTGCCCGGGCGGATGTGGAGCCGGAGTTGGTCCAGAAGGTCTCTGGCCATTCACTGCGTGTTGGAGCCGCACAACAGCTAACCCTGGACGGTCGTGGGATTCTGCAGATCATGCGGGTGGGTGGGTGGAGGTCCATGAACGTAGTGGCGCGTTATGTTGAGAACATGGATATCGACGTTTGGAATTAGGGAAATCGAATGGTCGAAGCCTTGCAGGCAGTTGAAATGGGCTGTCAACTGCAGTGGCGACGCAGGTTTCTGCTGGTAGTCGGCGCAAAATCCCGCAAGTAGCCAGAGGTGGTCGATAGTCGGCGATATCGATCATGCGGTTACACCCATAGTGTCAGATGCTCACGAGAGAGCGCATCGAACGCCTGAGCGGCAGATCCCGAGAAAGGTCGAGGCACATCGGGAGGGGGTCGTTTCAAACTTGGCGAATGCTGGCGTGATATCGAGCCACCAACGCGTCCGATGTTAGGAGGGCAATGCCTTCAACAAGCGATTGCGCAACAAGGATCCGATCGAATGGGTCCTTGTGCAGAGGTGGGAGGCGGCCGACCTGGACCGCATGCTGGCCAGTGACAGGCAGTTCCTCATAGCCATTGTCGAGCAGGCCCCGCCGCAGGAGCGCAGCATCGACCGCAAAATCCGCTCGTCCAAGACCGTTCTTAATCGTTACCTCCCAGACGCTTGCGGCGGAAAACATCAGGACATTGTCCATGTTTTCCAATTCCGTGCGGGCTACCGCCGGAAGCCGATCGGGATCGGTTGCTGCCCATAAAAGCAGATGAGTGTCGACCAGAATTCTCATTCTGCTGCGCCGAAAAAAGACTCGATCTCCTTGTCTCCCATCCGGTCAAAATCATCGGGGACTTTGAACTCGCCCTGCAAAAAACCCACTCGCCGCTGTTCTTTGTGCACAGTGTCAATGGGCATCACCTTCGCCATCGGCTTTCCTGCTTTGGCAATTATGAAGCTCTCCCCCGCTGCGACCTTTTCAATCAAGCGCGACAAATGGGTCTTGGCCTCATGAATGTTGACGACATACATTTCTGCTCTCCACGAACTTAGTCCAGTGAGCTTAGTCCGATATCGAGCGGAGTGCAAGGAGCGTGATGAGGCGGCAAGCAGGCAGGTGTGATCCGGCTTTTCCTGGCTATGGTGGTACACCGGGTGGTGCGGTGCCATTCCAGGGCCGATCATCGCGGGCCAGGGCCCAGAAGTATCCGGTCTTGGTTTTGCGGGCACCGGGATCGAGCACCGGAGCGCGGGTTTCGTCCATGAACAGCTTGGTCGACCGTTTCAGGTCCGCCATCAGGGCATCGTAGACCGGCCGAAGTTCGAAGGCGGCCCGGCCAACCCAATCGGCCAGCGTTGAGCGGTCCAGATCAATGCCCTGGCGGCTGTAGATCTGTGCCTGACGATAAAGTGGCAGGTGATCGGCGTACTTGCTGACCAGAACGTGGGCGACCATGGCCTCGCTCGGTAGTCCGCCGGGGATCAACCGAGCGGGCGCAGAAGCCTGCACCGCGCCGTTGGTGCAAGACCGGCAGGCATATTTGGGGCGACGGGTCACGATTACGCGGAACTGGGCCGGGATTACGTCGAGCCGCTCGGAGGTGTCCTCGCCAATGCAGTGTAAGCAACCGCCGCAGCCACAGACCAGGCTTTCGGGCTCGATGATCTCCTCGATCCGCGGCAGGTGCTCGGGGAGCGAGCCACGATTGGCGCTGCGCGGCTTGGCCGGCCGCTACTTGTGAGAAGCTCCAATGGAGCGTCCATGGAGAAACTCCCGCACTGACCTCAATCAGTCCGGAATCTCACGGCTGACAAAAGGACGGAAGGTGGGGGGAGGACACCGCTTACGAAGAACCGGTTCGGCCTGTTCATCCGCACCATCGGCATCACCAGGGGCCGAGGCCAAACTGACCCTGGCCAACCTGGCGTACAACTTCGACCGTCTGATCTTCCATGAAAACCAATCCTGCCCGGCCCGAAGGGCCCACTCCAATGAGGGGTCAATGTTCCGGGCCGATGGGGTGGACGCCCCCCGACGGCATTTATGTGCCAGAGTTGCGGTGTCGAGAACCGCTACAGAGGAGGCGTCCATGAACGAGGTTAGCATCATTGGGTTGGACTTGGCCAAAAACGTGTTTC
>NZ_PYVW01000024.1 GCF_003056355.1 Devosia naphthalenivorans
CGGTGCCGAGCGCGTCGGCAATCATGTGAAGAAAGGTGCTTCGGACGTTGAGGCTGCCAAGATCCTTGCGCAGAACCCATGCGGCTGCCAGGTCTTCCACGAGCGCGATGGCACCGACGATCAGCACGGTGGTCGGCACGACCTCGGTGGGCTCGAGGAAACGCGATCCCGCCTCCCACAACAGATAAAGCCCGATCATGATCAGGGTGGTGAGATTAATCAGAGCGCCGACCGTCTCTGCCCGGGCATAGCCAAATGTCCGTCTCTGCGTCGCCACTCGCCGCGAAATGCGCCATGCGATGTAGGAGACCAGGACCGAACCGGCATCCGAGAGGTTGTGGGCGGCATCCGCAATCAGGGCCAAGGAGCCGGACACCACCCCGCCAACCACCTCCGCGACTGCGATGCTCAGGTTCAGTGCGAGCGCTATCAGCAGGCGCTTCCCGCGCCCGGAGCTGAGATCCTTCGTACCGTGAGAGTGGCCCATTGAACGGCTCCTTCGACTGTTCCGGAAGAATCTAGTTCCTGCAACCGCTAGAGGAGCAAGCCCTTTCTTGCGGTGCCCGACGATGGCTGCGAGAGATATCGGAGATCAAACTGAGATCGGCGGCTTTCGACGCCCCCATCGGTAGCTGTCCTCCAGGCCGGTTGTGGATGACCAGGTGCCACCATCGCGAAGCAAGCATGGCAACTTGACCTGGAGAGCTCGATGCCTCTTAAGCGTTTCTCCATTCATTGGCGCGTCGGGGCGGCTGCGGCAGTGACTGCCGGAGATGATCGAGGACGGCTTTCGCAACGGGCACGGAATCCCTGCTGGCTCCAAGGATAAGACCGGAAGCACGGTTTCGCTGCCATGGTCGCCCCAGGAAGAACAAGCCGGGCGAACCAAGGTCAATTTCGATCCAATGGTCACGGTTTCGGTAGCCGGTCGCCCAGATGATGGCGCCGACGTAGGCACGGCTGCCATCGGCGAAGATTGCAATTCGTCCATCGGCTCCATGGAGGCGAGGTCGGATGTCGACGCCGACTGCACGGAGCGCCCTGAAGCTCCGCCCCCGGTTCGGAAACGGGTCGGTTGCCTGCATGATCCTGCCGACCGGCGATCCTGCAGATGCCGACAGCAGCCCGAGGCGGTCCATCCAGGTCCATGTACTCTGGCCTAGTATCCGTTCCGGAAAGAGGCGGCGACGCTTGCCGGTTGCAAGAACGACCTTGTGCGTCCGTGCCAGATCAACCGCGATGTCTCGTCCGGACGCGCCATCGCCCACCACAAGCACCGTGCCCGGTCCGGCGGTCATTGGATTACGATCGTCTCCAACCGTGAGCTGTACTATATCGTCCGCAAATGCCCGGGAGAATTGCGGCACGACTGATTGTTGGAAAGGACCCGTGCACACGATAACGGCTCGCGCATGGACCTGCGTTCCACCATCGAGTTCGGCAGCGAATCCGGAAGGATCGGCAACGAGCCGGGTCACACTGGTGCCGCTCATCACTGGCAGTCGATGCTTGCCGGCATAAGCCGCGAGGTAGTCGGCGAACTCGATGCGGCTGGCATATCCGTCGGGGTCGCCGCTAACAGGCAAACCGGGCAGGGCGCTCAAGCTGCGGGGCGTGAACAGGGTCAGGCTATGATACCGGCGGCGCCAACTGTCGCCCACGTCTTGCGAGGCGTCGATGACGACATGCGACGCCCCGGCCTCAACCAGCCGCCATGAAGCGGCAAGCCCCGCCTGGCCGCCGCCGATCACCAGGACATCGACGGGTGCGGTCATTGGCCTTTCGCCACCTCGCTGCTGACGAGGTCGGCCAGCGCCTGCGGGTCGGTGCTCGCCGGCGCCTTTCCGTTCACGAAGAAGGTCGGCGTCTGCGTGACTCCAAGGGCTTCGATATCCGCCAGGTCGGCGTTGATCACGCCGAGCATGCCGGGACGCTTTGCGTCCTCCCGGGCCCGTGTCACGTCCAGCCCTGCGCCCCCGGCGATCTGCCAGGCGAGGTCAATGTTCGGTGCGCCATGGACGGCCCATTCCGGCTGCCTGGCCAGCAAAGCCTCCAGCACGGGAATGAACAGATCCTGCAGCCGGGCGGCTTCCAGCATCTTGACGGCTTCGTCGGAGCCATCATGGAAGGGTGCGTACCGTAGGACCAGCTTCACCTGGTCGGGATGGCGATCCATGATCTGCTTTACGATTGGATAGTAGGCCCGGCAGGCCTCGCAGCTCGGGTCGAAGAACTCCGAGATGGTAACGGGCGCGTCCGCGGGACCGATGACAAAGGAATGGGGGCGAACATAGCCTGCCTCCTCGATGGTGCCGACCACAGGCGAGGGGGGCTGCGGCGCCGGGCGCGGGTAAAGCCATGCGGCAACGGCGAAAACGACTAGGGCCAAGGCTGCGACGCCGATGACGAGGGTGCGGGACTTCATGCTGGTTTCCGTGCAAGCGGGAGGAGAAGGAGTGCGATGGCGGCAAACGACGCCATCGACAGGAAGGGGATAGGGATGCCCAGGACCAGCATCCCGTCGCCGGAGCAGGACGGCCCGTTGGCCTGGCAGGGTTGTATGGGCGCGGGCAGGATGCCGGAATACAGCAGCGAATGGTACGTGGCGATCGCCAGTCCGACACCAGCGACAGGCAGGGCATAAATCCAGATTCCTTTGTCGCCGCGCATCGCCGCGATGCCGAGAACCAGTGCAAGCGGGAACATCGCAATCCGCTGGTACCAGCAGAGGACGCAAGGCATCTGGCCCATGATCTCACCAATGAACAGCGCACCCAGTGTTGCCGCTAGGGCCACCACCCAAGCCAGGATCAACCAACTTGAGTTCGGGTTATGTGATGCCATGCGGCCTCCTCCTCGTCGGTCCACGCTACGATCTATGGCCACTAGAGGAGCAAGGACCATTTCGTCGCAGGAGGGAGAATATGTGAAGAGGTGTTCCTTCAGCCCACCATGATCTGACCTTCGCCCCTGCGGGCATCCGCTCCGGGTGCCCCGGAACCCGATAACATCAAGTCTGGGTGATCCGGCCTCGAAGGGGACGTACTCTCGTCGAATTTAACCGTAGACTAAGGATGTTCCGCTGGAATGGCCTTGGAGCCCCCGAGGAGTGGAAGTGAGCATCGGATTTCGCCGCGGGCTGCTGCCCATCCTGTTTGCCATGATCGCCCTGGTGTTTTGCGTGCACCAGTCGGGCGCATCTGATCATGCCCCCGGGAATGCGGATGTCCTCGTGGCCCAACTGGACGGACATGGCCAGAACCATGTGCAACACCCTTTCCATTCGACCGGCTGCTGCGCGCTGTCGGCAGGCATCCCGTCTCAAGAATTCGATGGGGTATTCTACTTGGGCCGGATCCATTTCGCCTTCGATGCGGGTGGCGCCATCCCCTGTCCCGATCATCGTTCCAAGCATTTCCGTCCTCCACGCAGACCCTGATCCGCAACATTGGCGCCACGCAGCGATGGGCACGATGGCTGTCCGATTGCCGCCGTCTATGGACCTTTACGCATTGGATTGAACGATGAAGAGACGAGATTTCCTTCGGCTGCTGCCTGCCGGCGCCGCCGCCACCCATCTGATGATGCAGCCTGCCCAGGCGCAGTCGCTGTGGAACATGATGAACCAGAGCCGCTCCCTCAGCGATGCCGAGCAGGAAGCCAACAGTGCTGCTGCCATCCAGGCCATCGACACGGTCGAGCCGATATTGTCGTATGACACCGTCAACAACCTGCAGATGGCCATTGCCCAGTACGAGCCCTTCGTTGCCCGTGGCGGGTGGGAGCAGGTGCCGCAGGAAACCTACGGCGTGACGATGGGCGCCGCACGCGATGGCGTGGTCCAGCTCAAGCGGCGCCTTCTAGCCTCCGCGGACATGCCGATGGTAGAAAACGTCGACGATGCAATGGACGCACCCACTGATGCAGCGTTGCGAAGGTTCCAGGCTCGCCACGGTCTGGTTGTAAATGGCCAGGTCGACGAAGCGACTTGGTACGCCCTCAACGTTCCGGCGGAAACACGCCTCCACCAATTGCGGCTCAATCTGCTGCGCGTCCAGGCCATGGCGCCGGCACTGGCGGACCGCTACGTGATCGTGAACATCCCGGCGGCCTTCATCGAGACGGTCGAAGGCGGCATGGTGGTTCGACGGCATACTGCCGTGGTCGGTCGGATCGACCGGCAGACGCCGATCCTCAAGAGCCGCATCCACCAGATCAACTTCAACCCGTTCTGGAACGTACCCAAGAGCATCATCAGGCGCGATCTCATCAAGTACATGAACGAGAACCCCAACTACCTGACCGAGCAGAAGATCCGCATCTACGATGGCAGCGGTCGCGAGCTGCAGCCGAGCGAGGTCAACTGGCAGACGGAAGAGGCCGTGAACTACAATTTCCGGCAGGACCCCGGACCGCTCAATTCCATGGGTAACGTCAAGATCAACTTCCACAACCCCCATGCCGTCTACCTGCACGATACCCCCACCAAGGGCCTGTTCGGCGACAATGCGCGGTTCTATTCCTCCGGTTGCGTGCGGGTGGACCAGGTACAGGATTTCGTAGGCTGGGTGCTGCGCGACAACGGTGACTGGGGGCCGAGTGAGATCGGCAACGTGTTTTCCACCGGCGAGCGTAAGGACGTCGACGTGCGCGATCCCGTCGAGATTCATACCACCTATATCTCGGCTTGGGCGAACCGGAACGGCGTGGTCAGCTTCCGCGACGATGTCTACGAGTTCGACATGGCTGGAAAGGTGAGCTTCGAGACGTGACCAAGCGGGCGAAGCTGACATTCGCCATTGCCAACTTGGGCTGCTCCAATTGTGTGGCCGCTATCGAAAACGCCGTGATGCCCCTGCCGGGCGTCGCTTACGTTGGTGTCTCGCTGACCGGCGGGACGATGACGGTCCGCCCCGGACCTGACCTGAACGTGGGCGCCATCGTGTCCAAGCTGACGGGCCTTGGCTACGTCCTTTTGGACGAACTCTGCCCTGGCACCCCGTGGGCATCAGCCTGTCCCTGCCGAGCACGACAATAGGCTGCCGCCGATGGGTGCGCTGCAGCGAGGTCCTTGGACATGACGCTGTCATGTCCAAGCCCGCCGCTTGGGGCAGTGCAACGCGCTTTGCCTCTTGACCTTGCCACGGTGGAAAGGTGCAGGATCACGCAAACAGGAGATCATCATGGCAACCAAGCACCACCACGAGGATCATGCGCATCACGATCACCGGGACGGGTCGGGCGACACTTCGGTCGACGATGTGAAGGAAGTCCGTGATCCGGTTTGCGGCATGAGTGTGGATCCTGCCACGGCCAAGAACACGGCGACTTATGAAGGATCGACCTACTACTTCTGCTCCGAAGGATGCCGGTCGAAGTTCATGGATGATCCGGCCAAGTACACCGAGCCTCACGCTGCCAAGTCGCAGGCCGAGACCAAGACATCAGCAACGGCGGGAACGATCTGGACCTGCCCCATGCACCAGGAGATCCGCCGCAACGAGCCGGGTTCGTGCCCGATCTGCGGCATGGCGCTCGAACCGGAACTGCCCACTGCCGAGACCGGTCCAAGTCCGGAGCTCCGTGACATGACAAGGCGGTTCTGGATCGGCACGGCCTTGGCGGTCCCGGTCTTCGTGCTAGAGATGTCGGCTCACCTGTTCGACATCCACCACTGGGTCGCGCCACAGACCCTGAACTGGATACAACTCGTTCTGGCGACACCGGTGGTGCTGTGGGCCGGCTGGCCGTTCTTCGAACGCGGCTGGGCGTCCCTGCAGAACCGCAACCTGAACATGTTCACCCTGATCGCTATGGGCATCGGGGTGGCGTGGCTGTACTCCATCGTCGCAACGTTGCTGCCCGGGATGTTCCCGGACTCGATGCGGGAGATGGATGGTGCCGTCCCGGTGTATTTCGAAGCCGCTGCCGTCATCACCGCCCTGGCCCTTCTGGGGCAGGTACTCGAGTTGCGGGCCCGGGAAAAAACGTCTGGGGCAATCCGGTCCCTGCTGGACTTGGCGCCCAAGAAGGCACGCCGGGTAAGGGAGGATGGCACCGACGAGGAGGTGGAAGTAGACATCATCGTCGTCGGGGACCGCCTCCGGGTTCGTCCTGGCGAGCAGGTGCCCGTAGACGGCATCGTGCTGGAGGGCCGAAGCGCCGTGGACGAGTCAATGGTCACCGGCGAGTCGATGCCGGTCACCAAGAGCGATGGTTCCCGGCTTGTGGCTGGAACCATCAACCAGTCCGGCGGCCTCGTCATGGAGGCGACCGGCGTCGGACGCGACACCATGTTGTCCCGCATCGTGCAGATGGTGGCAGCCGCCCAGCGATCGAGAGCGCCGATCCAGCGCCTCGCCGACCAGGTGTCCGGGTGGTTCGTGCCGTTGGTGATCATCATTGCCGTCCTGGCGTTCGTTGCCTGGATGGTGTGGGGGCCGGAACCGGTGTTTGCCCACGCCCTCGTGGCAGCGGTATCGGTGTTGATCATCGCCTGTCCATGTGCGCTCGGTCTTGCCACTCCCATGTCGATCATGGTCGGGGTGGGCAAGGGTGCCCAGCTCGGTCTGCTCGTCAAGAACGCCGAGGCCCTGGAGCGGCTGGAGAAGGTCGATACCTTGGTTGTCGACAAGACCGGCACCCTGACTGAAGGCAAACCGAAAGTCACACATGTTCTGACCGCCGGAGGATGGAGCGAAGGCGATCTGTTGGCGCTGGCGGCAAGCCTGGAGCGAGCAAGCGAGCACCCGCTCGGTGTCGCCATCGTGACTGCGGCCAACGAACGGAAGTTGATGCTCTCGGAACCCAATGACGTGGATTCCCCTGTGGGCAAGGGCCTGACCGGCATCGTCGACGGGCGGCGCGTCCTGATCGGCAGTGCCAAATACCTCGAGAGCGAGGGTGTACCGTCAACGGAGTGGAAAGAACGGGCCGATCAGGTGCGTGGCGAAGGGGCAACCGTGGTTCTTGTGGCCGTGGACGGAACGATGGCCGGCGCTCTGGGCATCGCCGATCCGATCCGGGCTACCACAGCCCAGGCGCTGGCCGAACTGCGGGCGCAGGGCATGCGTATCGTCATGATGACCGGCGACAATTCCGTGACCGCCGCGGCGGTCGCCCGCAAGCTCGGTATCGCTGATGTCGAGGCCGATGTCCTGCCTGAACGCAAGAGCGAGGTTGTCGAACGGTTGCGGTCCGAGGGCAGGGTGGTCGCGATGGCGGGTGACGGCGTCAACGACGCACCGGCCCTCGCCGCGGCCGATGTGGGGATCGCCATGGGAACGGGCACGGACGTGGCTATGGAAAGCGCCGGAGTGACGCTGCTGAACGGCGACCTGCTCGGCATCGCACGGGCAAGGAAACTGTCCAAGGCCACCATGGGCAATATCCGGCAAAATCTCTTCCTTGCCTTCGTCTACAATGCTGCTGGCGTGCCTGTGGCCGCGGGCGTTCTGTACCCGTTTATCGGCCTGACGCTTTCGCCGGCCATCGCCGCCGCGGCCATGGCCCTGTCGTCCGTCAGCGTGATCGGCAACTCCCTGCGCCTCCGTTCAGCTCGTATCGCATGATCCGGCGAGCTCTCCAACGCAGGCAATGCCTGCAACCGACGCGTGCGGGAACGGCTTTCGGTTCAATGGAACGGTCCGTGTCACCACCTGCGAAGAGAATGAGGATCCGATTGATCCTGGCGATCCTCGTCGCTGTCGTGTCCAGCATGTCCTTGCACCACGGGGCCATGGCACGATCCAGTGGCGTCGAACACGCGATGAGCGACGTCAACGATCATCCGGATGTCAAATGCGAGGGTCATTGTGACAGTGATCCGCACTCGATGCCGGCCTGCTGCGGTATGGGTTTGTGCCTAAGCGCCATGCCGGCGCCGCCAAGCGCCACGCTTCCTGTCGTGCGGACCGTCGACCGCTTCCCCAACGTGATTGAGCCCGCTCCACATCGGGTGATCGTACGCATAGATCGACCGCCGAAGGATTTCCGCACGGACGCTTGAACCGATTCCTCAACCCAACGGAAATTCGAAAAATGAACATCTTGAAGACTGCACTGCTCGCCTCCGTCGTTCTCGCCGGGACCTCTTCGCTCGTTTCCGCCCAGGATGCGATGCAGGGTCACGACATGTCCGCCATGGGCGGCGACAGTGCCATGGCTGCCGACCTGCCGGATATCTGCAAGAGTGCCGAAGGCATGTCGGGAGACAAGTCGATGGACATGTCCCACGAGATGGACCAGGCCCACACCGACCTGATGGCCGGCATGGACCAGACCAACAAGCAGATGATGGACGCCATGATGGTCGAGGACATCGACGTGGCATTCGTCTGCGGGATGATACCCCACCACCAGGGTGCCATCAACATGGCCAAGGCAGAGCTGGAACACGGCGATAACGAATGGGCCAAGGAAATGGCGCAGAAGGTTATCGACGCCCAGGAACAGGAGATCGCCGAAATGGTCTCCTGGCTCGAAGGCGAAGGCGCCAACGAGTAAGTTCCACACGGGAGTGCGCTGTCGGCGCACTCCCAACCACATCGGCGTCGCGGTGCTTCTGGAGCCTTGCCGTGACGTGGCCGGCGAGTTCGGATAGGGCCCCACCGGCTGTAGCCAGAATTCACGTCGACATCCCGATCCGCCACTGTTGGTCGTTGTTCCGGCATGACTTGACATTCCACCCATGTTCCGTAAAATACGGGAAACGGAGGCAAGTTGATGCAAGCTGTTCCCGCATCTGAGGTCGCTAAGAATTTTGGCGAATGGCATGACAAGGCGCTCATCGAGCCAGTGCTCGTCAGCAAGTATGGGCGCGAGAGCGTGGTCCTGATTTCTGTGGAGACCTACAGGGCATTGCTCCGCAACTATCGCGAGGTTGTCGACACTTCCGAGTTGGATGACCTCGTGGCGAACGGAATCGAAAGCTCGGAGATACCGGAGCAGTACCGATGGAGTTCCGAGGACGATGACGTGACCGACGAACGTCGGGGCGCTGGCCGGTGAAGGGCCTGTCGGTTTCAAGATTTCCCGCCACGCCCGTTCCTGGATTGGTTTTCCGCTATCCGTATCTTTGGAAGGCCGAGAAGCTGAAAGGTCATGACGAGGGCTTCAAGAGCCGTCCTTGCGTAGTAGTGGTCCGATACGGTCCGGTGAAGGGGCTATCGGGAAAGTTTGCTGTCGATGTAGCTCCCATATCGCATTCACCACAGGAGGGCTCAGCTGTTGAATTGCCAAGCCGGGTAAAATCGATCATGCGGCTTGATGACGACGCTTCGTGGATCGTAACCAGCGAGATGAACCGTTTCGTCTGGCCTGGCACGGATTTGGTGCCGGCCTATCCTGCGCGGGTAGACCGACCATCGCAGTGGCATTGGGGAATTCTGCCGCAAGACATTTTTGAGAAGGTGCGGGCAGAGATCCTGATGTCAAGACAGGCTCACGAAAACATCGTCACTCGTCCTTCTATGTGAGGCAGTCGGCGCAACGGTTCACTGGTAAAATCAACGTGGGATGGGTTCGTTTGGTGGCGCAAGTCCCTGCGAGAATGAACACAATCTGACGTAATCTAGTGGAGCGTCACGTCACATGTACTTCGCTATTTCATCCAAGGCATTTAGCCCTTCGGCAACAGACGCGTGCTAGGACCGCCAGGGGAGGAATGCATGCTTAATAGGATCAAGACCGAACTCAGCGAACTGCTGTTCCTCAGCAGGGACGCATTGCACATCCACATCGGCCTGGGCATCTATGTTGCCGCCATGCTGGTGTTGCGGCGAAGACCGGCCAGCATCGTGCCGTGGCTGGTTGTTCTTGCCTTCGAACTCGCGAACGAATTCCTCGACGCTTTCCATCACAGCCCGCCCGATATCGACATCACCGGTGCGCTCAGGGACATCGGCAACACGATGCTATGGCCGACGGTCGTGCTCCTGGTAGCCCGCCGGCTTGCTAGGCAGGCAGAGATCCGAACTGCGGAGTTCCAGTCTAAAAGCGTCGGTGGAGCCTGATGTGGCGCGTCGCGGTCGCTGCATCGGAGGATTCCCGCTGCCGAGCGGATGAGTTTGCGATGGCTCACCCCCGGTTACGTTGTGCGACAGGGCGCGCTCTTGTGGCCGGGTTTCATGTCATGACCTTGCCGGAGCGCCCCGGCAAGGTCATGAACCTGTACGGCAGGACGAGCCTGCTATGACATCATGCCTGGAGTTGACCGGTGTAGCCAGCTTCGGTGATTGCATCCGCAAACGCCTTAGCCGGCATCTGGCTGCGGATTTGGACGGTGTGGGTAGGAAGGTCGATCTTCACATCGGCAGCGGAATCCACGCCTTTCACGGCCTTCTCGACCGTGGAAACACAATGGCCGCAGGTCATGTCGTTGACTTGGAAATTGTACATCTCAGAACTCCTTCGTTTCGGTGATTACCCCAATGTGGGGCTTCCAACGGAGGGAAGGTCAAGGCAGCGGGTCCATTTTCGTGAGCGGACACGTCCAGATCGCCGACGTAGATGGCGTTATCGAGTGACCGACTGACTTTGGGTGCGATCCGCTCAGGCATGGCTACGGTCCGGAGCTATATCGGTCACTCCGAAGCGTGGTTGGCGCTTCTTGACCGATGTAGGGGCGGCCTGGGCGAAGCCCTCGATGATGGGGCAGTCCGGGCGACCGTCACCATGGCAGTTATCTGCCAGGTGCCGGAGGGTGTCGCTCATCGCCTTGAGCGCCTTGGCCTTCTCGTCCAGCACGCGGATATGCTCGAGCGCGATGGACTTGACGTCGGCACTGGCACGGGAGCGGTCCCGCCACAGCGCCAGCAGGTCTCCCATCTGCTCCACGGAAAAGCCCAGATCCCGGGCCCGGCTGATGAACCGGAGGCCGTGCACCTCGTTGTCGGAGTAGACGCGGTATCCGGATTCCGTCCGGAGCGGGGCCGAGATCAGTCCGATGGATTCGTAGTAGCGGATCATTTTGGTCGACACGCCGCTGGCCTTGGATGCTTCACCTATGTTCATGATGCTGATTCCACAAGTTCGAGGGAGGTGGAGGCCCGCACGGAGCGGGCCTCGGATTGATCAATGGGTGCCGCGAAGCGGCGAAGGCGCAGGGCGTTTCCGAGCACGAAGACGCTGCTCAGGGCCATGGCGCCGGCGGCCAGCACCGGAGACAGCAGGGTGCCATTCAGGGGATAGAGAACGCCTGCGGCAACAGGGATCAGAACCACGTTGTACCCGAACGCCCAGAACAGGTTCTGCTTGATGTTGCCGATCGTCGCCTTCGAAAGCGCGATGGCGTTGGTAACCCCGCGAAGATCTCCCGACATCAGCACCACGTCGGCGCTTTCGATGGCGATGTCCGTTCCGGTCCCCACCGCCAAACCGACGTCGGCTTCCGCCAGGGCAGGGGCGTCGTTGATGCCGTCACCCACGAAAGCCACGGTGCGGCCACCGTTCTTGAGCTGCTTGATCGCGTGCACCTTGCCGTCCGGCAGGACTTCGGCCACGACTTCGTCAATGCCCAGGCGCCTGGCCACGGCTTGTGCCGTGCGGGCATTGTCGCCAGTGACCATGGCCACCTTCAGGCCAAGCGCATGCAGCGCCTTGATGGCCTCGGCGGAGGTCTCCTTCACCGGGTCCGAGACCGCGATGATGGCTGCGAGCTGGCCGTCGATGGCTGCATAGAGGGGGGTCTTGCCCTCGTCGCCCAGGCGAGCCGCTGTTGCCGAGAAGGCTGCCGTATCAAGGCCTGCCTTGGTCATGGCCCTGTCTGCACCGACAAGCACGGTCTTGCCGTCTACGGTTCCGGTCACGCCGAAGCCGGGTTCCGCCGAGAAGCCGCTGACCTGGTCGACTTCCAGACCCTCTTTCCTTGCCGCAGACACAATGGCCTCCGCGATCGGGTGCTCGGAACGGGCCTCGACGGCGGCAACGACACCGAGCACCTGTTCCCGCGTAAAACCAGGGTTCACCTCGAGGTCCGTCAGTTCCGGCTTGCCCTTGGTGAGCGTCCCGGTCTTGTCCAGAGCGACGACCTGCGCGGAGCGGAGGGTTTGCAGTGCCTCGCCCTTGCGGAAAAGGATGCCGAGCTCGGCGGCACGACCGGTGCCGACCATGATCGACGTCGGTGTTGCCAAACCCATGGCGCAGGGGCAGGCGATGATCAGCACCGCCACCGCATTCACCAGTGCGAAGGTCAGAGCTGGGGACGGCCCGAATACCGCCCACACGGCAAACGTCAGCAGTGCCGCCGCAATGACGGCAGGAACGAACCAGGCCGTCACCTTGTCGACAAGGGCCTGGATCGGCAGCTTGGAACCTTGCGCAGCTTCCACCATGCGAATGATCTGCGACAGCACCGTGTCTGCACCTACCTTGGTGGCGGTGAAGGTGAAGGCTCCGGTGCGATTGATCGTGCCGCCGACAACATCCGCTCCAGCCGACTTGCGGACCGGGACCGGTTCACCGGTGATCATGGACTCGTCGACATAGGAATCGCCTTCGACAACGCTGCCGTCGACAGGGATGCGGTCTCCGGGACGGATCTCCACGATGTCGCCAGCCAATACGGTCTCAAGCGGCACTTCGACGGCAACACCGTTCCGGACAACGCGGGCCGTCTTCGGTTGCAAACCGACCAGGCGCTTGATCGCCTGGCTCGTGCGACCCTTGGCCCGGGCTTCGAGGAACCGTCCAAGCAGGATCAGCGTCACGATCACCGCCGCGGCTTCGTAGTAGACGTTTGCAGTCCCCGCGGGCAGGACACCGGGCAGGAAGGTGGCAACGACAGAATAGGCCCACGCCGCACTCGTCCCCAGCACTACCAGGGAATTCATGTCGGGAGCCAACCGCACAAGGTTGGGGATGCCCTTGCGGAAGAAGCGCAGGCCAGGCCCGAACAGAACGGCGGTCGCGAGCGCAAACTGGATGTAGAGACTATTGGAATGCCCCAGATCCATCATGACCCACTCGTGGATGGCCGGGACGAAGTGCGATCCCATCTCCATGATGAAGAGAGGCACCGTTAGCACCGCGGCAACGGACAGCGCATTGCGCAGGTGAAGAATCTCGACTGCACGGCGATCCTCTGGCTCTTCGCCACCGGCAACCTCAGCCTGTCGCGCGATTTCGTATCCGCTGGCACGAACGGCCTCTTCCAGTCGAACTCGGGCCACGGCGCCGGCAGGAAAGGTGACGATGGCCTTCTCGGACGCCAGGTTCACCGACGCCGAAGTGACACCTGGCACGCTCGCAAGGACCTTCTCGATCCGGGATACGCAGGAGGCGCAAGTCATGCCTTCGATCCGCAGTTCGGCTGTTTCCTGGCGGGTGGCATAGCCCGCCTTCTCGATGGCACCGACAACGGCTTGCGGATCGGGTGCCCCGCTGAAGCTTACGGTTGCTTTTTCCGTCGCGAGATTGACGTTGGCCGACTCCACGCCGGGGAGGACGCGGATAGCTTTTTCCACCCGGGCAACGCACGACGCACAGGTCATGCCCTCGACCTGAAAGTCCAGTGTCGCCCCTGAGGCGTCGACGCCGGTCGGTCTCTGAAGATCGATTGCGAGAGACATTTCAAACAGTCCTTCCGATTGACTGCCGAGATAGGTAACGCTTCCAACGATGGGAAGGTCAAGGGCTGTTTCAATGGGATTCATTCAAGTCGAAAACCCGACGAATTTTGGCTCTTGACCCTCCAAGAGTTGGAAAGCCCACGACTCTGCAACAGTCGTGCAGCGGTTGCGCGATGACCCTGTTTCCGCACTGCGGAAGCGACAGAGGAACCTACAAATGGCAACCTTTCAACCCGACCCCAAGCGGTGGTTGGCGCTTGCGCTTCTATGCGCGGCCCAATTCATCGTGATCCTCGACACCTCCATTATCGGCGTGGCCTTGCCCGCCATGCAGACCGACCTCGGCTTCACGCCGGAGAGCCTGAGCTGGATCTTCAACGCCTACGTCATCGCCTTCGGCGGCCTGCTCCTTCTGGGCGGCAAGCTAGGCGACATCTTTGGTGCCCGGCGCATGTTCATGCTGGGGTTCGCCATCCTGACCGGGGCCTCCTTGCTGGCCGGTCTGGCGAGCAGCCAGGAATTCCTGCTTGCCGGGCGAGCCCTGCAAGGCGTGGGCGCCGCCTTGATCGCTCCGTCCGCCTTGACGATCGTCATGCGCCTGTTCGGCCACAACGGAGCCGAACTCGGCAAGGCGTTCGGCTTTTGGGGGGCGGCTGCCGCGGCTGGCGGCACTGCCGGCGTGTTCCTCGGCGGAGTCATCACCGAATGGCTCAGCTGGCCATGGACTTTCCTGATCAACGTACCGCTCGGGCTCGTCGTCTTCGCCCTGGCACCGACGGTCATCCGATACGCCGCCCCCGTGCGGGGCCGCATCGACTGGATCGGTGCGCTGACGGTAACGGCGTCGCTGGTCACCGCAGTCTATGCCATCGTCACGACGGAACCGGGCCAGTGGACCTCGCCGCAGACCCTGCTGCTGCTGGGCGCCGCAGTTGCCCTGCTGGTGCTGTTCCTCGTTCTGCAGGCGATCTCCCGCGAGCCGCTGCTGCCGCTGCGGATATTCGCGGCACCGAACCTTGCCGTGGGCAACCTGCTGATGGCCCTGCTGGGTGCCGCGTGGATTCCCCTGTGGTTCTACCTCAACCTCTACCTGCAGCAAACGCTTGGACTTTCTGCCCTTTACAGCGGACTGGCGCTGCTGCCGATGACGCTGACGATCATGGTCGTCATGGTGGGCTTGTCCGGCAAGCTGGTTGCTCGGTTCGGCATCAAGGCCAACATCGTCATCGGCCTGCTGGCGATGGCCGGATCGCTGCTGCTGTTCTCGCGTGTTCCGGAAGGCGGCAGTTTCGGTGTCGACGTCCTGCCCGCCTCGCTGCTCGGTGCGTTGGGCATGGCGCTCGCCTACATCCCGACCACCATGTCGGGCATGGCCGGCGCTCGTCCGGAGGAAACCGGCCTGGCGTCGGGACTGATCAACACGACCTACCAGGTCGGCTCGGCTGTAGGTCTTGCCGTCATGGTTGCACTCGCTGCGCAGGCCGACGGAACTGCCGGACCTCTTGAAGGTTTCCATGCCGCCTTCCTCGGCGGGGCCGTCGTGGCCGGATTTGGCGCTCTGACTGCGCTCGTCCTCCTCCACGGAGCGCCCGCGGCCCGGGAAGTGCCAGTAGGCTGATGTGATCTTCGCCCGGCACATAGCCGGGCCTTACCAGCTCAGGGCTGCACTGCCGGATCCGATGCTCGGACCACAGCTTCGATTCGCTCCGGTGGGACATCGCGTTCGATCATGATGTCCCACCCGTGATCCATCGCTTCCCAGTCGCCCTGTGCTTCAAGATACAACTCGATCATCGACTGCGGCAGGCGACCGTCCGTGAAGGCGCACCAGCCCGAAGCCGGGTAGCGGATCACCACAACGGCGGGCTCCCCTATGCCTTTCAGCGCAATGGGGAGCTCGCCGCCCAGATAGCCGGCGAGCCGCTCGACAGCCTCACCGCCGAATGATTCGAAGAAGACTTCGCAGCCGCCGTCATGCAGGAAGCGGCGCATCGGGGTGGCCCATATGGCGCCCTCCCTTTCCAGGAAGTGCGGGTCGGCGGCAAGCATCTTGGCTAAGGCGGCATCGACATCGCCGATCCGCTCCGGCGGCAGGTGCCCTGCGAGTGTGTGCTTCAGCCGTTCGAGGTCTCGACCAATATTCAGCCGCAGCAGGCCCTCTTGGTGGATGGCGTTGAAGTCCACTAGTCTGGTCGCATGAAAAGCCCTGAGCTCCCGGTTCATCATGGTTTCGGCTATTAGGGCCTCGGCCTCACGCCAGCGCCTCATGACGGGCGCCGGGTTGTGCAGGCGGTGGAGCGAGCCGGCCAGATTGTAGGTGTGTTCGGCTGTCCTCTCCGACCTGAGGGCGTCGGCGTGTGCCCGGAGGAAATCAAGAACATTCGGCGGCCACGTCCCAAGCCGCTCAAGGTCGACAGGATTAAACTCGCTCACGATTGGCCTTTCACCTTGTTCCAGCCATACTCGGTAGGCGCTTGAGCAAAGTATAGAGGGCAGCCTTAAGCAACCAACTGCTTTCCCTTTGCTTATACCCCTGGAGGGTATCGGATGTGCACCCAACGTTCTATCTCGATCCGCAACCGTCTGAACCGTATTGCCGGCCAGGTGAACGGCGTCTCGCGCATGGTGGATGAGGGCGCCTATTGCATCGATATCCTGACCCAGCTGCAGGCGGTGAAATCCGCCTTGGCTAAGGCCGAGGACGAGATCCTCAAGCAACACGCTGACTCCTGCGTGGCCGAAGCGATTGCATCCGGGGACGTCGAAGCACAGCGGACCAAGTTCAACGAACTGGTCGATCTCTTTGCCAAAGCGAAGCGGTGATCGACAACTCTGCGAAGGAGAAACCGAATGACGCATGAAGCACACGCCCATGGTCAAGCGGATCGCCACGGTCAAGGCGGCGGGCACGGCGCTCATGGACGACCTTACCTCATGTTCTGGATCAACATGGTGCTCGGCCTTGTCGTGATGTATTTCGTCATGTTCTCCATGATCGACGGACCGGGAGACTTCCGCAACAACATGAACATGTTCTACATGGCCTTGACCATGTGGGCCCCTATGGGAATCTTCATGCTCGCCACGATGCCGGGCATGTTCCCGAAACGCACCATGAACGTCGTCCTCTACGCCGCTTTCGCATTGATCACGGTCTTGTCCTTTCTGGGCACCCGGACCCAGGCTTTCATCGATGACCGTCAGTTCATCGACTCCATGATTCCGCACCATTCGGGAGCGATCCTCATGTGCCGTGAGGCGGACCTCAAGGACTCCGAATTGGTGCAGCTCTGCGGCGAAATCATCGAGGCGCAGCGACGGGAAATCGAACAGATGGAAGCGATCGGGGAACGGCTTTGAGTTGCTGCCCCGCAAGGAGGAAAACTCCACAGCGCCGGATGGCAATGCCTCGGTTCGCGACCTCCAGCGCCTGTGCTGGTTTCCTCGTGACGTAAATTGGGCGCGCCGTTGCTGAGAGGATGCGGTTCCGATCAGCCCTGGCCGATGAGACGGCGCAGCTTGGCCATTCGGGTATCGAATCCTTCCTCGGTCGCCAGGGTACCGAAGAAGCGCCCGTCCGCAGTGACCAACTGGATGGAAGCCTGGTGCCCCATCAGGTAGTCACCACCCTCCATCGGCTCCTTCTCGAAGAAAATGTAGCGGTCCTTTGCCATGGTGCTCACCTGGGCCAGGTCGCCGGTCAGCCCGGTAATGCGATCGTCGAAGTACTCGACGTATTCCTTCATGATTTCAGGCGTGTCGCGCTCGGGGTCCACCGAAACGAAAACCACGTTGAGCTTGTCGGCATCGGGCCCCAGTTCTTCGAGCAACGCCGACATTTCCGCCAGAGCCGTCGGGCAGACGTCCGGGCAGTGGGTGAAGCCATAGAACCATACAGACGGCTTGCCGAGGAAGTTTGCCTCGGTCACGGCAGCGCCATCCTGGTTCACCAGCTGGAACGGTTTGGCGTAGATCGCCTCGACCTCGGATACGCCGGTCGGTCTGGGCCCGTACGCCAGGAAACCCGCTCCGGCGGCTGCTACAACCACCAGCGCCCAAAGGACGATCCGAAGCTTTCGCATGCCGGTCGAAGCCTTACCGGTCATTGACTATGACCTTCGTGGTTCGGTGCAGCCTCCGCGGAGCGTTGCTCCACGTTGAAGACGACCTCGACCGGTCCTGCATTCTCGAAGAACAGGGTCGCGGCGACCTCGTCACCAGCCTGGTAGCGGCGGTCCGGCTTGATGAACATGGCGTGCGTGCCATCGTCGCCCAGGGAGACCGTGGCACCGGCAGGGATTTCCATGCCCTCTGCGAGGGGCTCCATGCGGGCGATGCCGTCCGTCACCACCGACTGGTGCAGTTCCACCTTCTCGGCGGTCTTGCTTTCGATTCCCATCAGGCGTTCCGGAACATCGCCGTTGTTGTGGATGGTGACGTAACCCCCCAGCACCGGGGCGTTGGGCGGCGCTTCCTGGATCATCGGGTGCTCGATGAAGATCGAACCCGAGGTAAAGTCGTGCGCCTGTGCCAGAGCGGGAATGGCGGCGATAGCCAGGCCCAGGATGAACTTCTGCATGTATCAGCCTTCGTGTGAGCTTCTGTTGGCGTCAGGGTTAGCGGACATTGCCGCTGACCAAACTGCTCGGCGTTCCTGGAGAGACTGACCTTCATGAGGCGGCATTGCCCCGCACGATCTCTTCGATGTCTGAAATGACGTCGTCCATGTCCTCGGACTCTCCATTGTCGAGTTGCCCCAGGCCTTCAGCTACCTTGAGGATTTTCGCGCCTTCTCCGGCCAGATACAGCTTCATGGCTCGGACCATAACCCAGCTACGGGTGCGATCTGCGGCACTGGCAATCTTCTCGATGTCCGCCAACACGTCCACCGGAATGCGAAGCGCTACAGGGTCTGACAGTTCAATCTTGCTGCTCATTTTCAATCTCTTCAATTGTCATACGGCGTATAACAAAAGCCAGAAGATGTCAAGATCGACGTTCAATCCGTGGGCTCCCTAAGTCCAAGTTCGCCGTTACCAAGTGGTACTGCTCGGCCCGCACTATCGTGAGCTCACGGCGTTTTGGCTGTCTCAGCGATATCGAGCTATTATACTTTGCCCGTGGGAAGCGCTGCACTTTTGCCGTTATCCGGAGTGCGTCAGCCCCTTCCAGCCCAGGAGGCGCATAGCGTTGGCGGTAACAAGCACCGTGGCGCCGGTATCGGCCAGGATGGCCGGCCAGAGGCCGGTGATCCCCAGAACGGTGGTGACCAGGAACACGGCCTTCAATCCCAGGGACAGGGCGATGTTCTGGCCGATATTCGCCATGGTAGCTTTGGACAGTCCGACCATGTTGGCGATGTCGAGCACCCGCCCGTGCAGAATGGCTGCGTCGGCGGTTTCGAGGGCCACGTCGGTTCCGCCCCCCATGGCGATGCCGATATCGGCAGCAGCAAGAGCAGGGGCGTCGTTGATGCCATCGCCAACCTTGGCCACCACCGCGCCGCCGGCCTGCAGCTCACGCACGATACGCTGCTTGTCCTCGGGCAGCAGACCGGCCCGGACGTCCATGCCGAGCGAGGACCCGATCGCCCGGGCGGTGCGTTCGTTGTCACCGGTCAACATCACCGTCTTCACGCCGGCGGCCTTGAGCGCATCCAGACCGGCACGGGCATCGAGGCGCGGCTCGTCGCGGATCGCGAAGATGCCCACGATCTTATCGTTCGCGAGCAGGACTGAAACGGTCTTGCCTTCGTCGTTGAAGCCATCGATCCGGGACTGCAGTTCGGCGGGAATGCCTGCCTGTTCGTTAGCTGCCTTCGGGGAGGCAAGCAGCAGGCGATCGCCGCCAACGGTTCCCGTCACCCCCTTGCCGCCGATGGCCTTGGCATCCATAGCGGGCGGCACCGGGACGTTCATAGCCTTGGCCTTGGCCAGTATTGCCAGCGCAAGGGGATGGCTCGATCCGGTTTCGATGGCAGCTGCCATGGACAAGATTTGGGACTCCGAGATGCCGATGGCGATCAAATCGGTGACCTGGGGCTTGCCTTCGGTCAGGGTGCCGGTCTTGTCGAGCGCCACGGTGGTCACCTTGCGCAACCCCTCGAGCACGGCGCCACCCTTCAGCAGCAAGCCACGGCGGGCGCCTGCCGACAGTGCGGCGGCGATGGCGGCGGGCGTAGAGATCACCAGGGCGCACGGGCAGCCGATCAGTAGGATGGCCAGACCCTTGTAGACCCATTCTCCCCAGGCCTGACCCAGCAGCAGCGGCGGCACAATGGCAACGAGAGCCCCGACCAGCAGAACGGCAGGCGTGTAGTAGCGGGAAAACCGGTCGATGAAGCGTTCGGTCGGCGCCTTGCTTTCCTGGGCCTCTTCCACCAATCGGATCACCCTGGCAATCGTGTTGTCGCTTGCCTGGGCGGTGACCCGTACCTTGAGGACGTTGTCGGTGTTGATGGTGCCGGCGAACACGCGGTCCCCTGGCCCCTTGTTCTTGGGAACGCTTTCGCCGGTGACGGGAGACTCATCAACGGCGCTGCTGCCTTCGACGATGTCGCCATCGGCGGGGATACGGTCACCCGGGCGGATCATCACCATCGCCTTGAGGGCAAGGCCCGCAGCCGGGACTTCCCGCACCTGGTCGCCTTCGATCAACCGAGCGGTCTTCGGCACGAGATCGGCCAATCCCTTGATGCTGGCCCGGGCGCGACCGGCAGCCACGCCTTCCAGCAGTTCGCCGACCAGGAACAGCAAGACGACGGTGGCCGCTTCTTCGCTTGCGCCGATGAACACTGCACCAATGGCAGCTATGCTCATCAAGGTTTCAATCGAGAACGGAGTCCCATGCAATGCACCTGAAATGGCTCGCTGGCCAACTGGCACCAACCCAACCAGCAAAGCCGCCAGGAACGCCCAATGCCCGATCTCGGGAAGCATTTGACCGATCAGGTAAGCAGCAACCAGGGCAAAGCCGCAAGCCCAGGTCAACAGGGCCTTGCGGGTCTTCCACCAGGGACCGTCCTCATCGTGGTCATGATCGCCATGAAGCTGCGGCGCCGACGATGGTTGGGCGGCATCTGCGGAATCGGCGGTCCGGATGGGCTTGGTCGGATAGCCTAAGTTGCTGATCTTGGCGGCGATCGCCTGAAGGTCAGCCTGTGCCTCATGCCGCACCGACATCGTGCCGGCCATAACGGAGACCGAAACGTCCTCGACGCCCGCCACTCTACGGGCAGCGGTATCCACTTTCGCCGCGCAGCTGGCGCAATCCATGCCCTGCACACTGAAGCGTGTTGTTTCAATCCTTGCCGTCATGGCACTAGCTCCTTGCAATCTTGCCTCACTGCCTACATCCTCCAGTGGCTATAGGAGCAAGAGCAAAATGAGTCATGGCATGGCAATCGGCAAGGCTTCGGAAGCGACGGGGGTGAAAGTGCCCACCATCCGCTACTACGAACAGATTGGACTGTTGCCGCCACCGCCCCGGACCGAGGGCAACCGGCGGACCTATGACAGGAAAGATGCAGACCGCCTGACCTTCATCCGCCATTCCCGTGAGTTGGGTTTCGAGATCGACCAGATCCGCACCCTGTTGTCGTTACAAGACCGTCCTGGCCAGTCATGCGGCGAAGCCGACGCCATCGCGAAGGCGAGGCTGGTAGAGGTCAAGGAGAAGATCACCAGCCTCAAGGCTCTCGAGGCCGAACTGGAGCGTATGGTGGAAGGATGTTCCCACGGGAGGGTCGAAAGCTGCCAAGTGATCGAAATCCTGGCTGACCACGGCAAGTGCAAGCACCATCAGCACGACACGTGAGCTTCGTGCTCGATCTTCGACGCGTTAATTCCAGGGTCCATTCTCCTCCTGGAAGCATTGGACACTTCGCCATCCTGCCACGGGAGAACGCCTTCCACGCCATCGAGTGACTATGGCCAAGTTGTTGCGCTTTTTTACGGAGCAGACAATTTTCTGAGGATACATTACGGGGCCCGGCAAGGCGCTACCCGCTAGACTGATGTGCTGCTTTTAGCGTGTGAGCCACAAATCGGATCCGCAGGCCACCTGCCGGACGGGTGGGCAATCTGTTCATCGGCATAGCTAGGTCCTGATCATCAACCTGATACTGCATCTCCCGGGTAAGCAGGCGGATCGCACTGCTCATGATCGACACAGTCACCCACTCGCCGGGACAGCGATGATCTTTCCGAAGATCGCCTGCCCCATGTGGCATGAAACGAAAGTCCTGATCTCGCCAGCTGGAGGCCCTCTCTGGGTGGATCATGAGTGGGTCCGGGTAAATCCTACCGTCTCGATTGGTGCTGAAGAGGTCCAGCATCACCCACTGACCCTTGTCGAAACGCTTACCGCCCCAGGTGAACGGACGAAGTGACCGCCCGCCGATCACCGGGAAGAACGGGTATGTTCGGCGCACTTCTTCCGCAAAGGGCTCGATCCAATCATCTTCTCCCCCGGCAATTCTTGTCTGCCATTGCGGGTGGTGGTGGAGCGCCATGGCTGAAAAAAGTATCCAGCGACCGATGGCGACGATGGGACGCAGCAAGTTGATGAGCTCCACCGCCGCCACCTTTGCGGACAGTTGCTTTCCGTCACTGTCAATCCAATGGGCAACAAAGCTGACGGGCGCATCCTCAGGTGCCTTGAGTTCTCCCTTGCGGAGTTGAACGATAAGGCTCTCGAGCTTTCGCTCCAATGCGGCCCGCCGTACGAGTTCCCGCCACATGCGTGGACCGACGCGGCCCGCATTCTCCACCATCCCGACCAACTGATCGCAAAGGTCGTTGATGTTCACGGTGTCGGCAGGTAGTCCGCACCATTCCCAGGCGGCACGCGTTAGGACCATATTGGACGCGGCAAAGAGTTCTGTTTCCCCTTTCGCTGTCCAGGTTACCGCGGCTTCCCGCCAATGCCGCTCGAACAAACTAACCATCTGATCAGGCGGGGTATCGATCAGCAATTGGGCAAACATCTTCTTGCGATGCCGATGCCCTTCACCGTCAAGAGCTTGAACGCTACCCTTGTCCTGCAACAATCGCAGTGTGGACGGCGGCATAGCGCCCTTCCGGGTGAACAGGTTCTGTCCATAAAAGAGATTGGCGGCGTCTTCTCCGCGCAGGCATAGAACCGGGCGAAGCATCAGCCTTGTCTCGAAACCATCCGCACCGAGATCGTCGCAACGAGTACCGATGAAGTCGTAGCCTTCGCGGAGGAAGGCCAAGGTGTTGTCGAAGCCCGGAGCTGCCGGAACCTGGATGTATCCTTCACTCATAAACCAGCCAACGAGAAAACGCCTTGCTTGTTCCGTCCGTTATCTTGCAGCCCAAATCTAAGAGGTGCGCCCAGCCACAGCATGGTGGTTGCGATCAGGACAATGGCGTGCTGAGCGCTTCGATGACCCTACATTCCGCTACCACTCCTTTCCGGCACTCCGTCACCATCCTGGACAATTCAAGCTGAAGGCTCTGGAGCCTGGCAATTCGTTGCTCCACTTCGTCTAGTTGCGCCTGAGCGATGCGGCTGGCATCGGCACACGAAGCCTGCGGCTGCTCCTGCAGGGCCAGCAGGATCTGCACCGACTGCAGGTCGAATCCCAGGTCTCGGGCATGCCGGATAAAACCAAGGCGCCGAACGTCAGCGTCGTCATAGACACGCCGGCCATTGTCAAGCCGCGCTGGCGGAGGGAGCACTCCCGAACGCTCGTAGTACCGGATGGTCTCGATATTGACCCCCGTTTCACGCGACAGGTCTCCGATCTGCATTTTCCGCTTGCTCCTGTAGTCACTACAGGTTGTAGCCTCTGTGCCGATCCACCTCAAGAAGGAGCATGAGCATGAGTGCTGCTGCCGAAACCGTCCGCTACCAAGTCACCGGCATGGACTGTTCCTCCTGCGCCGCCAAGATCGAAGGCGCCGCCCGAAAGGTGGAAGGTGTTCAGGACGTGAAGGTCTCCACCGCATCGCAGGTCATGACCCTGGAAGTAGACGATCCGGACCGGCGATTGCCAATGCTGGAGACTGCGGTGACCGACCTCGGCTACCAGCTCGACCGGATCGGCGTGCGAAAGGATTCGGGTTTCGAAGGCAACAAAGACGCCGCTGGTAGTGACGACGATGACCACATCCCCGACCTGTCGCATGTCACGCCGGCCTACAAGCGTGCGCTCTGGACCGTCGTACTGCTCAACGTCGGCTACGGCATCGTCGAGATAGTCGGCAGTTTCATCGCCGGCTCCCAGGCGCTGCAGGCGGATTCGCTCGACTTCCTAGGCGATGGCCTGATTTCGTTCCTCGGTTTGATAGCGGTAGGATGGGGTCTTGCGGCTCGAGCCAAGGCGGCGCTGTTACAGGGGATCTTTCTCGGCCTCCTTGGATTGGGCGTGGTGGCTTCAACAGTCTACCGGATCTTCGTCGAACACCAACCCGAGAGCCTGTTGATGGGCGGGTTCGCTCTGGTCGCCTTCGCCGTCAACGTGCTGGCCGCCGTGGTGCTTATCCCGCATCGCAAGGGTGATGCCAACATGCGGGCCGTATGGCTCTTCTCGCGCAATGACGCCATCGGGAACCTGGCCGTGGTCGCCGCGGCGGCGGTCGTCTGGTGGACCGGCTCGCAATGGCCGGACCTGATCGTCGCCTTTGCGGTCGCGGGGCTGTTCCTGCAGTCCGCCTGGTCGATCATCCGCGATGCACGTTCGGACCTCAAGCAGGCCGGCAGATGAGCAACCGGGACGCTTCCCTCTTTCTTATCCTCGGGATCATTGGCGTGGATGCCTCCACCAAGGAAGCGGCGCTGATGTATCTCGATGGCAGTGTCGTGCCGGTTCTGCCGGTGTTGAACCTGACGCTCGGGTTCAACACCGGCGTAAGCTTCGGTATGTTCGCCTCGGACGGAACGCAGGGCTGGTTGGCGATAGTCCTTTTGACCCTCGCCATCTGCTTTGTGGTGGCGTGGCTATGGCACAAGAGCCAACATCTTCTCGAACGCCTCGGCTATGCCTCTATCCTCGGCGGGGCACTGGGCAACCTTGTGGACAGGGTTCCTGACGGGGCCGTCACCGATTTCATCGACCTCCACGCCGGTGGCTGGCACTTCCCCACCTTCAATCTGGCCGATGTCGGCATCACTGCTGGCGTCATGATGTTGCTCTGTTCCTCTCTCTTCCGGATCAACAATCACACGGTACCAGCATCGAGGAATTGAGGCGGATAGCCCAAAACAAGAAAGATCGATGCAGCAGCTCGGCACGTTAGTTACAACGTCTTCGACTCGCGTATCAGCAAGCAATGGAGCCGGATCGAAGGGACGTCGAGTTCCAATACGGGCCTCTGCTCCCCATCTTCCAGAACATCTGGCTGCTGCTGATCACCCGGCGTCGGCGAGGTCCTTGAACACGACGCAGTCGCGCCCCGGTCCGCCGCAGCAAACGCTGTCGCACTGGGCCACGAACCGCTGCAGGCCGCGTTCCAAGGCCCTCAATTCGGCGAGCTTGGCCTGGACCTCGCCAAGATGCCCGCGGGCTATCTCGCCGACTTCGCGGCAATCCTGGTCCGCGCTGATTGACAGGCCGGCCAGGAGCCGCACCTGCTCGATGCCGAAACCGAAAACGCGGCACCGCCTGATGAAGGTGAGCCGCTCCAGGTCATCGGCACCGTAGATGCGCTGCCCGCTACCGGTGCGATCTGCTGCCGGAAGAAGGCCGATCTCCTCGTAGTACCGTATGGTCGGCGTGGTCACACCGGCTGCCTTCGCAAGTTTCCCGATCGTCAGCATGGCATCCTCGCTTTCGGTCTTGCCCTTCAAGTTACTTGAACGAATATGGTGCTGTCCATCTCACCGAAAGGAGATCGACAATGACCACCACCAACGCCAACACCAACACCAACACAGCAGACGCGTGCTGCTCATCCTGCGCGATGGCGGGCAACGGCGCTGCCCTGGCCACCGCCTGCACCCTGGATGCCGCCGACTTCAAGGAAAGGGTAGCCTCTGTCCAGGCCCTGGCGTCTCGCCATCTGTTGGCCAGTCGACGCGAGTCGTTGACGCTGCATCTCACCTACGCCCTCGAGGCATTGCCGGAAGTCAGGAATATCGTCGCCATGGAAGCGGAGTGCTGCGCATTCCTCGATTTCGACATCCGGGCCGGAGAGCAGATAGAGCTGACCATGACTGCGCCCGAGAGTGTGGCACTGGCCGCCGACGAGCTGTTCGCCCATTTCGCCCCGGAACTCGCGAAGACGGCAGCATGAACCCTAGCACCAAGAAGGGCATAGTCGCCACCGCAGGTGTCGCGGCAGCTTGCACGGCATGCTGCGCGGTGCCGATCGTTGCTGCCGGCGGTGCCGCGGTAATCGCCGGCCCCATTGGCATTGTTGCCGTCCTGCTCGCTGGCGCAGCCGGGTTGTGGGCATGGCTCCGAGACCGTGCTAGGCGTCATCGGACCTGACGTATCGGAGAGCAGCCATGCCCATCGTCGTGACTACGGTGTTTATCTATGCCGGCGCCGCGCTGGCTGAGATAGTCGGGTGCTTCGCCTTTTGGGCGTGGCTGCGGCAAGGGCAGTCACCGATGTGGGCGTTGGCTGGCGTCCCCGCTTTGGTCGTCTTTGCCTGGCTGCTGACGCTGGCACCTGCAGACCACGCCGGTAGAGCTTACGCGGCCTATGGTGGGGTCTACATAGCAGCGTCGCTGCTTTGGCTGTGGCTCGCGGAAGGCAGAGTGCCCGATCGATGGGACCTGTTCGGTGGGGCGCTGGCCCTGGTTGCCGCCAGCATTATTCTGTTCGCACCACGAAGTGCTTAAATGGGAGAGTCGAGTACCAATAGGGGGCTGTGGGCATCTTGCCGGTCGATCATCCGATCGCTAGCCGCGAGGTTAACAATAGCCGGTACAATGGAGATACGCCGAGAAGCCGGTCAATGGCGCTCTTAAGGCGATAGAAGTGACCTGGCGGCGTCGATCAGTTCATCCGGCGTGGCCGGCTTGCTTATCCAGCGGCCATGGGCGAATGGCGTGCCCACATGCATGCTGGGGTGCTCTCCAGAGTGCACAACGAAAGGAATGTGGTTCTGGACCAAACGCTCAACGACTTCGTCGCTGGTGCCATCGCGGAGCTCGATGTCGACGATCACGATGTCGGGCCGGCATATGGCCAACCATTCATTCGCTTGCTCGCAGGACATCACTGTTTTCACGTCGAAACCGGCGCTTCCGAGCATCTCCTCCATATCCAACGCTATGAGTGGCTCGTCTTCGAGCAATAGGGCGATCGACGCATTCCTTGACATGCATGACAGTCGCACGATGGATCACTCCGCGCAACGAACCTGCTGTGGTACCAATAGGGGACCGGTTTCACGAAACCAACCATTGCCGACTGCAGCCTGCCGCCGGCATTGGTTCGCCGATCAATATCGCTTGCCGAAGGCTCGCTCGATAGCCTCACGGATTTGGTCGGTCCCCATGATTGGTATTGTGCATCCCATTGTGGGTGCCCCTCGCACCATTTCAGATGCTTCCTTTTTACACGATCAGGATCTGCCCCTCGAGCAAGCGCATCACGATCCGCCGGCGCTCGCGCAGATCGCGTTTTCGATTGTAATCGTCGCGATAGTAGTCGTCGTCGACACCGTCTCTGGAATAGCTAAACTTGTTGTTCCCTCTATGTTCTTGATTGATGCCGTGACTGTGTTAGATTCAGTCTTTGGAATCTGTGTCGCGTACAGTCATTGTTGGTAGGCGAAAAGTGGAGGGACTTCCTTGGGACTGCTGACAGACGAAGAACGTGCTCAAGTGACGATCTCCAGAATGATACTTCACATTGTGGGCGGTGAGGACGATTTCCTGCCGCAGCCTGAGTTCGAAGAGATCGAGCACCAGGATTTCTTCCTGGCGCGCCTGCTCGATGTAGACGTGGCGCCGGTTCACCAGTTCGCCGACGCTTCCACCACCAAGGCAGCCCTCGAGAGATTGGCTCGGAGCGAAGAGAATTTCGAGACTGCAGCGCAGAGCCTTTCTCGATCCTTCGCCAACCATCATCGCGGCAACAGCAGGGATGGTGCATTCTTCGTGTTCGAGATGCGGATGGGTGGGGACGACGTGGTCTACGCATTGGCCAAGTACGACTACAGCCAAGCGATTGAGCGGTACGACCGCGAAGGTCGATCCGGGCTCCGCCAGATCATCCAAGCGTTCATCGCCGATCGCAAGGCTATCCAGAAATCATGCTTGGTGAGGGTGAAGGATGGTGTTGCCGACTCCATGGTCGCCGCTCGCGACAGGATGAAACAGGCACCAGACCTCACGGAATACTTCGAACGCTTCCTTGACGTCTCTCGGAGCCGGTCAGATCAGGAACTCACTCAGGGACTCAAGGACGCCGTCCTTGCTGTCCTGAAGTCCTGCCAGGATTTGCTGCCGGACCGGGACCTCGCGGCTGCTCATGCGGTCGCCCGTGACGCGCTCCGGAACCGGGAGTCAGTCGACAATGAAGCCGTTCAGGAGGCCGTGTTCATCGCTGCGGGACGGCCCGAGGATGAGGCTACCAAGGAGAGGTTGGACAAGGCCACCTTCCGCAGTCTCAAGGCCAAGCGGCTCGATGGTATAGCCTTTAGGCCGGATCCTGCGGCTATGGGCAAGGCTAGCCGGAAGAAAATCGCTACGGCGGAGGGTGTGAGACTAGAGTACCCCGGCGGGCTGGAGAACAATGGGGTGGCCCGCAGCGCAGAGCCGGGCGGCGGAACCCGCATCACAATCATTACCAAGAAGGAGCTGGTTGTTGACGACGTCGTTCCTGAAAGAGCTGGGCGCTAGAATCGATCTGCTCGTCGAAGCCGGCGACGCCCTGGTCAACGAAGGCCCCGAGTGGGCGGTTGTATCCGCCCTCAGTGCCGGAGCGCTTACGGATGTTTGGGCTTTGGCCAATGCCGCCGGAATCGAAACCGACGTGGAGGACGCATCGGAGTCGTCGGTTGGTTCCATCCGCGATGTCGCAGCTGAACTGGAACCATTTCGAGCATCGTTCAGGAAGCCCAACTTGGAGCCGGCAAAGGTTCTGTTGACACTGAGTGGCCTCGGCGACTGGCTAGCCGCGGATGAGGGCGGGGTCGTTTGGAAGCACGTGCAGACAGTTCGCCCATTTTCTACTCGGGGCAGACGCTTTGCTGCTTGGGGTGAGGCCATCGCGCAGGTTGCAGTCGAAGCCACCGCAAGTCCTCGCGACCTC
The DNA here is from genome assembly GCF_003056355.1 of Devosia naphthalenivorans. GTDB lineage: Bacteria > Pseudomonadota > Alphaproteobacteria > Rhizobiales > Devosiaceae > Devosia > Devosia naphthalenivorans. The sequence goes on from NZ_PYVW01000024.1 coordinate 28,804, forward strand.
GTCCGTGAGGCGGGCGCGCCGACGGTGCCCTGGCGGCTCGAGCCATGGATATTTTCCGCGCTATCCGCTGACTACCCGATGGAGGACAGGGTCTTCACCACATGGGCAACCCAAGCGCAGGCAGTGGCGCTTCGTTGCCTCGCCAGCGAACGCCTGGCAGACGGCACCCTAGTCTATGCCGGACCGCCAAGACTGAAACAGGCACTTGTCGCGGTCCAATTGGATCGCGACATCCTGGGCCAGTCCCAACGTGCGCTGCGTTGGGTGTACGAGAATGAAAAGGAGGCCGAGGCGCGGCATGGATTGTTCGTGGCCGAGATCCCGAGGGCAGTAGGCAGTTTCGCTTCAAACGGCGGGCGCATTGATGCCCGTGCTCTAGGGACGGCGCTTGAAGGCGCCAAGATAGCCTACCAACTCAGCCTTTCCGACGTGAGCAGGGATGCATTGAGGGGAATCGCCGATCTCCGTAAAGCTGTCTCAGAAGAGATCGGCAAGGTCGCAGACACCACCCGCCAGCTTGCTGCCGCAGTGACAGGCTCTCTATTCTTCGGTCTGGGGTTGGTTGCGGCCCGGCTTACCACGCAAGTTCCGGCACTCTTGTTGATCACGCTCTCACTCGTTCTGGCTGCGTATGTGGTGGCGGTGATTTTCGCCAGCATTCATTTCATGAAGTTACAATCAGACCTTCGCGAAGACTGGAAGGACCGCTTCTACAGGTTCCTAGGGGAAGCCGATTACGAGACCATGGTCACGATCCCAATGGAGCGAGCCAAGTTCGGGTTTGACGTCTCGGCTATGATCTCGGTGGGTGTATCCATTTTGCTGGTGATTGTCGTCGTGTTCTTTTCGGTGTCGCCGTCGTCTCCGGATGTTGGTGATGATCTGCCAACAGCAGATAGCGTTCCAGGCATTTCACAGTAACCAGCGGTAAGAAGCTGGCAGAACACAGCCGCCCCCGGGATGGTAGGTGAACCCTGTAAGAAGTTGACGGGTTGTGACGAGTACTGGCATGGCATGACGCCAGATCTCAGGATCGTGGCGAAACCAGGCAATGCTTGGGAATGCACCCCGTAGGGAACACGGCGACCCGCCGACCCGACAGAGCAGATATCGACTGCAAGGTAGTTCGGCTTACTGGGGCCTGTTTCCCATCCGAGATTTAACTGCAGACGATCGTTCCCATAACTTTTTGAAACAAAAGTCCCCTGCGTCAGGAGATCGAGGACGTGCTCTATCCTCTCAAGGAGAGCTATCAGTCGTGCGGGTTCAAGAAGTCTGTGGGGGCCAAGCGGTTCTAACACGGACTTCTTCGAGACTACCCGTTCCTACGGCCCCTAGAGAACATGGGCATTGTGCAATCTGCGTCTGCGTCGGCCCTCGGTCGACGAGCTCAGGATCAAGCAACGCTCGTTGGCAAAGATCTCTACGAGCGAACGGAGCATGATCCCCAAAACAGTCCTGCTGGCTTGCTTCGCAGCACACCAAAGACCTAACTGCAGCAGGGGGACTTAGCGGCTGGTGCGCAGCATCCCGAGCTGACAGCCTGTTGGGCAGCTCGATGCCGTGGCTTGCAAATGGCGGAGCGGTGCTCCAGTTGCAGTACGACAGTCTCCTCGTCTACTGCCAATTGATCAAGGTCAAACACTTGCATCGGCTCGCCGGGGCGGCTCACCTCAAAGGTCACCCTCGCGTCACCGTTGAGAGGGATCTTCCGGTCGACCTGAGCAAGAATACGGGTGAATTTTCCCACCTGCATGAATGTTCGTTCCGACTCTGCCGAAATGTCTTCCACCTGAAGCACGGTCTCCTGCCATGCGTCGGGATTGCCGCCGCAGTCCAGTGTCACAAAGGAACCGGCTTTGACTTCGGTGACGTGGTAACCCCGCCCGATGCGCCGACCGGCATATTCAATGACGAGGGCCTTCTCGTCGTGACCTTCCAGCATATGCAGCAATCGAGCGAGCGAAAAATCGGCGCTTGAGGTGGTGGGATCCTGCGTGACAAGAGCGCTCATTCTGAATATCCTTCGTTTCAACGACTCTTGAGAGATTGAGATGAAATTGCAAGAACATCAAGCCCTCGATGCTTTCGCCGCCTTGTCGCAAGGCACCCGGCTGCAAATGGTGCGGGTTCTGGTCATCGCCGGAAAGGCAGGATTGCCCGCAGGCGTCGTCGCCGAAAAGGTAGGAGCATCCTCATCGAGTGCTTCGTTCCATCTCTCTCATCTCGAACACTCAGGGCTTGTGGCATCGAAGCGCGAGGGACGGTCGATCATCTACACAGCGGACTATGATGCGCTTTCCGGGCTCGTCCAATTCTTGATGGCCGATTGCTGCCAGGGGCATCCGGAAATTATCGCCGGTGCGGCGGCGGCGGTTGCCAGCTGCTGCCAGCCGCAAGACGGGGCTAATGCATGAGTGTTGCGGTTGAGGGGGTGGCTACAACGCGCCCCGCCATTGTTGTCACCGCCTTGGGTATTGTTCAGATCCTTGCCTGGGGCTCATCGTACTACCTCCTGGCCGTTTTGGCCCCGATGATAGTTCTCGATACTGGCTGGTCGCTGCCTTGGGTGATCGGGGGGCTAACTGGCGGATTATTGGCGGGCGGCGTTACCGCCCCTCTTATTGGTGGCACTATCCAGCAGCGCGGCGGCAAGCCTGTGCTGATCTGCAGCATGCTGCTGCTGTCGTCAGGCCTGGCCCTTATCGGCACCGCTACCTGGCTGCCTGTCTATCTGGTTGGATGGATCATTATGGGCGTCGGCATGGCAGCAGGCCTTTACGACGCCGCCTTCTCCACCCTTGGCCGCCTCTACGGCAAAAATGCACGCCGTGCGATTACCACCTTAACCCTTTGGGGTGGCTTTGCCAGCACGGTGTGCTGGCCGATCACCGCCTATCTCGGTGAGACATACGGTTGGCGGACCGCTTGCCTTGTTTATGCCGGCGCCCACCTGCTTATTTCCCTGCCGCTGATCCTTGCGTTCATTCCGGCCCCGGGACCCGCTTCGTCGCCGCTTCTCACAGCTGACCGGCCAATACCGGCGAGATCGCCGCGTGCTACGTTCTACTTGTTAGCTGTCATCTTCACGATTGCTTCGCTCATCAGCAGCATGCTCGGGGTGCATCTGCTCACGCTATTGCAGTTGCGGGGTCATGATCTCGCGGCCGCAGTCGCCTTTGGTGCACTGATCGGACCTTCGCAGGTAGGATCTCGTGTCATGGATATGGTTCTAGGCAGCCGCTATCATGCGGTCTGGACAATGATGGCGTCGACCATCCTGTTGGCGGGCGGTCTGGTGCTGCTCTTCATGAACCTGCCAGTTACCGGTCTTGCCATCATCATCTACGGCGCCGGCAATGGCATTTTTTCGATCGCTCGCGGAGCGCTGCCGCTCACTTTGTTCGATCCTTCGACATTCGCCGTCCTCATGGGCCGCCTGGCTCTGCCAAGTCTACTGGTTCAGGCCTTTGCTCCTTCACTTGGTGCGGCCTTGATCGAAATGGGTGGTGCAAATCTGCTTCTGGGCGCAGTAGCAGGCTTGGCCTCGATCAACGTCCTACTGTCGATTCAGCTTCTTGCGCACAGGCATTAAGGCCTCGGGTTAAGAACAGAAGCTCTAGTTTGCAGATGTCCAGGTGGTTGCGGTGTTAAGCTCTGACGCAGTCGATATCACCCATGAGGGGCCGTTCTCGGGCTTATATCGACTTAAGGCCAACCCGCTCCTCAAGTTAGGCGGCGGCTTCTTTCCGCTCTGAATAACGGGAAGTCAGATAGCCTGACACTCCACGGTTGATCAGCGTGAATTTCACCAGTTCTTCGCACACGTCGACAACCCTGTCGTAGAACGATGACGGCTTCATGCGACCGGCCTCGTCGAACTCCTGCCACGCCTTAGCGACAGAAGACTGGTTCGGGATTGTCACCATGCGCATCCAACGGCCCAGTATACGCATCTGGTTCAGGGCGTTGAACGACTGGGACCCCCCTGACACCTGCATCAGAGCCAGCGTTCGGCCTTGGGTAGGTCGGATCGCGCCTCCGGGCAGGGGTATCCAGTCGATTTGGGATTTCAGCACCGCCGACATGGCGCCGTGCCGCTCCGGTGAGGTCCAGACCTGGCCTTCTGACCATAGCATTGCCTCGCGCAGTTCCTGCACCTTGGGATGGGTGTCGGGCGCGTCGTTCGGCAAAGGAAGGCCATTGGCGTGAAAGATGCGGACCTCGGCGCCGAACGCTTCGAGCAGGCGTGCCGCTTCCAGAGTCAGGAATCGCGAATAGGAGCGTTCCCGCAGCGAACCGTAGAGCATCAGGATGCGAGGCCTGTGTGCGAGGGCAGGGGCAACCAGCCCGGAGAAGTCAGGCACCTCAAAGGCGGCAGGCACGACATTAGGCAGATCAGACAACACGCTTCCCTTCGGCATCGATGATGACCTCGCCATCTTCCTTGGTGAAGGGCCCAATATCGGGGTTCTCTAGGATGTCGAGCACGACTTCGGATGGCCGGCACAGGCGGGTGCCCATCGAGGTTTCGACAAAAGGCCGGTTCAGCAGGATGGGGTGCGCCTCGATAGCATCGAGAAGCTCGTCATCGGTCTTGGCAGGATCGGCCAGACCAAGCGCCTCATAAGGCGTATCCTTCTTCCGCAGCGCATCCCGCAGCGACATGCCAGCGGCTGCAACCAGTTCCACGATCCTGGATCGTGACGGCGGCGTCTTGAGGTATTCGATGACGATGGGCTCGACACCGGACTGCCGGATCATGGCCAGCGTGTTGCGCGAGGTGCCGCAGTCGGGATTGTGATAGATGGTGACGGTCATTCTGCAGCCTTCGTTTGGATGTTGTGGCGGACAGCCGCGCCGCGCTCATACCAGCCCTTCGATCGGTTCACGATCCAGACCACCGACAACATGACCGGCACCTCGACCAGCACGCCCACGACGGTCGCCAGGGCGGCGCCGGAATTGAAGCCGAACAGGGCGATCGCGGCAGCTACGGCAAGTTCGAAGAAGTTGGATGCGCCGATCAGGGCGGACGGACCGGCAACGCAATGCTGTTCGCCCGAAACACGGTTGAGAAAATAGGCCAGCCCGGAATTCAAATAGACCTGGATCAGGATAGGCACCGCCAGGAGCAGGATGATTGTGGGTTGGGCCACGATCTGCTCGCCCTGGAAACCGAACAGCATCACCAGCGTCAGGAGCAGTGAGGCGATCGAGATCGGCTGCAGGATGGAGAGCACACGGTTCATGGCATCGATGCCGCCATTGGCCAGCAGCCAACGCCGATAGAGCTGCGCCGCGATCACCGGCACGACGATATAGAGGCCGACCGAAAGCAGCAGCGTGTCCCAAGGCACCGTGATGGCGGACAACCCGAGCAACAGGCCGACGATGGGGGCGAAGGCAATCACCATGATCGCGTCGTTGAGCGCCACCTGGCTCAGGGTGAAGTGGGGTTCCCCTTTCACCAGGTTGGACCAGACGAACACCATTGCGGTGCATGGCGCTGCCGCCAGGATGATCAGCCCGGCGATATAACTATCGATCTGTGTTTCCGGCAGCAATGGCCGGAACAGCCAGCCGATGAAGAGCCAGCTCAGCAGCGCCATCGAGAATGGTTTGATGGCCCAATTGATGAAGACGGTTACGCCGATGCCGCGCCAGTAATTGCCGACCTGCGCCAGGCTCATGAAGTCTATCCGCACCAGCATCGGAATGATCATCAGCCAGATCAGCACCGCCATGGGGATGTTCACCTGGGCGATCTCAAGGCCCCCGAGCCCCTGGAAAAACCCGGGCAGGAAGTGACCGGCGGCAATGCCGATGACGATGCAGATTGCGACCCAGAGGGTCAGATAGCGTTCAAAGATGGACATCGGGAGCCTTGATCGGTCTGTACAGGAGAGCGGCCGTCGAACAGATCGAGGCAGCTTGTCTGGTGGCAAGAATGGAAGCGGGTGCTTTGCGTCGGTCCTCTACCCTGAACCCGAGCCCAGCGAAAAATCCGGAGGCGGTGGTCGTCAGCAAATAGGCGGTGCGGGCACCGGCCTTTTCGGCTTCCTCAAGCAATGCCTCGGTCAGGCGCCGTCCTGCGCCGGTTCCCCGAAACTTCGGCATGACAACTATGGAGCGCACGAGGGTGTCCTCTCCATAGCGTTCGAAGCCGCCGAAACCGATCGGCACGCCATCTTCCTCGAATTGGAAGAACGATCGGCCCTCTTCCTCGATATCCTCGATCGGGAGGCCAGCTTCGGCAAGGGCGGCGAGCAACTCGAAATTATCACCCTGCACCGGCGTCGAATAGATCATGCGACATCCGCACTGTTGGACGTCGATCCCTCCATAGCCCCGATGCCCTTGAGCTTAGAGCTCAGTGCAAGGCGGTCGATGCTGGACAGCGGCAGGTTTGTGAATGCAACAATTCTGTTCCGCAGGTAGCGCAAGGCCTCGTCGAACGCCGCACGCTGTTGGAACTCCGTGCCTTCGACAGCGGCAGGATCCTCGATCCCCCAATGAGCGGTCATGGGCTGACCGGGCCACACGGGGCATGACTCTCCGGCTGCATTGTCGCAGACCGTGAAAACGAAATCCATCTTCGGGGCGCCGGGAACGGCGAACTCATCCCAGGCCTTGGAACGAAGTCCTTCGGTCGAGATGCCGGCTTTTTTTAAGGTTTCCAGTGTCAGTGGGTTGATGGCACCCTTGGGCGTTGACCCCGCGGAGAACCCCTTGAACTTGCCACTGCCTAGATGATTGATCAAAGCTTCGCCGAAAATGGAGCGGGCGGAGTTTCCTGTGCAAAGGAAAAGCACGTTGTAGGGCTGGTCGCTCATTGAATTACCTCTTGGGGCTGGCAGCAGGGGGTGAGTTCAGCGATCAAAGGTGCGCAGAGGGTAGCGTTGCCGTTGCAGCAGTCCTTGACCATGAAAAGCATGAGCTCGCGGAAAGCGTCCAGGTCGACCTTGTATACGATCGACCTGCTGAAGCGTTCGGACGTCAGCAGTCCGGCTCTGGTGAGCAAGCCTAAATGGCTAGACATTGTGTTCTGCGGCACTTCCAACCTGCGGGCGATTTCTCCAGCCGGAAGTCCTTCGGGTGTGTTGCGCACCAGAAGGCGAAAGATTTCCAGCCGGGTTTCCTGCCCCAGAGCCGACAGGGCAACGATCGCGCGAATTGATTCCATATATCCACTATATTGGATTTATCGGAACGGTCAACCGGTGCATGACCTTTCTGCGGTTCTGGTAGGTGGGTATGAGCGCCCTATGCACCCGTAGGTTGGCGGGAAGCACAGTTCCTGCTGCAGTTCCCGTTAAGAAGGCTTGGACAATAAAATTCCAATAACAATCGGGGTCTCGGCACCACATCCCTCACATCGCGGGTAGTTATCTCTGCAAAGTACTCGACGGAGTACGCCAGCGTCGTCCATTGTTCGATCGATTAGGGGGAATCATGCCGATCAAACTGGACGATCTTGCGAAAGGCCTTGTGCCTAAGAATACTGTGCTGCTCTTCGGAGCCGGCTCCTCAATCCCTTCCGGTGCGCCTGCTGTCGGTGCGCTCATCGAGCACTTTTCTAAGATGTTCGGCGTACCCGCCAACGGTTATTCCCTTAGTGAGATAGCAAGCCTATGCGAGGCAAAGACCAACCGCAGGAAGGTCATTGAGGAACTGCGAAAGCGTTGTGCCGGATTGAAACCCACGGGAGGTCTGAAGAACCTCCCGCTCTATCCATGGAAAAGCATCTTCACTACGAACTACGACGATCTCGTTGAGCAGGTATACAAAGTCCGCAAAAAGAAGCTGCGGGTGTTCCACTCAAACTTCAGCTTCACCACGGGTGACGAAAGTGAAGACTGCCTGCTGTTCAAGATTCACGGGACTATTGAGCGGGACGTGTGCGACGGGGACAACTCTCGGATCATACTTTCCGAAGCCGACTACGAGCAGACCGATCAGTACCGCGAGTTCCTCTATGATCGCCTGAAAGGGGATCTGGCTGGCTCCGACCTGGTAATCATCGGGCAGTCCCTTGCTGATCCGGATTTGAAGACCATCGTCAATCGTGCTGCGGCACTTAACGCCAAAGCACTCACGCCTGGGCGCATTCTTCTACTGATGTATACGAAGGATGAAGCCCGTGCTTCCCTCTTTGAACAGCGCGGGATCTCTGTTTCCTTCGGCGGGATCGACGAATTCTTTGCCGCACTCGGTCCTGTAGTCAGTCCCATAGCGAAGCCAGCGACGGAAGGCACTCCGCTGGAGCGGATACCTGCGCTTGAACCCGTCACGGTCGATGTGGCGCACGCCTTGGACAAACATCCTGACATCAGCGCCATGTTCAACGGAAAGGCTGCAAGCTACGCGGATATCGCCGCAGGATACACCTTTCGACGCACCGTGGCGGACGATATTGCAGCCTATTTCGAGGGAGACGCCACCCTGTGCGCGACCCTTCTGGGAGCCAGCGGAGTAGGGAAGACCACAGCAATCAGGCAGACAGTAAACCTGATGCGGGCCAAGGGAACGTTTGCCTATGAGCACAAAGGCGATCATCCGTTAAGCGTGAAGCACTGGTTCGATCTGGCCGAGGGGTTGAAGGCCGAGCAGGATGTGGGTGTGCTCGTTGTCGATGATGCGCATCACCACTTGCTCACTCTTAATGACCTGGTGGACAAGCTGGTGCAGGCTGACAATGCGCACCTCAAAATACTGATCTGCTCAACGCGCAACCACTGGTTCCCGCGCATCAAGACCCCCAACATCTTCAAGTATGGTGGGACGTTCACCCTGTCCAAGCTCTCGGCTGAAGAGATAGAGAGGTTGCTGCTCCTACTGGATGCGAGCCCAGACATCAGAAAGCTCGTTGAGGATCAGTTCAGCGGATTTAACAAGGAAGAACGGCGCAGGAGGCTTTCCGTCCGATGCGAAGCGGACATGTTCGTTTGCCTCAAGAACATCTTTGCCAATGACAATTTCGACGACATTGTCCTGCGGGAGTACGCCGGCCTCGAAGGTAATCTGCGAGAAATCTATCGCTATGTGTCGGCCATGGAGAACGCAGGCGTACGGGTCCACCGCCAACTGATCCTGCGGCTTTTGGGCATCGAGGCCAACAGCGTCACGGGGATTTTGGACAACCTCACGGATATAGTCAGTGAGTACAATATCGACGCGAAGTCCGGCATCTACGGCTGGCGCACCAGGCACTCGGTCATCGCGGGCATCGTAGCGAAGTACAAATTCCCCGACCTCGAGCGGATCATAGCGCTGTTTGAAGCGGTTATCGACAACATCTCTCCCACCTATGACATTGAGATCCGATCGCTTCGTGAACTGTGCAACGTCGAGACCGGCATTTCCCGCATCCCCGACAAGAATGAGCAGAACCGCCTGCTGCGGAAGATGATGTCAAATGCGCCAGGTGAGCGTGTCCCCCGTCATCGGCTCATTCGCAACCTGATCGACCAAGGTCATTTTGAGAAGGCGGAGACGGAAATCCGCCTCTTCGACAAGGACTTTGGATCGGATGGCCCAGTGCATCGGTACAAGATCAAGCTCCTGGTAGAGCGAGCTGTGCGTTCGCAAGGTATCCTGCCTGAAGACAGGGTGGCGATTCTGGAGGAAGCTCATGAGCTTGCCGTACAAGGCGTCACCCGATTTCCAATTAACAAGAACATCCTTTCCGCCTATGCTGAGCTTGGCATCGAGTACTACCGCAAAACCGGGGAGTACGCATACTTCGATGAGGCGATCCAAAAGCTGCAGGTTGCAGAGGAAAAACTCGGAGATCCTCAGATTAGCTCGTTGATTGCTATGTTCCAGCGGCGGATTGCAGGACAGCCCCTGCCGACATTCGATGAACCTGAAGTTGCAATTATCGCGGATTGAAGCCCGACGGATTTTCGGCTTTCAGACACCTGTAGAGCGGGCGGACATCGGTTTGGGTCGCATACTGCAAGACTTTGCACTTTCGGAAAGATGTGCATCCAGAGTGTGAACAAACGCTGGCAATTCCTTGTTCAAGATAACCGCCAGCCGGGAATTTGGACTGCATTATCTTCAGGAGACGTTCAACCACCGTTCTGGTCACTTGGCCTCGCTATACAGCGACGGAAAACCTCTCATCGAAGGCGTAACCGGCGCCCCGGACAGTCCGGATTGGATCAACATCTGCGCCCCTATTGATAGCGCGCCGCAGACGGCCAACGTGAACGTCCACGGTGCGTTCGTCTACGTAAACATCGTTACCCCAGACACCGTCAAGCAGTTGCTCGCGGGAATAAACGCGGCCGGGATGGCGCATCAGATATTCCAGCAGGCGATATTCGGTGGGCCCCAGATGTACGTCACGCTTTGCACGGCGGACTCGGTGGGTGGTGCGGTCCAGTTCCAGGTCGCCAACCTTCAATGCCGCAGTAATAAGATTGGGGTTCGCCCGGCGCAGCAGAGCGTGGATGCGAGCGATAAGCTCAGGAACTGAAAAAGGTTTGACCACATAATCGTCAGCACCGGTGGCAAGGCCCCGAACGCGCTCTTCTTCCTCGCCCCGAGCTGTCAGCATGATAACGGGTACACGGGAGGTTTCCGGACGAGCGCGCCAGCGGCGGCAGAGCTCTATGCCGGACACTTCGGGCAGCATCCAATCGAGCAGGATCAGGTCGGGCAGTTTCTCTTGAATAGCTTGAGTAGCTTCTTCACCTGTTTCGGCGGTGACGACGCGGAAACCTTCCGCTTCGAGATTGTAGCGCAGCAGAATAGCGATATCGCCCTCGTCTTCGACAACGAGAATGGTGGCGGGCATGGGTGTGGCTCCCCGGTTTCGGCTCGGTGGTTATCGTGCAG
>NZ_PYVW01000025.1 GCF_003056355.1 Devosia naphthalenivorans
AATGCCTGGTGGGGCTGCCATTGCGTCCCAACTCACGGCTGATGGTTGAGGCCGAACGCCCCAGCATCTGGCCGATCGCCTGCATCGAGAGCCCCTTGCGCCGCCCAATGTCGATCTCAACCCGCTCCCGCAGGCTCAACTGCTCATACAAAGTTCCCATCGCACCAACACCATAGCAGGTGTTGCACTTGTGGCGTGAGTCGAGGGAACCTCCGTTTCGGCAGCCCTGGGTTAAAAACCGAGCTTCCCGCTTTCGCGGGAATGACGCCGTGGGGATGCTTACCGCATCTCATCCAAAAACCCCGAAACCACCTGCGGGTCCACATTCCTCTCGATAAAGGCCCGCCCAATTCCCCGCGTCAGAATAAACGTCAGGGCACCGCGCGAAACCTTCTTGTCCTGCGCAATGGCAGTCATCAGGGTTTGCGTTGAACCAAGTGTTCCGGGGATGTCACTCAATTTGGTGGGCAGGCCCGCTTTCTTCAAGTGGCCGACGATGCGGCCCGTATCTTGTGATGGCGCAAGGCCCAGCCGTGCCGAGAACTCATGCGCCAGCACCATGCCGATGCTGACCCCTTCCCCATGCAACAGCCGGTCCGAATAGCCGGTGTCCTTTTCCAGCGCATGCCCGAAGGTATGCCCCAAATTCAGCAGCGCCCGGACCCCGAGTTCTTTTTCGTCCTCGATCACCACCCGCGCCTTGTGGGCACAGCAGCGCGCAATAGCCTCGCCCCGGGCAGGCCCACCGGCAAAGATTTCGGCCTGATTGGCTTCGAGCCAGAAGAAAAACTCTTCGTCGTCGATCAACCCGTATTTGACCACCTCGGCATAGCCGGCAGCGAACTGTCGCGGCGCCAGGGTGTTGAGGGTGGAAAGATCCGCCAGCACCAGCTTTGGCTGATGGAAGGCGCCGATCAAATTCTTGCCATGCGGCGAATTGATGCCGGTCTTGCCGCCAACCGAACTATCGACCTGCGCCAGCAGCGATGTCGGCATCTGCACAAAATCCATGCCGCGCCGCGCGATCGAGGCGGCAAAGCCCGCAAGATCCCCGATAACCCCGCCACCCAGCGCAATCACCAGATCGCCGCGCTCGAGCCTGGCCGCAAGAATGCCCTCGACGGCCTGCCCGACAAAGGCCCAGTTCTTGGTGCTTTCCCCGGCGGGCAGCACGATTTCACTGTGCTTGAGCCCCGCCCCGTCCAGCGACGCCAAAAGCCTCGGCAATTGCGCCTGGGCCACGTTCTCATCAGTGATGATGCCATAGCGCCGGCCCGGAAAACGCTCCGCCAGAATGGCCCCGGCCTCATCGAGCAGCGTATCGCCGATCAAAATGTCATAGGCGCGCTCGCCAAGGGCGACGTGTACTTTGTGGGCAATGGAAGCCATCGTTCAATCCTGGCGCTTGAGATAGGCGAGTACCGCGTCGATCACATCCTGCGCCACGACATCCTGCGGCACTTCGCGGCTGGGCACGGTGATGTCGGCGTCGGCATAGATCGGGTAGCGCTCCTCAATCAGTTTTTCGAGCGTGGCGCGCGGATTGGGCGTCTTGAGCAGGGGGCGGTTGGAGCGGCGGGAAACGCGCTCGAACAGCACATCGGCATTGGCCTTGAGCCAGACTGAAATCGCCTCCGCCTTGACCAGGGCGCGCGTCTCGGAATTGACGAAAGCCCCGCCGCCAGTGGCCAGGATGATATCGGCATCCTTAAGCACGCGGGCGATTACACGGGTTTCCCCGGCGCGAAATTCTGGCTCGCCCCGCTGATCGAAAATTTCCGGAATGGTCATCTGCGCGGCTTTTTCGATTTCCTCGTCGCTATCGAGAAAATTGCGGTTCAGCCGTGCGGCGACGCGCCGACCAACGGTTGTCTTGCCGGCGCCCATCATGCCGACCAGCACGATCGGCTTGCCGCCCAAACGTTCGACAAGTTCTTCGGCGCGGGCCTGTCGCGTTGCCGCGTCGGGTCGGTTCACCAATGCGCTCCCCTGATGATGCCGCTATCAACCTGCACCTGACGGCACTGTCAAGAACTTGGGCGCCAAACCTGTCGCAATGCGTTATGCCTACCAAACCGAAACTATTTGCTGACAAGCTGTCACGAAATCACTTTGCCGGACCGTCATGCCCACCCTGATCCGTCTCGTCATCATGCTGTTGTTTCTTGCGGGCCTCGTCTATGCGGGCATGTTCGCGCTGGTCACTTTCGTCAAGCCCGAGCCCAAGGAAGTCACCATCCGCATTCCCTCGCGTGACCTTCTGGGCGGCGGCGAGCCAACCCTGCCCGGCCGTGCCCCGGCGCCTGCGCCGGCTGACGAAGCGGCACCCGCAACGCCATGAGCGGCAGCCATCTGATCGGCACGTTCCTCGAGATGATTAGTGCCGAACGCGGCGCCGCCAGGAACACCATCGACGCCTATCGCCGCGATCTCAGCGATTATTCCGGCTTCGTCGCCGGCAGGAAGCAGACCCTGCTCGATTGCCCGCGCGAAACCGTCAACGCCTATCTCGACCAGTTGCGCCGCGACGGGCTTTCCGCCTCATCGAGCGCCCGCCGCCTCTCCGCCATCCGGCAGTTCCACCGCTTTTTGTGCGCCGATGGCATTCGGGCCGATGATCCAACGCGTATCGTCGCCAGCCCCAAGGCGCGGCGCGCGCTTCCCAAGGTTTTGTCCATCGCCGAAGTCGACAAGCTGCTAGCCACGGCCGAAGCCGAAGTCAATGCGGCCCCCGACCCCGAGCACCACGCGGCCTCGCTGCGGCTCTATGTTCTACTGGAGCTGCTTTATGCCACCGGCCTGCGCGTCTCCGAACTGGTCAGCCTGCGCCGCCAGGCTGTGATGCGCGACACCAGCTTCATCACCGTCACCGGCAAGGGCAACAAGGAGCGCGTCGTGCCGCTCAACGACCGCGCGCGCGACGCCATCAAGACCTATCTCGCAACGCTTGAGCCCGGCCCTTTCCTGTTTTCCGCCGCCGGCGCCGAAGGCTATTTGTCGCGCCAGGTCTTTGCCCGCGACCTCAAGGGCCTAGCCGCCCGCGCCGGCATCTCGACCGCCCGCGTAGCCCCCCACGTCCTTCGCCACGCCTTCGCCAGCCACCTTCTCGCCGGCGGCGCCGATTTGCGTGTCGTGCAGATGCTGCTCGGCCACGCCGACATTTCCACAACCCAGATCTACACTCACGTCCTGGACGAAAAACTGCGCGACCTGGTCGAAACCCATCACCCGCTGACGCAGGGATAGACCCCCTCTTGCGCACGCCTACTCAGTAGACCTCATCCTGAGCCTGTCGAAGGACGAGGTCGTGGCACCAACCCTCCACTCGCTCGACCTCGTGGTTCGACAAGCTCACCATGAGGTCTTCAGGGACATCGACCGTATGCCCCGTCACACCCGTAATTCTTAAACTCAACGCATCCAATTTGGGCACAACGCAGCCCAAGTCTTGACTTGGCGTTGCTCCATCGTCACTTTCCGGCCACTTTAGGGCGCAACAGCAGCGGCCATATCCACGGGTCGCAAACATATTAGACCCCTAACGGGCGGGTGGGATGCAGTCTTATCTCGATTTCGAAAAGCCGGTAGCCGATCTTGAGGGCAAGATCGCCGAACTCAAGGCCATGGCCGCGGCAGACCAGGCCGTCAGCATCGACGAAGAGGTGAACCGCCTGTCGAGCCGCGCTGAAGAGGCGCTGGTCGAGATCTACAAGCGCCTCACCCCCTGGCAGAAGACGCAGGTTGCGCGCCACCCGCAGCGCCCGCATCTGTCCGACTACATCAAGAGCCTCATCACCGAATGGCAACCGCTCGCCGGTGACCGCAAGTTTTCCGAAGATGCCGCCATCCAGGCAGGCTTTGGCCGGTTCAACGGCCAGCCGGTTGCGATCCTGGGCCAGGAAAAGGGCAATTCCACCGAAACGCGCCTCAAGCACAATTTCGGCATGGCTCGTCCCGAAGGCTATCGCAAGGCCGTCCGCATCATGGAAATGGCTGACCGGTTCAACATTCCGGTGATCTCCTTCGTTGATACCGCCGGGGCCTATCCCGGCATCGGCGCCGAAGAGCGCGGCCAGGCCGAAGCCATTGCCCGCTCCACCGAGAAGTCGCTTGAGCTGGGCGTGCCCAACATCGCCATCGTCATCGGCGAAGGCGGCTCAGGCGGTGCGATTGCCATTGCCACCGCCAACCGCGTGCTGATGCTCGAACATGCCATCTATTCGGTAATCTCGCCCGAAGGCGGCGCGACCATCCTGTGGCGCGACGCCGCCAAGGCGCAAGACGCTGCCACCAACATGAAGATCACCTCCGCCGACCTGCTCGGCTTCGGCGTGATCGACGGCGTCATTCCCGAACCTACCGGTGGCGCCCATCGCCACCCCGAGACAGTCCTCGCCTCGACTCGCGACGCCATCAGCAGTTTCCTCGCCGATTTTGCCGGCAAGGGGCGTCTGGAAGTCCGCGAGCATCGCCGCGAGAAGTTCCTGGCAATCGGTTCGACGCTTTAGCGCTACAAAATCCGAGAAAATCCGAAGCATGCCGCATGCAAAACCGCGGCATGCTCGCGCACGCTTGCGTGATTTCACACCCGCTTCCGCACTGAATTGCGCCGTGGTAACGGTTCATTCACCAGCATTTCTCATGCTGTGGTAACCACTGGCCCCCTAATGGGTCCGGGACCATTTCGCTTCTGGGCTGCCGATCGTGATCCCCACATCTCTGCGTAAATTCTGTTCGGCCCTCATCCTGTTGTGGGTAGCCTTTGGCCTTGCTGCCTGCGGCGGTTTCTTGTCCAAGAGCAATGACAACCGGCATAATCAGCCGCTGCAAAGCAGCGTCGTCGCGGCGCTGAAAGCCATGGGCTCCTCGCCGGGCGAGGCCATGCTGATCCGCATCTTCAAGCAGGAAAAGACGCTCGAGGTCTGGAAGCGCACCACCGCGGGCGACTTCCGCATGTTCAAGACCTACGAAATCTGCGCCTTTTCGGGCAATCTCGGGCCCAAGATCAAGGAAGGCGACCGCCAGAGCCCCGAAGGCTTCTATACGATCACGCCCGGCCTGATGAACCCCCGGTCCAGCTACTACCTGGCCTTCAACACCGGCTTTCCCAACAAGTTCGATCGCTCCTGGGGCCGCACCGGCACCGATTTGATGGTGCATGGCGATTGCTCCTCCAGCGGCTGCTACGCCATGACCGATGGCGGCATCGCCGAGATCTATGCCCTCGCCCGCGAAAGCTTCAAGGGCGGCAATTCCAGCTTCCAGCTGCAGATTTTCCCCTTCAAGATGACCGCCGCCAATTTGGCTGCTCAGGCCAAAAGCGAGCATCTCCCGTTCTGGAAGGACATCAAGGAGGGCCATGACCTGTTCGAATTGACCAAGCGCCCACCCGTCTGGGACGTGTGCGAACGTCAATATGTGTTCAACGCCCCCGGCAATGGCATTCTTGACGCCATGGGGCCCTGCCCCGTCATGGCGCAGAACCCCCTATTGGTCGCCAAGCAGCAGGCCGATGAGAAGGCAATTGCCGGCCAATTAACCGCCGCCGAACGAAGGGCCAGCGAGGAAGCGGCCATCAAAGCGCGCGGCGAAGCCATAGGCGGCGCCGTGGGCAATGTGTTCGGCGGCATAGGGTCGGTCCTGGGCATGGGCCAGCCCACCGTGACGCCGGTCATGAGCGGCAAGACGGCTCCTGCCCCCAATCCGCGTGCGCGCTGGCTGCTCTAGGGGCCAAGGATAGCTCCAGCACCATAGGACAGCCGCATTTAGGCCCGAAGGGGTTGGCGTTCGACACAGGAGATATCCACTTTGGAAGAAGCGCCAACTGTCCAGAGTGAAACGCGCCCTGAGGTGGCCGCCAGCCCGGCTCCGGCGCCACAACGGCGGCCCCTGCCTGCGACCGCTATCCTGAGCTTCGTCGTCGGCCTGGTGGGTGTTGCAGCAATTGCCAGCGCCGCATGGGTCTTTACCGAAACAAGGCGGGACATCGGCCGGCTCACCACCGATATCGCGCAGATCAAGCTTAGTCTTGAACTGTTCGGCAAGCAGCAGGTGACATCCCCCTCTGCCGGTGGCGAAGCGCTTACCGATCTGAATAACCGGCTGAGCCTGCTCGAAGAGAGCTGGCGCACCGGGTCCGCCGCCGCTCCAGCGACCTTGCCGCCGCTGGAGCAGTCCGGCTCATCGGACGTCGCGGTGACACCCACGGACGGCGATTGCCTGCCCACCGGCACCCGCTTCATGGTCGCCTCCGGCGACGTCTATCCGGTCTGCGGCACCCCCGCCAAGGTGGAGATCGGCGCGGTGGACAATGGCTACATCACCCTTGCCGACGGCACGGTGATCGCCCAGGGCGGCACAGTCGGCCTGCCAGCCAGTCAGTGCATGATCGCCGTAGTGCCCTCCGACGGCGGTTCGATCAGCGGCTTTGCCGAAGTCCGGGTAACGTGCTGATTATTGGAGCACGCAGACCTTGGCGCGCCGCGCCCTAGAACGAGCCCGTAACGACCTCGCCGGCGCGCTCGTAGCGGTTGATGACGACGCCGCTGGGGCTTGCCTTGGTATCCATGAGCTTGAACGTCGACGCCATCTGCCCTTCGCCAAACAGCTTCTTGCCGTGGCCCAGGAGCACCGGAAAGATCAGGAGCGTCATCTCGTCCACGAGATCGCCCTGAAACAGGGTCTTGAGGAAGTCCGTTGAGCCCTGCGTGACAAGCCTGGGCCCGTCCTCCTGCTTGATCTGGCGCAGCTCCGCCACCGGGTCTGCTCCCAGTTGGCGGCTGTTCTGCCATGCCAAATTCAGGTCCTGATTGCGGCTGGCCACATATTTGGTGACGGCGTTGAACTGCTGGCCAAGCGGATCGCCGCTTTCGGCGGCCTTGGGCCAATAGCCGGCAAAGATGTCATAGGTCTTGCGACCCAGCAGCAGATCGTATGGCGGGCTCAGCAATTCGCCTACGGCAGCCCCGCTCAGATCGTCGAAAAACGGCACCGTCCAGCCGCCAAGCTCGAACCCGCCCGAACGATCCTCACCCGGGCCGCCCGGCCCCTGCATGATGCCATCGAGGCTGACAAACGCACCGACAACGATTTTCCGCATGATGCTCTCCCGTTCCTGCCGCGCCCATTGCGGCGCTTCACCAACACAACGACCGGGAGCGCGGGATTTCGACGGCCAGCAACAAAAAAGGCCCGCATTGCTGCGGGCCTTTTTCAACTTGAACTAGAACTGCCCGTGGCAGTGCTTGAATTTCTTGCCCGAGCCGCAGGGGCATGGGGCATTGCGAGCGACCCCCTCCAGCAGCTTGGGATCGATTGGCGCGAGCGAAGGATCGTTCCCCGTCGCACCCAGCGAGTCCGCTATCGTGTCGCCGCCATCGGCGTCATTTTCCCCGGTCAGCGGATCGATGTGAGTTTCGCGCAGGCGCGAGAGGTCCGGCACAGGCGGAGCGATCGGGCGCGGCTGCAACTCGACATGGCTGAGCTGGGTGGTCACCAGCTCGCGCAAATTGGCCAGCAAGGACTGGAACAGCTCATAGGCTTCCTGCTTGTATTCGTTCAGCGGATCACGCTGGGCGATGCCACGCCAGCCCACGACCTTGGACAGGTGATCCAGCGTCACCAGGTGTTCGCGCCACAGCCCGTCGATGGACTGCAGCAGGATGGATTTTTCCACCTGGCGCATGACGGTTGGGTTGGGAGAACCGGCCGCCTCCATCGCCGTGATGGTACGCGCTTCCTTGGCGGCAGCGGCCTCATCGGCAGCCGCAATCATGCGCTCGCGCACGACCTCCACGTCAATGCCTTCCTCTTCGGCCCAGGCTTTCACCGGCACATCGAGATTGAGATAGGTCTTGGCGGCGGCCTCGAGCTGCTCGATCTTCCACTGTTCAGGGTAGGAGCGCGGCGGAATGGCCTTTTCGATGATGTTGTCGACTACGTCGTGCCGCATTTCGACAACGGTGTCGCTGACATCTTCGGCATCCATCAACTCGATACGCTGCTCGAAGATCACCTTGCGCTGATCGTTCATCACGTCGTCGTATTTGAGGATGTTCTTCCGGATATCGAAGTTGCGCGCTTCGACCTTGCCTTGCGCCCGCTCGATTGCCTTGGACACCCAAGGGTGCGTGATGGATTCGCCCTGCTCCAGGCCCAGCTTGCCCAGCATGGAATCCATGCTGTCGACCGGGAAGATGCGCATCAGATCGTCTTGCAGGCTCAGGAAGAACGCCGAATGGCCGGGGTCGCCCTGGCGTCCGGAACGGCCACGCAGCTGATTGTCGATGCGACGCGATTCGTGCCGCTCGGTGCCGATCACCATCAGGCCGCCGGCAGCGAGTGCCTTGGCCTTGTCTTCTGCAATGGTGCGCTTGATCTCGGCGATCTTGGCCTCGCGTTCGGCGCCCTCAAGGCCTTCGGCCTCCTTCTGGATACGCATTTCGAGGTTGCCGCCAAGCTGGATGTCGGTACCGCGGCCGGCCATGTTGGTCGCGATGGTGATCGCGCCCGGAAGGCCCGCATCGGCCACGATAAAGGCTTCCTGCTCGTGGTGACGGGCGTTCAGCACGTTCATCTGCCCGACATTCTTCTTGCGCAGCAGATCGGCCAGCATTTCCGACTTCTCGATAGAGGTCGTGCCCACCAGCACCGGCTGGCCGCGCTCCTGGCATTCCTTGATCAGATCCGCGATGGCGTCGAATTTTTCGGCGGCGGTGCGATAGATGGCGTCGTCGTCATCCTTGCGCTGCACCGGAACGTTGGTGGGAATGGTCACCACGTCGAGCTTGTAGATGTCGGCGAACTCCTCGGCTTCCGTCGCCGCCGTGCCGGTCATGCCGGCGAGCTTTTTATAAAGACGGAAATAGTTCTGGAAGGTGATGGACGCCAGTGTCTGGTTTTCCGGCTGGATCTTGACGTGTTCCTTGGCTTCCAGGGCCTGGTGCAGGCCTTCCGAATAGCGGCGGCCCGGCATCATGCGGCCGGAGAACTCGTCAATGATGACGACTTCATCGTTGCGCACGATATAGTCCTTGTCCTTGCGGAACAGCTTGTGCGCGCGCAGGGCGGAATTGGCGTGGTGCACCAGGGCGACGTTTTCCACGTCATACATGGAGGCAGACTTCAGCAGGCCATCGTCGGCCAGCTTGGCTTCGAGCTTTTCGATGCCGCTATCGGTAAAGGTCACCGAGCGCTGCTTTTCATCGAGCTCGTAATCATCCTCCTCGATGATCGGCATCAGCGCGTCGATCGTCGTATAGAGGTTGGAGCGGTCTTCCGATGGACCCGAGATGATCAGCGGCGTGCGGGCCTCGTCGATCAGGATCGAGTCCACCTCGTCGACGATCGCGAATTCATGGCCGCGCTGCACCATCTGCTCGCGGGTATATTTCATGTTGTCGCGCAGATAATCGAAGCCCAACTCGTTGTTGGTGCCATAGGTGATGTCGGCAGCATAAGCCTGCTTGCGCTCGGCATCGCTCATGCCGTGGACGATGACGCCCCATTCGAGCCCAAGGAAATTGTAGATCTGCCCCATCCAGGCGGCGTCGCGCTTGACGAGGTAATCGTTGACCGTGACCAGATGCGCGCCCTTGCCGGTCAGCGCATTGAGGTACATCGGCAGCGTGGCCACCAGCGTCTTGCCTTCACCGGTGCGCATTTCGGCGATGCCGCGCTCGTTCATCACCATGCCGCCGATCAGCTGCACGTCGAAGTGGCGCATGCCCAGCGCGCGCTTGGAGGCCTCGCGTACCGTGGCAAAAGCCGGCACGATCAAATCGTCGAGATCGGCGCCATTGGCGAGTTGAGCCTTGAACTCGGCCGTGCGGGCGCGCAACGCGTCATCGCTCAGCTTTTCGAGCTCGGCTTCCAGCGCATTGATCGCTGCGACCCTTGGCTGAAACCGCTTGACGTGCCGATCGGACGGGGAGCCGAATATCCGCCGGGCGAGCGCAGCAAGTGCCATATTAAGAGGTCCTTTGATTGTTCATTGCAGCACGTCAGGGAAGATTGGTGATTTCCTTGGCCTGGCGGCGCGACGAGAAGCCTTTCCGGCTTGCGAATTTCTTGGTTCCCGCCGGGTGACGGAAAAGCGGCTGAGATGTAAGAGCGCACCCCTGTATTGTCAACGCCAGCGAAATGGGCGACACCTGCCTCACCTGCCGGAAACCGGGCTCGAAACGGGTCCTGTGTCCGGTCCGCGCTCACGAAACGCGGCGTGGCACATTTTGGCCCCAGTGCCGTGTGAGGGCATGCGCCGACATCGCGGCAGACGCGCAGTTTGCCGTTCACCCCAGAGCCGCAGCGCCTTTGCAAGCGCCGGCCAAGGAGAGCTAGCTTGAACAATATATTCCCCCTGCGCCTCGCCCGCAGCGCCAGCGTCCTGGCCCTGATGCTGGCCGCCACGGCCATCGCCCCGGCCTATGCGCAAGATGCAGCGCCCGCCGCCCCGGCCACCGAGGCTCCCGCCGCCGAAGCCCCAGCCGAAGCAGCGCCCGCCGCGACACCCGAAACCGTTGTCGCGACTGTCGGCGGCGAGCCCATCACCGAGGCTGACCTCAGCTTTGCGGCCGAAGACCTGACCCAGGAACTCAGCCAAATGCCGCCAGAGCAGCGCAAGGCGTTCCTGCTGCGCGTGCTGATCGACATGAAGGTGATGGCCACCGCTGGCCGTGACGCCGGCATGGCCGACACCCCGCTGTTTCAGCAGCGCCTCAAATATCTGGAAGACCGCGCCCTGCGCCGCGCCTATTTCGCCGAAGCGATCGCCAACGGCGTGACCGAAGAGGCCGTGCGGGCCGAATACGACAAGTTCGTTGCCGAATTCGAGCCAGCCGAAGAAATCCGCGCCAGCCACATCCTGGTTCCCACCGAAGATGAAGCCAAGGCGGTAAAGACCGAGCTTGATGGCGGCGCTGATTTTGCAACGATCGCCAAGGAAAAATCCATCGATCCTGGCGCAGCCAATGGCGGCGACCTCGGCTTTTTCGGCAAGGGCATGATGGTTGCCCCGTTTGAAGCGGCCGCCTATGCGTTGACGGAAACCGGCCAGATTTCTGACCCCGTGCAGTCCCAGTTTGGCTGGCATGTCATCAAGCTCGAAGAAAAGCGCCAGTCTACCGCCCCCGCTTTCGAGCAGGTTGCTCCCCAGTTGCAGCAGCAATTGCTGATGCAGACCTTCGACGACACCGTCGCGAGGCTGATGGATGGCGTCGAGATCGACATCCCCGATGCAGCGCTCGCAGCTGCAGTGCAGCAGCAGACTGAAACGGAAGCACCGGCGGAAACGGAAGCGCCAGCTGAAGAAGCCGCTCCCGCTGCCGAGTAAACAATCATAGTGGGCTGAGGGAGAGGACAATCCCCCTCAGCCGTCTTGCGAACCGCCGATGTTTGGGGCACACGAAGAGCCAAATTGCTCTTCTTGAAGGCTTGCCCCCATGTCCCCCCCGGTTTCGCCCCTCGCGCCCAAATCCTATCCGGACCTGCCAGCCATCGCCGGCGTGCGCTTCGCGACGGCCGAAGCGGGCATCAAGTACAAGAACCGCACCGACGTGCTGCTGATGGCGTTCGACGAGGGCACCACCGTCGCGGGCGTCTTGACCAAGTCGAAATGCTCCTCGGCCGCAGTGGACTGGTGCCGTGCCAATCTGCCCTATGGCGGGCTTGCGCGTGGCCTCGTGGTCAACTCAGGTAACGCCAATGCCTTTACGGGCGCCAAGGGCAAGCAGAGCGTAGCGCTGACCGCACAATATGCGGCCAAGGCATTGGGCTGCAGCACTTCGGAGATTTTCCTCGCGTCCACCGGTGTCATTGGCGAACCACTTGATGCCAGCAAATTCGCCGGCGTGCTCGACACCATGGCGACCCGGCTTGATGCGGGTTCGTGGATGGACCCCGCCAAGGCCATCATGACCACCGACACATTTCCCAAGCTCAGCGGCGCCATCCTCGAGATCGATGGCGTGGAAGTTAGGATCAACGGCATCGCCAAGGGCAGCGGCATGATCGCCCCCGACATGGCGACGATGCTGAGCTTCGTCGTCACCGACATGCCGGTTGCCGCCCCAATCCTGCAGGCCTTGTTGGCCGAGCACGTGGAGACCAGCTTCAATGCCATCACCGTCGATAGCGACACCTCCACCTCCGACACGCTCCTGGCCTTTGCCACCGGCAAGGCCAATGTCGAGCCACTGACGGACCTCGACGATCCCCGTGCCGCAACCTTCGGCGAAGCGCTCAGGGATGTGCTGTTCGATCTGGCGATCCAGGTGGTGCGCGACGGCGAGGGCGCGACCAAGCAGGTGTCAGTCCATGTGGAAGGCGCCACGAGCGACCAGAGCGCGTTCCACATCGCCAAATCCATTGCCGATAGCCCCTTGGTCAAAACCGCCATTGCTGGCGAAGACGCCAATTGGGGCCGTGTCGTCATGGCCGTTGGCAAGGCCGGTGAACCAGCCGACCGCGACAAGCTCGCCATCCGCTTCGGTGACCTGTTGGTTGCCAAGGACGGCGAACGCGCGCCCGGCTATGACGAGGCCGCAACCTCGGCCTATATGAAAGGCGAGGACCTTGAGCTGACCGTCAGCCTCGGACTCGGTGAGGGCCGCGCAACGGTCTATACCTGCGACCTGACCCATGGCTATATCGCCATCAATGGCGATTATCGCAGCTGATGCCCCTTACCCCCACACAGATCGAACACGCCACCCTTCTCGCCTGGCCGGCGCTGGAGGAGGTCAGCGATCGCTCCTGGTCCGCTCGATTTGCCCGCGGCTATACCAAGCGGGCCAATTCCATCCACTGTTTTGATCCGGCCGACGATACCGACGCCGCGGAACGCATTGATGCGCTTGCCGAACACTATCGCCAGCGCGGCCTGCGCCCGGTATTTCGTCTCACGCCACTGGCCGGCCCGGCGATTTCCGCGGCGCTCGATGAAAAAGGCTGGGACAATTACGAGCCCAGCGAAGTGCTCAGCATGCCGCTCGACACGCGGCAGCGGCCGGTTCCTGCCACAACGCGCTATTTCGAGGCAGCCGATCCGGAATGGCGGCTTCTGCAGGGCGCAATGGCGGACTACCAGCCGGAAACCTCTGCGCTCCTGGGCGAAATTCTCGACCAGCTGACAGTGCCGGCACGCGGGGTGATCGTTTATGACGATGCCCAGCAGCCCGCAGGCGCTGCACTCGCAATTGTTGCCCAAGGCACTGCGGTCTTCCTCAACGTGGTGGTGGATGCCGCCAAGCGCGGGCAAGGCCTGGGCCGGGCGGTGATGCACGCCTCGCTGAATTGGACTGCGCAAATGGAGGCAACAAACGCTGCCATCCAGGTTCTCGCCGACAACGATGCGGCCCTGGGGCTCTATCGCTCGCTGGGCTTTGCCGATGCCTATGGCTACCACTACCGAAGGGCGCCGCTGTGAATATCCTGCTCGTCGTTGCCTGCGCCCTGGTCGACGCCGACCGGCGGGTGCTGATCGCTCAGCGCCCCGAAGGCAAGTCGCTCGCCGGGCTATGGGAATTTCCCGGGGGTAAGCTCGAAGCCGGTGAATCGCCAGAGGCGGCGCTGATCCGCGAACTCGAGGAAGAACTGGGGGTTTCGACCAAGACCGCGTGCCTGGCACCGGTCTCATTTGCCTCGCACTCTTACGAGAATTTTCACCTGTTGATGCCACTTTACGTGTGCCGGAAATGGCAGGGAACTCCGCAGCCCAAAGAGCACACTGCGCTCAAATGGGTGCGGGCGCAGGCACTGCGCGACTACCCCATGCCCCCGGCCGATGAGCCTTTGGTCGCCGCACTCTGCGATCTGCTCTAACGACGGCACTAGGCGGGGGCGAGCATGTTGAAGGCCTATCTCGGGGCATTCATCCGTGATGAAAGCGGCGCCACGGCCATAGAGTACGGCCTTGTGGCCATGTTGGTGTGCCTCGCCATCGTGGGCAGCTTCACTCTGGTAGGCGATGCGCTACTGAACCTCTTTGACAATGGCACCGCCGAGGTCCTGGCAACCCAAACCGCCAAGATTCCCTGAGCGCTAGCTCAATCCGACGACCTTGTACTTCTCACCCGGAACCACCGGGTCGCCGGGATAAAGATTGTTGATGATGTAGAACAGATCCGGCCCGCCTTTGAGGCCGCGCATCTGCTGGGCGAGGCTATCGGCGCTATCGCCCGGCTTGGCCGTGACGACCCGCACCGCGACCTTGCTGACCTGCGTCAGATCGGAGGCCTCCGTGCGGCGGAAGCTCCTGAGCGTCGCATCGGCCCCTTGTGCGAAGCGCTGGCTGTCCGCCTTGGCGGCAAAGATGAACCGATAGACCTGTCCATCAAGCCGCATCACCGCAACCCGGAAAAACCATTGATCGGTCTGCGCCAGGCCGGTCGCCATGTCGATGCCATTAAAGCTCTGACTCGTGACGCTGTCTGTCTTGAGGCCCGCTATCCACCCGGACTTCAGATAATCGGTCAGCGCCAGATTGGCCTGCACATCGGCGCTGTCGAAGCGCACCGCTTCCCCATCCCCGGCAACACCGACCACGGCGCTCTGGGAATTCTGCAGCTTATAGCCGTCAGGCACCGTGAAGGTGAATTTCGAGGCCGGATGCACGAAGCGCTGCCCCAGGATCGATCCCTGTGCGGGGCTGTCGCCAAAGGTCAGGCCGGCGATCGCACCAAGGTAGCCGGCACGATCCGTCTCGCCGACACGGGCCTGACCGAACATGGTGGTTGCCGTGTCCATGGCCTTCTGGATGCGCGCGGGCGTCGAGGGATGCGAAGACAGGAACCCGTCATCGGCCTTGCCCTCGCCCGCCGAGAAGCTTGCGAACCGGCTCATCACACCCAGGAAGCGCGCGGCTGCCTGTGGGTCGTAGCCGGCCTTGCCCGCGAACTTGATGCCTTCGCGGTCGGCTTCGAGTTCCTGCGCCTGGCCAAACGCGGCCATCGAGGCTCGGGTGCGGTTGACCGTCGCGTCCGTCGAAGTATCGCCGCCGAAAACGCCGGTGATGACCCGATCCACGATCGCGGTGGTGCGCGTTCGGTCCGTGCGGGCCCGGGCATGGCGCAGGGTCACGTGAGCGATCTCGTGCGCCAGCACCGCCGCCAGTTCGCTGGTGTCCGATGCCAATGCCAGAATGCCGCGCGTCACATAGATATAGCCGCCCGGTAGCGCAAAGGCATTGACCTCGGAGCTATCGAGAATTGTCACCTGGAACTGCGCGTTGGGCTGATCGGCCGCGGCCAGCAGGCGCCCCACGATACGCGCGACCATGATTTCGGCGGCCCGGTCGGAATACACCCCGCCATAAGCCGCGATGATGCGCGGATGTTCGCGGCGCCCGATCACCACATCGTCAGGCTCGGTGCCCTCCGGCACCACGGTCGGCGCAGGATTGTCACCTGTCGTGCTGACCGCGATATTGGAGCTGGTCAAGGTCGTGCAGGCGGATAGCGCCAGCAGCGAAACGGCCAGAACCAGGTTCCGCATTCCCTTCGCGATATGCCCCGTGCCGCTCATCGTATTGCCAGAACCTCGATCTGCTCGGGATGCGTTACTTCGATACGCGGACCATCCCGGTCATCCACCCATCCGCGAACGCGGACCAGCGCGCCCTCGAACATCTTCGGGTCGACCTCGTCGGCTGCAAACAGGCGCAGCGCCGGGGCTTCGATCACCGCCGTAAAGTCTTCCTTCCAGAACCTGCCAAAATTCAGATAAACCCGCCCGCCGCTGCGATCGGCGAGAAGGACCCGGCCTTCAACAAGCTCATAGTGGCCGGCGCGAGCGAGGAGGTCGCCCGGCGCATCCGCCGCCCGAACGCTGTAATAGGGATCGCGCCAAATTCCAAGCCCGGCCAGGCGCGCGCGGCCTTCAGCCGCAAACAGCAGATCGAGGCAATTGCGGTTGTCGGGAAAGGAATAAACCCGCGCCAAACCCTTGGCGACCATGGCCTGTTGCGCCCAGAGCGGCCCTTCGGGATTGTCCACGAACACATGAGCAAGCTGCCGATCATAGCGGTCGATTTCTTCGCCGCCGTAACCCAATTGCACTGTTTTGCTGAGAGCAAGCTCTTCAAGTGCTTTCTTTGCTTCGGGCGCCAGCGGCCAAACCGGGAAATCCTCGCGCCCCAATGGCAGTTTGGGCGCCTGGGTACCGATCAGCCGCACCACGCGCCCGTCATCAAGCACCACCGTATCGCCATCGGTTACCTGCACGACAACGCCGCCCGGCACCATGCGCAATTGCTCGCATGCCAAGGCAGCAGACGCTGTGGCGGACAGTGTCGCCAGCGTAACGAGATGAACAATACTGGTCTTGAGCAAATCAGGCCCCGGGCAAGCGTTTGTTTACCATGCACTCAAATACGGCAAAAAATGATGAACGCTTCGTGTGTTTGTCGGACGCCTTCGACGAACAAGGAAGACACGCCGCCGCTTCGGCAGCCATGCACGCCGAAACCTTGTGCCATCGCGTTCTTGCTGGTAACTCGTGCAAGAGTGGTCTCGTAGCTCAGCCGGATAGAGCACCGGATTCCTAATCCGGGGGTCATGGGTTCGAATCCCGTCGAGATCACCACTTTTCCCGGTTCAGGGTTTTTGCGGTCGCCAGACGGTTTCCACTTTCATATCCCTGTCCTGCACCAGCACTTCCACGTCGGGGTCACGCGTTGCTCCGGCAGCAGTGATGGCGGCTTCGATGGCCTGTTCTTTGCGCTCGAACGGTCCCGTGATCTCGCCTTTGTGGCTGAATTGCCATCCCGCTATCGCCGCCGCTGCAACAAGGTAGTGACTGGTGCTCATGGTGGGTCTCCCTGGCTTCCATAATGATCCGGCTGATCTTCGGGTTGCGTGGCATTCTGCAGCCTTGTTCAAGATGCAGGAACTCCCGCCAAGCGGCCGGAGTTGGGAGGGGCAACCAGAACAGGACAAGCCATGACCACGCCCAACGATCTCAGCGACAAGGCACTGGCCGTATTTGCCTTTGCAATCTACCACCAGTTGGAAAGCGGTGACGCAGTTTCAGGCGTGACGGCGCGCGATGCTGCCGGGCACCAGGCAAACCGGCAAGCGCTCGACGAACTGGAAAGGCTGGACCTCGCCCATGCCCAGGATGGCCGCATCGCTTTTACGGCGGCCGGGCAGTTGATGCTGAGCCAATTGCTGGATCGGCTGCGCGGGTCCTGGTGATTCGCCCAAGCGAACCCAAAAATATCGAAGCGTTAAGGCTATCGCCATTCTGCCGGTTTATGGATGAGGCCAGATCATGATTTGGCCTTGCTGGCCACCTAATCGCCTCGCTATGTTTTCCACCAGGATTGTTTCCATGACCGCTTTGCGCTTCCTCAAGCCGGCCATCTTCCCTCTGGCAGCCCTTGCCACGGCGCTGGCTGTTTCCGCCTGCAGCATGGGGGGCGGCAGCACGGCCGGCCTCGCACTGGCGCCCGGCCTTTCGACCCGCATGGACCAGCCCGGCGCGGTGCTGGACAAGGCCCAGGCCGTCGGCATCATCAATGCCTATCGCGCCACCAATAATCTGCCGCCGCTGGTGTCGGACCCGGCACTTGATGGCACGGCTCAGGCACTGGCCAATCAATACGCCCAGACAGGCACGCCACCAACCACGCCGCAGAACCTTGCCGGCATGAAGCTGAGCGCCGGCTATGCGACCTTTGCCGAAACGTTTTCGGGCTGGCGCAACAACCCGGCTGACGCCGCGGGCCTGCGCACCAATGCGAGCAAGGCCGGCGTGGCGGTCGCGTTCAATCCAAGTTCGAACTACGGCATCCACTGGGTCCTGGTTCTTGGCCAGTGAGATTATCGACGCCAGGGGGCTCAAATGCCCCCTGCCCGTGCTGAAGCTGGAAAAGCGCCTGGAACAGCTACCTGGCGGCGCTCACCTTACGGTGCTGGCTACCGATCCGATGGCCAAGATCGACATACCACTCTACTGCCGGCAGAACGGCCACGATTGCTCGTTCGAGAACGATGGCGGGGCAATGCGCTTCGCCATCACCAAGGCTGGCTGAGCATCCTATTGCATGAAGCTCGGCCGCGGCCGGGGGTATGGCACCGCCCCACCCGCCATGACGGCAGCCTGCGTTGCGGTATCGAGCGATGCTGCAGCGATCGGCGCAGGGAAGCGAGGCTGATGCGGTGGCCGGGGGCGCGGCGGGATCACGCCCACGGCGATGCGCCCCAGATTGGTCGCCACATAGGTGCGCGCCTCTACCTTGTCGGTCAAAAAGCTTGGCTCGCCCTTGAGCCCCATGGGGAAGGACGCCTGCTGGGCCGCCGAATAGGCCTTGGCTTCCTTGCCGCAGATCATCGGGCGCATATCGACCGGCGTGGCGCTGGGGGTGTTGGCCAGGGTCAGCACGGTCTGACCGCTCGGCTGTGACGCGCCGGAAAGGCCCTTGAGCAGCAGTTCGGCGGCTCGTTCGTTGCGCTCGCGCGACGAGGACCCGCCCAGCACCACGGCCAGCATGTTCTTGCCCCCGCGCTGCACCGTGGCCACCATGTTGAGCCCCGACGCGCAGATATAGCCGGTCTTCATGCCAGTGGTGCCGGCGAACTTGACCAGCAATTCATTGTTGGATTCCAGCTGCGCCTTGCCCAGCTTCACGGAATCGGTGCCGAAAATGGGCATGTATTGCGGGAAGCTCTGCCTGATATAAAGCGAGAGGATAGCCAGATCGCGCGCCGACATCACCTGCTCGGGGTCGTGCAGGCCGTGGGGATTGCGGAAATGCGACGCCGTAAGGCCCATGCGCGCAGCCACATCGTTCATCTTGGCGACAAAACCGGCTTCACTTCCGCCAACGGTTTCGGCGATGGCCATGGCGACGTCATTGGCCGATTTGACGATCATGACATAGAGCGCGTCCTTGAGCGTCAGCGTGCTGCCGACAGGCAGGCCGGATTTGGACGGCGCCTGATTGATGGCGTGCCTGGAAAGCGTCACCGGAGTATCCAGCGTCACCGTACCCTTGGAAATTTCCTCGAAAGCCACATAGGCCGTCATCATCTTGGTCAGCGATGCCGGGTGCCAGGGCTGCCCCGCCTCCTGGGCATAGAGCACCTCGAAACTGTCCATATCGACCAGCAGCATCGGATTGGCGAGAGCGGGCACCAGGCTGGAAACAATCAGCAGGCAGGCAAGGGCTAGACGACGAAACAAGGGCACGGGAAAATCGGCTCCAGACGGGCTTGGCAGGAAACGCGCCCCTTCTAGCAGCGCTGGCCGCCGATCTCAATAAAGCCAGGTGGTGGCTGACGGCCATGTGAACCTGCTGACATGAGATGACGCAGGCAGGCGTATGGTCGCACTATTGCAAGAGGAGTTCGCATGACAACCATCGTCACCATACTGACCCACGGCTTTGCCGATTGGGAAACGGCCATGCTCAATGCCGGAGCGCGGCAATATTTTGGCCTGACGACGCTCTTTGCAACGCCCAATGGCCGACCCGTCGTGTCCGCTGCGGGCATGAAGGTCACGCCCGACCTGGCAGTGACAGACATCGAACCCAGCACGATCGATGCGCTTGTGGTCAATGGCGGCACGGCATGGAGCCAGCCCGATGCCCCTGATATTTCCGCCGTGCTGCGCGATACCAGCGGCGCCGGCAAAACCGTTGCCGGAATTTGCGACGGCACGCTGGCGCTTGCCCGCGCAGGCCTGCTGGACACAGTAGCCCATACGTCCAATTCGCGGGAGAACCTGACCCCGACCGGATACAAGGGCGCCCAGTTCTACCGCGACCAACCGGCAGCGGTTCTGGATGGCCGGATCGTCACGGCGCCGGGAACCGCGCCGGTAACCTTCATGGGCGCGGTGCTTGAAACGCTTGGGCTGCGCAATAACGAGCTGGACTATTATCTCGGCCTCTATGCAGCTGAGCATCGGGCCTAGAGCGCGTCACGTCTGATACGCCTCACGTAACGAGTGCTGGAATATCTCATGGTGACCCTTCGACAAGCTCAGGATGTCGAAGCACGAGAGCCTGCCCCGGGGTCGAGCGAGTGGAGCCTTGGTGCCACGACCTCGTCCTTCGACAGGCTCAGGATGAGGTCTACTGCGAGAACTTTATTCTCTTAGACCGGCAGCATCAGCGTCGTGTTGCGTTGCAGCTTGGCGGTCAGCTTCAGGTCTGCAGACGATAGTCCCAGACGCAGCGTGAAGCTGCCGCTTTCGACCAGCCAGTGACGCGCCTTCTCCCGGTAAAAGGCGAAGGCGCGGGCATCCAGCGTCATGGTGATCTGGCGCGCCTCGCCTGCTGTCACCTGCACCTTGCGGAACGCCTTGAGCTCCTTGGCGGGGCGCGGGTCGGAGGCTTGGTCGTCCGACACATAGAGCTGGACAACCGCGGCCCCATCGCGCGCCCCGATATTGGCGACGGTCAGGCTCACCATCACGCTGCCATTGGCTTCGAACTCGCTGTCATCCACATGCAGCTCGCTCAGTTCGAACTCGGTGTAGCCAAGCCCGAAGCCGAATGGGAACAGGGGCGCCGTGCCGGTCTTGTCGTAGTGCCGATAGCCAACGAAGACGCCTTCCTCGTAGCGCACCTTGCCATCGAGCCCGGGATAAACTTCGCGATCCTGGCTGTGAGCCGGATTGTCGCTCCAGCGCACCGGGAAAGTCTGCGGCAGGCGCCCCGAGGGTTCGGCTTCCCCGGTCAGCACGTCGGCGATGGCATTGCCCGCTTCCTGTCCCGGATACCAGGCCTCGAGCACAGCCGCGACCGAACCCAGCCATGCCATCTCGACCGGGCCACCGGTTTGCAACACGACGACAGTGTTGGGATTGGCCTGGGCGATGGCGGCGACCAGTTCATCCTGCCGCCCCGGCAGGGTGATGGAACTGAGATCGCTTCCCTCGGTGTCCCACTCGCCATTGCGGCCCACAAAGACGATCGCCGTATCGGCATTGCGGGCAAGCCGCACCGCCTCGACTATGGCATCGTCCCCCAGTGGCAGGCCGATGCCGCAGGCAAATGCCGAGATGCCCAGGTTCGAATAGGGCTTGGTGGCAAATTCGATTGCGATCTCATAGCTGCGCCCCGCTTCGAGCGGGATCGTGCCCACGACTTCGTCGCACCCTTCTTCAAAGAATGTCCGGCCCTTGACCCAATTGGTCCACGCATCGGCGAGCAATCGCCCATCGACAAACACCTTGCCGAAGCCGGCCGCATAGATGCCGACGCGATACTCGCCACTCGCCTCTGGCGTGAAGCTGCCGGTGAAGCGGGCTGAAAAATGGGAAGGATCGACCTTGCCCTCGGCTACCGATCCCACCCAGAACGCCTGCGCTTCCTCTTGCGTGGTGGTGAAAACCGGTTCGCCGCTCAGACTGTCATTGGCAAAATAATCCACCGCGAACTTTCCGTGCAACAGGGGCTCGAACCGGTGATTGGTGCAGCCCATGCCGTAGCGAAGCTGATCCTCGCCCAGAGCATCCAACAGCCCGTCCCAGGGCGAAATCCGATAGTGCGGGTTGAGCTGGGCGCTGCCACCACCCATGATCTGGGCGGTCTTCGCATTGGGTCCGATCACCGCAATAGTGCCATCGCCCCTCAGCGGCAAAACCCCGTTGTTCTTGAGCAGCACCGCCGCTTCCGCGCCGGCACGCCGGATCAGCGCCCGGTGTTCCGGACGATCATTGGCCGCCTCGACGAATGGGCGATTGTCATCGAGCGAACCCACCCGCTCCATCAGCCGCAGCATGGCGACAACGCGCTGCCGTAAAATCGCCTCGCTCACCGCACCCGAATTGACCGCCTCGATCAGCTTCTGGCCACGGTCCCGCGTTGGTCCAGGCATTTCGAGGTCGAGCCCGGCATTGACCGTCCCAGCGGTGGAATGGCTGCCGAACCAATCCGACATGACGATGCCATCATAGCCCCATTCCTGGCGCAGCAGCTTGGTCAGCAGCCAATTGTGCTCGGAGGTAAAAATGCCATTGAGCTTGTTGTAGGAGTTCATCACGCCCCACGTCCTGGCCTTTTTCACCGCCCATTCGAAGGGGATGAGATAGACCTCGCGCAGCGTCCGCTCATCGATCTCGCTGGAGATCGTGGTGCGTTCGATCTCCGATTCATTGCCCGCGAAATGCTTGACCGCGGCGCCGATCCCCTGCCCTTGCAGGCCCAGGATATATGCCACCGCCATTTCGGCCGTCAGGATCGGATCTTCCGAATAGCATTCGAAATTGCGCCCGTTCGACACCGAGCGATGGATATTGACCGTCGGCGCCAGGAGCATATGGGCGCCCTTGGATTTGACTTCATCGGCCAGTGCAGCGCCGATTTCCTGCACCAGGCCCACATTCCAGCTTGCACTCAGCGCAATCCCCACCGGAAAGCTGGCCGATTTTATCCCGCCGATGAGCGAGCCACCGCCCCGTGCTCCATTTGGCCCGTCGGTGACGCGCAGCTTGCCGATGCCGAGCCGGGGAATGGCCGGTACCGACCAGAAGTCTTCGCCAGAGAGGATCGCCACCTGCTCCTGCAGCGTCATCCGGTCGGCAAGCTGTTCGATGCGGTCGCTCATGGTGGCTCCTCCGGATTGTTGTGAACCTGATCGGTTGCGGTGCCGAACGGCAATCCAGCCAGTTCCAATTGTACCCTAGGCACAGAAAGGAACTAACACTATATTGAGGAGCAAAGACGACAAGCAGAAAGCCAACCGCCATGTCACTGCAGGACACTTCCAAATCGGCCAATTGCACCGCCATGTCCGACGTCCTCAATCGGATCGGGGACAAGTGGAGCGTCATGGTCGTGGGCATGCTGGGCCGCAATGGGACACTGCGCTTCAATGAACTCAAGCGCCTCATCAACGGCGTCAGCCAGCGCATGCTGACCCTGACCCTGCGCAATCTGGAGCGTGATGGCCTGGTGACGCGCACCATCTATCCCGAAGTGCCGCCACGCGTTGAATATGGCCTGACAGAATTGGGCAAGACCCTGCAGGGCCCGATCAGCGAATTGTGGAACTGGTCGGCGGAAAACCACGCCGCCATCATCGATGCCCGCGCCATCTACGATGCGCGCGCGGACGCGGTAGCACGCGTCGAGCCGCGCAAAGTGGTTTACGTCGGCGGCTAGCATGACGCCATGGACCCGGGCGGCGCTGGCCGAACAGCTGAAGGCATTGGGCCTCGAGCCGGGCGACGCCGTTCTGGTGCATGCGGGCCTGCGCTCCGTTGGCCTCGTTCTGGGCGGACCCGACACCCCGATCGCCGCTCTTGGCGACGTGGTGGGCTCCGACGGCACCATTCTGGGCTATTGCGACTGGCAGCTTGAGGACGAGATCCTCGATCGTCCCGAATTGCGCCCACACATCCCGCCGTTCGATCCCGTCGCGTCCCGCTCCATTCGCGACAATGGCGCCTTTCCCGAACTGCTGCGCACCACGCCCGGCGCCCGCCGCAGCGACAGCCCCGGTGCGTCCTGTGCTGCGCTGGGTGGCCGTGCCGACTGGTTCACCGCCGATCATGCGCTCGACTATGGCTATGGGCCCCAATCGCCGTTCGGCAAGCTGGTGGAAGCTGATGGCAAGACCATGCTGATCGGCGCGCCGCTCGATACCATGACGCTGTTGCACCATGCCGAGCACCTGGCCGATATCCCGGCCAAGCACATCCGCCGCTATGAAACCCCCATGGTGGTGGGCGGGAAAGCCGTCTGGCGCCGGTTCGAAGAGTTCGACACCAGCAACCCGGTCGTCCATGGGCTGGACGACGACTATTTCGAGGACATCGTCGAGGACTTCCTCGCGACCGGCCAAGGCAGACGCGGTCTTGTCGGCCACGCCCCCTCCGTGCTTGTCCACGCCCGGCCCATTGTCCGCTTTGCCGTGGACTGGCTCGAGCGGCGTTTCCCGCGTGGTGACCATCAGCAAACCGAATAGTGACGATCACCACTTGTCATCACCACCGGTGAATTAGCCGGTGCGCTTTGAGCGAGCGGGCGCTATTGATCACGGCATGACAGAGACGGCCCTTCCGACCCATCAGTTTTCCAGCCAGTTCTTCGCCGGCGCCCGCGCCTGCATTCCCGTGGTCATTTCCGTCGCCGCCTATGGCCTGGTCTGGGGCGTCCTGGCGCGCGGCGCGGGGCTTAGCGCCCTGGAGGTCATTCTGATGAGTGGCCTGGTTTTTGCCGGCTCGGCGCAGTTCGTGGCGCTTGATCTCTGGTCGCAGACCCCGGCAAGCCTGCCCATCGGCCCGCTGATTCTCGCGGCCCTTATCGTCAACCTGCGCTATCTGCTGCTGACCGCCACCCTGCGCCCGCTTTATGGCCCCCACGAGCAACTCAAGGGCGCCCTCACCATGGCGATCGTCTCGGACGAAACCTGGGCCATGACCATTGGCGAAATGAGCAAGGGGCGCGGCACTGCAGCGTTTCTGCTCGGCGGCGGCGTCTTCGCCTATGTGTGCTGGATGGCGACAACCGTTCTCGGCCATACGCTAGGTGCGATCATCGACAACCCCGTCCGTTATGGCCTCGATTTCGCCTTCACCGCGACTTTCCTCGCGCTGCTGCTCGGCATGTGGAAAGGCAAGGCCGACCTCGTGCCCTGGCTGGTTGCGGCCCTCGCCGCCATTGTGTCCGCCAAGCTGATCGAAGGAAGCTGGTACATCCTGATCGGCGGCCTGGTCGGCAGCTTTGCCGGTGCCCTGAGCGAAAGGGTACGCCATGCTGACCAGTCCTGAGGCCCTGCTTGCCATCTTCGGGATGGCGCTGGTGACATTCGCCATCAAGGCCGGCGGGCTGTTGCTGGCCACGCGCCTGCCGCGCACCGGCTTTGCCGCTGCCTGGCTCAAGCACATGCCCGGCGCCGTCATGGCCTCGCTGGTCGCGCCGGCCCTGGTCACCGGCAGCGCCGCCGAAGCCATCGCCGCAGCCGCGACGGCGCTGGTGTTTTTCGTCTCCCGCAATCTCTTCGCCGCCATGGCGGTGGGTGTGTTGACGGTTTATTTCGCACGTCTCGCTCTGGCTGCGTGATCGCTTGCAGGAATCCGCGACCTGCGCTAGAGACCTCGGCTGTGCCCCTCTGGCGGAATGGTAGACGCAGAGGACTCAAAATCCTCCGTCGCAAGACGTGCCGGTTCGAGTCCGGCGGGGGGCACCATTTTCCAGCACATTGCTGACCAGAAATGCTCGTGGACTCGAGGCGCTGGCTTGCGTCTGGACCGGGCTTCCATGCGTCCCGCGTAACAATGATCCACAGCCATGCGACACGGCATGGCGTTAACCTTGTTCGTTACCGCCGTATTAATATGGAGCATCGCATTTTGCCGGAAATTCGACCTCCTTCTTAACTAACGAGGACATCCATGAAGCGCTTCGGCATCATGCTTTCCACGACCCTGCTGCTGTCCGGCGCAGCCAGTGCTGCCGACCTGAACTGGAATAGCGGCACGAGCAGCATCTATTCGCCCACGTCCGTATCCGACTGGTCGGGATTCTACGCTGGCGTGAACGGCGGTTTCGCCTGGGGAACCCTGACGAGCGAAGACGCCGCCGGCGGCCCCGAAACCGAGAACAACTCGGACGGCTTCCAGTTCGGTGGCCAGGCTGGCTACAACATGGACATGGGTGGCTTCGTGATCGGCGCCGAAGCCGATCTGCAATGGGCTAATATCGGCTACACCGAAGACCTTCCAGGCATCGGCAGCTTTGAATCCAACATTGATTTCTATGGCACCATCCGCGGCCGCGCCGGCATGGCGTTCGGCGCCGTGATGCCTTACGTAACCGGCGGTTTCGCAGCCGGTCGCGGCACTTCCAGCGTCACCGACGCAGGCAATGTCGTCACTTCGCAGACGGCAAACCACATCGGCTGGACGGTCGGCGCAGGTCTCGAAGCCAAGGCCACGGACAACATCACCTTCAAAGCCGAATATCTCTACACCGACCTCGGCACGCAGACCTACAAC
This sequence comes from Devosia naphthalenivorans, assembly GCF_003056355.1. Lineage (GTDB taxonomy): Bacteria > Pseudomonadota > Alphaproteobacteria > Rhizobiales > Devosiaceae > Devosia > Devosia naphthalenivorans. The sequence continues at coordinate 25,948 of NZ_PYVW01000025.1, forward strand.
GGACTGCCCGTTGGCAATACCGACGTCACCCACAACTTCAGCGTCGTCCGCGCCGGCCTCAACTACAAGTTCTAGCCAGCCGTTTCCCGCTTTCCCGTTCCCGCTTGCTTTAGGGGCGCAGAATGCTGCGCCCTTGCCCGTCGATGAGCTAGCCGCAACGCTCACGCGTCCAGGTCACTCTTGTTCAAGTGGGCCGCAGTAAATCAGTCCGGCATCGGCGATGCTGTCTGACTCGAAGAGCATGGCTTGAGCGGACTCGGCAAAGCGTAGGCTCAGCACATCGTCGGTTGGCGGGCCCTCGCTGGTGCAGCGAGCTTGGATGTCGTAGCCGCCCTGCGCTTCCGAAATGGTGGAGAATTGACAAACCGAGCCGGCCGGCGTGCGCAATTCGCGTTCGCTGAAGCGCCAGGCCATTTCTTTACAGAGAGCGGCCTCGGCGGCCCACATGCCAAGAAAGCGAAGCTCTTTCTCATCTGTTGGCAGCGACTTGCCCGATGACAAACCTTCCCCCTCGCCTCCGATCCTCGTAGCGCTGGCGGCATTGTCGCCATTGGCCATGACCGGCAAAGTGAATGGTGCCGCAATCGCGATACCTGCCGCAACCATCACGGCCCGAATGAAAAGCACCATTGCTGAACCTCTTGATTGTTCCGGCGGTCACGGCGCCCGGCTTACATCCAGTGTCCATCGGTCAATCCAGCCAGCGGTGCCGGGTTCCAGAAAGAAACGCCTGACGCGGGGGCCAACATGTGCCCGGCAGGTTAATCGAAGCCGTCGCGGCGAACCTACCAAGCTCACAGGCATTGAGTTGGCAGGAACAACCGGCGTGCCGGCGGACCACAGAGCACGAGGCGCATTGGCCAACAGTGGTCCCGCCTCGAACACGGGAAATGATAATGCCAAACGCAGCAGACATACCCGTCCACACGTTCATTGCCGAAGACATCGCCGAGGCGCCACTAAAGACCATGATGGGTGCAGGGAAGCCGTGAGCTATCGCCTGCGCGGTGAACCGGCTGCTGCCCCGGACGAAGCAGAAGTCGCGCGGCAGCTTGGCGGCGCAGAGTCCGTGTTGGCGGCCTTCCGCTTTGCGCGCGATGCCCATGGGGCGATCAGCCAGGTCCGCAAATACACTGGCGAGCCCTATATCGTTCATCCATTCGCCGTGGCGAAGCTGGTCCATTCAGTGCCGCATACCGAGGCCATGCTGGCAGCTGCGCTCTTGCACGACGTTGTCGAGGACACCCCGGTGCAACTCGGCGAAATACGGACGCGGTTCGGCGCGGAAGTGGCTGAACTCGTAGACTGGATGACCGATGTTTCGCGGCCGGAGCACGGCAATCGGACCGCGCGAAAGCATCTCGACCTGCTTCATACTGCCAAGGCCAGCCCCGGGGCCAAGACCATCAAGCTGGCTGACCTGATCGACAACACCAAGACCATCGCGGCACACGATCCCGGATTCTGGCGCCGCTTCCGCAACGAGAAAAAGGCGCTGCTCGAAGTGCTGCGGGACGGTGACGCAACCTTGTGGCGCCTGGCGGCAGAGCGCTGCTAGAGCCCGCGCCGCAAGGCCGCCGGGACTACCGTCACAAACGCCAGCAATTGCCGGTCCGGCCACGAGCATCCGCGGCACGTTGCAACTTACCCCGTACAGGCGATGTTAAGTTCCTGCCCCGAATTCACGCGCCGCTCGACAAAAAGGAATGCAAAGCAATGGAAGCAGGCATCCCCTGGTACACCGATGCCGTCATCTATGGCATCGACGTCGAGAAGTTTGCTGACGGCAATGGCGATGGCATCGGCGACTTCGTCGGGTTAGCAGAAAAAGTCCCTTATATCGCCGAACTGGGCGTCACCTGTATCTGGCTCCTGCCGTTCTTTGCCTCACCCGACCGGGACAATGGCTACGATGTGAGCGACTACTACCATATCGGAACAAGGGTCGGCACCGCGGCAGACTTTCTGGCCTTTCTGCACAAGGCCGGCGAGCATGGCATCCGGGTCATTATCGACTTGGTCGCCAATCACACATCCGACGAACATCCCTGGTTCGAGGCGGCCCGCCGGGACGAAAAGTCCCACTTCAGGGACTATTATGTCTGGAGCCCCGACCCACCGCCTGTCGAGCCCGGAACGCACTCCATCTTCCCCGGTGAGGAAACCAGCGTCTGGACCTATGATGAGGTCGCACGGGCGTACTACTTCCACAAATTCTATCATTTCCAGCCCGACCTCAATATCGCCAACCCAGCAGTCCGCGCCGAGATCGAGCGGGTCATCGACTATTGGCTGTCCTTGGGTATCAGCGGCTTCCGCATCGACGCCGCCCCCTTGGTCATAGGGCAAAATGGACTTGAACGGGCGAACCCAACCGATCCGCATGGCATATTGCGTGACCTGAGTGCCTACGTGGCACAGCGGCGCCCGGGCGGATTGCTGCTCGGCGAGGTCAACCTGCCGCCCGAAGAAATGGGCCGCTATTTCGGTGAGGGCGACCAGCTTGGCCTGCTCTTCAACTTCATGATGGCCTGCTACATTTTCGGCGCCATGGCGCGCCAGGACGCGACGCCCATCTATCAAGGACTGGGCCTGCTGCCCGAGCCGCCGACGCACTGCGGTTGGGCAAACTTCCTGCGCAACCTCGATGAACTCGATTTTTCACAGGTGCCGGAGGACTTGAAGGAGGACGTGTTCAAGGCCTTTGCGCCCGACGAGGCGATGCAGGCTTTCGGGCGGGGTGTACGCCGACGGCTGGCGCCGATGCTGGGCGGGGACCAGCGGCGGATCGAGCTGGCCCTCAGCCTGGTTATCTCGATGCGTGGGGCGCCGCTGCTGGTCTATGGCGACGAAATCGGCATGGGAGAGGATTTGAGCCAAGAGGGGCGAAGCGCCGTCCGGACGCCCATGCAATGGGATGGTGAGGCAAACGCGGGCTTTTCCAGCGCGGCCGCCGGCAAGCTCGTGCAGACACCCATCGCGAAGGGTGCGTTTTCGTACAAAAAGGTCAATGTCGCGAGGCAAAAGGGGGACCCCGCATCTCTGCTCAACCGCACCAAACGCCTAATCATGGCCCGCCGCAGCCATCAGATTTTTTCGAGGGGCCGGGCGCTGCGTCTTGAGTGCAGCGACAAGGCCGTCTTCGCTCATGGTTTCGAGGACGGAGCAGAACTGATGATCCTGCTGCACAATTTGTCCGATCGAAAGACCTCGGCGGTGGTGGACCTGGGACCATCGGCAGCCGTCTTGTCCGATTTGTTCAACGGAGACGAAATAGCCGCCGACACCGCCCTGAAGGTCGAGATCGAACCTTTCGGCTATCGCTGGCTTGGCGGACAACGGAGAATGTAGCGGTACAGGTTTGCTACTTATTGGCCGGTTCGTGCCTGCCGATTTGCTCAGGTTTGCGCAACGGGGCCGGGTTTCGATTTTCGAGCCCTTAGCCTCAGACACGCGGATAGTTGGTTTGTTGCACCTCGAGCATTTCGACCATGCGCCGGCGTGCACGTTTTGACCTGATCTGCTCGGCGGTCAATGTCAGTGGCTGAAGCTCCAGTCCATTCTGGGCCTGCACGATCAGGAAGCGGCGGCTTGCAGCCACCATGATATCTTCCGACCCGTAGACGGCCACGACCTGAAGTTCGATTTCCCGGGCATACGTCACCACCTGGACAGCATGTCGCGCCGATGCACATTCGGCCCGAACATGGTCGAACATCGCCCGCATTGTGCCCATGTCCCGGACCTTGCCGCTTTCGAGCGGACCTTGACGTGTCCAGAGATCGAGTTCGGATGGCTCTTGCCACTGGTCGGCATCGTCCGGCTCCGTCACTGGGCAGGTGATCGTCCCTGCCGGACCTTCCAATTTGGCTGTGAGGGTGTGGATGTAAATTGGCCCGGCGCTCATATTGGCGACGAGGCAGTGAGCCTGGAGCCCCTTACCACTTCCAAGATTGATCAGGATGGTCGCCTTCTTCTGGCGCTGATAGCCGGCCAGAAAGACCTGAAGATAGGTCACCCAGACGACCAGCATGCCCACATTGGCCAGCACGTTCAGCAAATCACCATGCTCGGCGATCCAATCGGTGATCCAGTTCATTGGCAAATGCTCGCCGTGAGGGTTTAGCGATGAACGTGGTGCGAGTGGCTTTGGTTGACAGTTTTTGCGCAAGGCCACCACGTTGATTGGTGGGAAGCGTGGAACCGCCACTGCCTCCAGGCCTTGTTCCCATTGGATATAACCATTCCAGCCCCAAGGTGCATGGGCCCATGTTCAAACCCTTCATCATCAATCGACCGGTTTTCTTCGGCTCGCTTCTGGTCATCGGTGCCTTTCTTGCCGTTGGAATAGTCTTTCCCAACCAGGCCGATGAGGTGTTTGGTTCCGTTCAGACCGGTATTTTGCAGAGCTTCGGCTGGTTCTACCTGCTTTGTGTCGGGATATTCCTCATCACGGTGTTGCTGCTCTGTTTCGGCCGCTATGGCCGCCTGAAGCTGGGGCCCGACGACTCCACGCCCGATTTCAAGTTTACCTCATGGATCGCCATGTTGTTCGCCGCCGGCATGGGCATCGGCTTGATGTTCTACGCGGTTGGCGAGCCCATGACCCACTTCATGGCGCCCCCCACGGCAGATCCGCGCTCGATTCAGGCGATGCGCGAAGCCATGACCGTCACCTTCTTCCATTGGGGCATCCACGCCTGGGCCATCTATGCCGTAGTTGGGCTGTCGCTGGCCTATTTCGGCTATCGCTACAATCTGCCGCTCACCATCCGCTCCGGGCTCTATCCATTGCTCAAGGAACGCATCAATGGCCCCATCGGCCACGTCGTCGATATTTTTGCGATCGTCGGCACCATGTTCGGCATTGCCACCTCGCTCGGCGTCGGCGTGTCGCAGATCAATGCGGGACTGGCCTATCTGCTCGGCGCCCCCGTCGGTCCGATCGTCCAGCTACCGCTCATCGCCGTCGTTACAGCGCTGGCCACCGCTTCAGTGGTCAGTGGTTTGGACAAGGGCGTGCGTATCCTGTCCGAAATCAATTTGGTCGTCGCAATCCTGTTGATGCTGTTTGTGCTTGTTGTCGGGCCTACCGCGCAGCTGTTCCGCGATCTGGTGCAAAATCTGGGGCTCTATCTCGACACCCTGGTGCTCCGCACTTTCAACATCTATGCCTACGAGCCCACGCCCTGGGTCGACGCCTGGACCCTGTTCTACTGGGCCTGGTGGATTTCCTGGTCGCCTTTCGTCGGCATGTTCATCGCCCGCATCTCGCGCGGTCGAACGGTGCGCGAATTCGTCACCGCGGTGCTGTTCATTCCGGCGGGTTTCACCTTCATCTGGATGACCGTATTCGGCAACACCGCCATGTTCATCGATACCGGCGTTGCGGCGGGCGACGTCGGGCAGGCCATCGCCGCCGATATTTCCACCGGGCTCTTCCATTTCTTCCAATATCTGCCCTTCAGCGGCCTCACCTCCACTCTGGCCATTATCCTGGTCGCCATCTTCTTCGTCACTTCCTCCGATTCGGGCTCGCTGGTGGTCGATTCCATTGCCGCGGGCGGGGAATCCGAGACGACGACCGGGCAGCGCGTCTTCTGGTGCGTGATGGAGGGCGTGGTCGCGGCATCCCTCCTGCTCGCCGGAGGTCTGCCTGCGCTGCAATCGGCGACTATTGCCAGCGCCCTGCCCTTCGCCATCGTCATGCTGGGCCTGGTCTGGTCGCTGTATCTGGGCATGCGTTCGGACCTTGCCCAACAATATGCGCGCCCAGCCGCACCAGCGCCTGTTGCTCCCGCGCAGGCAGCCGGGCTGACCTGGCAACGCCGGCTGGCCCTGATGATGCGCGCGCCTACCAAGGAGGAAGTGGAGGCCTTCATCGCCGAGGACGTCCGTCCCGCGCTCCAACAGGTGGCCCGGGAACTCACCGATCGTGGACGGCCCGCCAATATCGAGACAGATGAGGCCGGCAGCATCGCCCTGCGATCGCCCGCCGAAAACCAGCGGGATTTTGTCTATGGCGTCAGTCTTGCGTCACTGCCCATCCCCAATTTCGCGCCACTCGCCACGCGTCGGCCGGAACAGCGCTACGAAGCGCGCACCTATTTCTCGAGCGGCGGCCGCGGCTATGACATCATGGGGCTCAATCGCGATCAGCTCATCGCCGACGTCCTGGTGCAGTTCGAGCGCTATCTCCATCTCACCCAATCCCCGGCCTCGCAGTTGCTCCACGCTGCGCCGGAGCACACCTCGAGCGAATAACAGCCAGCGTGAAGCCTTGTCTGTGAAGCCCAGCAATGCCAGCTTGCGCCAGCAACAGGGAGAAAGAGCCATGGCTGCACTGGGAACCGTCCGCACCGGAACGGCGGGTTGGGTGTTCGAGCCCTGGCGCGGGACGTTTTTCCCCGAGGGCCTGGTGCAGAAAAAAGAGCTGGCCTATGCCAGCTCGCTCCTGGGCAGCATCGAGATCAACGCCACCTTCCGCGCCAACCAGAAGCCGGACAGCTTCCGCAAATGGGCCGGCGAAACACCAGAGGGCTTCGTGTTCTCGATCAAGGGGCCGCAACTGGTCACCCACATCAAGCGGCTCAAGAACTGCGAGATCGAGCTCGCCAATTTCTTTGCCTCAGGCGTGCTGGCACTGGGCGCCAAGCTCGGCCCTTTCGTCTGGCAATTGCCGCCGAATTTAAGCTTTGACGCGGCGGTGCTCGAGAACTTCCTTGCCCTGCTGCCGCGTACACCAGAGCAATGCGTGGAGCTGGCAAAAAAATCCGACGCGCGGCTCAAGTCCGAGCCTTACCTCGGAACGGACGGCGTGGCTCCCCTTCGCCACGCCATCGAAATGCGCAATGCGAGCTTCGATGTCCCCGAAGTTAACGCGCTGCTGGAGCGCTACAATGTTGCCCGCGTGATTGCCGACACGCCTGACAACCCGGGCCGCACGCTGACGGCGGTCTTCGCCTATTGCCGCCTGCAAGGTCCGGTACACGGCAATGGGCAAGGCTATGGGGTAGAGGATATCGCGGACTGGGCAGCTACCTGCAAATCCTGGGCCGATGCCGGTAAGGACGTCTTCGCCTATTTCGTCCATGAGGATAAGCTGCACGCCCCGGCCAACGCCATCGCCTTGCGCAAGGCGCTGGGCATCAGCTACCCCGCTGACTGATCAAAACCCTGTTTGCCGGCTGGAGTTTGCATCCAGCGCGGTCTATCCAGCCTCAACTGCGTCACTTGAAAGATCACCGATGGCCGCCACGGTTTCCCGCCCGCTCGACAAGATTGCAGCAGGCCTCGCTTTTCTGCTTGGCCTTGTCACGATAGCCGCAGCCTGGGGCACGCAGGTGATCGGAGGCCTGGTGCCGTGCGAACTCTGCCTCGAGCAACGCCTCTCCTATTACTACGGCCTGCCATTGTTGCTGCTGGTGCTGGCTCTGTGGAACCGCCTGCCGCTGACGGTGTGGTACGTCGCCATGGCAATCGTCGCCACGATCTTCGCCTGGGGCACCTATATGGGCGCCTTCCATGCCGGGGTCGAATGGGGCTTCTGGCCCGGCCCGACCGCCTGCACCGGGATCGGCGAAGCGATGGACTTCAATTCGCTCAACAGCATGACCCCGGTCATCGGCTGCGATGTCGTGCAATTCCGCTTTCTGGGCATTTCGCTCGCGGGCTACAATGCCTTGATCTCGCTGGCCATTGTCGGACTGCTGCTGGTGTCGATAGCGGCGCAGATGCGCCACAATCGGGTACGCTGAACTAGCCGTATGGTTGCGGCACCGTACGTCAGACGGGCCCGGCACTCCAGTAGACCTCATGGTGAGCTTGTCGAACCACGAGGTCGTGGCACCATGGCTCCACTCGCTCGACCCCATGGTTCGACAAGCTCACCATGAGGTCTCTTCTTGTGCCGGGTGAATATCCACAGCCCTACGGCTCCAGCTCGATATCCCAGTACAGATAGTCCAACCAGCTCCGGTGCAAATGGTTGGGCGGGAAGGCCCGGCCATTATTGTGCAAATCATGCACCGTGGGATGATAAGGCGCCTGGTGCGGGAACATCTTGATCTCGCTCGGCATCCGGTTGGCCTTGCGCAGATTGCAGGGCGCGCAGGCGGCCACCACATTTTCCCAGGTAGTCAGCCCGCCTTTAGAGCGGGGGATCACATGATCGAACGTCAACTCGTCCTTGGAGCCGCAATATTGGCACTGGAAGCGGTCGCGCAGGAAGACGTTGAAGCGCGTGAACGCCGGATGGCGGGCGGGCTTGACGTAGTCCTTGAGCGAGACAACGCTCGGCAGTTGCATGTGGAAGCTGGGCGAGCGGATGATCGTATCGTAATTGCTGACAATATTGACCCGGTCCAGGCACACGGCCTTGATCGCGTCCTGCCAGGACCAGAGCGATAACGGGTAATAGCTGAGCGGCCTGAAATCGGCATTCAGCACAAGCGCGGGACAGGCCTCAGGCGACACATGGATGGTCACGTCAGGCTCCCGGAACGGGAATCGTGTAAGTCCATAGCTCCGATATAATATGCCGTTTGTGTCACGGCTGTGAAGCAGGATTCACACTATTTCTGAGCAACGCGTGCGATGAAATCGCTGGCGAACGCCAGACCGTCCGGCGCGATGCCATGCGCCACCCCGCGGCTGACGTGATAGCTCACGTCATAGCCGGCCAGGCGCAGCGCCGTATCGGCATCGGCGCTGTGCTCGGGATCGACCACTTCGTCCATGTCGCCATGCACGAGGCACACCGGCGGCTTGGCAAATGCGGCCGAGCCAAATCCCTCCGGCGGCAGAAACGCCCCCGAAAACGCAACGATGCCCATCAATCGCTTCGGCAGGGACAATCCCACGTGCAATGCCATCATGGCGCCCTGGCTGAAGCCGGCAAGAATGGTTTGCTCGGGCAGAATGCCTGTCTGGCTCCAGAGATCATCCAGAAACTCCACCAGCACGGGTCTTGCGCGCAAAACCCCGGTCTGCCGCTTGGCAAGGCGATCGCCATCGAAGCTGATATCGAACCACTGGAAACCATACGCGAGCTGGCCGCACATCTCGGGCCCGTTGGGCGAAACGAACATCGCGTCAGGCAGGACAGGCTGCCAGTGCGGCGCCAGCCCGATCAGATCATTCCCATCGCTGCCATAGCCATGCAGCAGCACGACGGCCTGCCTCGCGGCATTGCCGGAAGCTGGCTGCAGCATGGGTCCGGAAAGCTTGGTCACAACAATATCCCTTCTCGGTCCCGCATGACCGCGAAATACCGCCAGAACAACAGGGCGGCGGCGGAACGATGCGGGGTCCAGCCAGCGGCAATGCCGATCATTTCCTTGATGGTCGGGCGCGCGTCAAGCCCAAGCCCATGATGCACCGCCTTGAGCAGCGCCAGATCGCCGGCCGGGAAAACATCCGGGTGGCCGGCGCAGAACATCAGGTAGACCTCCGCCGTCCAGGGCCCGATCCCCTTATGCGCAACGAGATAAGCCACGGCATCGTCTGCCGGTAGCGTTTCGAGGTGATCGAAATCGAGATCACCGGCAACCATTGCCTCGGCTATCACGCGAACGGTCCGGAACTTGCCGGCCGAGAATCCCGTGGCCCGCACCGCTTCCTCGCTCAGCGTTAGATAGCTCTGCGGGTCCAGCGCCCCGGGCAGAGCTTCGAAGCGCTTCCAGATCGCCGCAGCACTGGCGACCGACAATTGCTGGCCGCAGATGACCTTGGCAATGCCGGGGAAGCCCGGCTCGGTGATGCGCGGTTGAACTACGCCCGCCACATTGCGAACGCCCTGCAGACGCGGATCGATCTGAACCAATTGGTCCAAATGGCAGCCGACGGTTTCGGCGCTATCCAGACGCGGTGACGAAGCATCGACACTCATGTAAAACGAACCCGTGCCGCAAACATCATCCAAACCCATCCTTCGTTTTGCCCCCAGCCCCAATGGGCTCCTGCATATAGGCCACGCCTTTTCGGCCCTTTACACCTGGAACGCCGCCGCCGCATTAGGGGGCACGGCGCTGCTTCGGATCGAAGACACCGATCCGGAACGCAGTAAACCCGAATTTGTCACCGCGATCATCGAGGATCTGCACTGGCTGGGGCTCCATTGGCCAGAGCCCGTCATGCAGCAATCCACGCGGTTCGACATTTATGCCGCAGCCGGCAACGACTTGCGCGACCAGCACCTGCTTTACCCGTGTTTCTGTTCACGCTCGGCAATCGCTGCCGCATCGACACAGACCGACCCTGACGGAGCTCCGCTCTATCCCGGCACCTGCAAGCATCTGAACCGCGGTGAACAGATCGAACGGCTCAAGCGCGGCGATCCGGTGCAGTTCAGGCTCGATACCACTGCGGCGCTGTCCCGCGTGGGCATGCTGACCTTCACCGTGGTCGGGCCGCTGGTCACCGACCGGCCGCAGATCCGTCATGCGAGGCCGGAGCGCTGGGGTGACGTGGTGCTGCAGCGCAAGGGCACGCCCACCAGCTATCATCTGTCCTGCGTGGTGGACGATGCGGCGCAGGGAATAACCCATGTGACGCGCGGCCGCGACATGGAACCAGCAACCGACCTGCATGTGCTCCTCCAGATGTTGCTGGGCCTGCCATCGCCGATCTACCATTTCCACAAGCTGATCCTGGATGATGCGGGCCGGAAACTCGCAAAGTCCCGCGGTTCGGAAAATCTTGCCAGCCTCCGGGCGAAGGGCTGGACGCCCAAGGATGTACGGCAAGCGGTGGGATTGTAGGGCTGGTGGATGGTCGGATCGATCAATTTTACGGCGTCATTCCGGCGAAAGCGGGAATCTCACTTCCCTTCGGCACAAAGGTGGGATTCCCTCGACTCACGCCACAAGTGCAACACCTGCTATGGTGTTGGTGCGATGGGAACTTTGTATGAGCAGTTGAGCCTGCGGGAGGGGGTTGAGATCGACATTGGGCGGCGCAAGGGGCTCTCGATGCAGGCGATCGGCCAGATGCTGGGGCGTTCGGCCTCAACCATCAGCCGTGAGTTGGGGCGCAATGGCAGGCCCACCAGGCATTGGCGCGGGAGCTATGATGGCGAGCGGGCGGATGGTCTGGCGGCGCGGCGCCGGCGCTGGGATGCCCGCCACAAGTTGGCGCGCCAGCCGGCGCTGGCCATAACGGTCAGGGATT
>NZ_PYVW01000026.1 GCF_003056355.1 Devosia naphthalenivorans
GCCATCTACGTTCTGATCCATGGCGGAAGCGAAATTCGCGAATCCATTTCCGTGCTTATGGACAGCGCCCCGAAAGGGTTCGACCACGATGGTTTGTTGGCCCACCTTCGATCGGCCGAGGGGGTAGTCGATGTACACCATCTTCATGTTTGGGAAATCAGCGAAGGGCGCACCGCCGTTGAGGTGCATCTTGCCACCGACAGGAACGATTTGGCATCGGCGACGGACATGAAGGAGACCTTGAAGAAAACGCTGCACGACCTGTTCGATGTGGAGCATGCAACCATCGAAATAGAGCTGGCAGGACGTGTCGATCACAAGGGACAGATCATTGCCGAGGATGATGACTGAGCCTCACTGGCGAGTATTCCTCCCTCCTTATGGTCGAAAGGAGCTCAAGGAGACTGCCGATGTTCTTGCTTCCCTTTTGGGGGAACTTTGTTTCGGGATGTCCTTATCACATGACAACAGGCGAAAAATAATCCGGGGAAATGCATTGCGGTACTTCGGACATGGAATGCTTGGGGAGACAACAGACTGGACAAGAAGCTAGAAGAGGGGGGCCGGAAGACCAGGCATTCACGGTCGCGGAGGACGGCGATTGGCGGATGGTTGCACGAAGCGAAACTGGGCATCCGGGATCTGCTGAGAACGCGGGGGGGACTACTGAAGGCAGCGATCGTTCTGATCGTTGTATTCGCAGCAACACTCGCAGCCGTTCGGTGGCTCCAATACCCGGATGCCGACGTACCGACGATCACCTCGGTGTTTCCTCCCGCAGGTAAAACCGATGTGTTCGGAGACACCAGACTGGTAATTGGCTTTGACCGTCCCTTCCCAGGTGCGCTGGATGCTGTGAGCCTCCGCCTCCGCAACGCGGACGACCAGCGCATCACAGGCGCTTTCGAAGTTCACACCAGCCAGACAGCTGCGATGATGATCCCGAACTCCGAATTGGTTCCGGGCACCTACAACGCCGAAGCCCGGATCGGGCAAGGCGAAGCCGTTGAGTGGGAGTTCACCGTCTCGGACAACCAGATTCCGGAGCCAGGCCTGGGCGGGCCCATCCTGGTGATAGGGTCGGACTCGGTCGTGTTCGACGACTTCTACGCCGAGATCCTCCGTGCAGAAGGTTTGACCAGTTTCACGACCACCGAGGCTGCCAACCTGACCCGTGATATATTGTTTTCGCATCAGGTCGCCATTTTGGCGGAGCCTGTCCTGGACAACGCCCTGATGCCGATAATCGAGGATTGGCTCGAGAGAGGCGGCAATCTCATTGCGGTGCGACCTTCCGGTGAACTGGCCGCCCTTTCTGGTTTGATGCCAGCGTCATCCACACTGGATGACGCTTACCTTCGCATCGACACCTCCGCTCCGCCCGGACAGGGATTGGTCGGCGAAACCATACAATTCCATGGTACGGCAGATATCGTATCGACCACACCTGACATCCGCACCATCGCAACGCTTTTTTCTGACGCTACCAGTTCCGCTATTGCCCCTGCCCTAACGATACGCCCGATCGGCACAGCCGGTGGAGAGATTGCCGCATTCACTTTCGACCTTGCCCGGTCGGTCGTATTGTTAGGGCAGGGGAATCTCGAGTGGGCCGGTCAGGAGCGGGACGGTCTCGATCCCATCCGCCCCAACGATCTGTTCTTCGGCGGCACCGGTGACAATGCGGAGCCGGACTTCGTCGACTTGAACAAGGTCGCGATTCCGCAGGCCGACGAACAGATGCGCATGCTGTCGAACCTGATCACGCACATGATGCGCGATACTGCGCCGCTTCCCAGATTCTGGTACTTTCCGAAAGGCGCCAAGGCCCTGCTGGTCATGGCTGCCGATGACCATGGCACCAGGGATCGCACCAACCAGAGCTTCGACCGGATGCTCGTGCTTGGCCCCGAGAACTGCGACGTTGCCAATTGGGAATGCGCTCGCGCTACATCCTGGATGGAAAGATCGTCGGGCATGAGCGACAGGCAAGCGGCAGGATATGTCGACCAGGGATTCGACATCGGGGGGCATGCCAGTACCCATTGCCACGACTGGTCGGGGTACACGCTCACACGGGCCTTCTTCGAGGATCTTCTCGATTTCCGGCTCGTATTCCCGAGTGTGCCGCCGCAACAGGGAAGCCGGTTTCACTGCATTGTCTGGAGTGACTACGCCAGCCAGCCTCACATCGAGCGAGGCTGGGGCATTAGATATGACATGAACTACTACTACTGGCCGAAGGACTGGATCGATGGGCGGGCAGGATTCATGACCGGCTCGGGCCTGCCGATGCGGTTTTCCGACGAACAAGGGAGGCTGATCGACGTATATCAGCAGGAAACACATCTGGTGGACGAAGTCTTCTCCAGCTCCTTCGAGGCGGTCGAAGCGCTGATCGACCGGGCGCTGGGACCTGAAGCATATTGTGGAGCGTTCGGCACGCACTATGACTTCCATAATCCCTTCGACGTCCAGTTGATGGACCTGGCCACCGACAGGGGCGTTCCCCTGGTATCGGCTCAGCAGATGTTGGACTGGACCGACGGTCGCAACGGATCGAACTTTGGCGACGTAAGGTGGGAGGAAAGCACCCTTTCGTTCGCGGTTCGGACAGACCCGCGTACCGGACGAATGCTCGAGGGCATGCTGCCGCTACAATTTTCTGGTGAAACGTTACAGGAGATCCGGCGGGAAGGCGAAGCCATTGCATTCCGATCCGAGACGATCAAGGGCATCGGGTACGGGTTCTTCGACGCTGTGACCGGAGCCTACACGGCGACCTATCTTCAGCGTTGATTACTGTGGCGGATGTGTACTTCTTCCAGTCTCGACTTTCGAGTGTGTGACATAGGCCAAGTAGCCATATTTGTTGGTACCGATGCCGTATTCACCTCAGACCACCGGCGCCACCGGGGTGAACACCAGCCGGTAACCATCGACGCAATAAGATCGGCCAAGCTCAAGATGGACTCCCCGATGCTCAACCGACTCCTGCATGCCGTCACCCTGTTCGCTACCGTGCTCCTGGTTGCGGGCTGCAGCCAGTTCGTCGGCGACAACCGCCACAATGTTCCGTTGAACAAGGCAGTGGCCGACCGCCTGGCCGAAATTGGATCCTCGCCAACAGAGCCGATGATGATCCGGGTCTTCAAGCAATCATCCGAACTCGAGGTCTGGAAGCGCACCAACTCGGGTCGCTATGCCTTGCTCAAGACCTACCCCATCTGCAAGTGGTCCGGGGCGCTCGGCCCGAAAATCCAGGAAGGCGACTACCAGTCACCAGAAGGTTTCTATGATGTCACCCCGGCCCTGATGAATCCGAAGTCTGCCTATTGGCTCTCGTTCAATGTCGGCTTCCCCAACAAGTTCGACCAGGCATGGGGACGCACAGGCACCAATTTGATGGTGCATGGCGATTGCCAGTCGGTCGGCTGCTTCGCCATGACCGATGAAGGTATCAAGGAACTCTATGCCTTGGTCCGGGAGTCGTTTCGAGGCGGAAACCGATCCGTGCAGCTCCAGCTGCTGCCCTTCCGCATGAACGACACCAACATGGCAGCACACGCCTCCAGTCCGCATGCCCCCTTCTGGGCCAATTTGAAGCAAGGCACGGACGCCTTCGACGACACCCTGCAGCCACCGGCGTGGGATGTGTGCGAGCGGCGCTACGTCTTCAACCGAACCCAACCAGGCGGGGTACCGCTTGATCCGAATGGTCCTTGTCCCGTCGGTTCGCTGTCGACCATGGCCGCGCTTTAGGAGGTCCTACCGGCCCCACCGGTAAGATTCGAGCTTCCTCCTGCGAACATTTTCACTTCCGGATGCCGTGATGGTGGGCAGCCGATTGGGACTAACAACGGCAATGTGTCGTCGCACCACCATACCGCCTTTCACCGTTTAGTTAGGTGCGGTCTGTGCAGGCAGCTCGAGCGAAGTTTAGTTGTTCCATAAAACTCGCCGTTTACCTGTAAGAGTAAGCCCTGACGGGCCGGAAACGGTGTAACGCGGCGTCGTTGGGGGCCGAGTGTTTTGTTGACGACTATTTGTAGACTGAAGCTTCACCAGCATTGTTCTGCTAACCAAAGACACTTACTGAAGGCGCTGCCTATTAGCCGAAACCTACTGACGAGCACCTATCCGTTGAATCTGCATCGCCGTCGTAACAACAACATACGCAAACAGCACCATTCCAGCAGATACGATATGGGCCTCGACCCATTGCCCGCGTTCGATGAAGTCGTAGATCGCGATTGACAGGACCTTTGTCTCTCCGGGAATGTTGCCTCCTATCATTAGCACGACCCCGAACTCCCCTAGCGTGTGGGCGAATGTCATGATCGCACCTGACATAAACCCGGGCAGAGCCAAGGGCACTGCTATTCTCCAGAAGATGCGATTGTTCGACGCCCCAAGGGTAGCGCCAGCCTCCAACGGCTCTCTGCCAATGGCTTTAAACGCCATACGAAGGGGCAAGACCATAAAGGGCAGTGAATAGACCATCGATCCGATCACCAATCCTTCAAAGCTAAAGGCCAGAGTTCGCGCACCCCACAAGGATGCCAGCTGTCCCCCTGGCCCGAATGGTCCCAGGGCGACCAACAAGTAGAAGCCGAGAACAGTCGGCGGCAACACTAGCGGCAGGGAAACGACTGCCGTCACGATGTCTCTCCAGCGCCCTTGCGATTTGGCGATCCACCATGCCAATGCGGTACCAACTGGCAAGAGCAAGAGGGTCGTTATGCCGGCAAGCAGCATTGTCAGGAGGAGCGGCGTAAGAACAGCCCCCACGTTCACCAATGCCTTTCTAATGTCCTTGCGCCATAGCCAAAATAAGCGACGATCCGGCGATGACGCTCACCGTGGATGAGCATTGGACGTCGTTCCAACTTTTGGAATCGGACTATTGGGCGAGCGAGCCATCTTCCTCGAACTGGGCAAGGTAAGCGATCACGTTTGCGACTTCCTCATCGGATTTGAGCCCGGGGAAATTCATCTTCGTGCCCGGAACAACGACCTTAGGTGCCTTGAGGAACTCGGACAGGGTTTCGGTATCCCACGCAAGTCCCGACTCCTGCATGGCTGACGAGTATCTGAAGCCTTCGATTGTTCCGGCAGACCGATCTACCACCCCGTTGAGAACTGGACCGAGCTTGTTCTTCGCGTTTTCACCCACGGCATGACAGGCCATGCACTTGTTGAAGACTTTCTTCCCGGCCTCTAGGTCCTGAGCTTGAGACGAGGTCGAGAGTGCCAGCACGGCAGCCGTAGCGAAGAAAATTTGCGACTTCATATTCCATCCCTTAGTCATGCGTTCAGCGAAGCTTTCGTGTGGTACCAAGCTCAGCCAAGCCCAGAGTGATCTGGCCAAACCTCGCTCGAACTACGTACAAGCAGCTGCGCCTTTCGGCTCAGGATGTTGGTTGCAAAGAGCGTGCCATTCCTCCCGCCTATATGGATGAACGCTTTTGCTGCATCTAAGTACAAAGGGGAGTTCGGTTATCCGCACGGCGGAGACTAACGTTCGAAAGTCCGAACGCACCTTAACCTCGCATCCAGCGGTTGCTCTGATAACATGCAAACCGTCGGCGGCCTGGACGGGAAGCCGGAACCAAGCATCGGGAGCCGAAGTGCCTCCAAGCCCACGTATGCTGAACCCTGGAGTGTCGTTTGATGACCCAAGTACTGTCGCCTGACGAGACCAGGCGTTACGCACGCCATCTGGTGCTTAAGGGGGTGGGTGGTTCAGGCCAGCAGCGTATAAAGGCTGCCAAAGTGTTGGTAATCGGGGCCGGGGGGCTCGGCAGCCCAGTTGTTGCCTATTTGGGCGCTGCCGGCGTCGGCACGATCGGCATTATCGACGATGACGCAGTGGCGATTTCAAACTTGCAACGGCAGGTCATCCATTCGGTAGATCAAGTCGGCCGGCCCAAGACTGAAAGCGCCAAGGACTTTCTCGCGGCCCTTAACCCGCACGTGGCTGTCAAAACCTACGAAGACCGCTTCGCCCACTCGAATGCCCAGGATATCGTCCGCGACTACGACATCCTGATTGATGGCTCCGACAACTTTGCAACCAGGGTCATAAGCGCCGATGCATCAGAGCAATTGAGCAAACCGCTGGTCTTCGGGGCTGTGTCGATGTTCGACGGTCAGGTCACGGTCTTCTTACCCGGGCCGGATCACCCGAAGTTCCGGGACCTGTATCCCGTTCACCCGAGCCAAGATGACTTGCCCTCGTGCGAGGCAACTGGAGTCATTGGTGCGTTGACCGGCGTAATCGGCACGCTGATGGCGATGGAGGCGATCAAGTTGATCACCGGCGTGGGCGAAAGCCTGGTTGGACGGCTCCTCGTCTACAATGGGAAAGACGCCCGATTTAACGAGCTTCGCTATGGCTGACGCTGCGTCGAGCTCCGCCGGAACTCGCCCGACTTGCCCCCGCTTTTTTCCTCTAGCTGAACTCTCACGATGCTCATCTCCCTGTCGATCGCCTTAGCCATATCGTAGATGATCAGCGCCGCCACTGTGACCGCCGTCATTGCCTCCATTTCAATGCCCGTTCGGTCTGTCGTTTCTGCAGTTGCCGTGATCGTCAGCGTGCGGCCATCCTTCTCGGGAACAATTTCGATCTCCACCCGGGTCAATGGAATCGGGTGGCACAAGGGGATGAGCTCAGCCGTCTTTTTGGCAGCCATGATGCCTGCCACCCTGGCCACTGCCAAAGCATCGCCCTTCTTAAGCTGCCCGCCCGTGATCGCTGAGATAGTCTGGGGTTGGCCCTCTATCGCCGCTGTCGCCACCGCTTTCCTTCGTGTGACTGGCTTGTCTCCGACGTCCACCATACGGGCATGGCCGTTATCGTCCAGATGTGTCAGACCGTCTTTCATTAAGGATTTCCTATTCAGTTCTCGCTCCACGCTTGGGCGCCTGCCGTTGTGCAGCAGCCCGGTTCCGTGGCAAAAGCCCATTCCAAGCCGCAGCATCTGCGGTTTCAAGCACCGTCTTGCTCGTCATTCGTCGCTTCTGCCCTAACGGAAGCAGCGGTATGGTGAATACGCACGGTACATCGTGCCCATGATTGATCGCGGCATTGAACAGTTTGCGGCTGTCATAGTTCAAGTCGATCACCGCAATCCCAGCATCGCCACCAAATAGGGATATGGTCGCCGTAGTGGTCCTTCCCTGCGGGAAAACGGCCATAACGTGCTGATCTGGAGAAACGCCCACGATTTTGCGGATATTCTCGGCATCTCGAAGTGCAACGAGCCGGCTACTCGCGGCGGTTTGGTATGTCCAGGTCTGGCAAACAATGCGGTACGCAACGAGTGGCCGCCGGCAACGAACGTCCATTCAGGTCCAAGCACCCTATGACCAAGCCCAATTGCTATCTTCAAGACCAGCCTTGCGACAGCGAAGTCGTATTCACGCATGTTGAAGATGACCCGCCCGTGGAACTCCTTCGCGTCCGCCCGATCAGCCAAGGCTAAGGCGATCTCGATGTCCTCCTCATCCGCGATGGTCCCGTCACGGGTAAGCAGTTGCAGATTTTTCTTCCTGGCTTGGTTCAGTCGAGCTTTCAGAAGAAACCGTACCCGATCCTCGGTAGAGGCAACGGAAATGATATTGCCTCGGACCTCCTGTTCGTTCTTGAACTGAAAACCCAAGGATCCATCGGGATTGATGTCGAGCAGAGCCTCCGATTGCACGTCAGTGAAATCGCCGGTCAGCCTTATGGACGGCAGCACTGGCCTATTGCCTCGAAGCTGATAGCGATGCCGCAGCATCATAAAAAGGAAAGACGAAGCGACCTCACCATCGATCTCGTTCCCAGCGCGGGCATTCGCTTCTGCGGATACGTCCTTGGTCGTGAAGTCGTCAGAACCGCCCAAGGACAGAGGTATGATGTGCTCGAGGCTTGGCCTGAGCAACGGATCGGCGAAATTGAAATCCTTGCCGGTGTAGATGCAACGGGGCCGTAAGAACGCACGGCTATCAGACGCTTTGGTGGACATGCGGATCGGCCTCCCTGGTCCTACGGCACGTAGACGGTTCTTTCCGTACAGCAAAGCGCTTAGTCCAGCTTCCAGCGCCTCTTGGCCTGATCGTCAGATTCCTTGGCGGCTACCCATGAGCTTTCGCCTGCGGTTTTCTCCAGTTTCCAAAAGGGAGCATCCGTCTTCAGGTAGTCCATAAGGAATTCAGCGCCGTCGAATGCTTCCCGCCGGTGCAGTGCCAGTGTCATTACCTGCATGATCGGCTCGTCGGGGAAAAGTTCGCCAAACCTATGGATAACGACCGCGTCAAGAAGTGCGAAGCGGGTGGTAGCTTCGTCCAGGATTTGACCGATCTGCCTCTCGGCCAGCTCTGGATAGTGTTCCAGTGTCATGCTTTCGATTTCGCTGCCGGCAAGCGAACGCACCAGCCCCGTGAACGTCACGGCAGCTCCGGCACCTTTGGCTTGGGCCAGGAAACAGTTGAACTCTGCTCCTGGGTCGAATGGAGCACTTTGAAGACGCACGGGCATCAGCCACCCGTCATAGGAGGGAACAAGGCGACGGTTCTTGCGCCCGAGATGGAGGCGTCGTGCCCTACGAGCCGTTCGTCCACGGCGGCCCGGATGATCCGTCTGTCCCCGAATGCGAGATCGGCTGCCTCGTCGGTCGATGCAAGCCAGGAAAGAAGATCCGACACCGTGCGGACCTGCTCCGGAAGATTGACCTCTTCTTCACCCTTGTTCAACCGCTCGCGAAGCCAAGCGAAATAGAGAATGCGCACCCTAGCCTCCCGTTACCGACATGTGGCGTCCGACTGCTGGCGCACGATGGGAGCGGTCCACCAGGAAGTCGTGGCCTTTGGGTTTGGCAATCATGGCCCGGTCCAAGGCACGGTCGAGTTCCTCCGCTCCCCCCTCTCGCCATGCAGTGCGCAGGTCGACCCGGTCTTCCTGGCCGAGGCACAGATAAAGCTGGCCCGTGGCCGTCAGCCTGACACGGTTGCAGCTCTCGCAAAAATTGTGGGTGAGCGGCGTGATGAAACCAAGAGTACCACCGGTCTCCTTGACACGGGCGTAGCGTGCCGGCCCGCCGGTGCGCATGGGCAATGGCTCAAGAGTGTATCGTTGCTTCAAATTGTCTCGAACCACACTGAGAGGCAAGTGGCTGTCGAAACGATCAATATCCACATCGCCCATCGGCATGGCTTCAATCAACGTCAGTCCAAAAGCCCGAGCATGGGCCCACGCCATCATGGTTTCGATTTCGTCGTCGTTGATTCCCTTCATCGGGACCATGTTGATCTTGACCGCGAGCCCTGCTGCAGCGGCGGCATCGATGCCCTCGATGACCTGTCCTAGTCGGCCACGACGGGTGATAGCGGCAAAACGTTTCTCATCGAGGCTGTCGAGCGATACGTTGACCCGGCGCACGCCGTGGGCGGCGAGCTGTCCGGCAAACCGCGCGAGTTGGCTGCCGTTGGTGGTCAAGGTGAGTTCGGAGAGCGCACCAGAGCCGAGATGGCGCCCAAGGCGCTCAACGAGTTGCATGATGTCGCGCCGAACCAATGGCTCCCCGCCGGTCAGACGTAACTTGGTCACGCCTCTGGCGACAAAAGCCGAAGCTATGGCATCGACCTCCTCGAACGACAGCACCTCGCTCTTGGGCAAGAACGTCATTTCCTCGGCCATGCAATAGGTGCACCGGAAATCGCACCGGTCGGTTACCGAGATCCGAAGGTAAGTGACGTGCCTGCCGAACCCGTCGATAAGGGGACGGGCAGCACTAGCTTCAGTCACTGCCGGCGTTTGCATAAACATTTTCTGTCTCCCCCAGCGCCCGTATGCCGTGTTTTCTGCCAACTATAATTGACTGAGCTCGGCAAAGCTCTCGAACTTGAGGACGTCGCCAGGTACCACCCGATCAACATGCGCCTCCATTCGGCCGATGCCATCCGCATGCACCAAGGGTCGCAAGCGAGCTGACCCGCCCTTCCCCAGCCGTTCGATCAATGGTGCACCATAGTCGTCGTACCCACTGACCCGTGCGGGAAAAAACTCCGTACGCCCTGGACTGCGTGTCAGATCGAAAGCGGCCCTTGCGGGGCGCCATAGTCTGGGCGAAGCTGATCCGGCAAGCCGACGCAACAAGGGGCGGCCAACGAGGTGCATGCATACCAGGGCCGCGAAAGGGTTGCCCGGCAGCCCAAGCACGCTGCACGGACCTATTTGCCCCATTCCGACCGGCTTGCCAGGCTTCATGTTGAGGGACAGCAGCCGCCATTGACCACCTGCCCGGGTCAGCGCACGCTTGGTGTAGTCACCGTCCCCCACTGACATGCCACCACTAGTCATGATCACATCCACCTGACCTGCGAGTTTGGAGAAGGCCCAGGCTGCTTCCTGCAGGTCGTCCCCGATCTGGTGAGCTCCGACAAACTCCAGGGCTGGATGGCAAAGCATAGAGCGAGCCATGGGGGAGTTGGAGTCGTTGATCTGGTGGAGTCCTGGTGTTTCACCATGTCGAACGAGTTCGTTTCCAAACGCCACTGTTGCGACCCGGATTCGCCGCACCACCGGTATCGTTTGTTGCCCGACTGCAGCAAGCACTCCTACATGGTGAGGTTGCAGTGCAGTCCCGGCAGACAGGACCATGTCCTCTATGGCAATATCCTCGCCAGTACGTCTGATGTTCTCGCCATCAGAAGCCGCAGCTAAGATTACGACCGAATTCCGGGATCGAACAACTTGCTCTTGCATGACGACTGCACGACAGCCTTGAGGGATCGCAGCGCCCGTTAGAATCCTTACCGCACTGCCAGGTCCCACTGGATCGGGCGCAAGGCCAGGGTGCGCCATGCCGCGCAATGCGAGTTCGACACCGTCCTTACCCAAAGCATCCGCACCAATGGCATAGCCGTCGACTGCAGATGCATCGAACGGCGGCAGGAACTGCGATGAATGGACATCCGCTGCCAGGACACGCCCCATGGCTGAGGCCGACGCGATCTCTTCGGTGACCGATATCGGCTTTGCCCACTCGCGGATATGCAAGGCGATGTCGTCCACGCCAACCAAGGTTGGCACGGCTTTTTCTATCCTGCTCTCGTATGGACCCAAAGACGTGCGGTCCGCCAATCCCTGTGCCACCAGCTAGTTGGCTGCAGACAGCCGGGACATGATATCCTGAGCCGACACGATCGCCTCGGCACAGGCATTCTCGTCACCGCTGGTTGAGGCTTCACGAGCCTGTTCGATGAGAGCAGCTACTTCCGACAGTTCCTCCCCAACCAGGTCAACTGATGCGTCCGCGCCAGGCATCACCCCTTCACCCTCTTCGGACGTCGGAGTGGAAGTGGCTTGCTCGGCCGTACTGGGGGAGCCCGGCTTGGGATTCAACGGGTCGCCGGTCAGAGCCTCACCTGCGGGGGCAGAAGCAGCAGTGCTCTCCGTGGTCACGGTGGTTGCGGCCTCCGCTGATGGCAAAGCTTCAGTCGACTCCGACTGCAGTGTCTCCAGTTCGCTCGAAAGGGACGTGACATCGTCGATGCATGCGGAATGGGCTGCCACGGTCGTCATGAGCGTCAGTGCCGTCACGATGCCGAGTGTGGTTCTACGCATTGGAATTCCTCCCTGAATTGCAGAGGGCCGCCGGTATGCCCGGCGGCCCGATCTTGCGATCAAGCTGTGTAATGCTTGGACTTGAAAGACAGGTGCTGAACATCGGCGGGAGCATCGGCGATCTTGCGGATGTCGCCCCAGGTCTGCTTGTAGTTCGGGATGATAAGCTCGTTCACGCCCGCATCGATGACGTTGCCGACCACGCCCGTGGGATAGCCGAACAGCATAAAGGTCTCTCCCCGGCGTGCCGTGGGGGTCGGATACGCCATTGCCTGAGTGGCGCCGGCATTGTTGAAGATTTCAACAAGGTCCCCTTGCTTGACCCCGAGCTCTTCCATGTCATCGGGATGCATCTCGATGAATGGATAGGGCCAGCGATCCATAACCAGCTCGTTTTCCTTGTCGAGGTATGCTGACTGCCAGACAAGGTTCGCACGGCCGTTGTTGATCAGGTACTTGTACTTTGCACGCTGCTCTTCCTTGCCGGCGGCCTGCAACCCACGCCATTCGGTGCGCATGAAGCGAGCCTTGCCATCATCAGTCGAGAACTTGCCATCAGAGTACAGCCGTTGCGTACCGATGATCTTGCCGTCTTCAAAGCCGGTGGCGGGTTCCTGGAACCCATTGGTACCCATGGCCTTGAGCCGTTCATAAGTGACGAACTCACCTCCGCCCGCATTTTGGTTGTAGCCGTCCATGAACGCGTCTTCCTCGGTCTCCCAATCGAAACCCTGGAACTGGTCGGCATACTCCGCATTGCCACGATCGCGGAACACACGCTCCAGGTTGTTGGCCAGGCGAGCGGCAATGAGGCAGTCAGGCATCGATTGACCCGGAGGGTCCATGTACCGCTCGGTGAGGCGCATGCGGCGCTCGCCGTTCATGGACGTAAGGTTCATCTCGCCCGATGTGGCAGCCGGTAGCATAACGTGGCATGCCTGACCGATAGCGGTCGGCACGATATCAACGTCCACCGCAAACAGGCCGCCCTTGCGGATGGCGCCCATGATCGCCTCGACCATGGCCTCGCGATCGCCTGCCGGCACTGAGTCCATCGCTTCCTTCACGAGGTCGGTACGTTCCTTATAGGTGCGCTTGAACTGGTGAGCGTTAAGGGTAGTCTTGTAGTGGTCACAACCCCAGATGTGGTGCACTCCGCCTTCGCGGTTGATCAGCATCTGATCGACATAGGCAGCCGGGCGGCCAACATGTGAGTCGGAAGGGCGGACGTAACCTTCTTGGTGACCGCCCATTCGAACACATCCACCCCCGGGAACGCCGATGTTACCAGTGGCAAGGGCCAGGTTAACTAGGGCACCGTTGGTGCGGTAGTTGTCGTTGCCCCACAGCAGGCCTTTTTCATAGGCAAACATTGTCCGCCGACGAGAACCATCGCCTTTGGGCTCTGCAATCCACGACGCAGCCTTTTCGATATCCGCTACGGAAATTCCGGTGATCTCGGATGCTTCCTCCACACTCAGGCGGCTGGCACCCACAGCTTCCTCGAAGCCCAGCGTGGACTTGTCGATGAATGTCTGGTCAACCCAGCCGCGGTCAGCAATAACGCCGAAGATCGCGTTGAACAGCGCCAAGTCCGTACCCGACTTGATGGCCAGGTGCAGTACATTGTCGGGCCCCGCCTCGGCTTCGCATGCCGACAGGGTTGGGGTACGGCGCGGATCAACGATGATCACCCGACCAGGCGCATGTTCTTCGTCTGGAAGCTGCTCCTGCTTCTTGTCCAGACTTGAGCCGCGGAGATTCGGCACCCAGTGAGCAAGGAAGTAGTTCGTCTGCGTTTCTAACGCGTTGGTACCGACAGCCATGATGGTGTCAGCCAATTCCGCATCTTCGTAGCAGTTGTTCAGCTCGCCCACGCCCATGTCACGGGTCGCATGGACTTCCGAATTGTACGCAGGGCGATTGTGAATGCGGATGTTCTTGACCTTCATAGCTCCGAAATAGAGCTTGCCGGTCCCCCATGTGTTCTCGTAACCGCCACCGGCCCCGCCATGGTCGAATGCCGAAACGATCAGCCCATCCTCGCCTTGTTCCTCGATGACACGGGCAGTAACCTGAGCAACGAGATCAAGAGCATCGTCCCAAGCTGTGGGCTGCATCATGCCGTAGCGCCAGACCGTCGGAGTGCGAAGTCTCTGCTGCTGGGTGGAGCGTGCGTCCGAGTAGCTCATTTCAGCGATGCGTGATCCGCGTGCCGAACCGAGGCCCTCGTTCACGACGCATTCGTGATCTGGTTTGATGACGATGTGGTGGTCCTGCCCGTTCTGTTTCACGATGTTGTACATCGAGGGCGAGTACCAGGCCGGATCGTCTGCTGCGAGTTGGGTGCTATAGTAGGCACCGAATTTGTTCTGGTCGGGAGACGTGCCACCCTGCTTGTTCGTGGGCCACGTGTAAGCCTTGTAGCCGCAGCCGACGATGCAATAGTGGCAGACGACGTTGTGTTCTTGTGCCTCGACCGGAACGATAGGCAGACGGTCTATATGACGTTTGTAAGCCATTCTTTCCTCCTCAGGCGAGCACGTTGGACATGCGGCCGAACAGAAGCTCGTCGAGACCATCGGCATAGATCTCGCCGTCCGCTTCGATGCGGAGCACGTACTGGGGCAAATTCTGAGTGGCATGCCCCCACGTCTGTTGGCCACCCTTCTCGACGTCAAAAATCGAATAGTGGCCAGGACATGCAAGGGTCCGATCCGTGTCCTTATAGAAGAGGGGGTAGCCCTTGTGCGGGCACAGGGTTGTGAAGCCAACAATGTCGCCATCGGGGCCGACGCCCCCTTCGACACGAGTACCGAGTTTTAGGATGACCCCCGGCGCATCGTCATCGGGATAGGCGACGTAGAGCGGCTCGTCCACCACCAGCTCGGAGACATTCCCAAGACGGTTCGACGGATATTCTACACGAGCCAAAGCTGTCCCGGCCTGCTGCGCCTGTGCCGGCAATACCGAAACGGCGACAGCGCCTGCTGCCACCGCGCTGCCCGACAGAAAACGGCGGCGTCCCGCATCGACCAGTTTATCGCAACTCTTCATGTGCTCCTCCCAAGCCTAACTGGGGAACACCATGCGAATGCCGTGCCAACTCATGAAGCGGTACATTGCAGCGGGAACCAAGGGCATCGAGCGACCGCCGTTCGAAGGCGCCGTTCGGAACCGCGAAGGACGGAGAATCTCGTTCGGTTTCCCGAACGGCAGCCCGACACGGATGGCAGATGCCGCACCTGTTTACCGGAAAGTGAGACCCGGCCGGAGGCTGCTCCGCTAAGGATTACCTTCCCCCACCTGCAAGCGGCGCATCTTTTCCCATAAGGTAGTTCGCGAAACACCAAGCAAACGGGCAGCCTCCGGTGCACGGCCGCCGCTGTCTTTCAAGGCGGACACAATGGCACGTTTCTCGGCAGCATCCCTGATGGAGCTGAGCGCACCCTGCCCCGCACTCCTTGCAGCGCCGCGGCGGTTCGGAAACAGGTCAGCTGGCTGCAACCATTCTCCGGTTGCAAGTGCCATGGCCCGCTCCACCCGATTGCGGAGTTCTCGCACATTGCCTGGCCATTCATGTGCCAGGGCTGCGTCGTGTGCAAGGGCACTCGCGCCCTTGGGTAGCGAGCTGCCACCCGCACTCTGCCTTCCCGCAGCCACGAACCGATCAAGTAACCATCCGATGTCCTCCGGTCGGTCCCGTAGTGGCGCCAGCTCCAGGGGGAACGTATCCAGTCGATAGAACAGATCTTCCCGGAAGGTTCCGTCTGCGATTGCCTGCTCCGGATCCTTATTGGTGGCCGCCACGATCCTTGCTGAGAATGGGATCAGCACCTCTCCACCTACCCTATGGAAACTTCTCTCCTCAATCAGGCGCAGCAGCTTGACCTGAAGTACCAGCGGCATTTCGCCGACTTCGTCGAGAAACAGTACTCCGTTTCCTGCACGTTCGGCATAGCCGAGATGGCGGCTATTAGCCCCCGTGAATGCGCCTCGTTCGTGGCCGAAGAGTTCACTTTCGAGCAAGTCCGGCGGGATGGCCGCACAGTTAACCGCAACGAACGGCGCAGCAGGACAAGCAAGCGAGTGCAGATAGCGCGCAGTGACCTCCTTGCCCACGCCGGTCTCACCGGTAATCAGAACGGTCCCGGGAAGAGGAGCGATACGAGCGATGTATTTCTCTGCATCCCGCATCGCTTGGGAAATACCGAGCACGGCATCTTCCGACCGCGTCTGTGGTGTAAGCAGGCTGGTGAGACGATCAAGGAACAAGGGCATGTCGAACGGCTTGGTGACGTAATCCCCGGCGCCGCCCCGGATCAGCCTGACAGCCTGATCGATATTGCCGAACGCGGTCATAAAGAGAATGGGAACATTGTTGCCATGCTTGCGCAAACCCTCCATCACCTGCTCCCCGGAAATGTCAGGCAGCCTCATGTCGCAGACGAGAGCATCAGGACCGAAACCGTTGCATAGGTCATCGAGCGCTTCACGCCCTGACTGCCACCATCGCACCTGTGCGCCGCGCAGTTCCAGGCTCTCGCTCAGCGACTCGCCCATCAGGGTGTCGTCCTCGATCAATCCTATGCTTCTGCCATCAAGCGACTGCACGTTCCCTCTCCTCCTCTTCAGCCACTTCCGGAAAGGATAACCGGATCGTAGTGCCACCCTCGGCTCGCAACGTGACGCTTATATTACCTTTCGCCTCCGACACTGATCGACGTGTCATCCAAAGTCCCAAGCCCGAACTGCCGACCGGTGCGGCATCTTCTGAGGTCAGCAGGCGCATTGCAGCTGGCGGTAGCCCCGGTCCCTTGTCTGAAATGCAAATCACCACCTGATCATCTACCCGCTTTGCGACCAACTCCACTTGCCCACCCGCAGGGGTCGCCGCACAGGCGTTTAGCAAGAGGTTCAGCACTGCCTGCCGAACTGGAGTTTTTTGCACTTGGTATGACCCTTCAAGCTCGCTCGACCATCTGAGGCTAAGCCCTTTGCGCCGAGCTTCCGGCTGCACAAGCATTTTGAGGTCATCCAAATCCTGGGCGCCGAAAGGGCGAGCATCGCGTTCGGGTCGGTAATTGTGAAGGGCTGCCGCTACTACGTCCTTTATTCCTTTTAATCCTTGCTCGATCAGGGCCACTGAACGGGCACGCACACCTTCGCGATCGCCGAAGTTTCGCAAAGTGTCGAGAGCATTAAAGAGCCCTCCCAGAGGATTGTTAATCTCATGTGCCATGCCGGAGGCAAGGCGCCCCAAGCTGGCCAAACGCTCTTCCGCGGCTACATGTAGAAGGAGGCTTTGTCGCTGCCTTTCTGCTCGAACGAGACCATTGTAGGACTCAAATAACTCGTACGCCTCGCCACCTTTCCTTGGCATCTCGGATGCATGGATAGGTTGCGGTGGCCCCTCATTGGCAGCTCGGAGACGGTCGCCCAGGATGCGCATCGGATGAACCATGCGCCTGACGATCATATACCCCGAGCACGCCAACAATAGCGTGAGTGCGGCATTGGTTAGCAGCAGGGTCATCAGCACCCCGTCACGTTCCTGACGCAGATGCGAGACATCGATCGACGCCATGATCGCGCCCACCCGGCGCCCTTGGTACATGAGGTCCTGTTGCGCAAAAGCGAGGTTGCGTGCTTCGTTTCTGGCGAAATCAGTCCCTTTGAGCTCTGCCACAAAGTCATCTGGTGGCGGTTGGAATGAAGGCGAAGTTTTGGGGTGGCTGGACGCAATCACCAAGCCATCAGCTCCGACAACAATGGTGTCGATGGGCCGCAACATGGGATAGAGCCCTTGCGCACGTTCGAGTCCTTCGTACACTTCCCAGATGTCGCCTCGGAGCACATGTGGAACGAGAGACGTCGAAATACCTGCAAGATAGGCGTCAGAAAGTGCGGTCAGATTGCGCTGCTGCGTGTCAACCAGTCGCGAGATGACCTGCTGAGTCACGACAGCGCTGACGACTATCATCAGGCCGGCGACGAGCGCCGGTATCTTAAGTGTGATGGGCCAATGTCTGACTTTCATGCGCTTCGGCTCACTGCAGCCACCATCAGTGAAATGGGGTCGTAAAGACTGGGCGGCTGCTCAACGAATCCGTCAAGCTGTAAGGCCGACAGCAATCTCTGCCCTGCCCCTGAGGCATGCATTCGATAGAGCGCCTGCCCGAGGGCTAGCACCCGCTCGTCCTGTTCCAACCCAGCAGCGCATGCAATGGGCGGAAATCCCAGCCATTCAGACCGGCGCACAATCCGCACCTGTTCTACCAGCGTGGGCTCGACCTGCTTCAGGACCTCGAGTACGTACCCATCCACCGACCCAGATTGCGCTAGCCCAGAAGCCACGGCACGCACCACATTGCGATGAGCATAGGTGAAGAAGGTGTGTGAGAAATATCGCGCCGGGGATGAAGCAAGACCAGCAAGCAATGCGCTTGTCACCAAATAACCCGAGTTGGAGTCCGGATCCGAAAAGGCGTGGACGTCTCCCTTGAGCTCGGCAACGGTTGCGACTGACCGGTCTTTGGCGACAATCAGATAGGACTGGTAGAGCGATTTTCCGCGCCAGACCGGCACCGCCACAAGCGACAGTTTGGATCGGAACTGCACGAATGGATAACCGCAAATCCAGGCTGCCTCGAGTTGTCCAGAGACAAGAAGTGCAACGATTTCCTGATATGTCCGGCGAGTAACGAGCTGGACCGGACGGCCGCACGACTGTTCCAAATAACGTTTGAGCTCATCCAGCAGCGCCAGATCGTCGGAAAGGAACACTGGCGTGAGGCCAAACCGAAGCACGTCAGGCCGCGTCTGGGCCAGCGCCTTTGTTGAAAAGGCAGCGGCCACCGCTCCGGCGACGAAGCCACGACGGGTTAATAGCCTGTGCACGGTCGATTTCTCCTCGCGCGCAGTATAAGCCAATGCCGGTCAAGCGCGAAGTTGCAAAATCCTAGCTCTTGATCACGGATCATCCAATATTAATCGTCGTTGCTGAGTTGTGCCTCTGGCGCGAAATCCAAAGGTGGCGAACAGGATGCCGCCAGCTCAAACTTTTCCAGATCGAGGCGATGCGTAAATGAAAATCGGCATAGTGACCGTTTCCGATCGAGCCAGTCGTGGTGAATACACTGATCTCAGCGGGCCAGCGATCAGGACGTTCCTGGACCGGGTGCTGGTGGGCGAATGGGAAGCTGTCCCCCGCGTCGTGCCAGACGGTAGAGAGTCCGTTCGGGACGTACTGATTGATCTGTGCGACCGAGAAGCTGTGGGACTTGTCCTTATCACTGGCGGCACTGGCCCTGCACCGAGGGACCAAACACCGGAGGGGATCGCCGATGTAGCGGACAGAGAGCTGCCTGGCTTCGGTGAACTCATGAGGCGGATCAGTTTCGAAACCGTGCCTACCGCTATCCTGTCCCGTCAGGGCGCATCACTCAGGGGAACCACGCTCATCGTCTCGCTCCCAGGGAAACCTGCAGCTATCGATGTGTGCCTGTCGGCAGTCATGCCTGCCATACCGTATTGTCTGGAACTAAGTGGTGCAGGCAAGTTGGAGACCCACCCTGAGCAGATCGTTGGTTTCCGGCCTCGTACCTGATCGTTCTTCTACCGGCCAGGAATGCGGTCGGGGGCAGTCTCCACCATGAACTTGAGGAAATGCAACAATTGCCAAAGAGTGAAATCGCCGAATCCAGCGTGCACTTCGGCAACATCGTTTCGGCTACCCCGATCGATGCGTTAACAATCGAAAACGTGATTGATCGGATAGTGACGCTGAACACCAAGCTGGCAAGCTTCTGGTCAAAGAGCGATGGTTGGGCCCCCGCACATGCAGCGGGTCTACTTGGAAAGTCCCGCTTGGACTGGCAGGTTTCTCTGTCTTCAACGTTAAGGATGTGGGCGTCCAGCGCTGAACTTGCCCCAGGAGAGCTGATCCTGGCTTGGGCGAATTTGGGAAGCTTGCTGGAGGGCTCCGTCAAGCTCCTGCTATCTGTTTACTACGACACCTATAGAACCGATTTGGAAAATCTGAAGAAGTCCAATGCCTATGACCACAAAAAGGGGGCACCGCATAGTCCTGACGGTTTGGCTCTCGAATCGCTGCGAAAGTACTGTCTGGCTGGAGCAATATTTGACGCAGAACATCTGCTGCTAATGGATTTAGTGCAGCAACGCCGGAATGCGATACACGCGTTCAAGGATCGCCCGATTGGCGACGCAACTGAATTTGAAGGCGCGGTACGCGGATATCTCTCGTTCTTGCGGGAAGTTGTCCGGCGTCTCCCGTATCCTGACGACATCTACGTGCCTCGAGAATAAAACAGGCGCCACGCTGCTGCAAGCTCGGCAGTCTCCAGCGCCAAATGATTGCCAGCGATAACCACTGCCAAACCCCATCTGCTCGGCATTGTTTTTCCTTACGGCCGGTGTTGTGCCCGCACCCATCGAGCGATGAACCAAACTGAAAGTATGACCAGGGGAACGGCAGACGTGAGCAAGATTGCCTTGGGCAAGCGCCAAATCTCCGCAGGGCCACCCAGCAGGTAAGCCGCAATGCCCAGCAGATAGTAGCTGATGGCGATCACCGAGAGCCCTTCCACCGTCCGTTGCAACAGAAATTGGCTTCGTGCACTGCGGTCGATGCTGTTGAGCAAGGCAGCGTTCTGCATTTGTACGTCCACACCGATCTTCACGTTGAGCAAGCCAACAGCCCGCTCGATTTTGTTGCTCACGACGGCTAAGCGCTGGCTCATCGCGTCACAGGTCGCAATTGCCGGATTCACACGGGTGCTGATGAAGGTTCGAAGCGTCGTGCCTTGAGTACTGCGCACTTCCTCCAGTGCTGCCAACCTGTCCTGAAGAATGGTGTCGTATGCGCGCCCTGCCGAAAACCGATAGTCCATCTGCTGACTGAGCTGCCCAGATTGTACCGACAGGTGGTGCAATGCCTTAAGGGTGCTTTGCGCGCCTACCGGGTCATTGTTCGCCATGGCGTCAACAAGGCCGCTGAGCTCCCGTTCAATCCTGCGCAAGTCAGGCGTAAGCCGCCGTGCAAGCGGAAGACCAAGCAGGGCCAGTGTGCGGTAACAGTCGATCTCCAGAAGACGGCGAACGAGCAGTGACCGCCGGACCACATCTAGTCGGCTCGCAGCGACTTCGAACCGGATGAACCGCTCTTGGTCGGGAACGAAGTCCGTCGCGACCTGAGCTTCCCCTGCGTCCAGGGTGGACACGCAAAAGCTGGTAAGTTGAAAGCCTGGTATCAGCGGTTCCGGAATAGCGGCTTCTTCTAACAGGTCGAGGCGGGTTGCAGCGACGAGCAATCCGCCTGCCAGTATTTCCAATCCAATGTTGTCAGGAGCACTGTTCCTGTCCTCCAAGACGCCGCGCCAGGTGACGGTGATGAACTCATTGTGGAATTCCCAAGTCACGTGATGGTCGGCCGTGTCGAAACTGTACTGCCTAGCACTAGAAGTGGGATTGCCCAGGGATTTGGCGGTGCAAAATGCGTTGAACCGCTCAAAACACTCAGGGACCGTAGGGGACGTGCCGGCTAGCAGAAAAACCAGTCTGCGCAGCCGGCAGCTGACGGGCAGCAGATCAAATGGCCGCGCATGCACCTCCTCGAGAATAAGTGCTCGGTCCGGATGATCTGTAAGCATGGCGTACCTTGTTGGTGGTCAGCGAAAGAGGTGCACATCTACGGCGCCTGACCGCAATCGGACATTGGGCTGCCGACCTTGGTCTTACATCTCCAAGCCGCGTGCACCGAGCACCGGCGTCGGTTCGCTACGCTCCGCAACTCAAAATAAGGATTTGAATGCCATTCCTTGCTTGCAGGGCTAAAAGCGAGAAATCATGACGCCAGAAGAATTTGAGCGAGAGTATCCCAAGCTTCGATTGGGCGACCTCTTTATGCTGTCGGTTTTTGTCCGAGACAACACAGGTGGAGATTTGCCAACCAGCGTCCGGAGCTTCACCAAGGCCTTGGATTCCTCCCACAGGAGGTTCCTGCGAGTTCTTGACGTGTTCGAGACGAAAACAAAACGATTGCTGGTCAGGCGAGTGGCAGTCAACCCCGACGGCACGTTGGGAAACGAGGTGAGGTTGTACGCCGACGCGATGCGCCTTGATCAAGAGCGAGACAACGGCATCGAAGGAGCGAGGGGCACACGAAGGGTTCAGGGAGCTATAACTAAGGCAGCAGAACCCTGGTACTTGTATGGTGAACTCCTGGGGCAACTTTTCGACAAAGTTGCGAATGAAGACCCACAAC
This sequence comes from Devosia naphthalenivorans, assembly GCF_003056355.1. GTDB lineage: Bacteria > Pseudomonadota > Alphaproteobacteria > Rhizobiales > Devosiaceae > Devosia > Devosia naphthalenivorans. Next base: position 21,903 of record NZ_PYVW01000026.1, read on the forward strand.
GTGCGACGGAGTTACTGGCGAACGCTATGAAGACACTTGGACTGCGATTGCCGAACGATACACAGTAAAGGCATCGGACGATGCATACACAAAAATACTTCACTAGGAAGGGAGCCGTCTTATTCTAGTTACCTCAAAGGCAGCCAAGAACTAGAGCAGGCCTTTTCTGGGTCGTTGCACAGCAGAACTTGCCGACTCCTGCGTGCCCAAACTTCGTGCCGCTGCTTGGCATCACGGGGCAAACCCGGGCGGCGAAAAGAAACCCAGGTCCCGGGCGAACTCGTTTATCTCGCCTTCCAGTTCCACCATGATGAGATCGAGTACCGCTTCGCGGCACATCGAGCGAATGGATTCCCCATCGCTCTCAAGGGTGAAAAGATCGGGCCTGGCTTCGAGCATTGCCCCCATCCACCTGATCGACACGTGTTCCTCCGCAGGGACCGTGGCTTCGAGTCCCCGTATCACTGCCTCAACGATGTTCAATTCCACTTTGTTCGTGTCTATGGGTACGAACCTGAGTTCGGCGAGCGCTGCCTCGCGGCACTTGATCTTAAGAGAGTCAAATTCGGTCATGGTAACCTCCATGACAAAAGCATTGCCGCAGAACATGAAAGTCACAACGCTCTGCTCACCTACCATCGAATTGGTTGTTGAAACAGCGCATGCACCCGGCAGCGCCAGCTATCGAACTTTGAAGTGCTTCAACTTTCCGGTTCGCTTAAGAGCCGCATCCATTGTCAGCAAACTCACTGAGCGAGCGAACTCCCCAGTCTGCTTGAGCGTGCCTGAACCCAGCAGACTTTCCGGTGACTGTGATGCGCCTATAGTCACTTTCTAACCCTGCTCCTACCCTGACAGTTCAACGACCGTTGGGACACACCATGAATCTGGGATATTCTATTTTGCTGGGCGAATTCGTCCCAGCCAATCAAGCAAGGCCCACAGACGTGGCCGGTTTCCAGATCGTCTGCCCCTGCTGCAAAGATCCGGTGTTCAAAACTGAACGCTTGGGCCGCAAGGACGTATTGGAGTTCTTTTCGCATTATGCCAGCAAGGTTGGCACCGAAGATTGTGAACTGCGTGTCGCCGGCATTAGCGAGGGCACCCGAGCGAGCACCAACTCAGCGTCCAGGAGTCAGACTCTCAAGTTATTCCTCGCCGTGATTCGTAGCGCCATGGCCGTGGCTTGGAAAGACGATCCGCATGCCCGCCGCTGGGCGGAGGTTGAAGGGTCCCCTGCACTGTCTTGGTTTGTGGATTTACGTGCCGACCATATGGCGACCGGCAGGTGGTTCAAGGATGCCGACTTGGATGAAGCGCTCGACACCGCCATCAGCGATGTAGATCTAATGGCGCTCAGGAATGCAGGCGGCCTTGACGTCTCGGTCAGACGCAGGCTTGTGAAAGACGTTATCTCTCACCTTCGCTCCCCGAATGCAGCCAAGAACCGCAAAACCTTGATTCTGCATGGTTTGCGCGGCGCTGTTGAAGCCTTCTGGACTTGCGAAGCTCTGAATGAAATCGACATTCCCATGCGCAAAATGTTCAACGCACTGCTATCCGACACCCGTACGGACTGGAGGGCCTGGGTGAAGCGCATGAACGAACGACAGGGACCTCATCTCGATGCATTCAACGACCTGCACTTCATGATCGAGATGTTCCTGATGCGAGACCTGCTGCGTCTTCCGGTCGTCAGAATGCTTGAGAACCACAGGGCCGGTCGCGCTGTATTGGAAGGAATTGACGACCTCGATTATCTTCCCATAGCGCACGCAAAAAGCGATGAAATCTCCGGTCCCAGCATCTGAGCACTGTTGGTCGGCAATCTTCCAGCCGCTACTCGCAGGCAGCCGCTTCGGTCTTTCCTTCTGCCGCGAGTGTTTTGGCCGCTGCGGTCAAGTAGCGATCCGAGTTGTCGGTAATGTTCCTAAAAGTGGCTTCGATCGGCACAGAACGAGTCTTGACGGCAGGTATGAAGAACTATGCCTTCCCGGCAGTTTAGTACCCACAGTATTGGAAAACGACAACGGGGACAGGATGCAACGCACTTCCGATCCGTGACGCGGGACAGGGTTCGGTGCTCTAGTCAATGTATGTCTTCCCATTAACCCAACTCTCAGGGCTCGATACCATACCGTACCGCCATTTGGTATGTACCAGGCGTAGTGAACCTCTTGAGTATTTTTATGGCCCCCACGAAAGCTACCAAGGAAACTGTCCTGTACGCGTACCAGCAGCTGGTTGCGGAGAATACGCCCCCTTCTGCTGAGGCGATAATTGGTATTATTGGCGGGTCGAAGAGCACTGTCTTGCGCCATCTCAATCAGATTCGAGTTGAGTTGGCGGCGCCCGATCCCGACACCGAGCCGCTCCCTGCATTCCTTTACGAGACGGCAGAACCGATGATCCGCCAACTATGGAGCGCGGCCCAAAGAGAAGCGTCGAAAGCCTCGGAACGAAAGCTGTCACAATTGTTCATGCTACAGGCAGGGCTGATCGAAGACGTGCAAACAGCCGAAAAGGTTGAGGAGATGCTAAGCCACCGACTCTCAGATCTCGAACTGGAAAATGCCTCTCTGAAGTCCAGCCTTGAACAAATCGAAGCGGAAGCTGCAAACCGGGCCAAGACGCTGGAGGAGCAAAACGCCAGAAGTGCCACTCTCCAGATAGATCTTGAGCGTGCAAAAACCACCATCGCGGAGCTTCGATCACACGCGTTGAACATCGATCGGCTGGAAGAACTGATACGTTCGAACGGTCGGAAAGCCGACAGTGCAAAAAAGGATGCAGGATCCTCATCAGGCACATGAGCGCCTAAAGGTCGCGACTGTTCCACAGACCGCGTTATCTCGGCAGGTAGTTCCTGATGGAGGTTAAACTTGGCTTTGGCGGGCTAGTTCATTGCGCTTGGTGGGCCAAGCACCGGTGACAAAGTAAGACGAGCGTCTTTTCGCTATCAGAGTGGCCCGCACCGCAGCCATGCGCAAAGATAGATCCATGTCGGCATCGGCCACTTGTTTACGGTCGAGGAAGTGCCCGACCGTCCATCGGTCGATATAATCCACAAGTTCGGGCACGTCGGTCTGCCGTAGATAGGCAACAGCTACAGCCCAATCATCTTTCCTGTGGCGAACCAACGCATCGATCGCTGTTCCGGTAGCCCGAAACCGGCGTTCTACAGGCACGGTGTCATCGCTCCAAAGGGCGGTCACAAAAGCCTGCACCACCTTGAGATGGGAGCCGATGTCGGCTGCCTTGTTCCCGATGAAGCGGCACAGAGCATTGAGGTCGTCCAAGGTCTCACCCCTTGCAGCATCAAAGAGTGCCTGCCACCCGATGCTGACATGCTCGTGGCGCCGCCAAGCTAGTGACGCAACAAGCTCGGAGTGCCTGGACCTGGTCAACAAGTCATGATCCAGGGCGTAGTTGAAGACGGCTTGCAACCAAGTACCCTGCGCGCCTGCGACCTGCTCCGCATATTCCCTGAAGAACTTGTCTTCAGAAAGCAACAGCCGGCCCTCCGCTGCCGCGAAAGTAGCGTCGAGCACATGTGAGCCAAAACCGTCGGTGATTGTTCGAGCTATCTCATGTAATTCGTCTGGCGCAGCGACCGACAGGACATCGCAAGCAGCTGTGATCTTTTCCACTTGCTCGTCTACAAACGCCTTGGCAGCACTGACTTCCTCCGCCGACTGGATACGCCGAACGAATTCCCCATCATGCAAGCCCAGAGTCATGCTTTCACCACGGGCAAAGTTTCGCTCTCTCAGGTTAGCGAGATCATCCAGGGTGCTCTGGGTCACCGAGGGCCTTCCGAACACCCCGGTGAGGACATCGAAGGCGTTCATAGTCGCCACTGACCAGGCGGCGTAGGTGTCAAGAACCGCTCCTCCCGCTCGACGTGTCTGAATCAACTTCGCTGCAGCAAGGCGTTCCGGCACATTCCCGGAGCATGTGGTCAGGTCAGCTCCCAAGCTGCGGATATAGTCAACGAAGCCGATCACGTCATTCCCTGCCATGGTAGCTACCATGTTCAGGGGAATATGCTGTTCCAGGTAAAAGGCCGCGATCTCGCGGCTCCTGTCGGCCATCTTCTTTACCTGGTCCAAGATCGGCTGGATGTCCTCATCTTTGGCCGTGAAGCTTAGAAACCCCTGCTCATTGGGAAACCTCGCCTCAAAATTTTGCAGCACATCATGCAAGGCATGCAGGTACTTGTGCTTTATCTCCGTAACTGTCCAAGTGCGTTTCTCGCCAAAGGCTGCGGCAACCCCAAATGACTCACCAACACGCAGGTCCGAACTCGCGGCGACAATCGGGTGGGCGGTCGACATAAGGCCTTCCCCGGGTCTGTTGTCGCTTTCTGTAACGATGAAACTTTGATTGTGACCATCGGCGTCTTCGATTCTCACCCACGCATCGACCTGAACCGTCTCGACACCCGGGATCTTGATTTCTTCGCGTCGCCCTATGACCAGTCCGAAGTACCGCATCGCAACTTCGGGATCGTTTCGGCTGACGACGATGGTTGCATAGGCGATCGAAAGAGCCTCATCGGCCCGTCCCGCCTCAGCAAGTTCAAGCGCAAGGGTCATCTTCTGCGCGGGACTTCCGGGAAGGTCTGATGCCGAAAGTGTCGACAGCAAATCGGCGATGTCCCTTGTACGCCCCCGACGCCGCAGCGTAGCGAATAGAGGAAGCAGGTTGTCTAGTGAAGGCTCAATCTCGGCGGCACGCCTGAGTGCAGTTTCAGCTTGTCCGAGTGCCCCCCGGTTGAAGTGCATCATCCCAGCTGCGCGCTGGAAGCTCGGAACGTTCCGAACGGATTCCGGCAGTGCCAGGAAAAACTCCACTGCCCGGCGCCGAACTGGAGTGTCGTTGACCATCGCGTTCGCCAACATACGCAACTCAAAGCTGTCAAGCGTCAAATCCACATGCCCGTTCAGCAATTCCGCCACGACAGTCCATTCCTGGCTGCGAGCCGCATGCATTGCGACGGTCACACGCGCGGCGAAATGACTATCATCGGAAATGCCGCTGAGAGCAGCGTTGAAACAGGCGTCCGCTAGCTCCGTGAAACCTCGGAACTTGGCGTAGTCAGCTACTGCTATCGTAGCGCGGACGTCATTTTCGGCAGCAGCCGCAAGATCGCGAACTGCCTCTTCCTCGTTTTCTCCCGGGTTCAAGCGAACCGAGGCAATCCCGATTAAAGCCTCGAAAAGCCGGCGTTCCACTTCCGGCACCAAATCATGAGGTGTGTTTGCAAGCGCCGCAATTGCGGCCCAGTCCTGCCGACTTGAGTGATATCTCATAGCCAGCACTGTGGTCGCTTCGGTCGCCGGAAGAGATGGGAAGATGGATTTCGCCAAGGCGTCGTCATCCGCATCGATCGCCAGCATCATCGCACGGGTGCAGAGTTCAGGGTCCGACGGTGCCCGGGCCAAACCTTCGCCGGCAACCCTGCGCGCAGCTTCGAAGTCGCTGAGCACATAGTAGCCGAGCACAAGGTTCGAGCAGACAGCCACGTCTTCCGGACGGAGCGGCCCATCCGATTGACGTCTCTTTCGCCAATGTTCATCTAGCACCGCTAGGCTTATCCTCAGCTGTTCCTTTTTACCTTCATTGAGTAGTCGGGTATTTTGGAAGCCATCGTCGTTGATGATTTCTTCCATTGTTGCTTCAGCGGCAAACAACGACAGCAGCGAGTTGTCAGGAAAGCGGGCACTAGCTTCCAGGGCCTTGGTCTTCCATTGTGACGGGGTTCGCCGTCGCGCGAAATCGACCATTGCGACGGTTACGTCTTCGGAGTTTCGGACCGAAGCCGGCAGGCGAGACAAAGGGTCGAGGATACCTGGATCGAAACGCATGGCCTGAACCAGGTATCCCGCCAACCCCTCATTGTGCGGGTCAACTGCCAGCGCTTGTTCACCGAACTCCATCAGGTCTTCCCAGCGCCGTTGGATCAACAAGCCGAACGCCTTATTCACCGCCGCCTTGGGCTCGTCCGGCGCATGACCCGCTGCGCCGACGAGCAGCGAACCGGCGGCTTCCTCGTCACCGATATCGTACAGGCAGGAACCCATGTTTGCCTTGATACGGAAGAGGATTCGTCCCGAAGCAGTCCCTTCTACCCTCGACAGCAATCCCCGAAACAACTCAAGGGCGGCGCTTGGCCGACCCTCATGTGCCATGGTCCTGTATTGATCGATCTCGGCGTCAAGGAGGGCGTCGACTGTACTTGTCGATGACTGCCCATCATCGGCGGGCGGCTTCACCGCATGTACAATGGTAGCCAGCGTAGCTTGAATTTCGCCGAACGCGACACGGTTCTCGGCAGCCGCTTTCATGCTGATAGACACTGCCAGCTCGCCATGCGCAGTATGGCCGGGATCGAACGCCTTCAGTGCCTCGGGATCTCTTGCGATCCGCTCCTCCAAACTGCCCCACCCCCAGATCTGAATGCGTATGGGGTGAGCAGTTTGGCTGTGCTCGGCGGTCAGTTCCCTAGCCAGCTCTTGCATCACCGCATCGTCAGGCGCGGTGGTGACAATGAAGTACTCTTTCAAAGGCGGCTTGAAGGTCAGGGCCTTCGCGACTTCCTCGCGAACCTCGTTGGCCGTAAGTTTCTTGCCTGGGCCTTTCAGCTTGCACTGAATCCCAACCGTACGAGCCGTGTCCTCTTTTCGGTAACCGAACAGGTCCACCCCATGCTGCTCCTGTCCGCGCCTGCCGACCCGCTCGACGTTCGGATCTTTCAGCAGACCAGACCACAGCACGACACAGGCGCGCTCAAACGCCTGTTCGTCTGCCGGCTTGGGTATCTGTGTAGATGCAAGTGCTGACATAAGCGTCTGGTTTATGGGGCAGAATCGGGTCGGTTGTCACCTGTCCGCGAGAGTACCGCGCTTAGCGGGTGGCCCGAAAATATCGGCAAGGAAACAAATCTGCCCGGCCAGGCTCCCCACCAAAATCCGCTCTCTCTTACAGCCACAATCTGGTGAGTTGACGCAACTTGCTTTGCGCCGATTGCAACCACTCGCTTGCAGTAGCTCTAATGTGTCCCAAAATGGGACACCTCTGTAGACCGGAAGTGTTGATTGCTGCGATTATCCATACAGTGGCAACCCATGTAGGGCCTGTATAGACAGCACCAATATCAGTCGAATAGGAACGCAATTTTCTATGGCACAGCAGTGAGTTAACGCTCATCACTCCAATGCGGAGTGGCTCTCCTGAACAGAACTATCACCGGTTCTACAGTGCCCGCAACGATGTCGAAATTGCCGTCAACGCGCTTTTGATGTTCTGCTCTGCGGTGGCGATCCTGACCACCGTGGGCATCGTATTGTCGCTGGTATTCGAAGCCATCCGCTTCTTCAGCTTCATCAACCCGGCGGATTTCTTCTTCGGCACCGTCTGGAGCCCCAAATTTTCGTCCACGACGACCAATGACCATGGTCAGTACGGCCTGCTTCCCCTGCTGACCGGTACGCTCTGGGTGGCTACGATTGCCTCGCTCGTTGCGGTTCCGATCGGGCTTATGACAGCGATCTACCTGTCCCAGTATGCCCCACGCAATGTACGCGCGGTAATCAAGCCGATCATCGAAATTCTCGCCGGCATTCCCACTATCGTCTATGGCTTCTTTGCCCTGGTGACCGTCGGCCCCTTCCTCAAGGGCGCAGGCGCTCTGGTCGGCCTCGACATCAGCGCCACCAGTGCGTTGACCGCCGGCTTGGTAATGGGCGTCATGATCATTCCCTTCATCTCTTCGCTGAGTGACGACATCCTCAACCAGGTTCCGCTGGCCATGCGCGATGGCTCTTACGGCCTGGGCGCCACCCAGTCCGAAACCATTCGAAAAGTGCTGCTGCCCTCTGCATTGCCGGGCATTGTCGGCGCCTTTCTGCTGGCTGTCAGTCGCGCCATCGGCGAGACCATGATCGTGGTCCTTGCCGCCGGCAACAGCCCGGTGCTGCGCGGTACCCCGCTCGAACCGATCTCGACCATCACGGTCTCGATCGTCAACCAGCTGACCGGCGATACCGATTTCACGGGCCCGCAATCCCTGGTGGCTTTCGCGCTGGGTCTAACCTTGTTCATCATGACCCTCCTTCTCAACATCGCAGCGCTGTACATCGTCCGTCGCTTCCGGGAGCAGTACGAATGACCGATCTTCTTGGCACCGGCCGCAAGGCGGCCAACGAACGTACTCAGCTGGTTCGCGCCGGACTTCGCCGCCGGCACCGAAACGAGCAGGCCTTCCGCATCCTGGGCATCGTGGCCATCTGCTGCGCCCTCGGCTTTGTGGCCCTCCTGTTCACCGACGTGCTGCGCAAGGGCATCCCCGCCTTCCATCAGGCGACCCTGCATCTTGACGTCACCTACGATCCAACCTTGCTCAACGTCGACCCGGTTCCCGAGCGCACGGCAGGACAGTCGGATGCCGATTTCAACGCCGCCAGGCTCGCTTGGCAGCGCAGCGTGGCGATGCTGAACTGGAACAAAGTTGTCGAAGCCGCCTTGCGGACCGTCACACCGGCGGGTCTGGAGATCGATAGCCGGCAGCTACTGACCATTCCCGAAACCAACGCCCGGCACGTCATTCGGGAGGCCTTTGTCGCCAATCCCAACCTGCTCGGCCGGACCCGGAGCTTCGATCTTCTCGCCTCGGCCAATGTCGATAACTGGGTCAAGGGCAATATCGACCGCGAATTGGGCGATGCGCAGCAGCAGATGCCCGCACAGGCCCGCGCGCTGGTCGATGGGTGGGTGGCCGATGGCACCATCACTCAGGATTTTGCCTGGGGCTTGTTCACCAATGTCGACAGCCGTGCGGCGCCCGCTTCGGCGGGTCTTGCCGGCGCATTCATGGGCTCGCTCTATATGATGCTCGTCGTGATCGTGCTGGCGGTGCCGATTGGGGTGGCCAGCGCCATCTATCTGGAAGAGTTTGCCCCCAAATCGCGCCTGACCGATCTGATCGAAGTCAACATCAACAACCTGGCGGCAGTGCCGTCAATTGTCTTTGGTCTCCTCGGCGCTGCGGTGTTCATCAACTTCTTCCACCTGCCCCGATCAGCCCCGCTGGTCGGCGGACTGGTGCTGACACTGATGACGCTGCCGACCATCATCATTGCCACCCGCGCCGCATTGCAGGGCGTTTCACCCGCCCTGCGCCAGGCCGCACTCGGCCTGGGTGCTTCCAAGACGCAGATGGTGTTCCACCACGTGCTGCCCGTAACCTTCCCCTCGATCCTGACCGCCACGATCATCGGCGTTGCTCAGGCCCTAGGTGAAACCGCGCCTTTGCTGCTGATCGGCATGAACGCCTTCGTTGCTTCCGTACCGGGCTCGATCGTCGATCAGGCTACGGCGCTGCCAGTGCAGATTTTCCTCTGGCAGGGCAACGAAAACCGAAACTTCTTTGAAGCCCGTACATCTGCTGCAATCATGGTCTTGCTAGGCCTGATGATCCTTCTCAATGCAGTCGCAATCTTCCTACGCACGCGCCTGGAGCGCCGCGCATGACCAACTTGGAGAATGCACAAATGGATATGCTCGCCGGCAAGGTTAAGATGACTCAGCAATCAGTGAACACTGCCATGAACCCAAGCGACGCCCTCGATCGCCCCATTCGCCTCACCGCCCGCGACGTCACCGTCCACTATGGTGCCAAGCAGGCTCTGCACGGGATTTCCATCGACATCCCCGACCGCGCCGTCACCTCGTTCATTGGGCCCTCGGGCTGCGGCAAGTCGACCTTCCTGCGCTGCATCAATCGCATGAACGACACCATCGAAGGCGCCAAGGTCGGCGGCACGATCAAGCTGGATGGGGAAGACGTTTACGATCCCAATCTGGACGTCGTGGAACTGCGCGCCCGCATCGGCATGGTGTTCCAGAAGCCGAACCCCTTCCCCAAGTCGATCTACGAAAACGTCGCCTATGGCCCGCGTATTCATGGCCTGGCCCGCAACAAGGCCGACCTCGACGAAATCGTTATCTCTTCGCTCCGCAAGGCAGGCCTCTTCGAAGAGGTCAAGGATCGCCTCGGCGAGGCGGGCACCGGCCTGTCTGGCGGTCAGCAGCAGCGTCTCTGCATTGCTCGCGCCATCGCCGTCGGCCCCGAGGTCATCCTGATGGACGAGCCCTGCTCGGCCCTCGACCCGATCGCAACCGCCATCATCGAGGAGCTGATCGACGAGCTGCGCGAGAACTACACCATCGTCATCGTCACCCACTCCATGCAGCAGGCGGCCCGCGTGTCGCAGAAGACTGCATTTTTCCACCTGGGCAATCTGATCGAGGAAGGTGTCACCGAAGACATCTTCACCAACCCGGTCAACAAGCAGACCCAGGACTACATCATGGGCCGCATCGGCTAAGGCACGGAAGGATCATCATCATGGCTAATTCCGGCAAGGAACACATCGTTCAGTCCTACTCGGACGAACTCACCGCACTGGCCCAGGCCATTGCCGAAATGGGTGGTCAGGTAGAGGTTGCCATCGAAAACGGCACCAAGGCCCTGCTCAAGCTCGATCGCGAGCTTGCCGATCTCACCATCATCGCCGACCAGCGCATCGACGACATGCAGCGCCGGATCGACGACATGGCCGTGTCCATGATCGCCCGTCGCCAGCCCATGGCGTCGGACCTGCGCGCCATCGTCACGTCCATCCACGTGGCCTCCGATCTGGAGCGCGTCGGCGACATGGCCAAGCAGCTGGCACGCCGCTCGCTCAAGCTCGAAGGCATGAGCCTGCAGCCCACGTTCTACAATGGCGTCAAGAACATGACCGCGCTGGTGCTGCGCCAGATCAAGGAAGCGCTCGACGCCTATGCCAGCCGCGATGCGGCGGCCGCCATCGAGGTTTGCAATCGCGACGACGAAGTCGATGCCATGCATACCTCCCTGTTCCGCGAACTTCTGACCTAC
>NZ_PYVW01000027.1 GCF_003056355.1 Devosia naphthalenivorans
GCAGGCTGCCGCGAAAATCCGACCTGGCAACCATCACCGACGAGCACCTGCAAACCATTGTCGCCCTCTACAACAACACCCCGCGAAAATGTCTCGACTTCCAAACCCCAAATGAGGTCTTCTCCAGCTTCTCTAACCGTGTTGCACTTCAAACGTGAGTCCACCTTCCCGCTTTCGCGGGAATGACGTTGTGGGTGTTACATCATCGAAACAAGCAGTCCGGTTGGGGGAGGTCGGCAGCCGCGATATCGTGGCTAACCGGCCCCCGCCCTTGATCCCTCCCCGCAAGGGGGAGGGTGTTGACTGGACCGTCTTGCGCTACTGCGCGGCGACGGCATCCAGGTCTAGGAAGCCGCCGGATTGGCGTTCCCAGAGGTGGGCGTAGTGGCCGCCGGTGGAGAGCAATTGGGCATGGGTGCCCTCCTCCACGATGCGGCCCTGTTCCAGCACGACGAGCCGGTCCATGGCGGCGATGGTGGAGAGGCGGTGGGCGATGGCGATCACCGTCTTGCCCTGCATGAGCGTGGTCAATTGCTCCTGGATGGCCGCCTCGACCTCGGAGTCGAGGGCGGAGGTTGCTTCATCCAGCACCAGGATCGGGGCGTTCTTGAGCAGCACGCGGGCAATGGCGACGCGCTGGCGCTGCCCGCCCGAGAGCTTGACGCCCCGTTCGCCGACTTGGGCGTCGTAGCCCACCCTGCCCTCCGGATCCGCCAGGCCCATGATGACGTCCTGTACCTTGGCCTGTTCGGCTGCCCGCATCATTTCCTCGTCGGTCGCCGATTGGCGGCCGTATTTGAGGTTTTCGCGAACCGAGCGGTGGAGGAGCGACGTGTCCTGGCTGACGAGCCCAATGGCGGCCCGAACGCTTTCCTGCGTCACGCCCTTGATGTCCTGCCCGTCGATCCTGATCATGCCTTCCTGCACGTCAAACATGCGCAGTGCCAGATTGACCAGGGTCGACTTGCCGGAGCCGGAGCGGCCTACCAGGCCGATCTTTTCGCCTGGCGCTATGGTGAGGCTGAAGTCATCTATGACGCTGCCGGATTTGCCGCGCCAATAGTTGAAGTGAACCTTGTCATAGACCAGTTCACCTTTGGTCACCTCCAGCGCCTTTGCGTCGGGCGCATCGAGCATGGTCAGGGGCTGGGCGATGGTTTCCATCGAGTCCCGGATATTGCCGACCTGGCGGAAGATGGACGAGCCGATTTCGAGAATCCACCCGCTCATGTTCATGATCTGGAGGGCAAAGGGAATGGCGGTCGCCACCGCCGCCGCAGTCAGCGTGCCATTGTTCCAGCCTGCCAGAGCCAGCCAGGTGACGGAAACCACCAGACCCGCGTTCAGCATGAAGAGGACCGACCACATGTAAGTGAAGGTCCGCATCAGCTTGCGGAAGCTCACGGTATGCTCGACCACGGAGTCGGAGACGTAGCGATCCTCATGGCCGCCGGTGGAGAAGGTCTTGAGGGTCTGGATGTTGGTGTAGCTATCGACGATGCGGCCCGTCATCACCGACTTTGCCTCGGATAGCTCTTCGGAGTAGCGAGCAACCAGGGGCATGGTGATGGTGAACAGCACGGCATAGAGTAGCAGCCAGACGCCGATGGGGACCAGCAGGACGGGATCGAGTTGGGCCAGCACGATGATGGCGACAACCACGAAGATCAGCGCATACCAGGCAGCATCGATGCTGAGATTGACGGCAATCTCAAGCGCTTCGCCGGCCTGGATGATCTTGTTGGCGATGCGACCGGCAAAGTCGTTCTGGAAGAAGGTCCAGCTTTGCCGGATGACGTGCCAGTGGCTCTGCCAGCGCACCATGCCGACGAGATTGGGCACGATGGAATGGTTGCGGATGACGGTGTCGACCAGGAACACCAGGGGGCGGACCAGAACGACGACGAAGACCATCCAGAGCAGGGCCTGGCCATGCTGGTTGAACATGTCGCCGGGATTGGTGGTGGCCAGCATGCCGACGATGAGGCCCACGAAGACGGGCATCAGCGCATCGGCGACGGAGCCGATGGCAACCAGTACGAAGCGGACAATGAACACTGCCCGAAGCTGGTTGATGAAGTAGCTGACGAATGGACGAAGACCCATCGGCGGCTGGCGGTCGGCTGCGAGCGCTACGGGCGAATAGAGATTGTCGAAATAGGCGATGACGCGGTTGAACATTGTGAGCTCATCTTGTGAGCCGCGCCTGACGGAGGTTTGTCCGGGTCAGGTTCGGTATCGATCGGAGTATTTGGTTCTGATGACGCACGCAGAGATGCGGTTGCGGTTGCCATTGGCTCGGATCGTGATGATGTCACCCATCTGGGTTCTCCTTCGGTTTGGATCAGTTTGCTTGTTTTCTTCTCCCTCGAGGGGAGAAGGGAAGAAAGGACTACTGCGCCGCTTCCTCCTGGTCGGCGTCGAGGAAGCCGCCGGACTGGCGGCTCCAGAGGCTGGCGTAGATGCCGCCGGTTTCCAGCAATTGGCTGTGCGTACCTTGCTCGACGACCCGGCCCTTGTCGAGGACAACGAGGCGGTCCATCATGGCGATGGTCGAGAGACGGTGCGCGATGGCGATCACGGTCTTGCCTTCCATCAGCAATTGCAACTGTCCCTGGATGGCTGCTTCCACCTCTGAGTCGAGGGCGGAGGTTGCTTCGTCCAGCACCAGGATGGGCGCGTTCTTGAGCAGCACGCGAGCAATGGCAATGCGCTGGCGCTGGCCACCGGACAGCTTCACGCCGCGTTCGCCCACATGGGCATCAAAACCATTGCGCCCCTGAAGATCGGAAAGCCCTGCAATGAACTCCGAGGCTTCCGCCGTTTCCGCAGCACGGAGCATCATCTCTTCGGTCGCATCGGGACGGCCATAGATGATGTTGTCGCGCACCGAGCGATGGAGCAGCGACGTGTCCTGGGTCACGACGCCAATGTTGGCACGGAGCGAATCCTGGGTGACATGGGCAATGTCGTGCCCATCGATCAGGATGTGGCCATCCGCCCGGTCGTAGAACCGCAGCAGCAGATTGACGATGGTGGACTTGCCGGCACCCGAGCGGCCGACCAACCCGATCTTTTCGCCTGGGCGAATATGGAGGTTGAGATTCTCGATGACGCCGCTGTTCTTGCCGTAGTGGAACGACACGTTCTCGAATTTGATGTCGCCCTTGACGACGGGCAAAGCCTTGGCATCGGGCTCGTCGGCCACGACGCGCGGCAGGGAAATCGAGGATATGCCGTCGCGCACGGTGCCGATGTTCTCGAACAGCGAGGACATTTCCCACATTACCCACTGGCTCATGCCCTGGAAGCGCATGACGAGGCCCAGCGATACGGCGAGCGAGCCGGGCGACATGAGGCCCTGCAGCCAGAGCCAGATGCCGGTTGCCGCCACGAAGAACAGCAGCAGGGCATTGGACCACAGCACCAATACGTTGAGCACGGTGAACAGCCGCATCTGGCGGTATACGGTGTCGAGGAACTGGTCCATCGCCTCCTTGGCATAGGTCTCCTCGCGGTTGGAATGCGAGAAGAGCTTAACCGTGGCGATGTTGGTGTAGCTGTCGACAATGCGGCCCGTCATCATGGAACGGGCGTCGGCCTGGGCCTGGGAGATCTTGCCCATGCGCGGGATGAAATAGACCATCATCGACACATAGGCGGCCAACCACACGAGGAACGGTATGGCCAGACGCCAATCGGCTGCAGCTGCGAGCACGACAGCGCCGGTGAAATAGACCGTCACGTAGACCAGCATGTCGAGCAGCTTCATGACCACTTCGCGAACGGCGAGCGAGGTCTGCATTAGCTTGGCGCCGATACGGCCGGCAAACTCGTCCTGGAAGTAGCTCATCGATTGACGGATCAGGTAGCGATGGCTCATCCAGCGGATGCGCTGCGGGAAGTTGCCCAGCAGCGTCTGGTGCATGGTCAGCGTCGAAAGCAGTGCGAAGGCCGGCACAACGAAGACGACCATCAGGCCCATCAGCGCCAGCTTCCAGCCGTCGGTCGCAAGGAAGGTTTCCTTGTCGGCATCGGCCAGCCAGTTCACGACATCGCCGATGAAACCGAACACAATGATTTCGCCAATGGCGACGGCGGCCGCGGCGAACGCCATCAGGGCCAGCCACTTCTTGGCGCCGTGGCTGTAATGCAGGCAAAAAGCCAGCAGCCCCTTGGGCGGCTCAACGGGGTCGCCGGGGGGATAGGGATCAAGGCGTCGTTCGAACCAACGGAGCATTAGAGTTCACCATAAAACGGCCGGACCTGGCTGGTGTCCTGTTGCTTGGCTCCAGCGACAAAGGATGTCAGGAGCGCAATGGCGGACACAAAGCCGGTCGGAAACTGGATATCGCGCTCGATACGCCCGCAATACGACGCAGAGGAGACACGTGCCGCGTCGCAAGCAAGCCCTCTCCCCATTATCCCCCCAAATGGGTAGAAGAGTGAACCGAAGCGGTCGCAGGCCGACCAGAATACACAAAAGCGTAGAGTCTGCTGTTGCGGCTCTGCCACAGTTCATTTCAGACCGACGCGGATTTCAGCACATGCGCACCGAAACAGAACACACGATCTACCTCAAGGATTACGCGCCCAGTCCCTACCGCATCACCGCCGTGGATCTCGACTTCAAGATCACGAGCGAAACGACGCGCGTGCAGGCGCTACTGACGGTGGAACCGCGCGAGGATACGGCGCCGGGAACCCCGCTGGTGCTGGATGGCGATGAGTTGTCGTTGTCCTCGATCGCCATCGATGGCGCACCGCTGATGCTCTCGGCCTATGTGGCGGACAGCAATTCGCTGACGATTACCGAGCCACCACTGCGCCGTTTCGTGCTGGAAACCGAGGTCGTGCTGCGACCCGAGGGCAATACGAGCCTGATGGGACTATATCGTTCGGGCGGCACCTGGTGCACGCAGTGCGAGCCCGAAGGGTTTCGCCGCATCACCTATTATCTCGACCGTCCCGACAATCTGGCTGTGTTCAAGGCGCGCATGACGGCGCCGCTCGAGCTTGCTCCCGTGCTGCTGGCGAACGGCAATCTGGTGGACAAGGGCGAGGCCGGCGACGGCATGCACTATGCCGTCTGGGAAGATCCGTTCCCCAAGCCGGCCTATCTGTTCGCCCTTGTGGCGGGCGATCTGGGTTCGATCACCGACAGCTTCACCACGGCATCGGGCCGCAGGGTGGCGCTGGCGATCTATTGTGCTCATGGGAAGGAAGAACAGTGCCTTTGGGCGATGGATAGCCTCAAGCGCTCCATGGCCTGGGACGAACGTCGGTTCGGTCGAGAATACGATCTCGACATCTTCAACATCGTAGCCGTGAGCGATTTCAACTTTGGCGCGATGGAGAATAAGGGTCTCAACATCTTCAACGACAAGCTGGTTTTCGCGCAGCCGGAAACGGCCACGGACGGCGACTATGAGGGCATCGAGCGCGTCATTGCGCACGAGTATTTCCACAATTGGACAGGCAACAGAATCACTTGCCGCGATTGGTTCCAGTTGTGCCTCAAGGAAGGACTGACGGTTTACCGCGATCAGGAGTTCACCTCGGACGAGCGCAGCCGTGCGGTGAAACGCATTTCCGACGTGGTGACGCTGCGCGCGGCGCAGTTCCCCGAGGATGGTGGGCCACTGGCTCACCCGGCCCGCCCGGACCAGTACCGCGAGATCAATAACTTCTATACGGCCACCGTCTACGAAAAAGGCGCCGAGATCGTTCGGATGCTGGCGACGCTGCTCGGCGAGGCCGGTTTCCGCAAGGGCATGGACCTCTACTTCGAGCGGCATGATGGCGAGGCAACCACCATCGAAGCGTTCCTGGCTGTCTTTGCCGAAGCCAACGACATCGATCTCGAGCAGTTCAAGACCTGGTATCTGCAGGCCGGCACGCCGCGCCTTGTGGCGGAGGACAGCTACGACGCCGCGTCGCAGACTTATACGATCAAGCTCAAGCAGGAAACCAAGCCCACCCCCGGCCAGCCGACCAAGCAGCCACTGGTGCTGCCCATCAAGTTCGGGCTGATCGGACCCAATGGCAGTCCGATGGGTTGGAGTGGAGCCAGCGGCGCCGAAGTGCGCGATGAAATGATCATTCTCGATAGCGCCGAGGCGGAAGTGATTTTCACCGGGGTTGCCAACAAGCCGGTGCTGTCACTGCTGCGGGGATTTTCGGCGCCGGTCAATCTGGATACCAACCTTACCCAGGAAAACCGCCTGTTCCTGGCGCAACACGACAGCGATCCGTTCAATCGCTGGCAATCCCTGCAGGATGTCGGCATGGCGCTGGCGCTCCAGGCAATCGGTGGCAAGCCATGGGACGATGCTGCCGTCAAATCTTTAGGCGGCGCTTTCGCCGACACGCTTGCCAGCGACACGCTGGATGACGCGTTCAAGGCTTTAGCTCTGTCCCTGCCGGCCGAATCACAGATTGCCCGCACCATTGGCCGGGATGTCGATCCCTCGCGTATCCACGACGTTCGGGATCAGTTGTTGGCAGCCGTGTTCGGCCCGTTGGCGATGGCGATGCAAGACGCCTATGGCAGGCTCGACGATGATGCGCCCTATGCACCGGATGCGGCCAGCAATGGGCGGCGGGCGCTACGCAACAAGCTCCTGGGCCTGCTGGTCGCCAGCAAGGCACCGGGGGCCGAAGCACTCGCAGCGGAACAATATGCTCAGGCGCGCAATATGACCGACAGGCTCGCGGCCCTCGCCGCCATGGCGGGCGCCTGGACGGCCGATGCCCCTGCCCTGCTGGCCGACTTCCGCAGCCGTTTTGCGGCCGACCCGCTGGTGCTGGACAAGTGGCTGGCGGTGACCGCAAGCGTACCGGGAGACGGTGTTATCGACCGTATCCAGGCGGTTCTTGCCGAGCCATCATTCCCCAAAGCCAACCCCAACCGGCTTCGTTCGCTGGTCGCAACGTTCGCCATGAGCAATCCCACGCAGTTCGCTCGTCCGGACGGCGCCGGGTTCCGATTCGTGGCCGATTTCGTGCGCGACATCGACCTTATCAACCCGCAGGTTGCAGCTCGGGTTCTGACCGGTTTCCGCATCTGGCCCATGCTGGAAAGCGGGCGCCGCGAGGCCGCGAAATCCGCCCTTTCGGAGCTTCAGTCGGGGGGCACGCTGAGCCGCAATACGGCGGATATCCTGACCCGCATGCTGGCGGAATAATGGGGATAACTTGGAAGAATTTTTCTCATGCTTCTAAGTGACTCAGGGGACTCGTAATTTGCCCCCTCGGCTCCCGAACCGCCACTTCAGGGTCTGGACACGGAGTCCCGGCTGATTCATTGTTCGTTAAGAACAGATCGGTCGGGGCGACGACCTCACATCAAGGAGATATTCATGCGGTCGGCGGAGACATCCGGCGCCGACGCCGAAGGATTCGGCGTGGGCAAGAACGCGAAAGATCCTGGTCGCGTCAAGGCAAGCTCCCCGGCAAAACGGCGCCGGTTCCCGCAGCACATTTCCCCCATCACGGCATCGATCGCGCTCACCGCGCTCCTGTCGGCCGCACTTTTCACCATCTACGATACCGCCCGCACTTTCGACACCAACCAGCACCAGTTGCGCCTCATCGGCGCGACGCTCGCTTCCGAAATCGCAGAACTGGAACCGGACATAGCGAATGCGGTGGTGGACCTCACCACACGCCGTTTTGCCGAGGTGACGCGCGCCAGCTTGATCTCCGCAGAAGGCACGCCCCTTAACGCCAGCAATCTGCTCAGCCAGTTCGTACCTGCCGGCCCGCACGGCGTACTCACAGTTGAAAGCTCGGCCGCCTCCGCCTGGATCGGGATCCTGCAGCGCAGCGCGATAGCCTTCGCGCTTGCCGCCCTGCTCACCGCGCTCACCTGGCGCCCCCGCAAGGGCGGCATGCTGGATTTGCAGCAACGCCATAATTATCGCACGCTAGCTTCTGCGATCCCGTTGGGCGTGGCGTGCTGGACCCGATCGGGTGATCTGGTAATCTGCAACGATCAATACCGGGAGCGCCTTCATCTGGGCGGCAAACCGGTTACCTACCACGACGTCGTCAAACGCCTGATCGTGGGCGGCTACATGAAGCTTCTCAACGACGACGCCAACAATCGCTTGCTTGAACTGCACCGCGAGGACGGCTCATGTCTGCTGATCGACGAGCGCCCGCTTGGAGACGGCGGGTTCATGACGCTGGTGAGCGACGTTACCGAGCGCAAGAAGGCCGACACGCTACTCAACGCCATCCGTGAAGAACAGCGCCTGCTGGCTCGGCGCTACCATGAAGAGAAGCTCAAGGCCGAGGCCGCGAGCCGCGCCAAGACCAATTTCCTGGCTCATCTCAGCCACGATATTCGCACGCCGCTCAACCACATCATCGGTTTTGCCGAACTGATGCGGCACCAGACTTATGGCCCCTTGGGCGACCCCCGCTATGCCGACTATGTTCAATCCATCAAGACTTCGGGCGAACACCTGCTGGCCACCTTTGCGAACATTCTCGACCTTGCCGAACTCGACAGCGGACAGAAGGCGCTACGCAGCGATGCGGTCGCCATCGATCTGGTCATGGCGAACGTAGCGCAGCGCTTCACGGCGCAGGCGGAGCGTGCCGGCATCACCTTTCAGCTGGGCCAGACCTGCGGGGCGATCGTGCATGGCGACCGGTTGGGCCTGACCAGGATGCTGGCCAATGTCGTCGAGAACTCATTGCGCTTTACCCGCGCCGGCGGACGCATCACCCTGGCCGCGTTTGCGGCACAGGACGGGGTGGTCGTCGAGATCACCGATACTGGCATCGGCATGGATGAAGAACGGTTGGCCAGCCTCTCCCAGCCCTTCGCATTGGGCGATGCGACCTTTACGCGTGACGGGATCGGACCGGGCCTCGGCATCTCGATCTCGCGCGCCATCGCCGAGCTGACGGGCGGGCGCATGGCCATCGACTCCAGTCCGTCGATGGGTACCACCGTCGCCTTTTCCCTGCCCATCCGGGCGCAGGAGCAGCTACAGGCCGCCTGATAGCCTTACGGCAGCTCCGCGGCCCTGGCATACCAGGCAGAAGCCGCCCTGCTTACCTCCGCCTGCATCGCCCCGAGATCCAGTTCCAGCCGACCAAAATCAGGATAGTGGGTCAGCCCCGCCAGCAAGTCCTTGAAGGCCTCACTCCACGCTTCTTCCTTGAACGGGCTGATCAAGGCCGAGCTCATCACCTGCAGCACCGTTGAATAGACGTCGTGAATTTCGGCGAGGCGTTGCCCCTCTGGCACGAGACCCAGACCGGCAAGCCGCGACAGCACACGCGCGGTTAAAGCCTGCGGCAAGCCGATCTCGGACCCGGCAATGAGTTGCGCCGACTGGGCGATGAACTCAAGGTCCACCAGCCCACCCTCAGCCAGCTTGAGATCGAATTTGTGCCGCGGCTTGCGCTCGCTCGCCATGAGGGTGCGCATCGAGATCACGTCCGCGATGGTTTTTGCATGGTCGCGCGGGCGGACCATTACGTCGGCAATGGCCGCATCGATCTCGGAGCCGAAGCCATGATCGGCAGCAATCACCCGAGCGCGGCTGAGCGCCAGATGCTCCCAGGTCCAGGCGTTGTCGCGGTGATAGGCGCGAAAGCCGGAGATGCTGGTGGCGAGCGGCCCGGCATTACCGGAGGGACGCAGCCGCATATCGGCTTCGTAGAGCACGCCCTCCGCCGTTGGGGCACTGACAGCCGCGACGAGGCGCTGCGTGAGGCGGGCGTAGTAATGGCTGGTGCTGAGCGGCTTGGGTCCATCCGATTCGATCTCGGGCGCGTCGTAGAGCAGGATGAAATCGAGGTCGGACGTGACCGTCATCTCGCGGCTGGCCATCTTGCCGAATGCCAGCAGCCCCAGGCGGCCGCCGGCGATAGTGCCGTGGCGCCGCTCGAACTCGACGCGAACGCTGCCGAACAAGCGATTGAGCAGTGTCTCGGCCAGAGCGGTAAACTGCTCGCCGGCCCCTGTTGCAGTCACCGTGCCGGAGAGCAAGCCCGCGGCGATGAGAAATTTTTGCTCCTGCCCGATGATGCGGGCGCGGTCGATGATCTCTTCATAGGACCGCGCTTCGGCGAGGAACGCGTCCACCTTGGCAATGAGCACGTCGCGATGGGTGACGTCATTGGCAAAGGCGGGGTCGATCAGGCCGTCCATCACATGCGCGCGGTGAATTACCGCCTCGGACATGCGCGGTGCAGAGGCCATCAACTGGACCAACAGCGATCGCAGATCGGGATGGGCTCGCAGCAGAGCGAATAATTGCACGCCGCTCGGCAGGCGTGCGAGGAAATCGTCGAACTTTGCCAGCGCGGCATCCGCATTGCCGGCATTGCCCAGGGTCAGAAGCAGCGCTGGGAGCAGTTCCGTCAAGTGGGCCCGAGCGGCAGAAGCACGCGTGGATGGGTAGCTGCCATAGTGCCATTTGCGCACGGTTTCGATGGCCCTGTGCGCATCCGCAAAGCCCATGGACGTCAGTGTCTCGATGGTGCCTGGATCATCGTCATTGCCGGTGAAAACCAGGTTTCCTTCGCCGCTTCCGAGCGTCTCGCCTTCGGTGAACAGTTCGGCATAATAGCTCGCCACCCGCTCCAGTGCGGCGCGGTAGCTTGCCTCGAAAGCGCGCAAGCTCGGCTCACCCATCAGCCGGCCGACGATTTCCACATCGGCGCTGGTGGCCGGCATGACATGGGTCTGCTCGTCGCGCAGCATCTGCAGCCGGTTTTCGACCGCCCGCAAAAACCAGTAGCTCTGGGTGAGTTCGGTTGCAGCCTTCGGCGTGATCCAGTTCGCGTCGGCCAGCGCGGCAAGTGCGTGCGCGGTGGGCTTTACACGCAGCGTCTTGTCCCGGCCGCCGGCGATCAATTGCTGTGTCTGGGTGAAGAACTCGATCTCGCGAATACCGCCGCGGCCAAGCTTGACGTTGTGCCCCTCGACCCGGATATCGCCGACCTTCTTGGCGATGTTGATCTGGCGCTTCATGGCCTGGATATCGGCAATGGTGGCGAAGTCGAGGTGCTTGCGCCAGATGTAGGGCGCCAGTTCCTTGAGGAACGCCTGGCCGACACGAATGTCGCCAGCGCAGGGCCGCGCCTTGATCCAGGCCGCCCGCTCCCAGTTCTGGCCCCGGCTTTCATAATAGGCCATGGCCGCGTCGAACGAGATCGCGACGGGTGTCGAGCCGGGATCCGGGCGCAGCCGCAGATCGGTGCGGAAGACATAGCCGTGAGCGCGCCGGTCCTCCATCAGCCCGACCAGCTTCTGGACCATCCGCGCGTAAAATCTGGTGGCCTCGGATCGGTCGGCCAATACGTTTTTCTCGGGATCGAAGAAGGCGACGATGTCGATGTCGGAAGAGTAGTTCAGTTCCTGGCCGCCATGCTTGCCCAGCGCGAAAATGGCGAGGCCGGAATTGGCCGCGGTCGCCTCATCGGCCGGGATAGCCAGGGCACCCCGCTCGGCTGCCTGGCGCATCAGCAGGTTCAGCGCGGCCTCGAGCGCCGCATCGGCGAGGTCGGACAGGGCGGCCGTCGATTGTGCCGTGGTCCAGACGCCGCCGGTTTCGGCAATCGCCGCCAGCAGGGCAGTGCGCCCCTTGGCGATGCGCAACACCGAAGCGATTGTGTCCTCATCGTTGATGCTCTCGCCCGCTTCGGTCACCGTCTCGATGATGTCCGTGAAAGCGCCGTCGGCGGTGTCGGAAAGCGCGCCGGCCAGCCAATCGCTGTTTGCGGCAGCCATGTCGAAGAGATAGGGCGCAGCCTCCAGCAGCGGACCCAGGGTGCCGCGCGCGGCGGCAATCGCCTGGCGTGCCTGCAAGGGCAGATCATCGAGCCAGGCTTCGAACCGGGGACAATCGGAGGCAGGCAGGGGGCTGAGATTTATGGTCATGGCTTCTGGGATAACTTGGCGCCAAGTCGCGGGCAAGCTCCAGCGGAGCGATCTAGGTGGCGGGCAGATCGATCACGGCGCGAACGCCCGGCGCATTGTCCTCGATCCTGAAGTTGCCGCCCATCAGGCGGGTCACGGCATCGACCAGCGAAAGGCCGAGTCCTGAACCAGTTTCGGAGCGGCTTTTTTCGAGCCGTACGAAGCGTTCCAGCACGCGCTTACGATCTTCCTCAGGAATGCCGGGGCCATTGTCGGCAACTTCGATCAGCACGCGGCCGTCAAGCTGGCGCAGGCCAACCATGATGCGGCCCTGCCCTTCCGCATCTGGCTTGGCGTATTTCACCGCGTTCTCGAGCAAATTGACCATGGCCTGCCCGATCAGTTCGCGGTTGGCACGCAGGTGCACGCCAGAGGTGACAGCCGTTTCAATGACGATGCCTTCGTCTTCGGCAACTGGTCCATAAAGTTCAGCGACATCGGCAACGACGGCACTCACATCCACGTCAGTCAGTGCGCCCGAGGGTGCTCCCGCTTCCGCGCGTGCAATCATCAGCAGGGCGTTGAACGTCTGGATCAGGCGGTCGCTTTCGGCAATCGTGGTTTCGAGGGCCTGCTGGCGCGTCTGGTCGCTCGCGCCGGCCCTGAGCGCCGCTTCTGCCTGGTTGCGCAGCCGGGTCAGCGGCGTCTTGAGATCGTGGGCCACATTGTCGGTGACCTCTTTCAAGCCCTGCAGCAATTGCTCGATGCGGTCCAGCATGGCGTTTAGATTGGTCGCGAGGCCATCGAACTCATCGTTACGCTTGGTGATGGGTACGCGCTCGCTGAGATTACCCGACATGATCTTGGTGGAGGTGTCGCGGATCGTATCGATGCGCTTGAGCACCCGGCGTGCGGTTACCCCGCCGGCGATCAACGAGAAGAGGATAATTCCGAGCACACCAAAAAGAAAACTCTGCACGATAATGGCCGAAAAGCCGCGCCGCTCCACCACGTCGCGCCCCACGACCAGGCGCAGCCCGTTGCTTGTCACCACGGAGCGAACAACGGCGTAGCCGGTCTTGCGGTCGCGCACTTCACCGTTCCCAGACCTGCCGATGGCTGTAGGTGGGTCCGTCAGTGGATTGGCCCGCTCATAATCGAAGCTATAGGTGCCCGGCTCCAGGATGACATTGGCTGGAATGTCCATGACATTGCCGAGCAGGTACTGCCCCGTTGCATCCCCGAGATAATAGACACCCGGCCCCGGATTGCGCGAGATCCGCTCCACGGCGAACGCCAGCGCCCTGATACCGCCGGTTGCATCGAGGCGCTGCAGCGCCGCGAGTTCCCGATCGATGTCATTGGCTTGCTGGCGCTGGATTTGGACGCTGGATTGCCATGTGATGAACGCCAGCAGCAGAATGGCGAACAGCGAGAAGATCAGGATGAACGTTGCCGTCAGCCTCACCGTCGAAGTCCGCCAGATTTGGGCAAATCGGGACAAAAATTAATCCCGGATCATATAGCCGGCGCCGCGCACGGTCTGCAGCAGAGGGGTGGCATGGCCCTTGTCGATCTTGGATCGCAGACGAGACATATGGACATCGATGACGTTGGTCTGCGGGTCGAAATGGTAGTCCCAGACATTTTCGAGCAGCATGGTTCGGGTCACGACCTTGCCGGCGTTTTTCATCAAATATTCCAGCAGCCGGAATTCGCGCGGTTGCAGGAGGATGGCTTCGCCGTCGCGCTCCACCTTGCGGGACAGCCGATCGAGCGTGAGACCGCCCACCTCGTAACTCGTCGCCGCCTCGGAAGGGCTGGAGCGGCGCGCCAGCACCTCGACGCGCGCCAGCAGTTCGGTGAAAGCATAGGGCTTGGTGAGATAATCGTCGCCACCCGCGCGTAGACCAGTCACCCGGTCGTCCACTTCGCCCAGAGCGGAAAGAATCAGCACAGGAGTCTTGTCGCCTTCGGCACGCAGGGATTCGACGATGGAGAGGCCGTCGCGGCGGGGCAGCATGCGATCCACGATCAGCACGTCGTAATCCATGCCGGAGGCCATGGCGTAGCCGGTTTCCCCGTCGGCGGCATGATGGGTGACGTGCCCTGCCTCATCGAGTGCCTGGATCAGATACGCCGCGGCTTCACGATCATCCTCGATCAGCAAAATCTTCACGGCGACGCTCCGTAACTCAAGAAAATTGGCCCCGGAGCAAAGCCCCGGAGCCGGATTAGTTTACTCGCCCAGCGGCAGGCCGATGAAGCGGGCGTTGCCGTCGCGGCTCGCCTTGACCAGAGCCGTGTTCAGGCCCTTGGCTTTGACTGCCTCGATCGCAGCTTCGAACTCTTCCAGAGTGTTCACTGCAGTGTTGTTGACCTCGGTGATTGCATCACCCACGGCGATACCCTTCTCGGCCGCCTGGGATTCGGGATCAACATTCTGCACCAGCAGGCCACCGGAACCATCGGAGTTCGGAACCAGCGTCAAGCCAACGCTGGATTCAGAAGGAACAGCTTCCGGCGGTGTCGGCGCGGTCTGTTCTTCTGCTGCGGCAGCTTCTTCGTTGAGCGTGCCAAGCGTAACCGACACCGTGGTCTCGGCACCGTCGCGCCAGATGGTCAGTTCGACGGCGCTGTCAGGGGACTTGCCGGCAATGGTGCGGCTGAGATCCAGTGCGTCATCGATCTGGTCGCCATCGACGGCCGTGACGATGTCACCGGATTCGATGCCGGCGGGACCGGCAGGACCATCCTCTGCGACATTGGTTACAATGGCACCCTTGGCTTCTTCCAGACCGACACCATCGGCGATATCGCGCGTCACATCCTGGATACCGACACCAAGATAACCGCGAGTCACGGAGCCGCTATCGATCAGCTGGTCGACGATGCCCTTGACGGTTGCCGCCGGAATGGCGAACGCAATACCGACATTACCGCCATTGGGCGAATAGATGGCGGTGTTCACGCCTACCACTTCACCCTTGGTGTTGAAGGCCGGGCCGCCGGAATTGCCGGTGTTAACCGCAGCGTCGATCTGCAGGAAGTCTCCGTAGTTCGAGCCGCCGATATTACGGCCTGCGCCCGAAATGACGCCGGCAGTCACCGTGCCGCCCAGACCGAACGGATTACCAACGGCTAAAACCCAGTCGCCAACCCGGCTGGCTTCGGTTTCAAAGGTCACGAACGGCAGGTCGGTGCCTTCGATCTTGAGCACGGCAAGATCGGTGCGCTCGTCGGTGCCGACGATTTCGGCGACCTGTTCGCTGCCATCGTCGAAGACGACCGTGACCTTGGTTGCGTCTGCGACGAC
The DNA here is from genome assembly GCF_003056355.1 of Devosia naphthalenivorans. Classification (GTDB taxonomy): domain Bacteria; phylum Pseudomonadota; class Alphaproteobacteria; order Rhizobiales; family Devosiaceae; genus Devosia; species Devosia naphthalenivorans. The sequence continues at coordinate 15,204 of NZ_PYVW01000027.1, forward strand.
GTGGTTATTGGTAACCACATAGCCGTCAGCCGAGATCACGAAACCGGAGCCGGCTGCCATATACTGGCGCGGCGTCGGTTCATCGCCACCACGACCGCCCGGTCCCTGGCCGAACCGGTCAAAGAAATCGCGGAACGGGTGATCAGGCGGAAGGTCGGGGAAATTGAAGTTGAACTGGCCGCCACCGCGGCGCTGCATCATGGCCGAGCTTTCTTCGGCTTCAACCAGGATCGAGACCACGGCAGGCTTGACGGCGTCAACCAGGTCAGCGAATCCAGCCTGCGGTTGCGCGGCTTGGGGAACGACGATCTGGGCTGCCGGCTGCACCTGTGCATTGGCGGTTTGTCCAGTCATCACGAATGCGGTGGATACACCACCAACGCCCACCAGCAATGCGAGGGCTGAAGCCCCAAGCCAGCGGCGAATACGGGTCAAAATAGTCGAGCGCATGGAAACCAATCTCCTTCGGCAAGCCCTCAACAGCTTGTGGGCTATATATGGAACGCGCGACATTTCATGCACGTTGCGCCAACATTAAACCTTGGCAATGTTGCAGGCAGGAATGGGGCGTAACCCGGACACTATTCCGCCTTGCATATAGGGTCTCAGGAGTTGAGTTCGTCCAGCGCGGCCTTCTCATCGGGGCTTAACTCAGGTGCAGCATAGCGCCGACGGCGGTTCACCAGCCACAGCGCGCCCAGTCCACCGATCAGCAGCACGGGGGCGGCTCCCCACAGCAGAAGCGTATGATTGCTGACGCGTGGATTGAGCAACACGAACTCGCCATAGCGGTCGACGAGGAACTGCTGCACCTGCTCATCGCTATCGCCCGCAACCAGCCGCTCCCGCACCAGCACGCGAAGATCGCGCGCCAGATCGGCATCGCTGTCATCGATCGACTGGTTCTGGCAGACGAGGCACCGCAAACCCGCCGAGATATCCCGCGCACGCTGTTCGAGCACCGGATCGGGCAGGACCTCGTCGGGGCTCACCGCCCAGGCAGGCGCGATCATCGCCAGAGTGAGGCAGAGGGCTCGCAACCAGATCATTCCGCTGGCTCCGCAACGGGTTTCGCCGCACGTCGGGGCGCCCCGACCCGCACTTTCCGGTCGGTGAGCGACAGCACACCCGCTAGGGCCATGAGTATGGTGCCGAGCCAGATCAGGGTGATGTACGGCTTGTGCCAGACGCGAACGACGTGGGTGTTTTCCAGCGGCTCGCCGAGTTGCAGATAGAGTTGGGAAAACCCATAGGTTTCGATCGCGGCTTCGGTTGTGGGCATGCCACTTGCCACATAGGTGCGCCGGTCGGCCATGGTCTGGCGCGTGCTGCCATTGGGCGCCGTGATGGTAAACCGTCCCTCGTCGGACAGATAATTCGGCCCCGGCACCTGCTCGAAGCTGTCGAAGGCGATGGTGTAGCCCGCCAGCGTGGCCGTCTCGCCGGGATTGAGCGTGGTTACCAGCTCGGTTTCCCAGGCGGTGGTGGAAACTATGCCCAACACGGTTATGCCGACGCCGAAATGCCCGATGGCAGTCGACCATGCCGTGCGCGGCAGGCCCACCAGCCGCCGCCAGCTCTCGGCCAGCGGTATGCGGCCAAGCTTGCTGCGGTCGATAAGCTCCGCCACCGCGCCGAACGCCACCCAGAAGCCGAGTAGCAGCCCAAGCGGCGCCAATGACAGCGCCACGCCGCCCAGCGCCGAAACAAGGATAGCGACGAAAATGGCCAGCGCCGCCGCCGCCATCAGACGTTGTGCAGCACTGACGATATCGGCGCGTTTCCAGGCCAGCAGCGGCCCAAACGGCAGGACCAGCAGGAGCGGTGCCATCAGCGCGCCAAAGGTGAGATTGAAGAACGGCGCGCCAACGGAAATGGACGTTCCGGTCAACGCATCGAGCACCAGCGGATAAAGCGTGCCCACCAGCACCGCACCCACGGCCGTGGCGAGGAACAGATTGTTGAGGATCAGCGCGCCTTCGCGGCTCACGGGCGCGAACAGCCCGCCCTGCCGCAGCGAGGATGCCCGCAGCGCGAACAGGAAGAATGCGCCGCCGATGACCAGCGCCAGCAGCGAAAGAATAACGAGGCCACGGGTCGGATCGCTGGCGAAAGTATGAACCGACGTCAAAATGCCCGAGCGCACTAGGAACGTGCCGAGCAGCGACAGCGAGAAGGTGATGATGGACAAAAAGATCGTCCAGATTTTCAGCGCGTTGCGCTTTTCCATCACCAGCGCCGAATGCAGCAGGGCCGTGCCGGCCAGCCACGGCATGAAGCTGGCGTTTTCAACCGGGTCCCAGAACCACCAGCCACCCCAGCCCAGCTCGTAATAGGCCCAGTAGGAGCCCATGGCGATGCCCAGCGTCAGGAAGGTCCAGCTCAGCATGGTCCAGGGCCGCACCCAGCGCGCCCATGCCTGATCGATCCGCCCCGAGATCAAGGCTGCGATGGCAAACGAGAAGCAGATCGAGAACCCCACATAGCCCGCGTAAAGCAGCGGCGGGTGAATGGCGAGGCCGATGTCCTGCAGCACCGGATTGAGGTCATTGCCTTCCAACGGCGCCGGCAAAACCCGCTCGAACGGGTTGGACGTAAACAGCGTGAACCCGGCAAACGCCGCAGTGAGCAGGCTCTGCGTTGCCAGTACCAGCGCCATCAGATCATTGGGAAGCCGCCGGCCGAACGCTGCCACCATGGCGCCAAATGCCACCAGGATCAGGATCCAGAGCACCATCGAGCCTTCGTGGTTGCCCCAGACGCCGGAAATCTTGAAGATCAGCGGCTTGAGCGAGTGGGAGTTATTCACCGCCAGCGCAAGGCTGAAATCGGAGACCACGAACGCCTGGATCAGCGCACCAAAAGCCACCGCCACCAGCACGAATTGCAACACGGCACCCTGCCGCAGCACCAGCGCAATGCGCTGCCCGCTCCGCCAATAGGCATATCCGCCAACGGTGGACAGTACCGCTATGGCGAACGCCAGGATCAGCGAAAAGTGGCCGAGTTCAATGCTCACTGGCCAGCCTCCGGCCGCCATTCGCCACTGGCTTTGAGGGCCTCCACGACTTCCTTGGGCACATAGTTCTCATCATGCTTGGCGAGCACGTTGGAAGCCTGGAACTGACCATCCGGACCCAGGCTGCCTTCGGCAACAACGCCCTGCCCCTCGCGAAACAGGTCGGGCAAAATGCCGACATAGCGCGCGGCGATGTCGTTGGCGCCGTCGGTCACCACGAAGCTGTTGTTCTGCCCGTCCCGGACCCAGGAGCCATCCTTGACGAGGCCCCCCAACCGGATGGGCTGCCCCGCAGCGACTTCGCGGCTGATCACATCGGACGGCGAATAGAAAAAGACGATCTGGTCACGCAACGCGACGAGCACCAGCGTCGTGGCAAGCGCCAGAACCAGGCCCAGGCCGGCGATCACCGCCAGGCGCTTCTGCTTACGGGTCCAGCCCTTCTTGCGCATAGAAGCGGACATGCTCATGGCGTTGCTCCATTCAGTTTGAGACCCGCTCCGAGTGCCACGGCATCGAGATCGCCTCGGTCAAACGCCTGCGGATAGGCACGCACCGCGTCATCGAAAGCAGCCTGCGCCTTGGCGGTATCGCCGAGCACCAGATAGGCGCGGACAAGTTGTGTCCACTCCTCAATGCTGCCGCCGCTTTCAGCAAGCCGCGTCGCCAGCCCCGAGACCATCTGGCCGATCATCTCGGCCTGCTGGGTATCGGCCGGTGCCACGCCATCATTCTGCGCCACGGCGAGACCTTCACGCGCAGCACCAAGCCATGGCTCATCGCCGGAGGAAAGCGCTAGTGCGGCGTTCCAGGCGTCAACCGCTTCCTTATAGCGCCCCAGACGTGTCAGCTCTGAGGCAAGATAGAGCCGGGACAGCACATGACCGGGCTCGCTCGCGGCAGCGGCCGCCAGCAGTTCCATGGCTTCGGGCGAGCCGGCTCCGTCTGCTTCCAGCAGCAGCGCTTCCGCGAGGCTGGTACGCAGGTCTGCACTGGGTTCACCCAGTTCCAGCACGCGACGATAGGCTCGCGCTGCATCACCATAGCGCGCCATTTCGAGATAGACCGGCGCAATCACCGTCCAGCCCCTCAGATCGTCGGGATTGGCGGTCAAGGCCGCTTCGATGCGTGTGACCGCAGATTCGAGATCGATTGCCGGTGCCGCCGCATCTGCTCGCTCGGCCAGGGGCTGGCTCGGCATGTCGGGACTTCCCAGAACCCCGTAGAGGCCCAGCGCCAGAACCGCTGTGCTCAAAATTCCGGCTACCAGCGGCCCACGGCCCATGTCACGCAGTGTCCCTGCTGCGCGCCCGGCGTCTGCCTTGAGCTTCAAAATCTCCCGCGCCAACTCGCCCTTGGCGGCGATTGCCTCGGCTTCGCCCAGCTTGCCCGCGGCAAGATCGGCGTCGATCCCGGCGAGCACCACGCGAAAATGGCTGTTGGCATCGTCCAATTCAGCGGAGGTCGCGTTGACCGTGCGCGGGCCCGCCGCGTAGAAAAGTGCAGCGCACGCAATGGCGGTAACGGCAATGACGATTAACCAGAACAACATGAGCCTTGGACGCTTGGTGCCGGCGCGCGGCAAGATCGGGTCATGTATAAGCCTGCTACCGCTAAAAACCACCAAAACACGCGTGATTTGGACGGACGCATTGCCACAGGTTTCTCCCGCCGCATGACCCCTTCCCGCATCGACTTCGCTGTTTTGGGCGCAAGCCCCCAGGCGCGGCTGATTGCAGGGCTATTGGCCGGGAACCACAAGAAGTCGGTAATTTACCAGGGAGAGAGTCAATCGGGGTATCGGTTGCCGCGCGGCATCGATCTGTCCACAGCGCCCATCACTCGCCCCGAAACGTGGGCGCGGCTGGGGGAAGGCACACCCGAACTGCGTAAACTCATCGCCCGCATTGGCGGACGAAACGGAATGTCGCGCGTCGATCCGATCTTTCAGGCCCACACCGCGGCGGGGATGGACGTCGTGGGGCATATCCGCCACATGGCCCAGGCGTTCGATGTTTCTGCAGAGCGCGTGCCCCGCCACCTGCTGAGTACGGGTCACCAGGGCGTGCTGTTTCGGGACGCCTTCTTGCTCCATCGCGCCAGTCTTGAGCCGGTTCTGGATCGATGGCTATCATCTCTGGGGGTGCAGCGGCTGGAAATGAATGCCCAACTGCGCCTGCGGCCCGATGGCAGCGCAGAAGCGTTTCTTGCGGACCAGCAGTTTGAAATCGCGCAGACCGTTCTGGCGGATGACCAAGCGATCATCACGCATTTGCCCGCCGAAGCGTGGCCCGCGTCCATCACGGCACAAACCGCCAGCAGCCTGTTGCTCGAGCCGAGCAGACCTCTTGCAACAACGCTCCGCCATCAGCTCGACCACGGTATCACGCTCACCCATCATGCCCGCGGCGGCATCCTGGCAATGGGCTCGGGGACAATCGAACAGGTCAGCGAGGCAACCCAGTCGCTGGTTGGCAACGATCACAACATGCGTCAGGCGGGGCAATCGAGCTACCAACGCATCGCCACCAGAGATGGCGCTCCCGTGGTCGGACGCTTAGGCGGCACAGGCCTCGACATCATTGCCGGCTTCGGCACCACAGGCGCTTTCTTCGCAACGGCCCTCGCCCGTTGGCTCGCGGGCGTGGCAAGCGAAGCGGAAAACACCTGGTTCGCGGCACGGCTGGTCGATCGTGATTCCGTAAACTCGGTGGTTGCCGATTGGGGCGCCATGGGATGAAGGAGCAACCATATCGCCTCGCGTCGGATGCGCGTCACTTTGCCGGCACCGCGATCAGCCGCAACCGCCCTCTGAAGTTCAAACTGAACGGCCAGACCATATCGGGCTTCGCCGGCGACACTGTTTTGAGCGCGGTATTGGCATCGGGTTATGATGCGGCAGGCTTGCGCAGCGGACCGCCCATCGGCTTGACGCAACGGCATGCGCCTCCCATCTTTCCGTCCGCCCACCACCGCGATCCAGCACGAGCACTACCGATGGAGCGAACCCCCGCCACCGATGGCGCGGACTACCTGACACCGGGCGCCAGCAGAATTTCAAAGCTTGGCCTGGCCATGTCGCGCTTACGGGGATCACGCTCACTGGGGCTGAACCTTGATGTCCCCGCCACCATGCAGCGTCCGTGGCTGCATGGTGGCGCCGAGATCGGCTCCGAAACCGACATGGTGATCGTTGGCGGCGGCATCTCTGGGATGACAGCGGCCGTCGCCGCCGCAAAAGCCGGCCTCCGCGTCATTCTCGTGGAAGCAAGCCTGCATCTTGGTGGGCATGCACGGCTCTTTGGCTCCCAGGAGGGCGAGGAGACACCCGACCAGAGCATTATGCGCCTAGTAGCTGCCATCGCACAGGACCAGACCATTGTGGTCATGCCGGGCACCCAAGCCATCGCTGCGCGCCCCGGTGCCGTTCGCGTGCATGGCGTTACCATTATCGATGGCAAGCCTGTCGCTCGTACGCAGGATCTCCATGCGCCCCATATTGTCCTTGCCACAGGCGTCATCGAGAGGCTGCCCATCTTTGCCGGCAACAGACTGCCCGGTGTTACGACCACTCTGGAGGCCTATAGCCTCGCAAGCCAATTCGGCGTCTGGCCCGGCAAGACGGCGCTCCTCGCGACCGTCACCAACGCTGCTTACCGGCTGGCCGTGCTGGCCGCCGATGGCGGCGTAAAGGTTTCACGCATCATCGATGGACGCCCCGCCCCGCAATCACGCTTCATCGAATTCGCCAAGGCCTACGGCATTACGATGGCAGCCGGCACCATTCCAGGAGCGGCCACCCTCGCCGCAAAGCAACGGCAAATATCCCTCACTCCGCACTCGGCATTCCACCACCTGCCTCAAGCCGAACCGGCACTTGTAGCGGATCGGATCATCCTGTGTGGTGGCTGGCAGCCGGACCTTACGCTCTGGCATATGGCCGGTGGAGAGAGCCGGTGGAATGAGGGAACCCGGCGGCTCGATCCTGTCCTCAGCGGTCCCCCTGGCATGGCGTTGGCTGGAAGCGCTGCGGGCTATCTCAGCGGTCACGCCTGCTTGAAAAGCGGCAAGGACGCCGTGGCACAGGCGCTTGGCCGCCGCCGAAGAATTGTAGAAGAGCGCTTGATCGATCCGATGTATGAAACGCCGGATGGCCCCACACCGATTGCCGCAAACGCCCAGGCCGACGCGGCACCGGCATTCCTCGATAGCGGCCAGAGCTATATCGAGCGCCCCGAACAACAGCACGCCCGCTGGCCGGGTTGGCTCCCGTTCGTCAAATCGACGCAAGCCTGGTCACTGGCCGACATGCCCCAGCCGCTCGCCATTGCCGATATCGCAGCAGGAACCCAGTTGGGCACAATTCCGGCCCAGAGCGCCGGAATTGTCGCGCAGGAACGCGTGGCGCTCATCCCAATAGCCACAGGACCGCGCACCACCGCGACCGCGCCCGACACGTCGCACTATCTGGTGCCCGGCTATCTCGCGGGACGTTTCGGTACCGGAAGCATCACCTGCGCCATCGCTCCGCTGGAAAAGCGCAGGCTGGAAGTGGGCGCCCTGGTCTACGCCGATGCCGACGAAAAGAGCCCCTTCAAGGCCATCGGGGTCGTGGTACGCGTGGGTGATATCGGCGCCGCGGCCTTGTTTGCGGCCTCAACCCAATCGGCCCCAACCGCCTATGTGCGGGAGGACAGCCGCTCCATCGCCGTCAGCGTGATCGGCCCCTACTCGGCCTCGATGAGCCTAGACGCGTCGCTCGGCAGCGGCCCGGGCGCGTCGTAGCGTCTCGGCATATTCCGGATTGAAGCGGATTTCCGCCATCTTGATCGCAGCGTCGAGCCGGGCGGAGACCACTGGATCGGCGGGGTTTTGGCGATACAGATCCATATTGCGCTGCAGGTAATGTTCGAGCGTCTGGGCCGATTGGCTCCAGACTTGGTCAAACGTCGCGTTCAACGCTAATGAATCGCGACATGCCCGAACCGCGGCCAGCAGATAGACGCCGTTGATGGCGGCCAGCAAATGGTCGCTGTCCAGCCTGTCCGACGTGCCCTCGCGACCGCGGCGCAACGCCAGGTTGATGTCGGGCACCACCTCGCGCAGGCGGGGCTCGATACCATCAGAGGCCTGCTTGGTGATGGACGACAGCATGCCCGCCCAGCGGCTGCCGCGCGCAAATTCGATATAGCCGGAAAGCGCGCGAACCAGCCGGTGGAAACGGTCCAGCGCCCGGCATACCAGATCGATGTCGCTAAAAGTCCCGCTACTGGGCCCGAGCAAACGAATTTGGTTCTGCGCATGCGCCAGGATGGCTTCCACTAGCGGAGTGAAACCGCTGCGCGCCACTGCCACCTCCGTGCCGTTGCTGGAAATCTTGATCGCCGCAGCCACGAGGCGCGTCGGATTGGCGACATGCCCAAGCGCTGCATGAAACAGCGATGCGGCCAGCGAGGGATCCTGCAGCGGCATGGATTGCAGCGCGGTTGCCACCGCCGCATCATCCGTCATGGTATTGAGCGTGCGCCCGAAGGTCTGCGCCTTGCCCAGCAATGTCCTGCCCCGCAAGGCATTCAGCAGCGCCGGCATGGCCGCGCGCTGATCTTCACCGCCCAGCATGGCGCGCAGCCGCAGCGCTTCTTCCGCATCCCGCCCCGCCCGGGCAAGTGCCTCCTTCATGCGCGCCATAACCTGCGGCATGATGGCTTCGAGCTGGCTGGCGTCAAACGAGCCAGCCTCCACGGCGTCTCGCGGGATCAGGTCGGGGCAAAGGTCACGATAGACCCAAACCCAGCCCACCCGGGCATAATCCCGCGCCACACACCCGGCAAAACTCAAGCTTGCCGGATCTTCCACGATCACGGGTTCGATCAATCCGGCAAAGGGCAAAGGCGCACCGCGGCCACGCGCCGTCTCGACTGGAAGCGTTTCTGATCGGTTTGTGGCTTGGGACATCAACGCAATAATGTGAGGATCGGCTGGATCCGCACATTAGCGCGCGATGGTAAACAATCCCTACCTTGCCAAAAGGCTTAGGCGGCGCCCTGCTCCACCGTCCAGTTGCCGTTCTGCTCGCGGCAGGCGGTACCCTTCTTGGTGAATTCCTGCCCGCCGATTTTCACCGTGTGGGTGAAGTCGCGGCAATCGAGGTTGTTGACGCGCACATAGGGGCCAACACCCACCGAACCCGTGGTGCCGTTGTCACCCGTCCAGGCGCGCGGGGCACCGGGCCGGCCGAACTGCAGTGCATAGAACTGCGCGCTGTTGGCCTGGGCCGTATCCTTGGCGGTCATGCGCGACACCGCGCCGGCATCCACGAACCCGTTGGCAACGCTCGTCGTCAGCAACGCCTGCTGGGTGGTCTGGGCCGGCGTCGGCACCACCGGCTGCGTCACCACCGGCGCTGGGGCCACCGCCACGGGGGCCTGATAAACCTGGCTAGGTCCAGTGCTGGAGCAGGCAGCCAGGGTCAAAGCGAGCAACGGGGAAGCAAGGAGAGCGGTGCGATTCATGTGTTCAATCTCTTAAGCTATGGAGAAGCTCTTGTTGGCGCATTACGGCGAAAGTGCGTCAGGCAGCAGCCGGTTTGCTGATGCCTCCCAGGCGGGCAGTTGGCAAGCGTAGTTCCACCAACAATCCCCCCAGTGCCGAGCGTTTCAGCGCCAGGCTACCACCGTAGACATCTACCAGTTCCTTCACGATATCGAGCCCCAAGCCGCTACCGGGCGTTTTCTCGTCCAGCCTGACACCGCGACGCAACACTTTTTGCGCATCTTCTTCGCTGAGGCCCGGTCCATTGTCGTCGATACGGATCAACAGCATGGCTCCCGTATCACTGCGCTCACTCGAAAGCCGCACACCGACCTGCCCCTTGGACCATTTGCAGGCATTGTCGAGCAGATTTCCCGCCATTTCCTCCAGATCCGCCTCATCCCCCCGGAACCAGGGCAGCGAAGCGTCCGGGCGCTGGAAAGCAATCGTCACGCCAGGGTGAATCTTGCGCATCACCCGGGTCAGCCGCAGCATGATCATCGTGCTGTCAGCCTTCTTGCCCACCACCGATGTACGTGCCGCCAGCCTTGCGCGCTCGAGATAAGTCGACACCATCGAGCTCATCTTCTCGCTCTCGGCGAGCACCACGTCGGCCAGAGCGCCCTTCTTGCTCGCCGCCTCGTTGCGCAGCACCGCAATGGGTGTCTTGAGCCCATGCGCCAAATTGCCGACCTGGTTGCGCGCCCGCTCGATGATCTGCACGTTCGAGCGCAGCAGTTCGTTGACCTCTTCGGCGAGGGGCGCAATCTCGCGCGGATAGGTGCCGGTCACGGCGACGCTCTCGCCCTCGCGCACGCTCTCTATAGCCTGGCTCAGCCGCGAAATGGGCCGCATGGCGAAGCGCGCGACGATCGCGCTCATGATCGCCAGCATCACGCCCACGGCTCCCAAAACGATGAAGGTTTGTCCGCGAAAGCCTTCTACCAGTTCAAGAATTTCGCTGAGATTGCCGGTGACCACGATCTGGTAGGTGCGCGGCGCCAGCGTCACCGTGCGCTCCACCACCCGCAGGCGCGTACCGAACGCGTCATCAACAATGGCAGTGCGGCGGCCTCGCGCATCAGGCGGCCCCATCATCGCTGGCACATCGATGCCAACCACCGAAGTCGAAAGATTATACAGGGTGCCGTCGGCGTCGCGGATCATCCAGTACCAACCCGAGCGCGGCCGGTCGAACCGCGGGTCCGTCACCCGGATCTCATCGCTCAACGGGTCGCCCGTTTCAAGAAGCGCCGCCGTCAGGCTCTCCACCTGGAAATCCAGCGAATCCGCGAGGGAATTGTCCAGCGCTCTCGAATAGAGGTCAGTCAGCAGAAACCCGGTCGCCACCAGCGCGACCACCAGCCAACCCGCCGAAAGCCAGAACAAGGATGCTGCGATGGAACCCTTACGCATGGGTCAGCGCAGACGCTAGAGATACGTCACGCCGACATCGCAGTCGGCACCCTCTCCCGCCATCCGCGGCGTCATTCCCGCGAAGGCGGGAATCCCACTAATGCGCTGAAGTGAAGTGAGATTCCCGCCTTCGCGGGAATGACGCCGTGTGACCAAAGTAAACAGTTCCCCCTTGCGGGCAGGGACCAAGGGGACTGTTCACTGTGGCCGCATGCCCCAGATTTATCCTGCTCACCAGGCTGCCCTCGGGCTTGACCCGAGGGCCACATTCCGCAAACACGCTAATCTTCCGCGATCTGATAGCCCAAGCCACGCACGGTCTGGATACAATCTTCCGGCAATTTCTTGCGTAGCCGCCCGACAAACACCTCGATCGTGTTGCTGTCGCGGTCGAAGTCCTGGTCATAAAGATGCTCGGTCAACTCAGTGCGCGAAATGACCTTGCCCTTGTGGTGCATGAGGTAGCTCAAAAGGCGCAGTTCGTGGCTGGTCAGCTTCACTGACTGCCCATCCACTGTCACCCGGCCCGAGCGCGAATCCAGCCGCACCGAACCCGAAACGATCTCGTTCGATGCCAGTCCCGCCGCCCGCCGCACCAGCGCCCGGATACGCGCCAGCACTTCTTCCATGTGGAAGGGCTTGGCGACATAATCGTCTGCCCCTGCGTCGATCCCCTGCACCTTGTCGCTCCAGCGGTCGCGCGCCGTCAGCAGCAGCACAGGCGTGGTCTTGCCAGCGCGCCGCCATTCTTCGAGCACGGAAAGCCCGTCCATCTGCGGCAGGCCAATATCTAGTACAATGGCATCATAGGGTTCGGTGTCGCCCAGGAAGTGCCCCTCTTCCCCATCAAACGCCACGTCCACCGCATAACCAGCCTCGGTCAGCGCTTCCTTGAGTTGCCGATTAAGATTGGTGTCGTCTTCGACAACAAGAATTCGCATCTGGTCCCCCGCACGCAGCGCCGTGTTAGTTCGCGCTCAAAACCAAATTCTGCGCTTCCCCATCGGGTGTCAACACGCCGATAATGTAGACGAGGCGCCCGCCTTCGTCACACACTTGAACAGTGAGAACCTCCGCATTGCTCCCGATGCCGGCCGAGGACAAGACTTGTGCCAGTGACATGATCTGCCCCGAAGAAACCGCCTCCTGGATTTCCCGGTTATTGAGGCACGCAGCCTGAGCCAGACCTGTGCCGGCAAGGCCCACCACCAAGGCGAGTGCAAGAGGAGCGCTGAATCGTTTGAGCAAGGTTTTCATGCTGCTCAACCTAAGGCCGGGTTGCTGAATGGGACATGAATGAGGCAAGACCACGCGTATTCTACAGTTTCGTGCTGCAGCCGGCGTCCCGCAAAATAGCATTCGCAGTGTGCCGGCTCATGAGGTTGCGTGGCACAATCAGCATCCTGCCACTCTCGTCGACCCACTTCTCATGTGATCCCTTGGCATTGGCCAGATACCAAAAACCCTGGGATCTTAGAAGTTTGGCGACGGCTGAATAATAGCCGTCGACCAATTCAGGCGGCCTTGTCTGCTGGACGCTGCCACAGGATAGCCGGGATCAGATCCTGCGGCGGCAGATTTGCCAGATCATCCTTTGACACGTGGTTTGTCATCACCAATGTCGGCGCCACGTCCATCATCGCTTCCTCGAATTCCTCGATTGTCCGGGCTTCGATGTGCAAGCCGGTGATGTCGCTTTCGGAGTAGTATACTTTGGCGTCATCGTCCCAATGGGCCGCTACGCTGAACATACGCTTGGCCATGTCGATCCCCGGATTTCCAGCTATCCCTCGAATATCGGGCATGGTGGATACAATGGCAAGTGTCACGCCCGCCCGATATCCCCCTTCAAGCCCTTGCGCAGAAACAGGATCGCGAGGGCCTCCATGACCAGTTGCCCGGCCGATCCGCCGTCAAGTGCGGGCAGTTCCACCCCCAGCACCTGCGCGATGCCGGCCAGCAGCATGATTGCGGCCACGATATAGGTCTTGTAGCCATTGAGAGCTTGCATTGTCGTCCTCCATTGATTTGTTTGCGTCGTGATTTCCGGCCCGCCGGCCGCAGAGATCGCTGCCAGCCGCACCGCAGCGACCCGGGCCGACCAGCCCTTGCCGAAGATGGCAAATGTCGAAAGCCGCCCCAGGAACAGCAGCCGACGGTTGCAATAGGTCTCGATCAGGTCGGCGATTCCCTTGCCGGCAATCCGCTGTTTGATGGCCTCAACCGTCAGCGGCCCGACCTGCCCGTCCGCCACCGAGCCAATTTCAGCCTGCAGCGTGCGAACCGCCCGATCCGGCCCCGAGTTCACCGCAAAGTCGAAGACCGCCAAATCAAGCCCGGCCGGTAGCCCACGCGCATTGACCCGGTTCCAGTAGCTGGCGCGATAGATCCGCGCCGCCTCCTCGCGCCCCAGGGCCTTGACCTCTTCCTTGCTCAGCTTCCACCAGGGCGAAACCTTGCGCCATCGCGCCAGCGTCTTGTGGGTGATGCCCATATTGGTGGCCCCGCCCGGATCGCTGGGGTGGTCGACATAGCCGCCCTCGTGCCGCAGCACTTCATCAAGGCAAATTTCGAACCTTGTCCTAGCCATTGAATACTCCCTTTGCCGCCGCACCAGCGCCCAACACCGCGCTCACCTGCGAAACCGTCCATTCAAAACTGCCCGGCACATCACCGAAGTCCGCGACCTGGTCGGCTGCGCCGTAGGAAGCCGCCGCCGATGGGCAATCGAATGTGCGAACCAGCGTCGAGCCGTCCCAGATGCCGACGCGGTAAAGCTCCGGATTGTGCTCAAGCGGGCTCTCACCCACGCCCCAACCATCCCCGTCAGCCCGGCTGCAACGAACCCAGTTGAGACCTATGCTGCCATCAACCCCGCGCTCGGCCCTGAGGTGAACCGGCGCCAATGGAATGGCTGCCCGAACATCGGTGGACACCGTCACCAACGTCCCCTCCAGATCGCCCTGCCCGGCATAAACCCGGAACACGCGCTCCTCGCCGAGCAGATGCTGCTCCACAGGCACGCTCACCGTGCTTGTATCCAGCACCATCACTCGCCTGCCTACGCCTACCGGCCCCATCATCGCGGCCGTGCCCTGCAGCCCCCGCAGCAACCGGCTCAGGCGGTACTGACCGGTAGCGACCAGTTCGGCATTGGCAAACCCCACCACCTCCCAGCCACCGGCATCGGTTTCAACCGCAATCCGGTTGCTCCCCGCCAGTGCCGCTTCCGGCTCAACCGAACCCAGATGCCCGCCATAAAGCGTCACCTCCAACGCTTGGCCGTAATCCCAAATGGCCACAGGCCCAACACCTAGCGGCGCACTCGTCACGCCGAGCCTTGCCCGTCTGCCGAGTTGAGCAACGCCCGCACCCGTCACCTCATCGGTGACCTGCAACACTCCCGGCCAAGGCTGCGCGAACCCGCCCATCACCAACCGCGAACGCTGCGGATCTCCCGGCAGCGGCGGCAGATGCGCCATGGTAACCACCGGACGCGCCCGCACCGTCACGCCACCCGTCGCTAGTGGCGGCCGATCCACCTCCGTCGCGACCGCCGTCCCGACCGGCAAGGTGCGCGCCGTCACCCGCCGGCTCAACCCATCCCGGATTTCAATGATCTCGAATGGCCCCTCGGCCACTCCCGCAATTTCCACCAGATCCCCCGGCTCCAGCGCCAGTGCCGATGGCGGCAGTTCAAACTCCAGCGTCTCCCGACGCGCGCTCCTCGCGTCCAGCATCCGCTCCGCCGCCAATCGCGCACCCGATCCATCCAGCACCAGCGCCGTGGCCTCGCCCGTCACAGGACCATCCGCACGGCTCAGCGCCGTTACGCTCGCCGTCAGGTAATCCCGCTCCCGATCCATATAGCTCAGCACCAATTGTCCCGGCGCCTCCGCCGGATCGCCGCGCCGCCGCGACAACACCGCGCCCTCGCCCGCGACCAGCCCGTCCGGATCAAGCACGCTCACCACGCCGCGCCTGGCGTTACCCAGTTCCAGCCCGCCCGCACGACTGCGTAGGCGCAAGCCCGTCACCTCCAGCAACGGCTCAAGCGCCTCGCGCGCCGTCGTCGCCCCGCCAAGCACATGGCCACCCACGAATGGCGCTGCCGGCTCCGCGTCCAGCGTCACCCCATGGTCGCGCGCTACCGCAGTCGAGAGTTCATCACTCGCCACCCCGCCCAGCCGCCCCGTCAACCAGTGCCCGGAACGGTGGTTCACCCCATCAGCCCACACATCGCTTTGCGCCGGAAATGCCGGATAGGGCCGCGCATCCCAGGTCCAATGATAGATGCGCCCCACATCCACCATTCCCGCCGGATTGTTCACCGGATCGCGCCAGAACCGCTGCTGCGCCCGCAGCGCCTGCCGCTGGATCAGCGCATCCGGCGTGCCATTGGAAAAATACGGCCGCCCACCCTCGGCACTCTTGCTGTCGCCAAAAATGTTGGGCTGGTTCGCCCCCTTGTCGACCGCCGCGCAACCAAGCTCGGTAAACCACACCGGCTTGCTGCCCGGCACCCAGGCCGTCGGGCTCGCCGCCCTCTCACCACCCGGCCGGTCGAAATGCTGCTGGCTCCACCAGTTACGAATATCCTTGAACCGATAGACCCACGGCTCGCCATGCGCCCCGTCGGTGATGGGCGTACGCAGCTGCGCCAGCCGGTCGGCATCCCCAGCATAATACCAGTCAAACCCCTCCCCGCCCGCCACATTGCCGGCGAGGTAATCGAGCTCATACCCGCTTGCCCATTCCGCCGCATCGAGATGCCCGGTCCCATCGCGCCAATCGGCCAGCGGCATGTAATTGTCGATGCCCACCGCATCGATCTCCGGCGCCGCCCAGAGCGGATCGAGGTGAAAGAACTTCTCGCCCTCGGGCTGGTACCCCGAATATTCGCTCCAATCCGCCGCATAGGTCAGCTTCGTCGCCGGCCCCACCACCCCGCGCACATCCGCCGCCAGCGCCACCAGCGCATCCACGAACGGAAAGCTGTTCCCGACACCCCTTACCGTCGTCAGCCCGCGCATCTCCGAGCCGATCACCAGCGCATCGACGCCCCCCGCCGCCACCGACAGCCCGGCATAGTGCAGCACCATCTCCCGATACCGTCCGGCAAAACCCGCCACCTGCTCCGCCGCCAACATGCTCCGGTCCGGCGACCCCACTTGCCCCGGCGCCGGATGACACGTAATCCGCCCGCGCCACGGATAGCTCGGCTGCTCCACCCCGCCATGCGGATCAGGCAGGCCGTTCCCCACCGGCACATCCATCATGATCAGCGGATAGATCGTGACCGCGATCCCCCGCGCCTTCAGATCCGCAATCGCCCCCAACACCCAGCCATCCGAGGGCGTCCCGCCATAAGCCGGTCCACCGTCATGCCACGACACCACCGGCACATCGCCGCGCCCCAGCCCCATCACGCTCCACGCCGCACCTTCGACATGGCGCTCCGCCGCCTCCACCCGCGGCCCCACCGCGCAACTGCCACACCGCAGATCATCGCCAAACCAGGCCACCACCAGCGCCACCCGCTCAAGGCTTGGACACAGCGCCACCAGCTCGTCGATCGAGCAAGTCCAGTCGCTCGCCCACGCCGAGACATGGGTATTCTCCCCCACACTCGTGCCCGGCCCGCTCTGCGCCAGCAGCGCCCGCCCCGTCACGCCCTCGACATGCAGCCGCGCCGCCCCGATCAGCGTGCCGATCAAGCCATCCTCGGCCCCATCATCCACCCGCAGAAATGCCTTGGCCTCGGCAAGCGAAACCGGCTCCCCCGCGGGCCCCGCGAGAAGATAAGAAGTCATCATCGTTGCCTTTTTTGTTTTGTCCCGGAACGGTGCACCACCCCCGATGTCATCCCGGGGAAGGCCGGGATCCATCCCGAGATGCCCGTCCTGCCGCCAGGTGGATCGTCCAAACCATCTCAGGATGGACCCCCTCGACTCACGCCACAAGTGCAACACCTGCTATGGTGTTGGTGCGATGGGAACTTTGTATGAGCAGTTGAGCCTGCGGGAGCGGGTTGAGATCGACATTGGGCGGCGCAAGGGGCTCTCGATGCAGGCGATCGGCCAGATGCTGGGGCGTTCGGCCTCAACCATCAGCCGTGAGTTGGGACGCAATGGCAGCCCCACCAGGCATT
>NZ_PYVW01000028.1 GCF_003056355.1 Devosia naphthalenivorans
GTTTCATCGTCCATCGCTTACGTCGAGCCGCTCGCAAGGGCGACAAGATAGAGGCTGCTGGCCATGTCTTTGAGGTGGTGGACGCCGATAAGATGCGGCTTAATCAATTGCTGGTGACGAGGGCAACGAAGGCCAAATAGCGCTCACAATGTCAAACTCAGTGAACGAAGCTGGCATTGCCGGGCGATTAGGACAGTAGTTTTTGGGAGGTCGTGAACTTGCCTGCAGCTGCATCTCTCTTTTCAACCGCTTGACCCTTCTCAAGCCAAGCGCCGGATCAGCTTGCGTGAGATCTCGTGCCGCAGGGACAGTCCGTGCAGCGTCTTCCCAGTAAGATGCTCCGGGAAATCTGACGCCTAGATGCGACGCTATGGGTTCGATTGGCCGTGACCTTGTTCCTGTGAGGCCCGACCGCACGGCTGATTACGAAAACCAATCCCGTGCGGCCTAGGTCCGCTCCTAACCTGGGGACTATCCCAACGGAACGTCAAGAGTGCACACCTCGTTGGAGCAGCGGCTCAACAAAGGAGTGCCAACCATGTTCATGCGCGTGGACCGTTTGATCACCGAATTACCCCCGCCCAAGAAGCAGGATCCCAATGCTGCCGCTGCCCTGCAGGAACTGCTCGGTGGCAAGTATGGCGAGATGTCGACGCTGGGGAACTATATGTTTCAAAGCTTCAATTTCCGTAGCAAGGACAAGCTCCGTCCATTTTACAGCCTGGTCGCATCCATCACTGCAGAAGAGTTGGCTCACGTCGAACTGGTGAGCAATGGCGTTGCCATGCTCAACAACGGTCCGGATAAACCGGGTGCCGACAGCGGCAATGGTGGCGACATCAGTAAATCGCCCTTTGAAGCAATGCAGGATATCCGCCTCGCGTCAGCTTTCCTGTCCAATGGCGGCGGTTCCACGCCGGTGAACGCCAACGGTGTGTCATGGAACAACGACTTCATCACGACTACGGGTAATGTCATCTTCGACCTGCTGCACAACTTTCACCTGGAGTGCGGTGCGCGCCTTCACAAACTCCGAGTCTACGAGACCCTGGGCCAGGATGATGCCACCGGGCGAGAGATTTGTGGATATCTGCTGGTACGTGGCTCAGTACATGCCCACTCTTACGCACTGGCTCTCAAGAAGCTAACGGGTGTCGAGATCGAAAAGATGCTGCCGACGCCGAACATCCCTCTGTCCAAAATCCCGGAATGCCAGAAGTACCTCGATGAGGGCTCACACCGTCGGCTCTACACCTGGAGCCAGGATGACTACAAAGAAATCTCCGGCATCTGGTCCAACGATGAGGTGGCCCTTCCAACCGATCCGCCGGGCCCACTGGAAGTGGTTGAAGGCATGCCGGATGGTGGTAAAATTCACCAGCTCGCAGGAGTACCTTCGGCGTTTACGCCTGATTATGCGCCTGAGGAGTTCTACGAGATCGCATCGAAGCTCTATGCAGCGTCTCGCTGACAATTTGATGGGAGGGTTCGCCCTCCCATCGGGCTTTATGCTGCTTGAAGGGGGGTAACGGCACGACTACGGATGCTAGCGTCCGCGTAAGCTGCCGTTGTTCAACGAGCACAGCGGCTGGCCGACAGTTGGATGAACTCGAACAGTACGCTTACCTGTTTATAGGGGTTTGTCGACGCGACGGACGGATCACTGGCGCCGTTGCTGCAACTCAGCTTTGTCTTCGTCAAGTCGACAAACGTTGGGCATTTACATTTACAGTGACGATGATGCCTTCAGCGGACCAATCAGTCTTGATCGAGCCGCCAAGCTGGCCGGTGACGCTGCGGTTGAGGAGCTTACTCCCATAACCCTGGCCAGTGGGTGGTTCAACCGGGGGACCACCGCGTTCGGTCCACACAATGCAAACCTCATCATGCGTTGCCAATCCTGAAATGTCGAGAAGCCCGGCACCGACTGATAGCGCCCCGTACTTCACGGAGTTCGTTGCCAGTTCATGTATGACGAGGGCCAAAGCTGTTGCCGATTGTTCGCCGATTCCCATGCGAGGAACGGCAACACGGATGCGGCCGCTGAACGCACCGGAGTCATCGTAGGGCGCCAGCAGCACCGCAATCAGGTCGCCCAGCAGTGCGGCGCGTCCCTGATCGCCAGGGAGCGGCCGAACAAAATCGTGAGCGCGGCGCAGGGCTGTAAGGCGTCCCGTCAACTCCTTGGCCATATCCTCAACGGTTGTGCTCGATCGGGATGTAAGATTGGTCAGCCCCTCTGCAATCGCGAGCAGATTCTTAACCCTATGGCTCATTTCACCCGCAAGCAGTTCGTGTCCTTCCTCGGCCTGCTTACGTCCGGTGACATCGAGGAACACACCCGACATCTGCCCCTTGTGCAGCCCTTCGTCATTGCCCAGACCCCGGGCCGAAACCCAACGAATTTCTTCACCCAACAATATGCGGAAGTCGATTTCGTAAGCACCCACTATGGCTCGGGTGGCTGTGAACGCGGCTCGGACTCTGTCCCGGTCAGCGGGGTGAATCCGGGAAGAGAGCTCTTCAAACGTCACCGTACTCGTTTGAGGTAAGCCCCAAAGTTCAAAGCCTTGCTCGTCCATGGCGAAAACGTCGGTTTCAACTGTCCACGACCACAGCGCTACCCCTGCGGCGTGAAGAGCGCGCTTCAGCCTGGGGGCTTCCCAAAGGGAGTGATTTTCGTCGCTCAGTCGCATGTCGGTCTCCGCTAATGCCTATTGAACAGATCGCGACAAGCTGCGCCAGCTTAACGTGCTCCACCCGCAACCATCTGGACAGGCCGGCATTGAGTATATGCTCGCTGTGTACGCACCCGCGTACGAGGGCAGGAATCCCATAAATGCGCAACTACTCTGACGACGACCAGATTGTGTCGCAAATCGAGACTCTTCGCACGGCCCTGCCCGAGTGGGTCATCAGCACCGTTGAGTTGGTTGAACTGGCGGAGAACGCCGAGCGAGCAGCCGTTCATTCCAATCCCGCGACCCTCGACCGCTCACGTAAGCTCGTGGTGGAAGTTGCAGAGTGGCAAGAAAGGCTCAGCCAATGGCAGGACCTGGATGTGTCGCCGCGATTGGAAGCTGAGTTGCGCATTCTGAAAGCCACCTTGGACGCTTCGATGGACGAGGCCAACGCCGCTGCTTCGAAGTTACACCTGTGAAGCAGAGCCGCTGGTTTGGATTGAAGAACAAGAAGGCCGGGCCTTTGGGAAGTCTGTCTTGAACTGATTTGGTATGGCCGCTCTCGTGGACAATATGCTCGCCCCTGCCCGTGTTCGGCGGGGCTCTCGGCCTGTCGATTATATCTGGGAACTCGCTTTACCCTGCGAATTAGGTCGACCCCCGCACCGGGAGGTATGTTCCCGAAGGCAAGTAAATCGGCAACAGGAACAAACTTCGGCCGACCGCATTGCCTTCGGGCTATCTGGAGGCCGTTTATGCCCTTACTTTCCATTGTTCGCTTCCTGACAGCTCTGCTGTCACTGGCGCTGGTTGTGCTCACGATCTATCTCGTCTGGAGCTGGAACGAAGGGGAGTTGGTCCGGCAGGCTGATGGCGATCTCGTACGAGTGCGGGAAGATTGGCGGTTATGGCTGGCCCTAGCTCTGGGTGCGTTTTCGCTCCTCGGGAAACTAGTCCTGGTTCCGCTACTGGCTAAGCCCGACAAAGGCGAGCATTCCCGGGAGGATCGAGGCAATGGACAAGTTCGTCAGCATGCAAACGGGGCCTCGGTTTATGTCGAGGAACTGGGGTTGAACAACAGCCCGACGTTGATCTTAACGCATGGATGGGCGATGGACAGCAGCATCTGGCACTATGCCAAGCAGTCGCTGGCAAACAGCTTTCGCCTGATCGTTTGGGACCTCCCAGGCCTGGGGCGGTCCAAAGGCGAGATCTCACTTGAGAGCTTTGCGTCTAACCTGGAGACGCTCATCGAGGAGTGCTCCACGCAGAAAGTGGTACTGGTTGGCCATAGCATTGGCGGTATGACCATTCAGACGCTTGCCCGCGACAATCCTGCATTGTTTGCAAATCGAGTGGCGGGCGTTGTGCTGCTCAATACCACCTATACCAACCCCCTCAAGACGATGATCCTGCCCGGCTTCATGCAGGCGATCCGTTGGCCATTGCTGGAGCCATTGATGCGTGTTGCGATCCTGCTGCAGCCGCTGGTGTGGCTCAGCGCATGGCAGAGCTATTTCAGCGGGATGGCTCATCTCGGGAACAGGCTGGGATTCGGCAAATTTGTAACCCGAAGTCAGCTCAACCACGTCACCTTGCTGGCGGCTAAAAACCCACCGGGCAATGTGCAGAAAGGCAACCTGGCAATGTTCCGATGGGATGCCACTGGTGCTTTAGCCGGCACTGGCGTCCCCATTCTGCTCCTCGCGGGCGAGCTCGACATCGTTACAAAGCCAACTGCGAGCGCTGACATCGCACGGCACGCATCTACCGCGTCCGTTGAGTTTGTCCATGGAGTGAACCACATGGGCATGCTCGAGCAGGCAGAACAGTACAACTCAGCGATTGCCGCCTTCGCTAGGAGGGTAACCCAACCAACTCGAACGATATAAAATCGTCTGGCGAACCTCATGCCGCGTACAATATTCCGGTCGGGCCCTATTCGACCTCACCTGGAGTGAGGAACACGTGGAGGGAACCGAAGGATCGTCAGGTCGTTGCGATCAATTGCGGCGCCGCTCAAAAGGCGCCCAGGGGAAAGCATGGAAAGTTCCGACAACTTCGCAGCCTCCGGTACAGCCGAGGGGCGCTATCGGCTATTGGTCGAGTCTATCAGCGACTACGCGATTTATATGCTTGATCCGGATGGCAGGGTGGTAAACTGGAACCTCGGCGCAGAGCGCTTCAAGGGGTACACCGCTGACGAAATCATCGGCCAGAATTTTGCTAAGTTCTATTCGGAGGAGGAACGCGCCTCGGGGGCGCCCGCCCGTAATCTGGCTAAAGCAGCGACCGAAGGCCGCTTCGAGGAAGAAGGCTGGCGGTATCGCAAGGATGGCTCGCGTTTCTGGGCCAGCATCGTCATCGACCGCATTGTGGATCCAGAAGGCAAGCTGGTTGGCTTTGCAAAGATTACACGAGATTTGACCGAACGTCGCGCTCGGGAAGAGGCTCTGCGCAGGAGCGAAGAGCAGTTCAGGCTGTTGGTGAAAGGCGTAACTGACTACGCCCTCTATATGCTCGATCCCGAAGGCAACGTCATCAGCTGGAACGCCGGCGCAGAGCGCATCAAGGGGTATGCAGAGGCGGAGATCATCGGCCAGAACTTCTCCGTGTTTTACATGGAAGGCGAGCGCGAGAACGGTGAGCCCCAGAGAAATCTCGAGATCGCGCGAAGTCGTGGCAGCGTGGAGCGGGAGGGCATGCGCGTCCGCAAGGACGGCACCACGTTTTTCGCACACGTTGTAATTGACGCTCTCTATGATGACGCGGGCGAGCTAGTCGGCTTCGCTAAGCTCACTCGGGACATCACGCAGCAGCGGAAGACGCAGCAAGAACTGGAGGGTGCGCGCGAGGCGCTCTTTCAAGCCCAGAAGATGGAGGCCATCGGCCAGCTGACCGGTGGCATTGCTCACGACTTCAACAATCTGCTGATGGCTATTCTGGGCAGCCTCGAAATTGCGCAGCGGCGCATGAACGCGGACCCGCGCATTTCCCCGTTTCTCGACAACGCAGTAAAGGGGGCGCAGAGAGGCGCTGCGCTAACCCAGCGCATGTTGGCATTTGCCCGTCGGCAGGAGCTGGCCATGGGTCCGGTTGACGTGCTCGATACCGTCAGGGGGATGAATGATATTCTCGAGCGCGCACTAGGGCCGTCGATTTTCGTAACAACCAATTTTCCGCTATCGCTTCCGCCGGTGAGGACAGATAAAGCGCAGCTCGAGTCCGCGTTGCTAAACCTGGCCGTCAACGCACGCGACGCGATGCCCGCAGGCGGGCCTATCGCTATCGCAGCTCAACGTCGGGCTGCGCCGCAGGGCGGCATACAGCGTTCTGGCGATTATGTGGTGCTGTCTGTCGCCGACATTGGCGAAGGAATGGACGAAGAAACCCTGGCCAGGGCAACAGAGCCATTTTTCACCACCAAGGGTGTTGGCAAAGGTACCGGTCTGGGGCTTTCCATGGTTCATGGACTTGCGGAGCAGTCAGGCGGGACATTCCTGCTGAAAAGCGAAAAAGGACACGGCACAACTGCTGAGTTGTGGCTACCACTAGCCCCCGGCACGTCTGAGGCTGCGGGAAACTCCACTTCCGCAGCGGTTTCTGGCACAACCGTCCCGAAGCGAGTTTTGGTAGTA
This sequence comes from Devosia naphthalenivorans, assembly GCF_003056355.1. GTDB lineage: Bacteria > Pseudomonadota > Alphaproteobacteria > Rhizobiales > Devosiaceae > Devosia > Devosia naphthalenivorans. The sequence goes on from NZ_PYVW01000028.1 coordinate 6,320, forward strand.
GACGACGACTTCCTGGTCCTTTTAAACACCGTTACGATGCTTGAGGACCTTGGACACCAGGTCATTGAAGCTTCCTCCGGCGAAGAAGCGTTGGCCGTCCTCGAACGGGAGCCGGTCGACCTGCTTGTTACCGACTACGCCATGCCAAGAATGTCGGGTGGTGAATTGGCAATGATGGCGCGGGCGCGAAACCCAACACTAAAGGTTCTGGTTGCGACAGGGTATGCCGAAATGCCTGACGAACACAGGGGCCGGTTTGAGCGCCTCGGCAAACCATTCTCCGAGAACGACTTAGGGAGTGCTATCGAGAGGGCGTTGCAGTCATGACCGCGAGCCAGGACGCACTGTGCTCGCGTAGTAGCCGTGGCAGGAGTGATCCCGGATGTTTAATACGTTGGGGGAGGTTGCAAGCTGAGAGTCGTGGCAGCGGTACTTTACAAGCGGTGTTCTAATCCCGGCGGTTGCTCGAATAAGTTCTCCGCGTGAGATCAAGATTTCGCTAGCAGCTTCGAAACGCCGGGGCCAGCTGCAACGATCTTGCTGGCAGGTGGCACCATCACCCTGATTGGTGGATGGGGTTTCTTCTTCTCACCCAAGCTGGTTCGCGTCAGTAGCGCTTCCCTGCCCAGCGACTGCTTTCGGGCAGGAACATTAGTGCTGCGAACGGCTGATATGGTGTCGATTCCGGCCACTTTGGGGTGATTTGCCGCCAGTCCGCTCCTAGTTCACAGGCCATCAAAACCGGACGCGTGTTGATGACCTAAGGCTACGTAGGTTCAAGGCATCGACGATCAGGGTGCCAGCCTTTTGCAGCTCTAGCGAATGAGCCACAATACGGCGGACGCCGTCATCAGCAACAAACGTGCCTCAGGTCGTCACACTCTAGCCTTGAGGTCGATGTAGCGGAGATCAATGGCCTTCTCCGCTTGATCCTCCCAGGTGCCCGGGTGTTGTCGACGAGCTTGTCCGACGTGCTCAGACTGGGCAGCTTTAGCGCGATTGTTGGTTTGTTGGGCATGAGCAAACCCCAACAATGACAGGATCATAATGCTCAGGCGAAGGCCGCGGTCACCGTAGCAAGCTCAAGTTCGACTTTTGGCGGGCTCGATAGGTGCCGAGGCCTTTTGAAACCCGCAGCTCCTCATCTCGTATGACCCATTGGCCGCCGAGAACGACATCGGTTGGCCAACCAGTGATGGCGCGGCCTTCATAGGGAGAATAGTCGCCACCATCATGCAGATCGGCGTGCCGAATGGTCCGTGTGAGCCGGGGGTCCCAGATGGCGAGGTCCGCGTCGGCGCCGATGGCGACTGTGCCCTTTTGGGGATAGAGCCCATAGGCCTTGGCGTGGTTGGTCGACGTCAGCGCGACGAAGCGGCTGAGGCTGATGCGCCCGCCCACTACCCCTTCGGAAAAAAGGATCGGCATGCGCGTTTCGACGCCCGGTATGCCATTGGGAATATGGCGGAAGCTCTTGCGCCCGCGCGGATTGCGCTTGCCCTGCGGGCCGTCGTAGCGGAACGGGCAGTGGTCGGACGAGAACAGCTCGAACGTTCCGAGCTCAAGCCCGCGCCAGCAGTTCTGCTGCTCCGCCTGGTCGCGCGGCGGTGGCGAACAGACGAATTTGGCGCCCTCCCAGTCCATGCCGTCGAGATCATCGGCCGTCAGTGTTAGGTATTGCGGGCAGGTCTCGCCGATGACGCTGAGACCGCGCGATCGGGCGCGGGCGATTTCCTCGATGGCGGCGCCGTTGGAGACATGGACGATGACCACCGGCACGCGGGCGATTTCCGCCAGCGTCAGCGCCCGATGAGTGGCCTCCCGCTCCACCGCGGCAGGGCGTGTGGTCGCATGTGAGACAGGCCCGAAAGCCGCGGCGGCCTCATGCGCATCGACGAGGAAGCGGATGGCGTCCTCGTTTTCGCAATGCACCATGACCAGCGCACCGGTCTGCTGCGCTACGGCCATGACCTTGAGGATTTCCGAATCCTGCAGCCGCAGATCCTCATAGGTCATGAACACCTTGAACGAAGTATAGCCCTCTTCCACCAGTGCCGGCAGTTCCTGGCCCAGCACCGATGGCGTCGGGTCGGACAGGATCAGGTGAAAGGACACGTCAGTGTAGCAGTTGCCCTCGGCCAGGGCATGGTAGCCATCGAGCGCCGCGCGCAAGCTCTGGCCCTTCTGCTGCAGACAGAAGGGCATGACGGTGGTGTTGCCGCCAAACAGCGCCGAACGCGTGCCGCTCTCGAAATCGTCGGCCATGACAATGCCGTCGCCCGATGGCTGGGCGATATGGACATGGCTGTCGATGCCTCCCGGCAGCACCAGCTTACCGGTGGCGTCGAGCACCTCCCGCGCCTCCCCGAGGTCATGCCCCAGTTGCACGATCCTGCCGTCCTTGATGGCGACATCGCTCGAGAAAACGTCGGCGGCGGTCGCGACGGTGCCGTTGCGGACGATGAGGTCGAACACGAAACGCCCCCTAGAGCAACACGTCGCCGCCATTGGGCGACAGGGTCTGGCCGATGTAGAAGGAGCCGGCTTCCGAGGCGAGCAGTAGCGCGGTGGGCGCGATCTCCTCGACGCGGCCAAAGCGGCCTAGCGGGAGCTGGCCCATCTTCATGTCCCGCCACTCCTGGCTCATGCTCATCAGGAGCTGCGTATCGACCGGGCCGGGCGCAATGGAATTGACGGTGACGCCGCGCAGGGCGCCCTCATAGGCGAGTGCCCGCGTAAAGCCGACAATGCCGGCCTTGGCGGCGCAGTAATGCGACTGCCCCGGCGCGCCCTTGTAGGCGAGCTGGGACGAGATGTTGATAACCCTGCCCCAGCCGCGCGCCGCCATCGGCCCATAAAACTGCTTGGTGACAAGAAACGTGCCGCGCAAATGGACGCCGATCATGCGGTCGAAATCGGCCAGCGTCATGTCGCTGAAGAGGATATCGCCGCCGATGCCGGCGCCATTGACCAGGATGTCGACAGGCCCGAACCGGTCGCCCGCCCAGGCACCCAGCGCTTCGACCGCGGCAGGATCGGCAATGTCGGCCTCGCACTGCGCCACGTCGGCACCGCCCTTGGTCAGCCGCTGCACCAGGGCCTCGGCGGCGGCGTGGTCGCCGACATGGCAGAAGCCCACACGGGCGCCGTGCCGAGCAAACTGCTCGACAATGGCGGCACCAATGCCACGGCTGCCGCCGGTTACCACGGCAACGCGGCCGGAAAGGTCGAAATCGGTCAAGGAACGGAACTCCGTAGCGGGTCTGCGAGATAGTCGGCGTATTGGCGAATGCCGTCTTCGAGCGACATCTGGGGCGCAAAGCCCAAGTCGCGGCGGATCGGCGCGATATCGAAGCGGTGCTGATAGTCGTCGAGCGGATCGGGCCCTGGTGCCATGTCGATCCGGGCACCGGGGAGTACCTTGCGCACCACATCGGCGACAGCGCCGAGGGTCAGGTGCGTACCGCCGGTCGCGGCATAGACATGATGGGCGATCGCGGGCGCATCATGGGCGGCGAGCAGGGCGCGCGCTGCGTCCGAGACATGGATGAACTGGCGCGGAAAGTCCGCGCCCCATCCCATCACCGTCTGCCGGCCCGACTGGGCATCCGAGATCATATCGCGGATCACGCAGGCCGTGGTGCGGCCGGGGCCGTAGACCCAGGACAAGCGGATGGACACCGCATCGAGCCCGTGTTGCAGCCGATAGCCGGCTAGCAACTGCTCGCAGGCGGCCTTGGTCGCGCCATAGACGCTCGTCGGCCGTAGCGGCACTTCGGCGAGAACCGAGCCGCCATCGGCCGGCTGCTCGGTCGGCCCATAGGCGCTGGTGGACGAACAGAACACCAGCCGCCGCATCTGCATGACCCGCGCCAGCTCGAGGACGTTTGCGGTGCCGCCGACATTGGCGGCGACGATCGAGGCCGGCTGGTCGAGCAGGACCATAGGGCCCGACACCGCGGCGCAGTGGATGATCGAGGACACGCCCTCGCTCCGCGCGATGGCATAAAGTCGGTGCGTGTCGCCCACATCGGCACGCAGCAGGTTTGAGCCGGGCGGTGGCACCAGGTCGGTGCCGATCGCGCGCCGACCCTGCTCTTGCAGCGCGGCAAGCACCGCGCGGCCCACCAGTCCGGCCGCGCCGGTAACCATGATGGTGTCGTTGGCGGAACGAGGTTCGATCACTGGCATCTGTTCAGGGCACCGAATAGATCGAGGTCGCGCTGCCGCGGCCGGCATGGAGGTCGAGGCTGGTGATGATGTGGTCGAAATGGTGCGCCATTTCGTGGACGGCCTCCTCGGGACGGTTCTGCGCGATGAACTCGACGATGCGCCGGTGCTCGTCGGTAAGGCACAGCAGCCCACTCGAACTTTCATAGACCGACTGGATCAGCACGCCGCGTCGGATCAGGTTGACCAGCATGCGTTCCAGCACCGGATTGCCCGGCATGCGCGCCAGCAGCATGTGGAATTCGCCCGCCTTGCGGTTGGCCTGCGGATCGCGCCGGTCGAACACCGCCTGCTCCTCGACGAGGAAATCGCGCAGCATGCTGATCTGCTCGGGCGTATGCCGCTGGCAGACCAGCCGGATCACCGAATATTCGAGATGCCGCCGTGCCTCGAGGACATGCATGGACTCCTCCACCGTCGGCCGGCAGATGAAGGCGCCGCGATTGAGCTCGAACGCCACCACCTCTTCGTCGCGCAGCCGCTCGAGCACCCGGTGCACGCGCGAGCGCGGTACGGCATAGCTTTCGGCGAGCTTGACCTCGTTGAGGTGCTCGCCCGGCCGCAACTGCTTGTCGGTGATCGCCTCGACAATGCGGCTGTAGAGCACTTCCTCGGCAGGGTGCTTGCCCCGGCTGCGCTGGCTTTCGCTGGATTCTGTCATGCTGGACTCAAAAGGGATGGGACGCTGACGCTTTAATGTGTTCGCGGTCGACGCGGTGGCAAAGCCGAAATATTCGGCTTTGCACACGCATGACAATCGATCAGTCCAGCGGACCCACTGCTGCCTCCACCCGGTCGAGCACTGCGCCCGAGCGCACGAGGCCGAGCGCACGATGCATGTCCGAGGTGAACCAGCGGTCGCCATCGAGTGCGGCGGGAATGGCCTCGCGGATGGCCTCGAGCGCGGCGCGGCTGCCCTTGCCGATGGGGAAGTCCGAAGCCAGCGGATCGACCATGGTCAGGGCCTGCGCCGCCACCAGCATTTCGCTGGCGATGATCTGCTGCACGTTCTCGACCACCGTCTTGCCCTTGCGGGCGCACCAGGTGGAATTCGACACATGATCCTCGACATTGCCCTTGCCCGGTACCGAATCCACCGAGCCGGGCGTCGCCAGGTGCCGGTTCTCCATCACCAGCGCCGACATGGAGCACTGCACCACCGAAAAACCGGTATTGAGCCCCGGCTGGCCGCTCACCAGGTTGCGCGGCAGGCCATAGCTCATGGTCGGTTCGATCAGCCGGGCAATGCGGCGCTCGCTGATCGAGCCCAGGTCGGCCATGGCAATAGCCAGCACGTCCATGGCCTGCGCCAGATACTGCGCATGGAAATGCCCGCACGAGCGCGATTCGTAGCCGCCATTGCCGTCCTCGAACACCAGCGGATTGTCCTGCGGCGCGTTGATCTCGGTGGCGATGATGCCCTCGGCATAGGCCACGGCATCGGCCGCCGGACCATGCACCTGCGGAGCGCAGCGCAGCGAATAGACATCCTGCACGCGCGGTGTGGCCGGCGTGCCGGAGGACCGGGTCTCGCCGGGAAACACCACATCGCGTGCCGCGGCACTGCAGCGCTGCGTGCCCTCGACGATGCGGAGGACGTTACGCGCGACACGCTGCTGGCCGGGATGCGGCCGTGCGGCATGGATGCGGGCGTCGAACGCCGCCGTCTCGCCTCGCATGGCTTCGAGCGAGAGGCTAAGGGCTATGTCGGCCATTTTCAGCAGCCGGCGCGCGTCGTGCACCGAGAGCGTCGCGAGCGCCAGGGTCGTGGCCGAGCCGTTGAGATAGGCCGAGGAATCCTTTGCCGCCAGCGTGATGTTGGGGTTGAGGCCCGATGCCGCGATGGCTTCGGACGAGGGCATACGCTTGCCCTTGTAGAACATTTCCGTATCGGGAAAGCCCAACAGGCACCCCGCCATCTGCGCCAACGGTGCCAGGTCGCCGGAAGCGCCTACCGACCCCTTCTGCGGCACCACGGGGTGGAGGCCCTCGTTGAGGAAGCTCAGCATGTGATCGGCGATCTCGGCGCGATAGCCCATGCGGTCGGTGGCGATGGAATTGGCGCGTAGCAGCATCATCGCCCGGATCACGTCCTCGGCAAACGGCTCGCCGACGCCGGTGGCATGCGACTTGATGGTCTGGCGCTGCAACGCCTCCATGTCGCGCACCAGCACGCGCTGGTCCCGGAAAGCGCCCGAGCCGGTATTAAAGGCGTAGATGAGCGGCGTCTCGTCGGTCATCCAGTTGGCTTCGATATAGTCGCGCGTTTTCTTGAGCCGAGCTCTAGCCTCCGCGGAAAGCTCGGCGCGATCGGTCGAGCGCGCGATCGCGACGACATCCTGGATGGTCATCGTGTTTCCATCGACCTGCAAGGTCATGGCATGTTCCTTTCGAATTGGGGAAGCGGCCGTCAGCGGCCGGCGAGATAGGTTTCGACGGCGCTGGCCAGCACCTGGATGCCCAGCGCCAAGTCTTCGTCGGATGTGTCCTCGGTCCAGTGGTGGCTGACGCCGCCGATCGAGGGGACGAACAGCATCGAGACCGGCAGTTTCTTGGCGATCATCTTGGCATCGTGCCCGGCGCCGCTCGGCATATGTTGCCATTCGGTCCCGGCGTGGTGCTGCGCCGCCTTGGCCAGCGCCGCGATCATTTCGGAATCGCAGATCACCGGCATGGACTTGTTGACAGACTGGAGCGTCGCTTTGGTCCGCTCGCGGCGGTTGCTCTCCTGCACCACGGCGGCGAGCGCCGCTTCCATGCGTTCGAGCACGGCCATGGACTGGTCGCGGAATTCGAGCCGGATTTCCGCCCGGCCGGGAATGATGCCGACCGGCGCGCCGGGTTCGAATGTGACATTGCAGGTGGTCCAGGTGCTGCGCGGACCACAGACCTTGGGGAAAACCTCGTCTAGCGCAGCAAGGAGCCGCACGGCGCTCAGGCCCGCATCGCGCCGCTCGGCCATGGTCGTGCCGCCGGCATGGTCCTGCTGGCCCTCAACCACGATGCTCCACGCCCAGATGCCGACAATACCGCTGACGACGCCGATCTTGAGCGCGTCCTTTTCGAGCTGCGATCCCTGCTCGATATGCATTTCGAAAAAGCCGCGATAACGCGCCGGGTCGATCTGTACCCGCTCGCGACCCGCCAGACCGGCACTGGCGAGCGCATCGCGCAGCGTCTGCTGCCGGTCACGGCTGCGGCTGGCATCCATCTGCGCTTCGCTGAGGTCGCCAACGATGCTGCGGCTGCCGATATAGCCGCCCTCGAAATGGCTTTCCTCGTCGGCAAAGGCGCAGACATCGACAGCAAGGCCCGAGCGCGCCAGCGCCAGCCCGGCGACCACACCCAATGCCCCATCCAGCCAGCCGGCCTCGATCTGGCTTTCGATATGGCTGCCGACCAGCGCGATCGGGCCGGGGCGCGAGGTCTTGCCAAAGACGTTGCCGATGCCGTCGATCGAACCGGCGAGGCCCACTTCGGCCATGCGGTCGACCAGCCAGTGGCGGCTCTCCATGTCGGCAGCGCTGTAGGTCGGCCGGCTGACGCCGGTCTTGAAGGCGCCGATCTGGCGCAGCGCATAGAGATCGTCGAGGAAGGCCTGGGTGTCGACTTGAACCATGAAGAGATGTCCCTGAAGGCGCGCCGACTCCCGGCCGGCGCGCGGATTGATGGCGGTCTAGAACGTGGGCAGGTAGTGCGGCACTTCGCCGATCGGCCTGCCGAGATACTTCTCATTGAGGCGGTTCAGGTCGCCGGTATTGAGGCTGAAGAAGATGAAGCTGTTGAGCCAGGCCAGCAGGTTGTGCTGGTCCATCTGCACGGCCATGTGCGACGGGCTGTTGCGGATGCGGAACTTGAGCTCGACGTCGAGGCCCGGATTCTGCAGCTTCAGCGCTTCGATCTGCACGTCATTGGCCGCCAGCAGCGGCGCCTGGCCAGTGAGGAACGCGGTCATGGCGGTGGAGTCGTCCTCGGTCCGCATCAGGTTGGCGTCCGGGTTCATCTGCGTCAGCGCCAGGTCGGGCGTCGTGCCGCGGCCAAGGGCGATGGCATTGTCGCCGACATCGGCGGCGCTGGTGACCTCGAGGTCGGCGGGGCCCCAGACGGCGATGAAGGTGTTGATATAGGGCGAGGTATAGAGCACCTGCTTGGCGCGCTCGGGCGAGTAGCCGAGATTGGAGATGATGACGTCGACTTTGTCGGTGAACAGGTACGGCACGCGGTTGGCCGCGGTCACCTGCTGCAGCTCGAGCTCGACGCCCAGGGCATCGGCAACCAGTTGCGCGAATTCCACGTCGAAGCCGGTGGGGTTGCGATCGGCATCGACGAATCCGAAGGGCGGAGTATCGAGCGGCGTGCCGATGCGGATCACGCCGCGCTCGATGATTTCCTGCAGCCGGTCGGCATGGGCCTGGACCGTACCCAATAGGGCCATGCTCACGGCGAGCAGCGTTGCGGCAAGTTTTTTCATGCGAAAGTCTCCTGGGGTCAATGAAGCACTGCACTGAGGAAGGCCGCGAATTCCGCGGTCTGGGGATTGGCAAGGGTTTCGGCGGCGGGGCCGATCTCATGCACTTTGCCATGGTGCATGAAGACGACGCGGGACCCGAAGCGGCGGGCAAACCCAATCTCATGGGTGACGAGGATCATCGTCATGCCGGCGGCGGCGACGCCTTCGAGCACCTTGAGCACTTCACCGGTCAGCTCCGGATCGAGCGCCGAGGTGACCTCGTCGAACAGCATCACCTTGGGGTGCATGGCCAGAGATCGGGCAATGGCGACGCGCTGCTTCTGCCCGCCCGACAGGGAGTTGGGAAAGGCGTCGAGCTTGTCCTCGAGCCCTACCTGCCGCAGCACGCCGCGCGCCAGGTCCCGCGAATGCTCGCGCGCCTGCCGCTGCACGATACGCGGCGCGAGGGTGATGTTGTCGCAGACCGACAGGTGCGGAAAGAGATTGAAGCTCTGGAAGACAATGCCGACATTCTGCCTCAGCACGCGCAGGTCGCAGGCTGGGTCGTTGACCTCGACCCCATCGACCCGGATGCTGCCGCCCTGGATGGGTTCGAGCCCGTTGATGCAGCGCAGCATCGTGCTCTTGCCCGAGCCGGACCGGCCCAGCACGGTGATAACCTCGCCGCGGTCCACCGATAGCGACACGTCGTCAAGCACGGTGTTGGAGCCGAAACGCTTGACGATATTGTTGATTTCAACGACCGGCATTGAATTTCCGCTCGAGCGAGCGGCTCCATTGGGTAAGCGGGAAGCAGAGGGCGAAGTAGAGCGCAGCGACGACCAGGTAGACCGTCATCGGCTGGTAGGTGGCCGCGGAGGTGAGCTGCCCCTCGCGCGTCACCTCCAGGATGCCGATGGTGGAGGCCAGCGACGTGTTCTTGATGAGCTGGACCAGGAAGCCGATCGTGGGCGGAATGGCGATCTGCACCGATTGCGGCACGATCACGTGGCGCAGCTGCTGGGAGATGGAGAGGCCAAGCGCCGCGCCCGCCTCCCACTGCGTCACCTCGATCGAGCCCATGGCCCCGCGCCAGACCTCGCCGAGAAAGGCGCCGCCGTAGATGGAAAAGCCCAGGATCGCGGCGAGCCACGGGTCGACATTGAACCCCAGCATGGCAACGCCGAAATAGAGGAGGAACAGCCAGACCAGCAGCGGAATGCCCTGCACCAGCTGCACATAGACGATGGCGAGCCAGCGCACCGCCCGGAAGCGCGACAGGCGCATCGTGGCCAGCACCAGACCGACCACGGCCGAGCCTACAAAGGCCCCGGCGGCCAGCAGGGCAGTCCAGCGCAGGGCGCCAAGCAGGAACAGGATGTCGTTGGGACTGAAGCCGCGGATCATGAGCGGCCCCCGAAGGCGAGCCGGTAACCGCCGGCAAATACCAGCCGCATCACCTGCGCCAGCACCAGGTAGATGCCTGCGATGACGATATAGACCTCGAAGTCGCGGAAGGTGCGGCTCTGCACCAGCGAGGCAGTGTGGAACAGGTCGGTGACCGCGATCTGCGACACGGCGGCCGTGCCCAGCATGAAGAAGATGAACTGGCTCGACAGCGCCGGCACCATGCTGCGCATGGACTGGAACAGCACGACATGGCGGAAAATCTGCGGCCCGGAGAGACCCAGCGCCCGCCCCGCTTCGAGCTGGCCCTCGGGGATCGACTCGAACCCTGCCCGCACGATCTCGACGGTATAGGCGCCCAGATTGAAGATGAGGGCGATGATCGCCGCCGTCATGCTGTCGAGCCGGATGCCCAGCGCCGGCAGTCCGAAGAAGATGACGAAGAGCTGCACCAGCAGCGGCGTGTTCCGCACCACCGCCACATAGGAGCTGACGAGGAACTTCGCCCATCCCGGCCCGTAAGTTCGGATCGCTGCGCCCAGCACGCCGAGCGCAAGGCCGCCGGCAAAGGCCGCCACCGAAAGGGTCAGGGTGACGAGGAGCCCTTCAACGAAGAGCTCCCACGCGGCTAACACATCCCGAAACTGAAACCCGTATCTCACAACCGCTCTCGCCAAGTGCATGCAATATTGCCTGCACATCGTCTTGCAAGGGGCGTGCCAGTCGCGAAGATCCGACTGACCTGGTAAATTTCAAAGACCGACTGCGTAAGATGATATAATCTTAATCACTCAAGATGTCGCTGCACAACAAAAGTGCATTCATCGTCAGTACTGAGGCAATGCCAAAAACGTCCCCTATCGGGAAAACGCCGTAATCAGGGCAACGGCCGAAAAGGGGTCGACAGGAGACCGGCGGCGGCGGCGTTTACTGCCAAGCATATAACGGCTTCATTTCAACACCTCAGATCGCGGCAGAGATATCCCGAACGAGGACATCTATTTGAGGCATGCGGCGGCTAATAGCCCAGGGCAATGCCATCCTTGCGGTGGTCCGACGCGCCCCATAGCAGGCCGTTGCCTCGGTCGATCCAGATGGCCTGGCAGCCGCCGAGCGGCTCGTCCGCCCAGCGCGTTCTGTGTCCCCGACTTTCAAGTTCGAGTCTCACCCAGTCGTCGATGGTAGGTTCAAGCGTGATGGCGCCATCTGTATAGAAGCTTCTTGGCCGGTCGCTGGCCTGTTGAACGTCCAGCCCTTGGTCGATGATCTGAGACATCATGTGAGTGTGACCGACGGCCTGATACTGGCCGCCCATCACACCGAAACTCATCACGGTGCGTCCCCCTTTGCGCAGGATGGCTGGAATGATGGTGTGGAGGGGAAGCTTGGAAGGGCCGTAGAGATTGGGATGGTCTGGCTCCAGCGAAAAACCGGCGCCACGATTGTTGAAAAGAACGCCGCTTCGAGCAGCGTAGATGCCGCTGCCAAACGCCATGAAAACGGAGTTGATCAGCGAGATGGCATTCCCGTCCTCGTCGACTACCGAGACATATACGGTGTCGCGATGGAGGGGGAAGTCGAAGTCTGCCAACGGGCTGGCCTCGTGCATGGATATGCCAGCATGCAGCGCGGAAATGGTCGCATCGGACAGCAGTTCGTTCGGCGAGACCGTCATGCTGGCAGGGTCGCCGATATAGCTGTCGCGCAGCCGATATGCCGCCTTGGTAGCTTCCGCCAGGAGGTGGATGCGGTCGGCCTCACCGAGCGCAGGGTCGGACAGGTCGAAGCGCTCCAGCAGGCGTGCCATGATCAATGCGGTCAGTCCCTGTCCGTTAGGCGGACATTCGAGCAGCTGGTAGCCGCGATAATTGGCGCTGAGCGGGGTGCTAACGACGGAGGAATGACTGGAGAAGTCGGCGCGGTCATGCGTGCCACCGGCGGCCTGCAGGACCGACACCATGTCCTCGGCCACCGGCCCGCTGTAAAAAGCCTCCCGGCCTTCCTTGCCGATCCGCGTCAGCGTCGCCGCCAGCGCCGGACTGGCCAGCGATTGCCCGATGGCGAGCGGCCTGTCCTGCGGCAGGAAATGGGCGGCCGCAGCCGCGTGGGGCTTGAGCCGATCGGCGTAGACCGTCCAGTCCTGCGCGACGCGTGGTGTGGCGACAAAGCCCCGTTCGGCGGCCGCGATGGCCGGCGCCAGGACATCGGAAAGCGGCAGGCGGCCATGCTGCGCATTGAGCAGGCACCAGGCGTCGACTGCGCCGGGTATGACAACGGCATGAGCCGAAAGGTCCGGCACTTTGGCCGCGCCGGCAGCGAGCAGGGCTTTAAGGCTTGCCTTGGCGGGTGTCCTGCCCGACCCGTTGATGCAGGTAGGATTGCCTTGCGCTGGGGCATAGATGGCAAAGCAATCGCCACCTATGCCGGTCATATGCGGGTCGATCACGCCCTGCAGGGCCACGGCGGCGATGGCTGCGTCGACGGCATTGCCGCCGGCACGCAGGATGTCGATGGCCGCTAGCGTCGCCAGAGGGTGGGAGGTGGCGGCCATGGCGTGTTTTGCCACGGCAACCGAGCGGCCCGGCCTCATGAAATCGCGCTGCGCCATGATCTAGCTCCCTAGAGTCGGTTCCCGGTCGCCTTGTCGAAGAGGTGGACCTGTTCTGACGAGGGGGTCACGGTAACGCTTTCGCCAGGACGGGCCGAGAGCCTTTCGCGGAACACGCCCACGAGGTCGTCCGTGCCGAGCTTGCCATAGAGTTGCGTTTCCGAGCCGGCTGGCTCGATGACGGCGACCTCAACCGCGACGCCACCTGCCCCGCCCAGTTGGAGATGCTCCGGCCGAATGCCATAGACGAGCGGACGCCCCTCGGCACCCGACGGTATCTGTGCGAGCGGCAGAACAACGCCAGACGTGGTCCTGAAGGCGCCATTCTCGATCGTGCCATCGAAGAAATTCATCGAGGGTGACCCGATGAAGCTGGCGACGAAGAGATTGGCCGGGCGATCATAAAGCTCTAGCGGCGGCCCCATCTGCTCGACCCGGCCGTCGTTCATCAGCACGATCTTGTCGGCCATGGTGAGGGCCTCGATCTGGTCGTGCGTCACATAGACCATGGTCGAGCCCAGACGCTGGTGCAACGCCTTGATCTCGGTGCGCATCTGCACGCGCAGCTTGGCGTCGAGGTTCGAGAGCGGCTCGTCGAAGAGGAACACCTTCGGATCCCGCACGATGGCGCGGCCCATGGCGACACGCTGACGCTGGCCGCCGGACAATTGCTTGGGGCGTCGATCCAGCAGGTGCGACAGGCTCAGAATGTCGGCGGCCCGCTCGACCTTGGCGCGGATTTCCGCCTTGGACACTTTTTTGAGCTTGAGCGAAAAGCCCATGTTCTCGGCCACGGTCATATGCGGGTAGAGCGCGTAATTCTGGAACACCATGGCAATATCGCGCTCCTTGGGCGGAACGGCGTTCATCACGGCGCCATCGATCTGGACCTCGCCACCGGAAATGGTTTCGAGCCCGGCGATCATGCGCAACAGCGTGGATTTGCCACAACCGGACGGGCCGACCAGCACGACGAACTGCCCGTCATCGACATCGATCGACACGTCCTTGATGACATGGGTCGTGGCGTAGCTCTTGCGCAGATTGCGGATTTCAACTGATGCCATGGTGACCTCCCCTAAGCCAGCAAGCTGGCGATATCGCGCAAGAGCTGCGCGTCTCGCCCGGCGCCGGCGGCATCGGACAGGACCGATGCGCCGGTGGTGATGGAGGCGCCAAAGGCCTCCAGCTCGCGCGCGAAGGCATTACTGCCCTGGCGCTCCCAGCGCTCCACCAGCGTCTCGCCGCCTGGGCCGACAATGGTCGTGGTCAGAGTGGCGAGCTGGCCCTTCTTGTAGGGCGGTGGCAGGTCGATGCGCAGGCTGCCGCGATCGCCATAGATCTCGACCCATTCCTGGTATTCGGGAAAGTGGGTGAGCCAGTTCCAGGACAGCGCCCAGTCCGGACCGTTGTCAATCCGCCCGACCACCTGCAGCTTTGGCGGCTCGTCGCGCTCCGAACCGGGACGGTCCTGATGCGCCATGAGGGCCGACGAACTGGCGCCGGGGAACAGGGCCCGCAGCACCGCTGTCTGGTGGCAGACCGAACCATGCAGCACATTGCGGAACAGAACCGGATCCACGCCCGGCTGACCGCTGATGGCAGCCTTGACCTCGACCTGGTTTTGCGTCCGCGCGTGGTTTAGCACATCCTGCGACACATCGCTGAAGCGCTTGATAGGCAGGTCTTCGGTCTGCCTCGCATCGGATGGATGCAGCACCGTCATGCGCACGAGGCGCAACGGGCCGATCGCATCCATGCGCGAACGCGCCTCTGCAATGGCCGGCTCATACATCTTCATATAGCCGACCTGGAGCACGAGGCCGTGCTCGGCCGCATAGGCGGCGTCGCGGGCGGCAATCTCGGGATCATAGCTGTAGGGCTTTTCGGCAAAGACATGCTTTCCCGCCTCGAGCGCCTGGCGGGCGATGACGGAATGCGCACCCGGCGTGCAGATGAGAACGGCATCAACGTCGGGACCGGCGATGACGGCGGCGGCATCGCTGCCATGGCGGGCGCCCAGTTCGGCACCGATGGCCGCGGCTAGGCCCGCCGACAGGTCGCAGACATTGACCACCTTGAACTGGCGGCGCAGCGGGCCGAGCAGGCTGGGCAGATGGACGCTCTGCGTGATCAGGCCAAGACCGATGATGCCAAGGCGAATGGGCTTGGGCTCGGAGTTCATTTGACGGCTCCCTCCAGCAGTCCGCTCATGAACCGCCGTTGCAAGAAGAAATAGGCAAGGACCACCGGAAGGGCGACCAGCACGGCGGCGGCGGCAATCACCTCCGGCTCGGTGGTGCGTTCGTTTCCGGCGAAGAAGGACAGCGACAATGGTGCAGTCTGCACCGCGACATTGTCAGGCATGAGCACCAGGGCGAGCATGAACTCGTTCCAGGTGTAGAGGAAAATCAGGCAGCTCAGCGTCAGCACGGCGGACAAGCCGAGCGGAGCATAGATATAGCGCAAGATCTCGAACTCCCCTGCCCCGTCGAGCGAGGCCGCTTCGGCCAGACTGTTCGGCAGCTGGGCGAAATAGTTCGCCATCCAGAAGGTCGCCAGGGGCAGAGAGCTGGCGATCTGCGGCAGGATCAGCGCCCAATAGGTGTTGAGCAGGCCGGTCGAGGAGAAGAAATTGTAGAGCGGGATGATGCGCGCTTCGGATGGCAGGACGAGGCCGATCATCAGAAGGGCGAAGACGGCGACCCGCCAGCGAAACTTGAGAACCGACAGCACATAGCCAGCCAGCACCGCTGCGACGGCCGTGACGAAGACCACGGCAAAGGCAACGATGGCGCTATTGACCAGCGACTGGCTGAAGCCGCCGCGGGTCCAGGCGCCGATGAAGTTTTCCAGCGTCCAGCCGGTTGCCGTACTGCCCGGCGCCGGTGTCAGCGCCTGCAGGATGATCGAGACGAAGGGATGGAGGGCAATGAGGGCCCCGAAAATAAGGACCAGATGGCCTGCAATGACTTCCTTGCGCGATTCCATCGGCTAGTCCTCCGATCGCATGAGGCGGGTGATGACGCCGGTCAGCACCAGGATAAGGACGGTCAGCACAACGCTGGCGGCGGCGGCGAAGCCGACATTGCGGGTGATGAACGCGCCTTCGTAGATGAGATAGCTCGGCACCAGCGTCGAAGTGCCCGGCCCGCCAGAGGTCGTGTTCCAGACAATGTCGAAATTGCGCAGGGCATTGGTGACAGTCAGAACCAGGGCGATGGAGATTTCGCCCCGCAGGCCCGGCAAGGTGACCGCCATAAACTCCTGAAACGGGCCGGCGCCATCGAGACGGGCTGCTTCATAGAGCTGGGTGTCGATCTTTTGCGCGCCACCGATGAACAGCACCATGCACAGGCCGAAATTGATCCAGGTGCCGATCAGGCCGACCGAGATCAGCGCCGTATCGAAATCGCCGAGCCACGCCCGCGACAGCGAACCCAGACCCACCGCGGACAGCAGGGCATTGATCGGGCCGTCGTAGGCGTAAATCCAGCGCCAGGCCACGGCCACGACAACGGTCGCGAGGATCTGGGGCAGGAAAAGCACTGTCCGGAAAACCGAGAGCAGTCGAATGCGGATGCGGGTCATGATGGCCACGATCAACAGACCAATCAGCACGGGCAGAACCGCGTAGAAGATGATCATGATCAGGCCATTGCCGAAGACGGTCAGCGTCTGGGCACTGGTAAAGACCTGGATATAGTTGCGCAGGCCGACCCAGCGCGCATCGGTAATGCCGTCCCAGCGGTGGAACGAAAACTGGATGGTCTGGATCACCGGCCACAGGCAAAACAGCGCGTAAAGTGCAAGGCCCGGCGCCAAATAGAGCAGATGGCGCCAGGCGAAGGGCTCGCCGGAAAGACGGACAGGCTTTTCAGCCTGCCCGTGCCCGCCGGCGTTCCTGGACGGAACCTCGGTCATTGTTCCTGCCGCTCGGCCTGATAGGTGGACCAGTCGTCCTGCACCGCGGCGATGAAGCTATCGATATCGGTGCGGCCAGCCAGCAGCATCTGCGCCTGGGTGCCCATGGTGCGCTGCATGGTGGGCGTTGCCCAATCGAGATAGCCGACAAAGTCGCCATCGGCGAACAGAGCACGGGCGGCGGCCAGCTGGGCCTCATGCATGGATCCCGTTGGCGTCACGGTTTCCAGATTTGCATTGGGCAGGCGGCTGACATCGGCATAGGCCTGGGCGAAATCGGCGCTCAGCATCATGCCAAGGAAGGCCAGGGCAGCCGGCTCAACCTGGGTCTTGGAGCTGATGTGCCAGGGCGTACCGAACGTGCCCGTGGTGACATATTCACCGCTCTCGCCGCGCAGCAGCGTATAGCCGAAGGCGTCTGGATCGATGGCGGCAAGACGCGCACCATTGAAAGAACCGCCAAGGAAGAACACGCCTTCCCCGCCGCCAAACGACGCCACGGCGTCATCCATCGACCGGCCGTCATAGCCATTGCCAAAATAGCCCGCTTCGCCCCAGGCCGAGAGCGTTTCAAGCGCCTTGCGCACGCCGGGCGTGTCGAAAGTGGAGCTTTCCGTGCCAGCAATCCAGGCATTGACCTCGTCGACGCTGGAATACATGTCGATCAGAATTCCGAAGACATGCGAGCCGAGCGGATACTGCGCGGCATTGCCCAGCATGATCGGCTGCTCACCGGCTTCGCTGGCTGCTGCCAGAGCCGCCTGCAGGTCTTCGATCGACTGCGGTGCCTCAAGGCCCAGTTCCTCCAGCTTGGCCTTGCTGTAGAACACGCCGAGCGGCTGTGTCGCGCCGCCCATGGCGTAGATCTTGCCCTGACCCCAAGCCGTGCCTTCGTCATTCCATTGCATGGACGAAAAGCCGCTGGCCGGAACGCCCTGGTCGATGCCATAGGCGGAAATGAAGTCATCGAGGGGGCGGACCAACTGGGCGCGGACCATGGTTCCCATAGTCGCAAAACCCTGGTTGCCATTGGTCACATCCGGCGGCGTATTGCTGTTCATGGCATTGACGACCGTCCCCATCAGGTCGTCCCAGCCCTTGAGCGTCAGCTCCACGGTCACGTTCGGATAAGTCTGCTCGTAAAGCGGGACCAGCTTTTCGAGCATGGCCTGCTCGCCGGCATCGGCCCAGACCCGCAGCGTGATGTCACCAAGCGCGGCAACCTCCTCCGGCGTCACCGGGGCGGTGATGTCCTGCGCACTGACGGCGCCCAACATCATCAGAGTTGCCGCAGAAGCGGCCAGCATTGCATTGAAAGTTCGTCTAAGCATTCGTAGTCCCTCCAGACATTAGATTGTTTTCGACAACCACCCGGCATGGGCCTTGACCCATTCCAGATTCCTCTTCTGCTCGGCATCGACGTCGGCATGGTCGTGCCCACCGTCAGGCCGGCGATCCTGTTCCACCACGACCCAGCCGCGATAATCGCGGTCGGCCAGCGCTGCCATGAAGGCAGCCATGTCGAGGTCCCCCTCGCCCAGGGCGGCCGAAGCTTCGGCCATGCCAAAGGTCAGCCCCTCTTTCTGGGCCCGCTCGACCGGGGCGAGCTTGAGATCCTTGACGTGAACATGATTGACCCGGTCTCCCCAGCGGCGCAGCAGGTCGAGAGGATCGTCGCCTCCCGCTGCCGCATGACCGGTGTCCAGCGTCATGTCCAGGTCGCAACCGGACAGAAACCTGTCCACTTCATGAGGCTGCTCGATATGGGTGCCGGTATGGGGGTGGTAGGAAACGGGCAGACCGAAATCGGCAGCGATGCGCCCGGCTTCAACCATGCCCGCGATCAGGTTTGCCCACTGGGCATTGTCGAGGTCCAGTTCGGGGGCAGTATCGCCGCGCTGGACATGGCGTTTCAGCACGGCTTCTGTTTCCTCGGCCAGAATGACGGGCCCAGTTCCCGGGCAAGCTGCCAGCGTGGCGCAGACGGCTCGCAGGTTCTCTAGATCGCCGGCCATGACATCGACTCCATGCAGCGGCCTGAGCGGCACATAGGCACCGGCGGAGCGGAGGCCGTATTCAGCGAGCGTGTCGGCCGTTTCGGTAGGGCTCAGGCCAAAAAAGCCGAGCGCCCCGAGTTCGACGCCGGTATAGCCCGCATCCCGCAGGGCCCGCAGAATATCGCGCGGTGTGCGACCCTCTGGCAGGCTATGGGGTCCCCATACACCCCAGGTGACCGGTGCATTGGCAAAAAGCTGCGTCATGAAAGTCCCTCGATAACATATTTGGACCCGGCACGTTCGCGCGCCAGATTGAGCGCTCCGGCAACCGGCGCGTCGCTCAGCAACACAACCCTGGTCGTCTGCGCCGACAGGTCTGCCACCCCAGCGCTAAATTCCTCGACCAGCCTTGGCTGGTGATGGAAGACGCTGCCGGCGCAGACGACGGTCGTGACGTCTCCACCCCGCCGACCCAGCAGCGCGATCATCTCAACCATGACCTGGACATTGCGGGCTATGGCGCGCCGGGCCCTTGGCGATCCGGCCAGATCGGCCGCGAAAATCACCGGCGCGACCTGCGCCCAAAGCCGCGGCTCGGTTGAGCCCAGGCAATGGGTCAAGCCATGCGGATGGCGAATGTCCAGGGCCTCCAGCAGCATGTCGGCAAGAGGGTCAGCTTCCTGGCGATCATAGGCATCGAGCACCTCACGGGCCGCTTCGCGGACCAGGCCGGCGCCACCGCCTTCGTCGCCCAGGACCCAGCCCCATCCGCCGACCGTCGTGACAGTCCCGTCTCGGGCAACCGCGGTAGCGGAAGATCCCGTGCCGGCGATGATGCCGGTCCCAGAATGCAGGCCCTCGGCCAGAATGACTAGATGGGAGTCATTGAGCACATCGACCTGCGCATAGGCATCGAGCAACGGTGCGCTCAGGATGGCATGTTGGGCCGGGCTGTCATTACCATGCACGCCTGCAACCAGCGCAGCCACCTCAAGATCGCCAACGGTTGCGACCACATAGTCGCGCAAGGTCTTGGCGCGCTCCTGGTCACTCAGGCTGGCCCAATGTGTGCTCGTGGCAGTCTGATCGAGCAAGAGCGCGCCGCTCCGCGCGTCTTCAAGCCGAATATGGGTCTTGCTACCGCCCACATCCACGCCCACAACCACCGATTGAGCCGAGCTCGTCATGCGGGCATGCCCACCCGGTCGGTCTTCGTATCGAGCCGGACAAAGACGGCCTCGTTGATATCGATACTGCGATGGCGCGATGCATGCAGCGTCAGTCGCTGGGCAACCATGGAACCGGCCAGTGAGAAACCTATGCCATCGTCGACCGAGACGGGCAGGTCGAGCGTCAGCCAGGTCGGAACCTTGACCGCACCAGCGCCCTGCCCGGTGACATAGACCAGGGCTTCCGTCTGCTCCTTGAGCTGGTCGATCAGCACGGCTTCGCGCGCCCCGCCGAAGACGACATGTCCCGCAGTCTTTGCAGCATCCATCGGCCCGTGCAGGTACTGGCGCGTCTCCATGCCCGTAGCCATCAGGCGCGGCCCTTCGCGGAACATCAGGGCAGCCTCTTCGGCAATGGACAGGGCGCTGGCCGGGGAAACGAAGTCCACGGTCGGGCACGCGACCAGCCGGGCAGCAACGCCATCAAGGTCCTGATCGGCCGCCAGTACGGCCTCGGCCGTCCGGCTCACCAAAGATTGCCAGTGCGCCAACTGATCGCGCCCGGCCCAATAGTCGGCCAGCAGCGCCAGAGCCAGGATGGTGCCTGTGAAGCTGACGAAGGAAACCGAGCTGTCGGAGAGATTGCCCAGATTGAGCTCGGCGCCGCAGACCTCGGTTAATGGAGAAGGATAATAATTGGTCAAGGCAAGCCCGGCGCCGCCACCGACACGCTTTGCCAGGTCGACCACTTCAGCACTACGGCCACTTTGCGAGACAAGAATGGTGAGGCCATCCCCGGTCGCTGTCCCAGCCGGCAATTCGCTGGCAAGGAAACGGGACGCATCAATGCCGTCGGCCCGAAGGCGATAGGCCGGGGCCGCAGCAGCAGCGTGGCTGGCGCCAATACCAACGATCGACAGGCGCGACGGCCGCTTGGGCGCCAGTGCCTGAATCTGCGACCACACCCGGGGAATCAGGTCAATCAGCGATTGGGCCTGGCTGTCATAAGACGCCGATGCCGCAATCCATGGACGCTTCTCATAAACCTGCAAAATCACACTCCCACTCAGGACTTATTTTTTAAAGTTATCGACTTTAATAAATGCGTCAAGTGGTGATATGCGCTGCGACGTGGTGTAGAAACGCATGCAACGGGCTTGGGGATTTCAGATGCAGAATGCGTTCGATGGCGGCCTGTCCGATATAGCTCAGTCGACTCTGGCCCATCTCGCCCGCAGCGGTGAGGCGACGCGAAAGGCCGTAGCCGAGGCGACCGGAATCAGCTTTCCGACGACCACGGCAGCTTTGGCCGAACTGACGGCCAATGATCTCGTAACCGAACTGCGGCGCGAACAGGGTGCGCGAGGCCGCGCAACGCTGATCTATGGCGTCAGCCAGCGGGCAGGATGGATTATGGGCGTTGATATCGGCTCCACCCAGATCAGCCTTGTGGCACAGGGCCTCGACGGCTCGATCCTCGAGCGCTCCAACCTGCAGCATAGCGGCGTTCCGACGGACGCAGGCACTCTTGCAGGTGTGGAGACCAGCCGATTGCTTGGCAGGGTTTCCCGCAAGGGGCCGCTGCTTGCCGTAGCTCTGGCGCTCAACCAGATCGTGCCACGCGATATTGAAGCTGCCCGTGCCACGGCCCTGCCCGCCCCCGCCGTGCTGGACAGTTTTTCAGAGGCGGCAGGTCTGGATCCGGCCGTTTCGATCCTCGTCGAAAACAACGTCAATTGCGCCGCGGTCGCGGAGCACCATGATGGCGTGATGCTTGGTGTCGACGATGCGGCCTATATGCAGATGGGTGTCGGCCTGGGCTTGGGGTTCTTCTGCGACGGAGCCCTTATTCGCGGTGGCTATGGCGCAAGCGGCGAACTCGCCCAGATCCCCATTTCTTGGTCGGGCGATGTATCGAGCCCCCGCCACGCGATCGAATATGAGTTCGGCTCGCAGGGCTTGGTGAAGCGCGCGGCAGACGAATGGCCGCCCGGTTCGATACCACCCAATTCTGCGGAAGCGTTGTTCGGTGCAGCAGAGAGCGGAAATCCCGTCGCCAAGAGAGTGATGACTTTGCACGGCCAGGCTCTTGGCCGCATCGCCGCGACTGCCGCGACCATTCTGGACCCATCAATCCTGGTGTTGGGCGGCGGTCTGTCCCGCAATCCCAAGTTCAGTGAGATCGTTGTCGGAGAATTCCGTCAGCTCAATTTCCGCACCGAAATTGCAATCTCGTCCAAAGGCGTGGAAGCAAGCGTCGACGGCGCTGCGCGGTTGGCGCGCGATCTCGCCTGGACATCCCTTGTAGGGACCTATTATCAGGCGGCGCTTGGCAGACCGACGATCTATCGAGGCAGTAGATTATAGCTACAGGTGCTATGCGCCGGTGGGTTCAACCACCCACTTTGGCGGTCGACAAAGGCCCGCGAATGTCCGAAACGGACAGTCGGCTCGGCGCAGGCGATGGCAGTAGCGGGTGGCAAGCTGCCCGACCGCTTCTGGGCGCCCAAGCCGGGAAAGCGGCCGTTCAGCAGGCTACTGTACTTTGACCGCAATGCGCCCCCATGCACGAACCCGCTTCGCGGGAGGGGTGCCCGCGGCTGGTTCAGCGTCATCATTTAAGCCTTTGAGCGGCTGAGGTCGCAGTCTGACCATGGAGTTTCTTTCAACGAGAGGAACTTCCCATGGTTATGTCGCCGACCGACGCGCCCGCCACGCCGCTCCGCCAACGCATGCAGCAGGACATGCTGATGCGCGGCCTGGGCGTGCACACCCAGCACGATTATGTGCGTCACGTCCGGCGCTTCGCTGTTTTCCTCGGGCAGAGCCCAGACGCAGCTACGCCCGACGATATCCGCCGCTACCAATTGCACCAGCATGAGAGCGGCGTCAGCCCCTCCACGATCAATGGTGCGGTCTCGGCACTGCGCTTCCTGTTCGATGTGACGCTGAAGCGGCGGGATCTGTCGCGGTCCCTGGTGATCACCCGCTATCAGCGCCAGTTGCCTGACGTGCTCAGCATCGAGGAAGCGGCCCGGCTGCTTGCAGCGGCACCGGGCATCAAGTACAAGGCCGCGCTTGGGGTTGCCTATGGCGCGGGCCTGCGCGTCTCCGAGGTGGCGCACCTCAAGGTCGACGATATCGACAGCGCCCGCATGTTGATCCGGGTGGAACAGGGTAAGGGCCGCAAGGATCGCAACGCCATGCTCTCGCCCCAGCTCCTGGAGCTGCTGCGACTGTGGTGGCGCGAGGGCAAGCGGCGCGGCGTGATGCTGCCTCATGGCTGGCTGTTTCCGGGTCGCTCCCCAACCGATCCCATCTCGTCGCGGCAATTGCATCGCGCGGTGCAGGAAGCGGCCGAGGTCGCCGGCATCCGCAAACGGGTCAGCCCACACACCCTCAGGCACAGCTTTGCCACGCACCTGCTGGAGCAGGATGTCGATATCCGGGTCATCCAGGTGCTGCTCGGGCACTCCAAGCTTGAGACAACTGCGCTCTACACCAAGGTCTCGACCCGCACGATCCAGGCGGTTGCCAGCCCCCTCGACCGGCTGATGGCCCTGATGGAGGACAAGCCTCCCCCCGCCTGATCCGGTGCGCGCCACCATTGAGGTCGCCGATATCTTCCGTGCTGCCGGTCCCGCCTATCGCGCTACCCATGCCGGGCACCTGAGCCTTCCTCAACTCAAGGTCATGTCGGCGATCGAGAGCTGTCGCAGTGCAGCTCTGGGCGGTCACGTCGAAGCCTGTTCCGACTGCG
>NZ_PYVW01000029.1 GCF_003056355.1 Devosia naphthalenivorans
TACGGCTCAATCCGCCGTACCTGTGCCGGCGACAACCAAAACAGATCACTCATGGCAAGGCCTCCCTGCAGCAGTGAATCAGATCATCGCCACCCTGGGAATCCCCTTAATGGGTCCTGAGCCTAGGCCGCTCGTGGGATCTCAGGAGATAACTCCCGAGGCCCGAAGTGTCCTGAGACAGAAGTCAGGCAGGTCCGCATCAGTACTCACGCGTAAATACTGCCCACCCCACCGTAAAAATTGCGAACGCAGCTGCTCTGATCTCTCAGCATAGGCCGCTTTGTACTCTTGGAGGGTTAGTTCATTGAGAACCAGCTCATACAGCTCGTCCGTTTCGGCATCGACCAAGTGGTGTAACCCCTCTCCAAAATCGGACGGATCAATCTCGTCCGGCGATTCTATGTGAAGAGCGAGGAGCTGGTGGTTGTGCTCCGCCAGGGCCAAAACTGCCCGGCCAATATCGTCGGCCCACCAGTCGCTGAGCACAATCAGCAAACTCCCCGGGGGGATTTTGGTGGAGATCGACGCCAGTTCGGCTTCGAAATGCACGCGTCCCGAAGAGCTCTGGTCCGACACCCAGGCGAACAGCTCGTCGGCCCTGGAAAGGGCCTGCCATTTTGGAGACCACATCGTCTCGCCGGCTGCGACGACTGCAATGCGTACCACATCCCCCGCGGCCAGCCCGACGAATGCGAGTATCTGGGTGAGTGCCGAAGCAAGCGCGAGCTTCTTGCCCTCGCCTTGCAGCATCGACGCGCTGGAATCCAGAACGATCGTGATGGGCAGTTGCCGATCCTCGGCGTATTGGCGGACATAGTCCTGGCCCAGCCGGGCCCGGATCCTTGGATCGAGGCGGCGCAAGTCGTCGCCTTCACGATAGGGCCGGTGCGCGCTGAATTCCAATCCAACGCCGTGACTGCTCGATCGACGCTCGCCGGTGCCAATGGACGGCTTGGCCAAGTTCGGCAGGAATCGGGACCCTGCCAGCCGCTCAAGCAGGGCCGGGTCCGGCCTCACTTGGACATCCTGATGCTCGTTTCGAGGAGGTCCTCAAGCATCTTGTCGAGGCTTGCGCCCTCGGCGCGTCCCTCGAAGTTCAGGTGCACGCGGTGGCGCGTCGTGGGCAACAGCATGGCCCTCAGATCATCGAAACTGACATTGTATCGACCTGCGAGAAAGGCATGGCCTTTCGCCGCCAATACCAACGCCTGGGCTCCGCGCGGGCTGAGACCGAAACGAAGGAAACGCCGCACTTGCGCAGGTGCCTCGGCGGAATGGGGCTGGGACATCAGTGTGAACTGAGCGACCGCCTGCCTTACATGGTCGGCAAGAATTATCGAGCGCACCAGCATTTGGCTATCGATGATGTCCTGGGCAGTCAGTACGGTTTCGACCTGGGTGGTTTCCGTACCGGTGGTGGCGGCGAGAATGTCTGAAAGCACGTTGATATCTGGAAACGGCAGGTCAACCCGCAACAGGAAGCGGTCGATCTGTGCCTCGGGTAACATGTAGGTGCCGTCCATCTCGATCGGGTTTTGGGTCGCCAGAACAAAGAACGGTTCGGGCAGGCGCATCGTGGTGCCACCCGCGGAAACGGTCTGCTCCTGCATGGCTTCGAGCAGTGCCGACTGGGTGCGTGGCGTCGCCCGGTTTATTTCATCGGCGAGCAGCATCTGGGTGAAAACCGGCCCCTGCTGGAACACCAGCTGCGGCCGCCCGGATACATCGGGTTGGAGCACCAGGCTGCCGGTAATGTCGGCCGGCATGAGGTCGGGGGTGAACTGAACACGCGCAAAGGACAGTCCGGTCGCGCCGGCAATGGTGCGCACAAGCAATGTCTTGCCAAGACCGGGTAGGCCTTCCAGCAGAACATGACCGCCGCAGGCAAGGGCAATGGCCAGGTGCTCGACGGCATTGGTCTGACCCAGCACCACTTTTCCCACTTCATCGACCGTGCGGCGAAGCCCCTTCACCAAACGATCCATCGACGCGGCATTGATCTGCGATCCTGCTTCCGGGCTGGGCACGATAGCGGACATCAAAGCGTTCCTTCCGAAAATCGGAGATTAAATGCTGGTCTATTTTTCATGGTTTCATCATCCCCGTCGGCGCTGCAAAGGCAAGTAGCGTAGGCCGAGATCGAGCAAGAACATCGTCAGCGCCAACAAGGCCCAGATCGGCGTGGCCGGCACCTGGGTCCAGCGCGCAGTGCCGGGAAGCAGCAGTTCGTCCAGCGATGACACGACGCGCCCGCCGGTCGCCGCAGCGAGAGCGATAAACTCATCTGGCTCCGGGCTGAACAAGTCGGAATAGCTGACAGAAACCTGAGCTTGGCGCGTTTGGTCATCCGCAGTGATGGCAACCGCATAGGAGCCGGATTGGCTCGCGATAAACGTGCTGCTGAAGATGCCCGGGGAGATTTCTTGCAGGGTCAGGTCCGAGACATCGGGTGCGCTATCCTCGCTCGTCTTGGTCAGCGTTGCCGTCACCAAGGCATCCGGCCGGGTCTGCCCTACCGGGTCCCGCGCTTCTACCCGCACCATAACCTCGTCCCGGCGACGGTCCAGGTCGAGTACCAAGCCTTCCGTGCGCGATGCAGTCAGGACGTTGTGCACCACTTGGTTGATCAGCCGGGGATAGGCGGCGCTTGCGAGCGCTTGTTGGCTCCAGACCCCGGCAGCGTGGGTGGTCAGGGCGAACACTTCGCCATTGCCATAGCGCCAGCTCGCCAGCAGCGGCATCATTTCCCCCTCGCGATCGGGCACGACCAGCGACAGATCAGCTGTGTCTTTTGCCGTGGTCAGAACAAAACCACCGATGGGTGGCAGGGGCCCGGAAATGGGTAGGAGGTCGGGCGCAGGCGCTTCGGTCCATTGCGGCTGGGCAAGGCCTTCTTCGATGGGGCTGCCCGACAGCAGCATGGCCTCCTGCGAGAGAATAGCGGGCAGGGCCTGGAAATCGGTGGTGGCATGGAAGCTGCCGCTTCCGACATTGGCGATGCTCCTCAGGCCGGTGACGTCAGCACCTTCGCCAATCGCCACAGCGGATACTGTGATCCCTTCTTGGCCGATGGCATCCATGATTGCTTCGACGTCGCCGGGCGTCGAGAGGCCATCGGTCATCAGCACAATATGGCGTGCCGGCGCCTCGGCGCCCTCCAACTGACGAAAGCCCTCGACAAGCCCGGGCACGATCGCAGTGCCGCCACCGGCATCGATGGTGTTGATCGCGCTCTGGATGGCTACGGCATTGGATGCGGGTTGGAGGGGCAAGGGGACCTGCGCCTCCGAATCGAAGACCACGATGGCGACCTGGCTGCCTTCGCCCAAAAGGCCAATCGCGGCGTGGGTCGCCTGCTTGGCAATTTCGAGCCGCGTCGACTCGCCGACCTTCTGGCTCATGCTGCCCGAGCGGTCCAGCACGAACACCAGCCCGGCTTCAGGCGCGTCGCGCGGGACTTTGCTGGAGAGTGGGGAGATGCGCTCAAGGGGGGTTTCCAGATAGCCGCCGGGACCAAAACTGTTCTCGCCGCCGAAAATGACGAGGCCCCTTCCATGTTCGGCAACGGACTGCTCAAGCAGCAATTGCTGGCGCGTATCGAGATCGACGGCAGGAACGTTGGCGAGCAGGATCGCGTCATATTCGAGATACTGTGCCAGTTGCCAAGGTGCGCGGCGCGGCTCAAGTACAGTGGTTTCCATGTTTCGGGCATTGAGCAGGCTGGCCAGCACTTCCCCCTGCTGAAGCTGGGGCGTGAGGATCAAGATGCGTGCGTTTGGCTGCACTTCCGTAATGAGGCTTGTCGTGTTGTTTTCGGTCATGCCATCGTCGCTATCAAGCGTCAGGCTGATCACTTCGCCGGTCCCGGCGGCATCGGGGATGACCGTCTGCAAACGGTTATAGCCGGGACGCAGCGCAACGACCTGCGCCGTCACATCCTCGTCGCCGCGCATTATGCTGAGCGTCGCGGTCCGGGCAACATCGCTGAACGCGATTGCGGTTACCGGAATATTGTTGCCCACAAGGACACGCCCCGCCTGTTCAAGATTGAGCAGCGCTACCTGGTCGTTCGGCTCGACCTCCGCGACGACATCGACCGCGATATTGCGGGCCACGAGTTCGCGCAGGACGCTTGAAACATCGCCTATTGTCTCGCGGCGGGGAGGAATGAGCGCGATGCGTGCTGGCTCGCCGGGCGGCAGCATGGCCGCGCCTAGGCGCAAGGCTGCCTCGACGTTTGCCGCAGAAGCGGCAGGGGAAAATGTCGTCGGCATTTCCCCTAGATCGGTATCGATAAGGGGAGTGGCATCGGCGGTCACGAGGCCGAGAGACAAATCCTCGAAGCGCCCGCTGGTGACTGCCGCTCCGTTCCAGTCCGGGCTGATGGCGACGAGATTACGAGTGCTCGTCCAATAGGGCAGCGTCACGTTGAACAGGGCAAGGGCAACGAAGCCCTTGGTCAGCAGGTGCGGCAGGAACTGGCCGAGACTCCAACGGCGGCGTGCAGCAACGCTGGCAAGGGACGTGGAGCGCCGCCTCGTCCACCATGCCTCGATGACTAGAAGCAGCAGCGCTAGGATCAGAAGCCCAGGCCAAGCCTCCCATGTCGCCCCTCCCAGGATCGCTTCGGTATTGTCGGCGAGGGGACGAGAGACATCTTCGCTTTCGCTAGCGGCGACAGCATTGACGGGGATGTCATAGCCGGTGGCTCCAGCGCCGATGCGATAGATGCCGGGCTGGGTAGGAACAAAAGCAGGCGCTCCGTCCTGCGTTTCACCCCAAGCTTCAATCAGTTGCCCCGACGGCGCTTGCAGGAGGCCTTGCCGCAGTTCAGCATGGACCGCACAGGCCTGACCCACTTGGCAAGATGGTGGTTGTCTCGACCCCGGCGCAGGCCCAAGCCAACGCACCAGATTGCCGACGAAAACGGGAAAATCGGTGAGTTCCGGCCAATTCGAGTCTGCGGGCCGGAAGGCGAGGCGCAACTGGCGGCCGTGGTCCGTGTCGCGTGCGAGCAACAACGGCGCGCCATCGGCTTGCAGCAGTTCCTTCCATTCGCCATCTGAATCGTGGCGGAAGGCTTGGTTGATCTTCAGGGCTCCAAAGTCGATGCCGCGTGCCAGTTTGTGTTCGAAATCCCAGCGAGATGGCGCTGAGGGCTCGATAGGCTCCGTTGGAGGCTCGCTGGCCAAGCGTCCGGCCCCGACAAAAAGCACGTTTGTGTCGGGCTCGCGCGACAACTCGACGCCATCGGCAATGACCAGCCGGAACTGCTGCAGGTCTTCTGGCAGACCATCCGCTTCAAAGATGGCCACGCCATCTATGGCCTGCAGCGCCTTGAGCAATGGCGGATTGCCCTCGCCCAGATAGAGGACGGAAAACGGCTCCGGCTCGGACAGAATCCTGAAATGAACTTCATTGTCGAAAGTCGCGGCATCGACGGGCAAGCGGGCCGTCACCAGACCTGATTGCGGCAGATCGAGTTTCACGGAAAATGGGACGCGCTGCGGCCCCGCAGGGTCGCTTGGCCCCTCAGGCCCAACGATATCGAGCGTTCGCCAGACCAGCGGCTCGGCATTGCCAGGAGCGGTATATTCAAAGGTGAGGCTGGTGCTCTCGATGCCCGACAGCAGGACTTCGCCTTCGACGATAGCACTTGCCGTGCCGTCGGTGACATCCTCGGGCTCGCGCACTGCCGCTGTGAGGCCGGCATTGGCGGCTGGCGTCGAGAACCGGAACACATCCACACCCGCTGGCGGAAGTTCGGAAAGCCGCGTTTCACCGTCCGCCTCGCCGTCGGTGAAAAGGAGGATGCGCATTGCTTCGCCAGGCCTTATCAGTGGCTCGGCAATAGTCGCCACCGCATCCCAATCGGTACGTCCCGCACTCGGCGACAAGGCTCGCAGATAGGCGTCGGAAATCCGTGGATTGTTCTCGACTCGGGCGGCATGAAGCGTGGTTTGATGACCCGCGCTGATCAAGGAAAAACGCGGAACGGACTTGCCGTCAGTTGCGGAAAGCAGTGAACGGAGCCGCGCCGTTGCTGCTTCGAACCGGCTTGGCCGCACATCGGTCGACTGCATGCTGGCAGAGGCATCTACAACCACGAGCCAATGTTCTGGAGCGGCATTGCGCATCCAGAAGGGCTGGGCGAGGGCCAGGACCAGTGCCGTCAAGATCGCCAGCTGGAGCAGAAGCGAAGCGGAGATTTTCGGCCAATGCCAGTTTGCTTTCGTCTTGGCGCCGCTGGTTGCGATCACCTTCCAGAGCTGAAGGCTTGCGACCGTCTTCACCCTCTGGCGTCGTGCGTGCAGCAGGGCGATAGCGACGCCAAACAGCAGCAGCGAGAGAAAGGCGGGCGCAGCAAACCCCATGCTATAGACCGCTCGTCATCGGGGCATCGTTTTCGACGAAATAGCGCGCGACGATGGTGCGGTCGGCCGGACTAATCGCGGTTCGAAACACTGGGAGCAGGGGCCGATTATCGTCCTCAACGCCGGCGGCGGAGCCCACCGTTCCGTCCACATCGGTGAAGGCTTGTTCCGGCGCCACCTCGATGCGGATCAGGTTGCCCGGGCGCGAAGCATCGGACGACAACGTCATTTCGGCACCAAAACCTGGCTGCGTGGTTTCAAGCTGTGCTTTACTTAACGGCTGGCTGCCCAGGCCAGCGGTGGTGCTGGCCCCCTCATCGGCATTGACCGAAGCACCGGCTGGACTTGCCGAAAGCAGTTTGCCGGGATCGAGCGGCCTTAGTTCGAACTGGTTGAGGGGTGGCATGGATGTTCCTGCCTGGCTAAGGTCGTCGGCCGGCAGAAGCGGTCCGGCCGTTGCTCCGGCTCCGGCTTCTGCGAGGAAATCTTGCAGCGCTTCGGCGCTGCGCAATGTCGGGTCCGAAGCGGTGGGGTCCCATTCGTCCGGCAGCGGAACGCTTCCAGCCGCCGGGCTGGTCGCCGCGAGCATCGCAGAGGTGGCTTGACGTTCCAGACCTGCCGACAGGGCCGCAAAATTGCCAGTATCGGGAGGGAGCCAGCCGGGCCGCGATGAGCCATAGGCTGCCGCTGCATGGTCGAGCAGACCTTGAAGCTTTTCGGCACGTTCAGCGGAAGCCATGTCTGGCGCTGCCTGCGCGAACTGATCGAAGGAATTGGCAACAGCCTCCAGATAGGGTTTGTCGAGCCTCGCGGCATCCGCCGCGAGCAGACCACGAAGTTGCTCCACTTGATCGCCGGACAGATTCTCAGTCGGAGCTTGCTCCTCTACCGACCCGGATGAAGCCACGTCAGCGAGGGTGGGAGGGTCGTGACCCCGCAGGGCGATGGCGATCGACAGCGAGATGATCACCACAGCTGCAACGCCCATCACAACGCCGGGGATAGCGATCCGAAATCCGACAAGGCCTTCGCTATGCCCCGCAGCATCTTCCAGCAGCGACGGCCCAAGAAGGCCCAGGCGTTCGGGTGCCTGGTGCAGTAAGGGCTGGGCGCTGCTCAGGCGCTCCGCATTGCCAAATTGAAGGTCTGCTCGACGCGCGATCTGCTCGCTTCGCGGCGCGCGCAACCAAAGGATTATGCCTGCTGCCGCGATAGCCAGCAATGTGGCTAAAGTGGCAAGTCCCAGAGGCTGATCAAGCGCCCCAAGCAGCGTCCAACCGTTGGTGGCGCCAAGCGCGAAAAGAACGGCAGACAAAGTGGCCGCAACAAATAGCACAACCTCAACATGGTAGCGGACACGTACGCTCTCTATTCGGCTGATCAGCGCCTGGGAACTTGCCGCGCCAGTCATTTGGCCTTTCGTCGTGCCGTGGGCCGGCATGCTGTCCATCATCCCACTACGGATTTGCGGGATGGAATGCCGCGTAACGTGCCGCCAGGGTTCCGTCCGTTTCCAACTGGGTTATAGCCTGGTCCAGCGAGGAACGGATGAAGTCGTCGCGGGAGCGCACGGCAATTCCGATTTCACGGTCGGGGAGCGGCACGATGCCATTGGAGACGATGGAAAGACCCGTCGAGTCGATGCCGGGGTGGCCGATCCAGGGCTCCCAGACAATAGCGGCCTCGACACTGAGGTCCTGCAACCTTTCTAGCTGCAGCAGGGTCGTCGGATAGGGGATACGACGATAGCGCTGCGCTTGGGGCTGGGTCTGGCGATAGGCATCGAACATGATGTCGCCAGTGGTCAGCGTTTGTGTCGCGACCTTGGCTTGCGCCGGAAGAGCACCGAGATCGGCGTATTCGCCATCTCGAACCACCGCCACATAGGGCGCGGTCAGATAGGGACGGGTGAGGTTCATCCAGGGCGGATAGACGCCCGGAGCCAGTTCCATACCCATGAATGCGTCGCACTCATTGGTGAGCATGATAAAGAGATCTTCGAACGAGATGGGGATGGTATCGAGGCCGGGAACCACAATCGGCGGCTCGACGTCGTAGAATTCCACTTGCAGAAAAAGGCTGTCACCCAGCAGCTGCGCGATCTCTCGATCATAAGCACCGCTGGCGGAGCCTCCATAGACGCAAAAGCGGATGGTATCGCCGTCCAGCAGCGTCTCGCGGTCCAGAAAATCCGTGGAGATGCTAGGCAAATCAAGGGTAACGGCCTGCGCGGCAGGGACCCCGGCGAGAACGCCGAACACCGTGACCAGCCGGGACAATAAACGATTGAGCATGGTCACTCCTTCCGGCGATCATCGGGCCGGGCCGGTCGCCGGACGGCGATGCAGGCGGGACAAATCCCGCCTGCGGATTTCAGTGGTCAGCCTTAGTTGCTGGCAGTTTCGCCCAGACCTTCAGGCAGAGCAAACACGTAGAGCATGTTGCCGCCGGTCGGCACCCGGATTTCGGGTGTCATGGAGGTGTAGGACAGCGACGAGCCAGCAGGGATCGCCACAAACTGACGACCGTCAGCCTCGTAGGAGATCGGGAAGCCAGTCGCACGGTTGTTCAGCACCTGTTCCCAAAGCACATCCCCGGTGGTGGCATCGAATGCACGCAGACGACGGTTATCGTCCACTGCAAACACCAGGTTGCCGCCGGTGGTCAGAGCAGAACCCGGGAAGCCCGCGCGCTGGTCGAACTTCCACATGGTTTCTCCCGTTGCCGCATTGATAGCGGTGAAGCTGCCGACATTGCCATCAGCCGATTCTGCGATGCTCGGGGTAGAACGAGCCGACCCGTGGTGTCCACCAACGGTGGGCTGCACTTCGTTGAGAGTGAAGTTCATGCAGGTGTTATTTAGCGGAGCATAGATGGCGTTGGTGTCCGGGTTGTAAGCGGTCGCCTGCCAGTTGATGCCGCCCAAGAGGTACGGACATATGAACACTTCTTCGCCGATTGCCGAGCGCACTTCCGGATTGACGAGGCCAATACGCTTTTCAGCATCGACGCCGAGGAGCACGTTCTGTTCAACCGTGTCGCGAGCCCAGAGGAAGTCGCCGGTTTCAGCATCGAGGGTCCAGACCACGCCGGTCTTGCCCGGAATGCCGGTAATGACCTTGCGGGTCACGCCGGTTTCGAGGCCCGGAGCGATCCAGTCGACTTCATCGGCGTTCGGGGTCACGTCGGTTTCGACGATCAGACGAGCAAACGGATGGTCAAGGTCCCACTGCTCGTTGGGCATGTGCTGGAAGTGCCACTTGATCTCGCCGGTTTCAGCGTCGAGAGCCAGAGTGGAGTTGGTATAGAGCACGTCGCCATCCTCGGTACCGCGCTGGTCGGAGCCCCACGGAATCGGCACCGCGATACCGTAATAGATGGTCTTGGTGTCAGGATCGTAAGCGCCTGCATTCCAGGCGGAGCCACCATAGCGGCTTTCGAGCGGCACATCGCCCCAGGTTTCGTCGCCAGGCTCCCCTGGACGCGGAATGGTATAGGTGCGCCACAGTTCTTCGCCACTAGTCACGTCGTGAGCGGAAATCCAGCAGCCACCCGGATTGATGTGGTAGCAGCCAGACATGCCAGCGACGATCTTGCCGTCGGCGATGATTGGGCCACCCGAATAGTGGTGACCAACCTGCCAATCGCCAACTTGGTGTTCCCAGGCGACTTGGCCGGTCTTGACATCGAGTGCCACGAGGAAGGCGTCATGGGTGCCCATGATCAGCTTGTCTTCATAAAGCACGGCGTTGCGGTTACCGCAGGCAAGCGATGCCGGATGTTCGACGACTTCGCGGCGGTATTCCCACAGCAGATCGCCGGTGGTGGCGTCCACCGCCTGGGTGAAGTTACAGGTCTGCATCAGGAACATAACGCCATCATGCACGAGGGGCGTCATTTCCTGGCGACCTGGCTCAAGCGTCCAGGACCATGCCAGATCGAGCTGGTCTACGTTCTCATCATTGATCTGGCTTAGGGGACTGTGGCCCCAGTTTGCATAATTGCGGCGCCACATGGTCCAGTCGGCGTCAGCCGGGCTCTGGAGATCCTCATCGGTAACGGCCGAGTAGCTTTCCAGCAGCGCGTTGTTAGGCGCAGCGGCAGATGCCGCTGGGGCCTGTTGCGCCAGTGCCGCCGGCGAAAAACTCGCCGCTACAGCAATGGACGCAAGCAGGCCAATGCCCACTTTCGTTAAACTCATAACAATCCTCCACTTCATGAAATTGGCTGGGGCTTTGACCCTGCTTAAAAGCATCCCGTTAGCCGGGCTTTATTTCGCCGGCGCTGCGAAAGTGATTTCCGCAAGAGCCGCTTCGTCGGCAGGCAATTCGGTATCGCCCGCGGGAAAGGTATTGGTTTCGAGAATTTGAGCCAAAAGATTGGCGTACTGCTTTTCCGTGAGACTGCCGGGGTTATCCGCAGGCATGCGGTGCAGCGCGGCCATCAGTTCGCTCAAAGGCTTGCCGGTCCAGTAGGAGGTGAACGGGAAGCCCGACAGCGGAGGTGCATTGCCGCTGCCCTGAAGCTTGTCACCGTGGCAGGATGCACATGCCCGTGCGTAGACGGACTCGGCGGCGTCAGCTTGTTCTTCGGTGTAGATCCCGCTGGCCGTAGTCAGTCCTTCTACAGGAGCAGCTTGTTCGCTTTGACCCAGACTCGGCGCCGCAAGCCCTAGGGCTAAGAAGACAACCCCCGCACACGGTACGACAGAAAAGCTAAACACTTTAAACAATGCATATTCTCCAACTGGCGCGCTGGGATTGCGGGCCAGCGTTGTAAATCGCCGCTCCAAATACGGGCCGGACGGCCCCTCAAATACGACTCTGTCGAGAAGCGTATCGCACCGACCGAGGCGCGACAAGGTCACCTCATAAGACTTTCGGAGGATGTCGGCGCGTCGTAGATATGAGCGGCAGGATTTCATCCGCCGCCCTTCCAAATCAGTTCGATGCGTCTTTTGCCGCAGCGGTCAGGTCATCGCAGTAGATCATGTACGAACCATCTTCCATGGTAACTACCGCTAGGACGTTCTCGAGTTGGCAGGTTTCAGTGATCTGGGCGCTCAGCACCTCGTTGTCCGAGAGGGAGCGACGCAGCTCCCGGATGCTCTCGGCATTAGTCTCCACTGCCGACGTCAGGTCATCGAGGTTTTCGGCGGCGTCGGGTTGTACTGTCGAAAGCATGATGACTGTAACGCCGGCGCCCTCGCCGACACCGCTAAAATCAGTCTGGTTTTCTCCAGCTCCGCCAATGATAGTAATGACGGAGCTTAGTCCTGCCGTTCCTGAGGCGTTGTTTGCTTCCGTCGTGGCAACAGGGGCCTGTTGGGCGACACCGACTGCTGGAGCAGCCATGACTAATCCTGAGCACAGGATCATTGCACTAACGAATTTCATAGTTGTTCCTCCATTATTCATCTCTGGGACGAACGCTTGCTGCACCGCAAAGTTGCCTGGTGGGCTCCCGTTTACCAGCGCTTTTTTACCAGCAGTTTTTCGACTCCCCGCCGCCCACAGCGGCAACCTGTTAGAAATGGAGAGTGTCGGTTTGCCAAGTAGCATCTCTCGGTCTAGGCTTGTGCAAGAGCCTGAATGGCTCGTGCAGGAAGGGTATAGAAAGAGTGCAAGCAGAGGAGGCGATCTATTCAGAGCCGGCAGTCCGATTGCGCAACATCACCAAGCGATATGGTGAAACCCTGGCGCTGGATGCAGTAAATCTCGACATTGCCGCCAACCAGGTAGTTGCCCTTCTTGGCCCTAACGGCGCCGGCAAGACCACACTGCTGCACATCCTGTGCACCATCCTGCAGCCCGATAACGGCGCCGCGGAAATTTCAGGCTTCGATATCCTTCGCCAGCCGCTCAAGGCCCGCAAACATCTTGGCGTGGTGTTTCAGGAACCTAGCCTGGACGACCGGCTGAGCGTCTATGAAAACCTCGACTTCCACGGGCTTGTCTATCAGGTTCCCTGGCGCTTGCGGCGCCAGCGCATCGACGAAGTCCTGGCGCTGGTGGAACTCGAAGAGTGGCGAGAGGAAATGGTGCGGTCCCTGTCCTCGGGGATGAAGCGACGCCTGGAAATCGCCCGGGCGCTGATTCACGATTCGCGCGTCATTCTGCTGGATGAACCCACTGTCGGCCTCGATGTCCAATCCCGCGCCCGGATCTGGGAATATCTAGGATACCTGCGTCGTACCCGCGAAATCACAGTCATTGTCACCACGCACTACATCGATGAGGTGGAGGAGTGCGATGAGGTTTGCATTATCGATAAGGGCACCATTTTAGCCCAGGGCAGTCCCCAGGCGCTCAAGCAGACTCACGGCCGGCAGGTCTTGCGAGTAACGCCGCGCGATCAAGCCGCGGATGCTGAGATTGTGGCGCTTTTCCCTGACGCTATTCGCAACAAGTCAGATCAGTTGCTGCTGCAATCGGCCAACCCGCAGATGATCGACGATTTCCTACAGCAGTTTGGCACCAGGGTTCGCCAACTCGATATCGACACGGCCAGTCTGGAAAGCGTTTTCCTGTCCCTGACCGGCCGGGAATTGCGCGACAAGCCGGCAGACGCGCGCGAGAAGACCTTCGCCTTCGGCCGGCGCGGCGGCGACTTCAAACGCTAGGCATAAGGGTATCCGCATGGGGCTGCTTGGCGGGCTTTACGCAATATGGCTGCGAGAAGTGAAACGGGCGCTGCGCGACCGGGGACAGCTGATCGGCGGGGTCAGCCGCCCGCTGCTCTGGGTGCTAATTATGGGCATCGGGCTCAATCCCTATTTCCGGGGCGAAGTCTATGGCGAAGTGCAGTTCGTCGTGCCATACACCTACCTGCAGTTCATTTTCCCAGCCGTAATCGTGCTCAATATCATGTACACTTCCGTGCAATCGGCGGTGTCGCTGATCTGGGACAGGCAGTTCGGCTTCCTGCGCGAAGTGCTGGTTTCACCCATGCCGCGAAGCCTGGTCCTGCTGGGCAAGATATTGGGCGGCTCGACTGTTGCGATGCTGCATGGATGCCTGGTTCTGGCCTTGGCGCGCTTTGCCGATGTCACGCTGTCCTGGTTCGATGTGCTTCAGGCGCTTGGCCTGATGTTCCTTCTTTCTTTCGCGCTGACCTCGTTTGGCGTCATTATCGCCAACCGGATAAGGACCTTCGAGGGTTTCGGCGTTTTTTCCAATGCTGTGATCCTGCCGCTCTATTTTACGTCCAGCTCGGTCTTTCCGCTGGATCCCGCCCTGACACGGGCACAGACGCGGGTAGTCTATCCCGAATGGCTGGTCACCTTGGTAGAGATCAATCCGGTCACCTATGCCAATGACGCATTACGCGGCGTACTTCTCAACTTCAATCAGTTCGACCCGCGGTTGGGACCTGTCGTTCTGGTCGTGCTGGCGTTGGTGTTTTTCGCGATTGCGCTTTGGGAGTTCCGAAAGGCCTGAGCCGTGACCAACTCCCCCAACCACTCCGGCACAAAACGACCTAGGCGAAAAACGCGTTGGTTCGTGTCAGGCGATCTGCTGACCTTTGCCATGGTGTTCGGGCTCATGGGCGCGGTCTATCTCCTGCCGTCGGATACTTCCCTGGCCGAGGTGCAACGCACCGGCAATCTGAAGGTCTGCATTCCGCCCAGCTATCCGCCGTTGGTGACTGCAGATCCCGCCGAGCCCGGCTACGATGTCAGCCTGCTCCAGGAACTGGCCAGGCGCATGGACCTGCGCCTTTCCCTAACGCAAAACCCTCAAATGGGCCGCGACTTCAATCCGCGCAATTGGCGCGTGACGCGCGCGCAATGCGAGATCCTGGCAGGCGGGGTCATCACCTCGCTGACGACGCAATCGTTTCTCGAAACCATCAGCACAGAGGTTGCCACAGGCTGGGCCGTGGTACTCAAGCCCGGCGCAAGCCTTCAGCCGGATATGCAGGTGGGCGTTTTGCCCGGGCTCGGTGGGCTTGACCGGCTTGGATTGAGCAGCTACTTGCGGGCCAATGGCGCGCAGGGAGTGTTGCGCCCGACGCTGGATGCTCTGGAAGCGGGTCTCGTAGAAGACGAGTTTAAGGTGGTGGTGACGGAAGCCTTGGGAGCCGGGCAACTGATTTTGCGGCATCCCGATTGGCAGATTGCCTGGCTGACCAACTCGCTCGATCGTTTCAATCTCGGGCTCGGCCTTTGGAAAGGCGACCTGACGCTCAAGCGCGCGGTGGTGGATGCGCTGTCCTCCATGGAAGGGGACGGGACTCTCGATGCATTGCGGCAGCGATATGGCATAGTTCCCATCGACGCCGTAGCCGACTTTTCGTCCTAGGAGCAGTTTATGGCTCTGCTCAACGAGCTGACCCTCACCCTCATCTTCACCCGCATCCTGGCCTTCCTGATCGTCGTGGGGGTGCACGGTTTCGCGCTGGCGGGACTGTTGCGGCTGATGGGCGACCTGACCCCGCGATATACCGGCCGGCTTACGCTCAGCCCTGCCCCGCATACGCATATGCTGGCTCTGGTCATGGCCATCCTTTTCGAGATGTTCTGGATCAACCCCATCAAAACCCAGCCAGAAAACCTGCGCTGGGGATGCTGGTCGCTGGTGCTGGCAGCCTTGGGCGCACTGCTGGTTACGCTGGCCCTGGTACCGATCCTGCTATCTTTGCATCAGTTGGTGGTCGTCAGTCTTCCGCGGAACCTCGCGTTGACTACGATCACTGCCCTCCAGCAAATCGAAGACATTGCGATCTGGTTCGTGGCGCTCAACTGGCTGCCATTGCCGCTCTTGACCGGCGCCATGTTTGCGTTCGCCGTGTGGCCCAAGCTGCAGCGGATCTACACGCGCTACCAGAGCCTTACCATGGGATTGCTGCTTGCAGCTTTGGTTACAGGCCTGCTCGACCCGGCCATACGCCCCCTTCACGACTGGCTCACCGGCTGGCTCATTACCTAGCTCGGTGCCGTCCCGGTTTGGGCGAGTGGACGAGGGCAGTAGCCCAGCATTGAGATACCGGCACTCTCGTCTACCGATTTTTGATCCGTTGGGAATGGCACTGCTCAAGAAACGCCTGACCCAATCCTTTGTCTTGGATGGTGCGCATTGCCGGTAAGCGTGGACGACGAATGTCGGCTGCTAGCCCCGAACGGCAGGCACAGGGTCGAGGGCCGACCGGCACCACCGGGGTTGTTTGCTGAATGTCCGTTTCTCGGAGCGTACATCAGAAAGCAGATTTCGGCGGTGGCTAATTCGGAGTAAAATTGGCTACTTGCCCTGCTTGATTCGTCATACGCTGATATTCGTCTGGATTGTCATGACGCATAGGTGGCGTCTATCGCCACGATAGAGTGTTTGTCCGGCTAAGAGGCTGTCCCTTTACGACCGAATTCCTTAACATGTTAGCTTAGGGAGCTGGGGGAAGCGTTGACCGGGTTGGCCAATATCGAAAATCTGCTGCCTATCACCGGCACTGAATGGACGTACGAGTTTGCGGCACATCTGCTGGAGCGCGTTGGCTTTGCCGGGACGCCGGCGGAGATCGAGGGCTTGGCCGCGATGGGCCCTCAGCAGGCGGTCGAGAGTCTTGTTAATTATGCCGCAATCGACGACAGCGATCTGCCAGCGTTTGAAGAATCGGGGTTCTGGGATGACGGCCTGCTGACCTCGACCTATACCCGACCCGCAGCAACCATGCGGGCCGAGCGGACGGGTGAGGCCATGGGGGTGAAGGTCAAGCGAAGCGGGACGCGGCCTTTGCAGACGGTCACAAATCGCTGGTTCTACTGGCGCCGGGCCTCGGTTCTGGAGGCGCGGCGTCTGGCCTTCTGGTGGACCGACCGGATGCTAAGAACGCCACGTCCGCTCGAGGAGAAAATGACGCTGTTCTGGCACGGTCATTTCACCTCGAGCCATGAAAAGGTGCGGGACTATCGCAAGATTCAGCAGCAACTTGGGACGTTGCGGCGCGGGGCGACTGGCAACTTCCGCGATCTTTTGCTTGCCCTCTCGCGCGATCCCGCAATGCTGCTCTATCTCGATGCCGCCGAAAACGTTAAGGGCGCGCCAAATGAGAATTTCGGTCGAGAGGTCATGGAACTGTTCACCTTGGGAGTGGGCAATTACACGGAAAATGACATCCGCGAAGCGGCTCGCGCTTTCACTGGATGGACCAATAACGACCTCGAATTTGTGATTGACGAAGCCAAGCACGACGACGGGGAAAAGACCTTTCTCGGCCGAGCCGGACGGTTCCGGGGCGAGGATATTCTGTCGATCATCCTCGAGCAGAAGCAGACTGCGGAGTATATTGCAACCAAGCTCTACAGCTTCTTTGTACGGGACGATGTGCCCGACGGGTTCCGCGAAAGGCTCGGCGCGCTGCTGCGCGACAACAATTACGAGATCGCCCCGTTCCTGAAGACGATCTTTCTCTCTAAAGATTTTTACAGCACCGCCTCTTTAGGCAGCCACATCAAGTCGCCGACCGAGCTCATTGTTTCGTCCTATCGGCGGCTGGGTGTACGGGAGCTGCCGGGGGTGCCCGACCCCTATAGCGTTGGGAAGGTGCTGGGGCAGATCCTGCTCGATCCACCTACGGTAGCAGGCTGGGCGCAAGGCAGGGCGTGGATTACGCCCGGCCTGCTGTTCGAGCGGGCCAATTTCGCGCGGGAAGTGCTATTCCCGGACTTGATGGAGTTCAAGGACCCCAACCTGGATCCCGGAGAGCAGGTGCGGAAGGTGAACCGGAATATCCGTGCCGGCATGGACATGACAGCAGCGTCGATGGAGGAAGGCGCCGCGCCCAGCAGGTCTGCCGGCATCCAGGAGACGTTCAACACGCGCTATGGCAGCCTGATCGGCTGGCAGGAGGCTATGCGCAAGCTGAAGCCCATTTCACGCCGGGCCGCGCAATTCAATCTGAGTGAAATCGTCTCCGAGGCAGGCGCGACCACGACAACCCAGGCGGTTCAAGTCCTAACCCGGCAATTACTCACGGTACCTCTGTCGGCGACGACGGAAGAAGCGCTGGTTCGAATGTTGGATGAGGAGTTGGGCACAAGCTTGCTCGCGGAAGCAGAGAGCTACATGGAACACGGGCTGCGCATGGCCGCCCATCTCATCATGAGCGCACCCCAATACCAATTTGCATGACAATTTCACTGAGACGGCCTGGAGACTAGAATGGCCAAGACCCCAAGGGCGACCAGCGGCGATCGCAAAAACCTGCTGCGAGAAGGCTTCGGCAGCGTGATCCTGAATAGATCGGGCGGCATTTCCACATCGCCAGTCTGGTCGAATGTGGCGGAGGCCCACGCCGATGCCAGTGACAAGATCCTGGTGATCGTGGAGTTGTCCGGTGGCAACGACGGGCTCAACACCATCATCCCTTATGCCGACGACGCCTACTACAACGCACGTCCCCATCTAGGCATTCGCAGGGACAAGCTGCGCAAGATAGACGATCATTTCGGCATGCAGACGACCATGTCGGGGTTCGAACGGCTCTACAAGGATGGCCAGATGGCCATCGTGCATGGGGTCGGCTACGACCAGCCGTCCTTCTCCCATTTCTCCTCGATGGCATTCTGGCAGACTGGGGCGCCGAACAGCGGAGAAATGTATGGGTGGCTGGGCCGAATGGCAGACGCCATCGATCCATTGGGCCACAACACCAATTTCCTCGTCAATATCAATGACCACCAGTCACTGGCTGTGCGGTCAAAGGGCCATGTGCCGCTGGTGTTCGACAACCCGAAGGATTTCTCGCTTGGCGCCTTTCATGAAGAGGTCGAGGCCATCCGGTTGATGGGCATTCGCCCCAGTAATGCAACCCCCAACGCCATGCAGGATTTTGTGTTCGACGTGTCAGCGAGCGCCAGCAATTCCCAGCAATTGGTGCGTGAGGCCTGGAACGCTTACACAACCCCGATCGATTACGGCCTGATCCCTTTTGGCCTGGAACGCGTCGCCGCGTTGGTGGCCGCGGACTTCCCGACCAAGGTCTATTATGTGCCGTATCGCAACAATGCGTTCGACACGCATATATATCAGTCCGACACGCATGCGCGGCTGTGGTCTTATACGTCCGATCACATCGCCGCCTTTGTGAAGGACATGGAGCGCCTGGGCCGCGGCGATGATGTCGTTGTGATGGTGTTTAGCGAGTTCGGCCGCCGGGTGGCCGAGAACACCGGGTTGGGTACCGACCACGGCACTGCAGGCCCAGCCTTCATCATCGGCAAGCCCGTTCTGGGTGGGCAGTACGGAGGTATCCCGAGCCTGACGGACCTCAATGAAGGAAACCTCAAATACACCACCGATTTCCGCCGAATCTATTCCACCCTGATCACGGGCTGGATGGGGCATGACCATCCATCAGCGGTGCTTCGAGACGAATTTGAACCGCTCGCGGTATTCGCGGGTAGGCCAGGAACACGACCTCAAGTCGGGTAATTACACATGACCACCAAAGGAATGAGCATTGATATGACCAGCCTTCGACATGTCGCTGCGGCTGCAGGCCTTTTTGCTGCAAGCTTACTGATGACCAGCGCCGCCTTTAGCCTTGACGAACTGCGGCTGGCCGTTGCCGATACCGAACTGAATCCTACGACGGACTCGGTGCTGACGCTGGCCGATAGTCTGGGTCTGTTCGAAAAGCACGGCCTAAAGATCAATTATGTCGCCCTGAGCGGCACCCCGCAAGCGGTCGCTGCGCTAAATTCCGGCGCGGTGGATCTGGCCCATATCAGCATCGACGCAGCCGTTCGGCTGCGCGCGGATAACAATTTGCCCATCCGCGGCATTGTCGCCGTCGGTTTAGGCATTCCATACCTGATTGCTGCCAAGGATGACGTGAAATCCGTAGAAGACCTCGTCGGTAAATCCTTCGCGATTGCCGACAATGGTAGCCTTGATCACACCCTGACCCAAACCGTACTAAACAGCATGGGTGTAGACACCAACGGCCCCAACTATGTCCCGGTAGGCTCGCCATCCGCGCGGGTGCAGGCTCTCGCAGCGGGCCGCGTGGATGCAACAACTGCGTCCTACGGTTCCTTCCTGCCGGTGGCGAACACACCGGGTATCCACGTCCTGGTAGCGCCCGAGGATTTCTACAAGGCAGCTCCGGTGCAGTCCAAGTTTGTGGCTGCACTAGAAGGCACGCTTACCGAAAAATATGACCCCGTTCAGCGCTTTGTTCTGGCATTGAATGAAGCGTCTCGGGCCTTTGCCGATGATCCCGCCAAATGGGTGGACTTTCTCGCAGCCGGTCGGGACGATCTGACACGCGAGGATCTCATCAAGACTGTGGACTCCCTTGAGGGTCGTTGGTGTGTGAACGGCTGCATGAACACAGACCTGCTGCAAGTGACAATGAAATTCCTCTATGAAGGTCCGGACTTTGCAGGAGTTAAAGCGATCTCGTTGGACGATATCGTCGACTTGCGCTTCATAGCTGGAGCAACTGAGCAACTTGGTGCATATCGGCCCGGTGGGCTCGACGCGCTCTGATATGCAGGTGGCGACCCGTCCATAGGCGCCTGCACCTCCCCATCGGTTCACAACGAGATGCCGAAAGGGCGGCCACCGGTGTGAGGCATCCTTCCATCGTTGAGGGCAAGGTGGAGAGAATC
The DNA here is from genome assembly GCF_003056355.1 of Devosia naphthalenivorans. Lineage (GTDB taxonomy): Bacteria > Pseudomonadota > Alphaproteobacteria > Rhizobiales > Devosiaceae > Devosia > Devosia naphthalenivorans. Next base: position 19,987 of record NZ_PYVW01000029.1, read on the forward strand.
CAGCCTCCATCACTCAGCATGACTAAGGCGCTGATGGAGGAAAGATGGGCAGTACAAGTTCGTTATGCCGGATTGGGTCGCTTGCTATTCCGTGATTCATGCGATGGAAAGGCTGCTTTTATCAGCGGAGAGGAGGTCCGCGTCGTCTAGGAGGATGTACTCGTTGTCATCCGCACGACCTACTTTACGACCAGCGGACCCGGGATAGTTGTGGTCGTCGGCGACGATGATTGTGGTTTCATATCAAATCGACGTTTTCGATAGTTACAAACGCGAAGATGAAAAACGCCATCCTTTGCGGCGACGGAATCTGAGTTCGGATCGATGCTTTGCGTCGGTAGTGAGATCGAGCATCGAAGCCCGGTCGTTTCCCACGCCCACGAGAGGGGCCTATGGAGCTGCTGCTGCATCACCCATGCAATCAATTTGGTGACGAAGCCCTTTCGGGAAGACGGCTCTACCGGCGGGCCCCTTCCCTTCTTACGATCCCCAATTACATGCCGCTCCGGTGGGGCAGTTCCCACATCACGTCGAGCGTGCCTGAAGCATCTGCAAGCGCGCCGTACTTAGCAGCATTCGTAGCTAGTTCATGGGAGGCCATTGCGAGCGGCTGCGCAGCAAGTCTCGCAAATCCACCCGTGGCGGCTCGTACATCATTGCGCCTCGGACCCGACTGAGCGCCCCAGGTCGCTCGACCAATGCCGTGAAATTCTTCTGTAGTAGACGCTCTCGTCAGACTGACGATGCTATGCAGCTGCAGTATAGCGGCCACCCATCGCTAGAGTACCATGTGGCAGATTCCGACTACTGGCACGACCCGGTTCGAGGTAGAACTGGCGCTGCGGTTTCGGCCTCATATCAGGTCGCTAGCAGCGCCTGATCGGATTGTCGTGTCCCCTTCATTTACAGGAACTCGCTACAGCAGGCCCGTTGATTCACGTTCTCACAAGTCTTCCAGAACTATCAGAGATCCCCCGGGCCCTCGATCGCTAGAAATGGTGGGGTCTCCAACAAGCCCGGGATTGTGTGTTGTGCTGCGGCGCACTTTAGCATGTCGAGCAGGCCTTTATAGGGTTCCGTGTGGAGGTATTGCGAAGGGATGAGGGCAGCAATCCTGCGGGCTGGCGCCCTCACGCGGTAAAGGCGCAAATTGGCGGCGTGATCATGCTGCTGGAGGGTGGTCAGTCCCGGTGCCAGGCACACGCCGGCACCTGAGCGGACGAGGCTGATCGCAGTTTCGAAGCTCCGGCACTTTGCAATGATCCGGTGTTGCGGAAGCAGCATGTCATACCACTCGGCCACCCGCTGCGCTTGCTGACTGCCATAGATGAACTGGATGGATCGATTCAGCAGCGTGAAATGCTCGGGAGAGAGCTCTTTGCTGGGGTCCACGATGCCGTCGAGCACAAGACCCTCTGGCACTGCGAGGACATGTGGGTCATCGAGCAGCTGTATCTGCACGAATCCCACGCTCGCCTGCGCGACCGAATTGGTTGCCAAGAGACCGACATTGACCCGGCGGCTGTAGAGCACATCCAGAATTTCGGCCGGGGAACTTTCCTGCAGGTCGAAGTCCACCCCTGGATATCGCGCGTGCATCATTCTCACTGCTTCCGGGACCAACACGCGCAGCACCGAGTTGATGCCGGCGATGCGCAAAGTCAGCCGTTCACCGCCGCTGAACTGGGCCAGCCCGTCTTCGACGTCGGCGATATTGCGCAGGACTTGTTCGACTTTGGGCAGCAGAAAAATTCCCGCTTCGGTGAGCTCCATTTCATTAGATCTGCGATGAAACAGCAGCGTGCCGACATTGGCCTCGAGCTTGCCGAGTTGTTGGGAAAGCGATGGTTGGGCAAGGCCAAGCTGCTTGGCCGCTCTGGTCAGCGTTCCCGAATGCGCCACCGCCCAGAAAATCCGTAACTGGTGCAGCGTCAGGTCGCTTGCCTTGGACTGAATTCGTACCCGTGCGCTTGCGTCGGGTAACCCACGCTTGCTCTCCTTAGCCATATTCATATTCCTCCGGCGCAGCTTCGCCGCCTGTCAATTGTCTTCTAAAGCAAACCCCCAAGCGCGAAAGCCAAATCACCTTCCAGCTCCGAAACTTGCTCCACCTTTTGCTTTTTCCTATTGCGGCGATAGGCCCCAGTACGCTTGTGCTCTGTGGTGCCCTGGGCGACATTCTCACAACAGACAAAAGAGTATGTGGATGATCCAAAAGCGGGCGGAACAACCGCTGATGCACGAGTTTCTGCCAAACGCGGCCCTTGTATCGGCATCGTCGTTCCCCGCTCAGGCACGGCTAGCGCGCCGCCGTCGCGGTGCAGAGAGCGGCGCCGTGCTTGTGACACAGCTTGTTATTGGCTTGGGTTTACTTGCAGGCATGTTCGCCCTCAACGCCGTTGGCGGCAATCTGGTGATGCCCAATCCAAACGACGTTGTGGAGGAAAGCATTACCATGTGGTCGGACGGCACGATGCTCGCCGGCCTGAGTGAATCGCTGATTGTGATAACCCTGGGCTTCGTGCTTTCGGCAACCACCGGCGTATTTCTCGGCGTGCTTCTCGGCGGATTCCGCATTGTCGGGCGCGTACTGGACCCCTTCGTCAACGCCATGAACTCGACACCGGGCGCGGCCTTCATTCCGCTGATCATCGTCTGGTTTGGACTTTACACGGAGGCCAAGGTGGTCGTCGTGTGGAATGCGGCGTTCTTCCCCATCCTGATCAACACCACCGCTGGCATCGCCAGTGCCAACAAGGACCTAGTTGAAATGGCGCGCGCCTTCGGCGCCAAGCGGGCGACGCTGTTCTGGAAAGTCATGGTTCCTGATGCCCTGCCGTCAATCCTCAGCGGTTTGCGCATCGGCGCCGCTATCTGCACAGTGGGCACGGTTATTGCGGAGCTGACCATGGCCCAATCAGGCCTCGGAGGCCTCCTGGCCGCCGCCGGCAATCGCTTCCAGATGGATCGCTATTTCGCGGTAGTCATTGTTCTGATGGCGCTAGGTACGGCCATAACCGCGCTACTGCGGTTTGCCGAAAGGCGGCTTGGCCGCTGGCGCGTTAACCTAGCAAACGGGCGTTGAGCATGGTCAATCCGCCGCTGCCCATCCTTTCGCTTCGCCGCGTCGGCAAGTCATTCAAGGATGGCCAAGTCCGTGCTCTCGACGACATCTCGTTCGACGTGCAGCCAGGTGAGTTCGTCAGCCTGGTTGGCCCCAGCGGCTGTGGCAAGACGACCTTGCTGCGCATTATCAACGGCCTGACCCCGGCTGATGAAGGCGAGATTGTCGTACTGGGCACTGCGCCGGTGCCGGGGCCTGACCTGGCCATGGTGTTCCAGTCCGCACGCTTGCTCCCTTGGCTGACCGTCGCGGCAAATGTCGAGTTCGTGCTGCAAATCAAAGGCCTCTCGCGAGGTGATCGCGCCTCGCGAGCCAGGGCACTTTTGGGGGCCGTGGGGCTGCGTGATTTCGCCGAAGCCTTTCCGCACGAATTGTCCGGAGGCATGCAGCAGCGTGTTGGGCTTGCCCGTGCATTGGCGGTGGAGCCGAAGGTACTGCTGATGGACGAACCTTTCGCAGCCCTCGATGCTATGACGCGCGAAGTGCTGCGCAAGGAACTGCTGCAGCTCTGGTCGCGCCGCGGCATGGCTGTTGTCTTCGTGACACATGATATTGACGAAGCCGTCTTGCTGTCACAGCGCATCATGCTGCTTCGACCGCGGCCGGGACGCATAGACGAGATTGTCGACGTCGCGTTTCCCGAGCCCCGTTGGCAGAATGACCCGCGCACCCTGCCGGCCTTTACCGCGATGCGCGAGCATCTGTGGAGCCGCATCCATGACATGGTCCGCGAAGGTGCCGAACTTGAAGAATTTGCCGGCGCTTTTGGTGCCGCAGAAACTGTTTCTGCAGAGGTGCGGTAGTCTATTGTTATGATAGAGCGCTAGCCCGCTTGCCATCTGTCGCTGCCTGGACCCTCTCCTAACATGTCAGCGCAATGAGCTTGGGGAAGCGGGTGCTGACCAGACTGGTCGCTGCCGAAAGTGCCGGGTTCACGAAGAACCCTCCGCGTTGCTCATTTACCTTCCAAGAGCCGCCTTCCTCCAGCACCCCTCTTTCCAGCCGATCTCGCATATGAACGGTGCCCGCAATTTCGAGATTGATAAAACGGGGCTGCGGAATTGCGGCGTTGCTCTTACCCCCTTGACCACCCAGACGGCCAAGGCGTGGGCGCCCAGGCTTACCAAACCTGCCAGCAGCAAGATGGCTTCGGAGGTATGATTGCCAAGAAAGGCTCCACCCGCGGTTGCAAGGACGGCCACAGCCAGGCCATTCAGGTACTGGGCCGTTGTCTTTCGTACTTCAGTCATTTCCGCCTCCTGTTTGTCAGCACAGATTAACTGCATGACCCTGCGAGTGGAGAACGGGAACAAGTCGGATAACCCAGCTCTAACCCTGTGGTTGGCTCCTGGCAGTTTACAGCTCGATCGGTAGCGCCATCTGCGCGGCGGCATCCTCACCACCATTGCCCAAGCTCGAGAGCGTCACCCCAAGCAGCCGAACCGGCATGCGGGGTGGGAAGGTCTGCGATAGCAGTTCATGGATAAGAGCCGTCAGCTCTTCGCGGCTTCCAACCGGCAGCGGCCGGCTTTTGGAGCGCGTGATCTGCTCGAAGTCGGCGTACTTGATCTTGAGCGTGACCGTTCGCCCACGGAGTTCCCGCTTCTCACAGACGCTCCAGACCTTCTCGATCAAGGGCGCAGTCATCTCTCGAGCATCCTCGATTGATGTGATGTCTCGGGTGAACGTGTCTTCGGCACCCACGGATTTACGCTCCCGGTTCGGCTTGACCTCGCGATTATCGATGCCGCGGGATAGATCGAACCAGTACTGCGCCGACTTACCGAACATGGCGTTCATTTCATCCAGTGACATCGCCGCAAGGTCCGCACCCGTGCTGATGCCTCGGGCATGCATTCGCGCTGCCGTGGCGGGGCCAACACCATGGAACTTTTCGATTGGCAGGCTCGCGACGAACGCCGCGCCCTTGGCCGGTGGAATGACGAAGAAGTTGTTGGGTTTGCGATATCCCGAAGCCATCTTGGCCAGGAACTTGTTGTAGCTGATGCCGGCGGAAGAGTTCAGACCCGTCACCTGCCGGATCTTGGCCCGGATCGCATTGGCGATGTCAGTCGCAAGGGGAATGTTCTGCAGGTTCTCGGTGACATCGAGATAGGCCTCATCGAGCGACAGCGGCTCGATCAAAGGGGTGTATTCGGCAAAGATCTCCCGGATCTGGGCTGACACGGCGCGGTAGACGTCGAACCGCGGCGGCACGAATACCAGGTCGCGGCACTTGCGCATGGCGGTGACCGAAGCCATGGCAGAGTGCACGCCAAAGGCTCGAGCCTCATAGCTGGCTGCCGCAACCACGCCGCGTGCCGCACCATGCCCGACGGCAACAGGCTTGCCGCGCAGCTCAGGATTGTCCCGCTGTTCCACCGAAGCGTAGAAGGCGTCCATGTCGATGTGGATGATCTTGCGGATAGTCATGTCGCTCGGCCCGGGATGATGAGGTGGTAACCGATACACCCGCCAGCTTGTGTCAGCAGCCGTTGATCAGCGGCCAAACCGGCGCCCTCCCTTGCGCTTGCCGACCCATGGCATTTCATTGACCAGGTTCGCCTCGCGGTCTCGCTGCAAGTCAATGAGCTGTTCGGTCGAGTGTGGCACCGTCCCTGCCCCGTGCGTGCCGGAGAATGCCGGACGCGTGCCGGCATGACCCAGGGCAAATGTGGGAAAATACCAGCCACAGCGAGAACACCGCAGCCGGCCTGCAAGGTAGTCCTTGCCCTGGTAGAAGTCGAAGCTCCAGCCGACATGGACGGCCAATACTTCGAGCCGCAGCGGCGCGTCATGGCTGCAATGGTAGTAGTGGCTGCAATAGGCATGAATGGCCCGTCCGGTGTCCCGAAAATCCTCAAGCGTGCGAATGGGTCGGGCCAGCATCAGTGGAAGTTCCGGCCAGCCGGCAGAGCGTCGATCAGGCGCTTCTGATGAGCCTGCTGATATTGTTCCTGCTCACGGTTGCGGCCGCCTGGACCACCGGTCCTACCCTCATCGGCGCGGGCAATGATCCGCTCGCCAATGTCTGTGCCATCGGCAATCTCGGCCATATCGCGGGTGAGGTCGACAAATTCCTTGGCAATGACATGGATCACCACACCCTCGCGCTGCAGAATGCCCTTCACCCCCAACACCCGAGCGCCCAGCACGACACGCCTGTTGGCCTCGAACACCTTGGGCCAGACAATGACGTTGGCGACGCCAGTTTCATCCTCCAGCGTGGCGAAGATCACGCCGCTCGCTGTGCCCGGCCGCTGGCGCACCAGAACCAAACCGGAGACCAGGACCGTGCTGCCGGGGTTCAGGGAGCGCAAAGCATCTGCCGGCACGAAGCGCCGTTGCGTGAGGTTCTCGCGCAGAAAGCTCATGGGGTGGCCCTTGAGAGAGATCGAAAGCGCCCGATAGTCGTGGATGACCTCTTCGCCTGGGGCCATTGACGGCAGATCGCTCTCTTCCTCCGACCAGCGCGGCGGCCGCTCGCCGGCTTCAAACAGCGGCAAGGTTTCGGCGCCATGTGTGCCAATGAGCCCTGTCACCGCCCAAAGCGCATCCCGGCGGGACAGCCCCAGTGACTGGAAGGCATCGGCTTCGGCCAGCACGGTCAGCACCTTTGGCGACAGGCCCGTGCGCATCCAGAGATCGCGCACACTGTCATAGCCACCCCGGCGCCGGGCAACGATGAGATTGGCGTGATCGGTCCGCAGCCCCGCCACGAGGTTGAAGCCCAGGCGCACGCCGCGATTGCCCCAAATGTCTTCCTGCATCTCCAGATGGCGTGGCGCGATATGGATGCCGCTCTCATTGCTCGGCTCCATGACATTCTCAAGGTCACTGAGGTTGATGTCGACGGGCCGCACGTCGACGCCATGCTCCTGGGCATCGCGGATGATCTGGGACGGAGCGTAGAACCCCATGGGCTGCGAGTTGAGCAGGGCCGCAGCGAATACATCGGGATAGTGGCACTTGATCCAGCAGGACACATAGACCAGCAGCGCAAAGGACGCGGCGTGGCTCTCAGGAAAACCATAGCTGCCAAAGCCCTCGATCTGACCGAAGCAGCGCTCGGCAAACTCTTTGTCGTACTCTCGCTCGAGCATGCCCTTGATGAACTTGTCGCGGAACGTGCCGACCCCACCGGTGCGCTTGAAGGTGGCCATGGCCCGGCGCAGGCGGTCGGCTTCTCCGGGCGTAAAGCCAGCCGCAACAATAGCGATCTTCATGGCCTGCTCCTGGAACAGCGGCACGCCATAGGTTTTCTTGAGCACATGCTCGAGTTCGGGCGAAGGATAGCTGGTGGGCTCCAGCCCCTGCCGGCGCTTGAGATAAGGATGCACCATGTCACCCTGGATCGGCCCGGGCCGCACGATAGCGACTTCGATGATCAGATCGTAAAACTCTGACGGCTTGAGACGCGGCAGCATGGACATCTGCGCCCGGCTCTCGATCTGGAACACGCCGATGGTGTCGGCCCGATGGGTCATCTTGTAGACCCGAGGGTCTTCCTGCGGCACGGTGGCCAGCGTCAGCGACAGGCCATAGTGCTGGCGCAGGAGGTTGAAGCTGCGCCGGATGCAGCTGAGCATGCCCAGAGCAAGCACATCGACCTTGAGGATGCCCAGCTCATCGAGGTCATCCTTGTTCCACTCGATGACCGTGCGGTCTTCCATCGCCGCATTGCTGATCGGCACCAGATGATCCAGCCGATCACGGGTGATGACGAAGCCGCCAACATGCTGACCCAGATGGCGGGGGAAGCCATAGAGGGCTGTGGCGATCTGCATGACCATGCCGATGGTTTGATCGTCCGGGTCGATACCGATCTGGCGCATCTTGTCAGCGGGAATATCGACAGAGCCCCAGCCCCAGTTGAGCCCGCTGATCGCGCTGATCATGTCGTCGGCCAGGCCAAAGACCTTGCCCACGTCACGGATCGCCCCCTTGGCGCGATAGGTGATGACATTGGCGGTGAGCCCCGCCCGGTGGCGGCCGTACTTCTGATAGATGTACTGCATCACCTCTTCGCGCCGCTCGTGCTCGAAGTCGACGTCGATGTCGGGCGGCTCATCCCGCTCGGTGGAAACGAAGCGCTCGAACAGCAGGTCCACCAGCATGGGATCGACCTCGGTAATGCCCAGGCAGAAGCAGACGGCCGAATTGGCAGCGGACCCTCTGCCCTGACACAGAATGCCGCGCTCCTGCCGGGCAAAGCGAACAATGTCCTGCACGGTCAGGAAGTACGGCGCGTAGCCCATCTCGGCAATCAGAGCGAGTTCGTGCTGCAAACCTTTGGTGACCCGCTCCGGCACCCCGTCCGGGTAACGGCTCTGGGCGCCCGCATAGGCAAGGCGTTCCAAGGTTTGTTGGCCGGTCTCGCCATTGCCGACGGTTTCCTCGGGATAGATGTATTTGAGCTGATCGAGCGAGAACGAGATGCGGTTGATAAAGCGCCGGGTTTCGTCAAGCGCTGCGGGATGTTCCCGGAACAGCCTTCTCATCTCATCAGGCGGGCGGATGAAGCGCTCGCCATTGGCGGCCAGCAAAAACCCGGCGTTCTCGATGGTGGTGATCTCCCGGATGCAGGTCAGCACATCCTGGATGATGCGGCGACTGGGTTCATGGTAGAGCGCGTCGCTCGTGGCCAGCATCGGCAATCCAGCCGAGGCACAGGCCGCAGCCAGGCGTGCCAGCCTTGCGCGGTCCATGCCATCAAACCGGTAGCTCGCTGCAACCCACACCCGCCCCCTGGCGCCATGGGCGAGCAGCTGGGCGATCCCGACATCATGTTCGATCTCGCCGTCGCGCGGAACGACGATCATCAACTGCCCCTCTGCATGCTCGACCAGATCCGCCAACTGGAGGTGACACTCACCCTTGGGAGCCCGCCGGTTCCCCAGGGTCAGCAAAGCGGCGAGACGGCCATAGGCACTCCGGTCCGTGGGATAAACGGCAATGTCGGGTGTGCCATCGGAGAAGACGATCCGGGATCCAACAACTAGCCGGAAGTCGGGATTATCCTTGCGCAAATCCTTGGCGGCGGAAAAGGCCCGCACCACGCCTGACAGGGAGTTGCGGTCGCAGATGCCAATGCCCCCAAGGCCAAGTCCAGCCGCTTGAGCGACCATCTCGAACGGATGACTAGCGCCTCGCAAGAAAGAGAAGTTGGTGGCAGCGACGAGCTCGGCATAAGTGCCGCGGGCTACACCTGCAGGTGCTAGTACCGAATTTTCCACTGAGATTCCCTGCCATGACGTTCGCTATTTGTTCCCATTCAGGGGAGAGCAGAGTCAAGCAAGAGGCCGTTCACATCCCGCACCTGTGGAGAACCGGTGGACAAAGGTGTTCGGCGGCAGTTGGAGGATCAGGACTTGAGTTGAGCGCCAGCCTGGGTCTGGGCTGTTAGATCTTAGGGGCCATCAGTCTGCCGCGGGAAGTTCGACGGTGAGGCTCTCAAGCACATGATCGCTGCGCAGGGAAAAGCCGCACCGGAACTCGATAAAGCCGTGCTCACTCCAGAGATCGACCACCAGGGTTTCGAGATACGTCACGTACTTCCCTGAGAGTGTCAATCGTGTGTGGACGCCCGTCTGGATGCAAGCGGTTTTTCATTGGCTTTGGGCATGTGGTCAGGTGCTGTCGTGTGTCCGGCCTCATGATGCGGCCATTTGCACGCCGCGGGCCCGTATGGA
>NZ_PYVW01000003.1 GCF_003056355.1 Devosia naphthalenivorans
GCAGGCTGCCGCGAAAATCCGACCTGGCAACCATCACCGACGAGCACCTGCAAACCATTGTCGCCCTCTACAACAACACCCCGCGAAAATGTCTCGACTTCCAAACCCCAAATGAGGTCTTCTCCAGTTTCTCTAACCGTGTTGCACTTCAAACGTGAGTCCACCTCCCGGCTCAAGCAGGGATGACATCGTGGGTGAGGATGTCGGGACGACATCGTTGGGGACGACAATCTGGCTTGAGCAACAAGTTGTGCGGGCCGGAGGATCGGACCTGCGCAACTGCTGTTGGCGGTGCACGTTGTTCGCGCAGGGCGCCGAACCCGGCGTCCTGTTGCCCCGCTTTGGGGCCAAGGAGCAACGGCATGGAAAAGCAGAGTGAGGAGGCCATTCGCGACCGGGCCTATGCGTTGTGGGTTGAAGCAGGATCGCCGGAGGGGGAAGATCAGCGTTTCTGGCACGATGCGGAACGCCAACTGGCCAATGATGGCGACCTGGATACGTCAGAAAATGCAACTGACGGCGACACGCCACCGATGCCGGCAGGATTGCCAAATCTATGATGAGAATCGGGGCGGCGCCTGCCATGGGTGCCGCCCCATTTTTGGAACGGGTATTTCATCTGCTCGATCAGAATCCGACATCGTTCCACTCCATCTAAATGTTGCCTGTACTTGGGCGAAGTTTCAGAAGCTTTCGATATTGTCCCGGCTGCTGGCGCCCGAACGTTCCCGGGCAAGACTCCGTTTTCGCGGCGTCAGAAGCCATTCGGAAAAATGTCGATTTCCTTGATTCTACAGCGTTTTGAGCTGTCATATATTGCCAGTGATGCACCCTAGGGACCAAGCGCGGGCTGTGCTTGCCCATGTCGTTACACGAGTGTCGCAAAGCTGTGATTTGTACGCGCCAACCGGGATCGCATCGCGGCCCGGCTTTCCACTTGCATATTTTCCCAGCCAGTAGTTAGCTTTGGTTTGGGAGAGCTCGACGGAAGATCGATGGAACCTGCCGGCCGCATTGGCGGAAGGCGGAATATCCGTTCCACGGAACGGCCAAGGGAGATTACAATGAAACGGCGTGATTTTATGCTCGCTGCCGGCGCAACCGCTGGCGTGTTTATGATGCCTCGCATGTCTTTCGGCGCGGAAGGCATCATTGATTGGTACACCAGTTCTGACCAGAACATCATGGACTTCTGGACCAATGTGGTGAAGCCGAAGTTCGAAGCCGCCAATCCGGGAATCACCATCAATCTGGTGGACGGCGGCGACAATGCCGGTCTGCAGTCGATTGCCGAGCGTGCTTTGGCGGCCCTTGGCTCCGATGCCGATCCGCAGGCAGACTTCTTCGAGGGCTTCGATGCGCGCCAGCCCGTTGGCGCAATCGATGAAGGCCTGTGGGTGAACTTCGAAGAAGCCGGGCTTTCGAACTATTCCAAGATCAACCCGCTGGCGCTCGATATCCCGCAGAACATGCCCTATCGCGGTTCTCAGGTACTTCTGGCCTACGATACCACCAAGCTGGACCCCGCAAACGCGCCCAAGACATGGGACGACCTTATTGCCTGGATCAAGGCAAACCCCGGGCAGTTCATCTACAACCGTCCGAACAAGGGCGGCTCGGGGCTGAACTTCGTGCGCCGCTCGGTGCTGGAAGCCAATGGCCGGGACATCAGCAAGTTCACGGTGGACAATGCCACACCGGAAAATACCGAAGCGATGTTGCCCGGTGCCTGGGAAATTCTGAACGATATCGCCCCATCCCTGTTCGACGGTGGCGCCTACACTTCTGGCAATACCCAGTCCCTGCAGCTGCTCGGCCAATCTGCCGTGACCATGATCCCGGCCTGGTCGGATCAGGCGCTGTCGGCTATTGAACAGGGCGTGCTGCCCGAGACGACAGGCTTGGTACAATTGCAGGATCTGGGCCTGCCGGGCGGTTTCTCGCGCCTCACCATCAATACCAACGGCGTCAACAATGCAGCAGCCATGAAGCTGGCGGACTTCGTGCTGAGCGAGGAAATCCAGTCGGCAGTGCTGACTGAGCTCGGCGGCTTTCCCGGCGTTTCGTGGGAGCATGTCGATCCGGCTCTGCGCGAGCGCTTTGCCGACATTATCCCCTCTTCCATCCCGGTCTTCCCGAGCGGTGACTGGGAGCGCGCCATCAGCGATGGCTGGTATCGCACCGTTGCCCCGAACGTGGATCCCAATTCGTGACCATTGTTGCCGAGGGTTCCACCGGAACCAACGAAAATCGCGGGGGGCCAATTGGCCTCCTGCTCGTTGCCCTTCCAGTCTTTCTGGTGTGCTGGCTGGTAATCTGGCCAATCATCTCCGCCGTCATGCGGACGCTGTGGCTGACGTCCGAAACCGGTGAGAAGCGGTTTTCTACCGAGACCTACCAGTTTTTCTTTTCCGATCCGTATAGCCTGTCCAATCTGTCGCTGACACTGTGGACCACTTGTGTATGCGCGCTCCTGCTGCTGCTGGTGTGTCTGCCAATCGCGCTCTACCTGCGCTTCTCGACCAGCAAGGTTGCAGCCTATGTGCAGGGTCTGGCTATTTTCCCGATGTTCGTGCCCTCGATCATCCTCAGCTTCGCGTTTATCCGCGTTCTGGGTCCCAACGGGACTGTGGACCTGCTGCTGAATGCGGCGAGCCTGCCCAAGATGCGCTCGCCTTATCTGACACCATGGGGGCCGGTGATCGGTCTGGTGTGGGACAATATTCCGTTGACCGTACTTATCCTGCTTGCCGGCCTGGGCAGCGTATCGAACCAGGCCATCGAGGCGGCGCGGGACGTGGGCGCAGGCAAGCTGGCCGTCTTATGGCACATCATCCTGCCGCGCATCGTCAATTCCATCCTCGTGGCGATCTCTTTCGCCGTGCTTGGCATCTTCTCGGCGTTCACCCTGCCCTACATTCTCGGGCCGGCGGCGCCAGAGTTGATAGGACCGTTCATGCAACGCACCTTCCGCGATCTCTATGATCCTATCAACGCCATCACCCAAGCAGTCATCACGTTCGGTTTCTGCATCGTGTTCGGTCTCTTCTATGTGCGCTCCGTCGCCAAGAACAGGGCGCCTTAGCATGAACACCCTTGTGCATCGCAGAGCCGACTGGACCGGCATCATCATGGCCGTCGTCCTGACGCTGGTCATCGTCCTCCCCCTGATCGTGGTCGGGACCTGGGCTTTCGCCAATGTGTGGCGCTATCCATCCGTCATCCCGCAGGAATTCGGGCTGCGCTTCTGGTACCAGACACTGGCTCGGGCCGATGTGTGGACCTCCATCGGCACCAGCCTGACGCTGTCGCTGACCGTGACGGCGCTCTCGGCAGCCATCTGCCTGCCTGCGGCCTATGCGTTCGCACGGATGGAGTTTCCGGGGCGGAACATCCTGTTCTTCTCGTTTCTGGCGGGACATGCCTTTCCGAAATTCGGGCTGCTGGTGGCGATTGCGGGCATTTTCCTGCAGCTCAACCTAATCGGCACGTTCTGGGGCGTGGTGTTGATCCAGTTGGTGGGCACGCTGTTGTTCATGATCTGGATTCCCGTCGCGGCGTTCCAGTCGGTTGACCGGCGCATGGAGGAAGCGGCACGCGATGTGGGCGCAGGGCCGTTCCGGGTGTTCTGGTCGATTACCTTGCCGCAGGCTGGGCCGACCATTGCGGCGGCGGTGCTGCTGAGCTTTGTGGGCACCTTCTACGAAACCGAAGGCGCCTGGCTGATTGGGGCGCCGCAGGTGCGGACGCTGCCGGTGCTGATGATCTCGTTCATCAACAACCAGCCGGTGATCCAGTATGGCGCGGTGCTATCCGTGCTGCTGTGGGTGCCAAGTTTCATTGCGCTGATGTTTGCGCGCCGAGTGGTGAACTCGGGTTCGTTCGCCCGCGGCTTCGGCGGCTAGGAAAATCAATGTCCGTTCTAAAAATCAAAGAAATATCCAAGATTTTCGCCGGCCCGGTGCGTGCGGTCGATAATTTCTCGCTCGATGTCGCTGACGGGGAACTGGTGTGCCTGCTCGGGCCATCCGGGTCCGGCAAATCGACGCTGTTGCGCATGGTGGGTGGGTTCGAGACGCCCACTTCGGGTGTGATGACCATCGATGGCGAGGACATTACGCATGTGCCGCCGGAGAAGCGCCCCACCGGCATGGTGTTCCAGAGCCACGCGCTGTGGACGCATATGAACGTATTCAAGAATTTGGCGTTCGGGCTGAAGTTGCGCAAGGTGGCGCCGGACGAGATCAAGCGGCGCGTCGATGGCGTACTCGACCTGGTGGGGCTTAATGGCTACGGCACGCGGCATGTGGCCCAGCTTTCGGGCGGGCAGCAGCAGCGCGTGGCGCTGGCGCGTTCGCTGGTGCTGGAGCCGAAAATCCTGCTGTTGGACGAGCCTTTTGCGAGTCTTGACCAGCACTTGCGCGAAAGACTTCGCGAAGAGGTTCGGGATATTCAGCAGCGCCTCAAGATCACGACGCTGTTCGTGACGCATGGTCAGGACGAGGCGCTGTCGATGGCAGACCGGATCGTGGTGATGCGCGATGGCAAGACGGAGCAGATCGACCGCCCGGACATCGTTTATCGCGAACCGCAGACGCCGTTCGTGGCGGGTTTTATCGGCACGATGAACTTGATCGAGGGGACAGTGTCGAACGGCATTTTCAGCAAGGCGGGGTATTCGACGCCCCTGCCCGTCAGCGATGGGCCGGCGATCCTCGCCGTGCGGCCCGAGGCGCTGGACCTTTCGGTGGTCACTGAAAACAGCCAGGGCAAGGTGCACCGCGTGACCGACTATGGCTCGCATGGGCTGGTGGATCTGGAACTGCTGGACTCAACGCGGATCAAGGCGATGGTGTCCCATCCGGACCTGTTCCGGGCTGGTCAGGGTGTCACCTTAGCGCCGAGGGCTATTGCGGCGTATCGGGGCAATGCGGTTATTCACCGGGCTTAGTTGGCCGACCGCTCCAGCAGTCATGTTTGTTGCCACCGGGTCATTCCCGCGAAAGCGGGAACCTCGGTTATCTTGGAAGACCCGCAAACGGAGGTTCCCGCTTTCGCGGGAATGACCCGGTGATAGCTGCCCCCATCTTCATCGAGCGCGACGGCCATCGCACCTGGCTCAAATGGCACCGGGCGCGGCGGCGCGGCAGTGATCCGGCGTTCACCGGGCAGCGCATTCTTGAGGGGATGCGGCTGGGGGCGAGTGTCGAGGTGGATCTGGTGGTGCATGGCGACCGCGGCTTTGCGGTCCTGCATGACCTGACGGCTGATCGGGAAACGACGGGCCGGGGCCGGATAGCAGAACTGAGCGCGGCTGCGCTGCGCGGGTTTTATTTGCGCGGGCAGGACGGGACGCCGCTTGGTGAGCATGTGATGCTGCTGGAGGATTTGTGCGTGTTGCTGGCGCAGGGCGAGTTGCATCCTGAGGCGCTGCTGCAACTGGACTACAAGGAAGATTGGCGCGTGCTGGACGAGGTGGCGCTGGCGGTTTTCCGGCAGGCCGTCGGGCCGGTGGCCAGGCACATGATCCTGTCGTCGGGCGATGCCGAGGCGGTACGGATTTTGACCAAGGACGTGCCGGGGCTCAGGATCGGGTATGATCCGTGCCATGACGGGGCGCTGGAGCGGTTGGCGGAGACGCGGGATTTTGCGGGGTTTGTGCGCGATGCGGTGGCGGCTTCGCCGCACGCTGAGATGATTTATCTGGCATATCCGCTGGTGCTGGAGGCGCATCGGCTGGGGTTTGACCTCGTTGCGGCGTTCCATGCGGAGGGGCGGCGGATCGATGCCTATACGATCAACAAGGCGGATGCGGTCTCACGGGACAAGGTTGAGGCGTTGTTGGGGCTGAGGGTGGATCAGATTACAACGGATGATCCGGAGGGGTTGTTGGCATTGGTGGGGTGAGGTGGAGCTCGGGTGGGCATTGGGGGCGTTCCGACCTCTGAACCCCTCACCCGCCGGCTTCGCCGTCGACCTCTCCCCTCAGGGGCGAGGTGGGCTGGCGCCCGCCGCTAGGCTGGTGCGAATATTCTCGATCGTCACCCTCGGGCTTGACCCGAGGGCGCTACACTTGCGGAGCTGCCGAGCAAGCAAAGAACCCTCGGGTCTTCGCCCGAGGGTGACGATCGGGTTCACTTGGGCCTCAGTGCGAACCGTCCTTGGGGTCCTTGCGGGGGGCGTCTTTTAGTTTTTCCAAAAGGTAGGCGTGGGTGGCTTTGTTGGCGACGAGGACGCAGCCGGTTTTTTCGTAGAATTCGGGGCCGCGCCCCCACCAGTCGGTGACGATGCCGCCGGCTTCTTCGACCAGCAAGACGCCGACGGCCCAGTCGACCAGCCCTGATTCCTCGAAATAGCCGGTGAGGCGGCCGAGGGCGACATAGGCGCAGGAATTGGCGGAGCTGCCGACGATGCGCACAGAACTGATGGGAGCGCGGATGGCGTCGAGGCGCTGGTAGAAGCCGGCATGGGTGAACAGGCCCGGGGTGGCGAGTCCGGTGCCGACATTGAGAAGGCCGGTTTCGGTCTGTTCGCTCACCTTGAGCGGCTCGCCATTCATGAAGGCGCCCTGCCCCTTGATGACGGTGAACATCTCGTCTGCGACGGGATTGTAGAGCGCGCCACAGACCGTCTCGTTGCCGCGCCGCAGCGCGATGGAGATGGTGTAGTGCATGCCATTGATGAAATTGGTGGTGCCGTCGATGGGGTCGACCAGCCAGCGATGTTCACTGTCCTGATCGACGGGGGCAAATTCCTCGCCGGTGAAGCTCCAGCCGGGATAGCGTTCGAACAGGAATTTGCGGATCAGCAGTTCGCTTTCCTTGTCCGCTTCCGACACGAAATCGGCCGGCCCCTTGATGCCGATTTCAAGCTCGCGGAAGCGATTGAAATAGCCCATCGTCAATGCGCCGGCCTCACGGGCAACGGCCACCATGTCCGTCAGGACCGCTTCATAATTCATCGGAGACTCCGGGGTTAGACAGTTGGAAGTGATGCACAATAGTCGGCGCGCATGCAACCGGAGGTTGGCTCTTGCTGCGTTATTCGGTGACGTACAAATCTCGTCACCCCACAACACCACTTTGCCTCCACGGCGTCGTTCCCGTGGGACTGCTGACTATGCGCCAGTCAGCACCGGTAGGCGGACGCGGAAGCAGGCGCCGGGAAGCGGCCCCTGTACAAGCTCCAGCGTGCCGTTCATGCGGGTGATGATCTGGCGGGAAATGGCGAGGCCGAGCCCTGCCCCGCTCTGGTCGGCGGCAGCGCGCTGTCCGCGCGAGAATTTTTCGAAGATCAGCTTTCGTTCGCCGGTGGCTATGCCGGGACCGTTATCGGCAATTTCCACCAGATGATGACCGGTCCGCATGCGAGACGATACGCTGATGACGGGATGGCTGGCGTCGTTGTATTTCACCGCGTTGGAAATGAGGTTGATGTAGACTTGGCAGAGCCGGTCCACGTCGCCTTCCACCAGCGCGGATGCGGC
Organism: Devosia naphthalenivorans; assembly: GCF_003056355.1. GTDB lineage: Bacteria > Pseudomonadota > Alphaproteobacteria > Rhizobiales > Devosiaceae > Devosia > Devosia naphthalenivorans. The sequence goes on from NZ_PYVW01000003.1 coordinate 7,487, forward strand.
GCGCTTGCCGCGTTCTACCGAAACATTGCGTTGACGCAATAGCGCCTCGCAGACGTTGAGCGCCCGATCCAGCGCCAGTTCGGGATTAATCGGTGCATTCTGCCAGGTCCGCTCGCCACGTTCGAGCGCGGACAGATCGAGGATTTCATCGAGCAATTTGGTCAGGCGCAGCGATTCCTGATGAATGGTGCAGACGAACTGTCGGCGCTGGCCGTGATCGATGTCGTCCGCATCGAGCAGGATTTCGGAGAAGGAGCGGATCGAGGTCATCGGCGTGCGCACTTCATGGCTCACCTGGCTCAAGAATTCATCCTTCTGCGAATCGAGTTCGCGCAGCTGCGTGTTGGCTTCCTCGAGCTTTTGAGCGGTGGAACGCAGCTCGGCCGAAGTTTTTTCGAGCTGTTGGGAATATTCGATGACCTGCTGGGTTTCGTCGGCCATCTGCATCATCTCTTCGAGCGACACGTCGCTGCCCGAGACAACCTTGGACAGCATCACATGCGCGGAGGCCGCCCCGATGGAGCCGGCCAGCTCGCGTTCGAGCCGGCCGATGAAGTCCGCCGACGGCTCCAGCATGTCGGGGTCGACACCCGCATCGCGCGCTTCGGTTTCGAACAGGGCGGCGGCGCGGCGATCGCCCAGCACGCGCTCCGCGACAAAGAACAGATCATTGGCCGTGGCCGAGCCCGGCACGAAATTACCGCGCGTTGTATGGCCCTGCCGGAAGACATCGATGAAAACGCTGGCTTGCAGCCGCTCAAGCGCCGAGGGGCTGGTGACCAGGGAGCCGACGGTCAGGATGACGATGTTTGCCGACAGGCTCCAGAATGCGGCATGGGTGAGGGAGTCCCAACCCGCCAGTCCGAACATCGCTTCGGGCCGCAGCCAGCCGATGCCCCACGGACCTTGATCGAGCAGCAGGGCCACCTGCGGGGAAACCGAGGAAAATGACGGCAGGAAGCTGCACCACACCCAGAACACGAACCCTGCCCCGATCGCCGCCGTCACGGCCTTGCGGGAAGCATCGCGCCAGAACAAGGCGGCAATGACGGCGGGAAAGAACTGGGCAATGGCGGTGAAGGAAATCAAGCCGATGGGCGCCAGTGCGTTGGAATCGCGAGTGAAGAAGAAATAGAAAAAGCCCAGCGACAGGATCAACACGATGGACAGCCGGCGCGCGAACAGCAGCAGGTTCGTGACGCCCTGCCCGCCACTGCTGGGCGAGCCGAAGCGCAAGATCAGCGGCATGATGATGTGGTTGGAAACCATGATTGAGAGCGCGATGGACTCAAGGATGATCATGGACGTGGCCGAGGAGAACCCGCCAATGAACGCGAGCAACGCCAGCGCGTCCTGGCCTTGAGCCAAAGGCAGGGTCAGCGCGAACATGTCCGGATTAGAGCCGGCAGGCATCTTGGTGAGCCCGAACACGGCAATGGGCAGGATGAACAGGCTCATCAGCAGCATGTAGGCAGGGAAAGCCCAGGAGGCGACGCGCAGATGGTTTTCGTCGGAATTCTCGACGACGGTCACCTGAAACTGCCGCGGCAGGCAAACAATGGCCGCCGTGGATAGTGCCAGGGTGGTCATCCAGCGGGCATCAAAGGTGTTTTCTGACTGCACCGAAATGCCGGCAGCGGCGGCGTCGCTGAAGATTTGCTCCAGCCCCCCGCCGATGAAGACGATGAATACCCCGACCGCCACCAATGCGGTCAGCTTCACAACGGCTTCGAAGGCGATGGCCGCGACGACGCCATGGTGCTGCTCCTTGGCGTCGACATGGCGGGTGCCGAACAGGATGGTGAACAGCGCCATGCCCGCTGCTACGCCAAGGGCCAGGCCGACATCGTCGATGCCCTTGAGGCTGCCCTGCCCGAACTCCGATGAACCGGCGACGGCCTGAATGGAGGAGGTCACGGCCTTGAGCTGCAGCGCTATGTAGGGGGCGATACCGATCACGGCGATGCAGGTGACCAGCACCGCAAGCCGGTTGGATTTGCCAAAGCGCGAGGACAGGAGGTCGGCGAGCGAGGTGATGCGTTGCTGGTGGCTGATGCGCACGAGCCGGCGGAGCAGGAACCACCAGCCGACGAAAACAAGCGTCGGGCCCAGATAGATGGTGAGGAACTCAAGCCCGCTGCGCGCGGCGTTGCCGACAGCGCCATAGAAAGTCCAGCTGGTGCAATAAACCGAAATGGAGAGGGTGTAGACGGCGGGCGAATGAAGGAAGGATTTTTGATGCGTGCGCGCGCGCCGGTCACCGAAATAGGCGATCACGAAGAGCAGGCAAACATAGCCGACGGCGGTTGCGATGACAAAATCGGCGGAGAGCATCAGTCGCTCTCGCCGCTGTTGGGCGGCTGCTCGCGCGGCAGAAGATGGGTGAGCAGCGCCGTGCCGCCGATCAGCAACAGCCAGACCACGAACAGGTAGATGACGATCTGCGGCACACCGAAATGGCTGATCGGCTGGTTGAACACCATCACGAAGGGCGGCAGCATCAGCAAGGCGCCCGACAGCGTCAGCACCAGCAAGGCGCTTGCGAGTTTACGCCGATCCACCACTACCGCCCAGCAATTGCCGCACAGCGCCGACCACCTCGGCATTGGCGTATGGCTTGGTGACGAAGGCATCGGCACCCAGTTCCTCGGCGATGCGCCGATCCTGCTGCTGACCCTTGGCGGTGAGGATCAGGACGGGCGTCGCGCGCATCTGAAGATCGGCCCTGATTTGCTTGAGCACATCGAAGCCGCTGCGCCTGGGCAGCATGACATCAAGCACCACGACGCGCGGGCGCAGGCGCCGCACGGCCTCCAGCGCCGCATCACCATCGGTGACCGTGTGAATAGACCAGCCGGCGCGCCGCAGGATGAAATCGAGCGATTCCAGAATGCTCGGCTCATCCTCGGCGATAAGTATATCGGTTGCCAATTTCCCCCCTTGGACCACCGAACATTCTTGCGTGTTCGACTGGTCAGTAGACCTCATCCAGAGCCTGTCGAAGGAAGGGGTCGTAGTGCGATCGAAATGCCCGACCTCGTGGTTCGGCAGGCTCACCATGAGGTCTCAAAAACTTGGGCGAAGTCCCTCCGAAGCAATCGGCCTCCCCTCCGCCGGCATATACAGTAAAGCGCAATCATTGCGCATCGCCAAGCTCTATTACGGGGATCACCAGCGGCGTTCGGGTGAACGAGCGTGGGCCGCCCGGCGAAAGCGCTTCTTCCTGGCGGCTGGAGCAATCGCGGCGGGTGCAGAGGCGGCAGCTTGGTCCGACGGGGACATCGGCGGATGTGTCGGAGAGGGCGAGGCCACGGCCGTACACGGTGCGGTCGGCATGGAGCACGTCGCAGGCCAGCATGACGGAAGAGAGCGTCGGCTGCTCGCGGAAGGATGCCAGCCGACGCTGCACGGTGCGGGCGAGGAACAGGTAGCGGGAGCCATCAGAAAAGCGCACGATTTGGCGCAGCGGGGTGTCGGGCGTGCGGAAGGCGCCATAGATGGCCCAGAGCGGACAGGCGTGACCACTATTGGGCAGGAGCAGCCCTGGGAGCGGGAAGTGCTTGGTCAGCCGGCCGGCCGGATCAGAGCGCAGGAAGCCGAAGGGCACGCCTTCCGCGCCGGGGCGGCGCAGGGAAACGAGACGGTGTGCGACTTGCTCGAAGCTGGCATTGTAGTTTTGCCGAAGGTGATCGATGTCGTAGGCGCTGGCTTCGGCGTCGGTGAGAAAGCGCGCATAGGGGAAGACAATCGCCCCGGCAAGGTAGGAGCCCACGGCGCGGGCGGCGAGACGCCTGGCGGTGGGCGTGGTGAGCGGGGCTCCGGCCAAAGTTTGGGCGATGACGTCGCCGGCAGCGAGTTCGCCAAACAGGCGGGCCAACTGGAACTGGCGGGTGGCGAGCGTGGTCGCGCCCTGGAACCACATGGTGCGCTCATCAGCGTCGTAGCGGTATTGTCCGGGGTAGCCGGGATCTTTGGGTGCTCCGCCGACAATTACGCGCACCGCAAATCGCTGCTCCAGCATATCGCTGAGGGTCGGAACGCCGAAGCGGCCGCTGGCGTCGAGTTCGGCGCGCAGGGTTTCGGAGGCTTCTTCGAGGGCGGGGAAATAGTTCTGGTTCTCGATCAGCAGATCGTCGATTTCGCGCGCGGGCGATGCGCTGCGCTGGCTGGCGCTGGCGGTTTCGAACTGGCCGATCAGGTTGCGCGCGACGTCTGAAAGCGCGCGGGTTTCCCGGCCAATGGCGGCAAGGAAGCGCTGGCGTTCGGCTTCATCGAGATCGGGAACGTCTTCCAGAATTTCGGCGCTGGAACGGATGGCGGTGACGCCGGAGAGGATCTGATGCAACAACTGGCCGAGCAACGGATCGGACCGTAGCCGGTCGGCATAGGCGTCGGCATTGGCGACGGCCGTAACATAGGCGCGGTGCATGCGCGCCAGGGCTGCGGCGCTGGCGGGATATTGCGCCACCAGTTCCCGCCGCTCATCGGGGCGGAACGGCAGCGACTCGGTCATGGGATCGGCGAAGGCTTCCTCGAGGTCCTGCAGCAGCTTCTGTTCAGTGCGGCCGGCCAGTTCATCGATGTCGATATCAAGTTGGGTCGCGACCCGGTTTAGCAACGCTCCGCCGATGTCGCGTTTGTTGTTTTCAATGAGGTTCAGATAGCTGGGCGAAATGCCGACCAGCCGCGCCAGGGCGACCTGGGAAATCTTGAGCGATTTCCGCCTGTTGCTGATGCGAAAGCCAATCGGCGCACGCATGATCTTTCCCCTCCCCTGAGCGCCGCTTGTCAATGATTTGACTTGTTATTCCGGCGAACAGAACAAGTATTTACAGAATGTGCGTGTAATAACAATGCACTATTGCTCTCATTTTCACCTATGGCGAATATCAGGGATGCGGTGAGTGGCTGGCTATGCACCAGAAGCCCCGCGCCAAAAGGAGGAAATCGATGACAATTTTGAAGCGCGGCTTAAGCCGTCGCCGGGTGTTGCAGACAGGCTTGGCCGGCATCATCGGCACCGGCATCTCGCCCATGATCTTTTCCCGTGGTGCCTGGGCGCAGGAATTCTGCAACAACCCGACCGGCGACACCGTAACGTTCGGCCTCAACCTGCCGCTGACCGGCGCCTATGCGGAAGAAGGCGCTGACGAGCAGAAGGCCTATGAGCTGGCCATCAAGCACCTCAATGGTGAAGGCGATGGCGGCCTGATCAGCGTGCTGACACCGACGGCGCTGAAGGGCAATGGCGTTCTGGGCAAGAAGGTCACCTTCGTGACCTCGGACAGCCAGACCAAGTCCGACGTAGCCCGCGCTGGCGCGACCCGCATGATCGAGCGCGATGGCGCCATCATGATCACCGGCGGTTCATCCTCGGGTGAAGCTATCGCCGTGCAGGGCCTGTGCCAGGAACTGGGCGTGATTTTCATGGCCGGCCTGACCCACTCCAACGACACCACCGGCAAGGACAAGCGCCGCTACGGCTTTCGCCATTTCTTCAACGCCTATCAATCAGGCGTCGGTCTTGCTCCAGTGCTGGCCGAGGCCTATGGCGCAGATCGCCGTGCCTACCATCTCACTGCCGACTACACCTGGGGCTGGACACAGGAAGAATCGATCAAGAACGCCACCGAAGCACTCGGCTGGCAGACCGTGGAAGCCGTGCGCACGCCGCTTGGCGCCGCCGATTTCAGCCAGTATCTGACGCCAATCCTGAATTCCGGCGCCGACGTGCTGATCCTCAACCACTACGGCACCGATATGGTGAATTCGCTGACGCAGGCAGTGCAGTTCGGCATGCGTGACCGCCAGGCCAATGGCAAGGACTTCCAGATCGTCACCCCGCTCATTTCCGAACTGATGGCCAAGGGCGCGGGCGAAAACGTCAAGGGCGTCTATGGCACGTCCAACTGGCATTGGAACCTGCAGGACCCCGGCACGATCGCCTTCACCAAGTCCTTTGGCGCTGCCTATGGTTCCCCGCCGTCACAGGCCGCCCACACCGCTTACGTGCAGGCCCTGCTTTACGCGGACGCCGTGGAACGCGCCGGCACTTTCTATCCGCCCGAGGTGATCAAGGCGCTGGAAGGCTTCGAGTTCGACGGCATGGGCAATGGTCCGACGCTTTACCGCGCCGAAGACCACCAGTGCATCAAGAACGTGCTGGTCGTGCAGGGCAATGAGTCCCCGACGAGTGAGTTCGACGTGCTCAACATCGTGCAGGAAATCCCGCGCGAAGACGTGGCCTACGATCCGGCAATGTTCGGCGGCGAGCTCGGACCGGCAGAGCCAGTACCGATGTGTGCCTGATCACGAATTGCCCGCCCCGTTCATCCGGGGCGGGCACCTTTCAGTAGACCTCATCCTGAGCCTGTCGACGGACGAGGTGTTGGCTTCATGACCGGCCGCTTGCCACGCTCTCGTGGTTCGGCAGGCCCGTCATATGGGCTACTGATGACTTTTGCTTTGGGACCTCAGCATGTTCGACGTGATCTTCCTGCAATTCCTCAATGGCCTGGATAAGGGCGCGGCCTATGCGCTGATTGCGCTTGGGCTAACGCTGGTGTTCGGCACGCTGGGCGTCGTCAACTTCGCCCATGGGGCGCTGTTCATGCTCGGGGCGTTCTGTGCGGTGATGTTCCGGCAGTTCCTGACCATGGAAACCATCACGATCGACCCCGAAAAGCTCTCGCCGTGGGGTTCGCCACTGGAAATACGCGAACCGCTGGTGCAGGCCTGGTTCGGCGATTTCGGTGCGGTGCTGGTCAATTATTCCGTACCGGCGTCGATCATCATCACCATTCCGATCATGCTTATCGTCGGCATTGCGCTTGAACGCGGCATCATCAAGCACTTCTACAAGCGCCCGCATGCCGAACAAATCCTTGTGACTTTCGGCCTCGCCATCGTGGCGCAGGAGCTCATCAAAGCCTTCTTCGGACCTAATCCCATCCCGCAGCCCATGCCGACGGATCTGCGTGGCGCCGCTGACATCGGCGCGTGGCTGGGCATGCAGGCCGGTGTGATCACCTATCCGATCTGGCGGCTGGTCTACTTCCTGTTTTCGGCCGCGATCATCGGCGCCGTCTTCGCCTTCCTGCAGTTCACCACGTTCGGCATGGTGGTCCGCGCTGGCATGGCCGACCGGGAAACCGTGGGCCTGCTCGGCATCAATATCGACCGGCGCTTCACCATCATGTTCGGCCTGGCCGCCGTCGTGGCGGGGATGGCCGGTGTCATGTACACGCCGCTCCTGCCACCAAACTACCATATCGGCATGGACTTCCTGGTGCTCAGCTTCGTCGTGGTCGTGGTCGGCGGCATGGGCTCGCTGCCCGGTGCCGTGGCGGCCGGGTTCCTGCTCGGCATCCTGCAGTCCTTCGCCTCGATGACCCAGGTGAAGGACCTCATTCCCGGCATCGACCAGATCATCATCTACCTGGTCGCCGTGGTTATTCTTCTGGTTCGCCCGCGCGGCCTTTTCGGCCGGCGCGGCGTGATGGAGGCCTGATATGGCTGCCATGCCTCGCAACGATCTGCTGCTGTTTCTCGGCTTCACACTGGTGGTTCTCGCCATGCCGATCTGGCTGCAGCCTTTTGGCGCCGCCTATCCCGATCTGCTGCAGCGCTTCATGATTTTTGGCATCTTTGCTGTGGGCTTCAATATCCTGTTCGGGTTGACCGGCTATCTGAGCTTTGGTCACGCCGCTTTTTTCGGCGTCGGCTCCTACGCCGCCGTCTGGTCGTTCAAGCTGCTGAGCCTGGACGTCATTCCGGCACTGATCTTTGCAATCGTGGTGTCTGGGGTATTCGCGCTGGTCATTGGCTTCATCAGCCTGCGCCGCTCGGGCATCTACTTCTCCATCCTGACGCTCGCCTTTGCGCAGATGAGCTACAACATGGCCTATTCAGTGCTGACGCCCATCACCAATGGCGAAACAGGCCTGCAGCTGACGCTAAGCGATCCGCGCTATCTCGACCGGGCCATTTTCGAAGCCGTGCCCGGCCAGCCGGTGCCGACCCTGCTCGGGCAATCGCTGGGCGGCTTTGCGGGCTTTTACTTCTGCGCGGGTTTCCTGATCATCGCGTTCTTCATCGCCCAGCGGATTACCGGTTCGCCCTTCGGCATGATGCTCAAGGGCATCAAGACCAACCAGACGCGCATGCACTATACCGGGTTCAACACCAAGCCTTATACGCTGGCGGCGTTCGTGATCTCGGGGATGTATGCGGGCCTTGCCGGCGCGCTGCTGGCGGTGACCGATCCGCTAGCCGGCGCCGAGCGCATGCAGTGGACGGCTTCGGGCGAAGTGGTGCTGATGACCATCCTGGGTGGCGCGGGCACGCTCGTTGGCCCGGTTATCGGGGCCTGGCTGATCAAGTATTTCGAGAACATCTTCTCGGCCATCAACGACTCGATCCTGCGCCGGTTCTTCGACTTCCTGCCCGATGGCGTCGATAGCGCAATGGTCACGGTCGCCAGCAAGTTCGTGGGTGAAGGCTGGTTCCTGACCCTTGGGCTGGTGTTCGTCATCATCGTGATCTTCCTGCCGGGCGGCATCATGGAGGGTGTGCGGCGCATAGCGCACCTCTTCAACCGCGCGCCAAAAGCGCCGGGCAAAGCCAATCCGCAGCCGCAACCTGCCGAATAGGACGAAACCAATGTCTCAGCCCAATGTCGTCCTGCATGTTGCCGATGTCCACAAGCGCTTCGGAGGGCTGCATGCCCTCGCCGATATCGACCTGCAGGTGGAAGAAGGCCAGACTCACGCCATCATCGGGCCCAATGGCGCGGGCAAATCCACCCTGCTCAATGTCATCATCGGGAAGCTGGCGCCGTCCAGCGGCCAGGTGGTGTTCGATGGCGCGAGTCTGACCGGACGCAAGCCATACCAGATCAACCAGCTCGGGATCGCCCGGGTGTTCCAGACGCCGGAGATTTTTGCGGAACTCAGCGTGCTGCACAATGTGATGATCCCCGCGCTGGCCAAGCGTGACGGTGCGTTCAAGCTCAACATGTTCCGCTCACTCGAAAGCGAGATCGGCATCCGTCAGGAAGCCGAAGACATGCTGGAGGATGTTGGCATGCTGGGCCGGCGCGACATGGCAGCGGGCAGCCTCAGCCGGGGCGACAAGCGGCGAATGGAACTAGCCATGTGCCTGATCCAGCATCCGCGCCTGCTGCTGCTGGACGAGCCTACCGCCGGCATGAGCCGCCACGACACCAACACCACGATCGAGCTGCTCAAGAAGATCAAGAGCCGCGGCATGACCAAGGTCATCATCGAGCACGACATGCATGTGGTGTTTTCGCTAGCCGACAAGATTTCGGTTCTGGCGCAGGGGCGCATCATCGCTGACGGCACACCGGACCAGGTGCGCGGCAACCCCAAAGTGCAGGAAGCCTATCTCGGAGGAGCGCATTGATGAGCGCTATCACCATGCAAACACAGGTTCTGGGCCACAGCCAGGCTGCCTCGGTGGAGACGACGCGCCCGTTTTTCTCGGTGCGCGATGTGCATGCCTATTACGGGGAAAGCTATATCGTTCAGGGTGTGTCGCTGGATGTGCGTAAAGGCGAGATCCTGGCACTGCTGGGGCGCAATGGCGCGGGCAAGACCTCGATGCTGCGCACCATCGCCCGCACCGACGATCCGCAGATGCGGCAGGGCGAAATCTGGCTCGATGGCCAGCCCATCCACAAGATGAAGAGCTTTGAGGCCGCGCGGGCCGGCATTCAGTTGGTGCCGGAAGACCGCCGCATCATCGCAGGGCTGACGGTGGAGGAGAACATCGCGCTGTCCAAGGTGGCGCCCGGGAACGGCTGGAGCCTGGAGCAGATCTACCAGAGCTTTCCGAGGCTAGCCGAACGGCGCAAGCAGGAGGGCGTGACGCTGTCCGGTGGCGAACAGCAGATGCTGGCGATTGCGAGGGCACTGGCGCGGGATTTGAAGCTGCTATTGCTGGACGAGCCCTATGAAGGGCTGGCGCCGGTGATCGTGCAGGAAATCGAACGAATCCTGCATTCGATCAAGCCGCTGGGAATTACCACGATTATCGTCGAACAGAATGCCGTGGCGGCGCTGAAACTGGCCGACCGGGCGGTGATCCTCGACACGGGCGAAGTGGCGTTTGCGGGCACAGCGCAGGAAGTGCTCGATAACGCCGAATTGCGCCAGGAATATCTGGCGATCTGAGTTTTCGGCCGTTGGGCTGATACGAGCTACCCTGGGCCTTTCGCCCAAAGGCATTCCGCCGATCTCACCCTCTCCCCAGCGAGAGGTCCAGGGTAATTTTGCTTCCTTCTTTGGAACTGGGGAAGCGTGGGCGGGGTTCCGTTGCCGCAGAACGCGCCCTTACCCCGGCCCTCTCGTCAAGGGGGAGGGAGAGCAGACTGATGGGCCAGTGAGAGTTGGTTAGACCGCGCGCTCGGTCGCGGGATCGAACAGGTGCACGTGTTCGGGGCTGATGCTGACGTCAATATTGTCGCCGGCGCGGGTGTTCATGCGGCGGCTTTCGACGACGGTTAGTTCGGGCGTCGTGTTGGTGGTGACGTAGGTCATGGAGCCGGTGGATTCGACCACGGATACTGGCAAACGAAGCGTTGCGGTTTCGGCGTCTGTGACCACGAGGTGTTCGGGGCGCAGCCCGACGATGACGGAGCGTCCGGGTTCGACGGTGCGGCTCAGGGGCAGTGACAGGCTATCGGCGATTTCGAGGGCGACGCTGCGGCCGTCCGGGGCGATGGTGCCGGGGACGAAGTTCATGGCAGGGGAGCCGATGAAGCCGGCAACGAATTTGCTCACAGGGCGGTCGTAGAGGTCGAGCGGCGAGCCTTGTTGTTCGATAACGCCGTCGCGCATGACAACGACGTGGTCTGCCATGGTCATGGCCTCGATCTGATCGTGCGTCACATAGACCGAAGTGGCGCCGAGGCGATCGTGGAGGGCGCGGATTTCCTTGCGCATGTGGACGCGAAGAGCCGCGTCCAGATTGGACAGCGGTTCGTCGAACAGGAAGGCCTTGGGGTTGCGGATGATGGCGCGGCCCATGGCGACGCGCTGGCGCTGGCCGCCCGAGAGTTCGCGAGGGTAGCGCTTGAGCAAGGCGGATAGGCCGGTGGTTGCGGCGACTTCGGCGGCCTTCTGTCGCGCTTCGGCCTTGTTCACGCCATGGAGGCGCAGCGAATAGGTGAGGTTTTCCTCCACCGTCATGTGCGGGTAGAGCGCGTAGCTCTGGAAGACCATGGCGACGTCGCGCTTGCGCGGGGGAACCCCGGTCATGGTTTCGCCAGCGATCCGGAGCGTGCCGGAGGTGATGGTTTCAAGCCCCGCAATGGAGCGCAGAAGCGTTGACTTGCCGCAGCCCGAGGGCCCGACCAGCGCCACGAAGCTGCCCTTGGCGATGGAGAGGCTGACGTTCTTGAGGGCATGGAAGGCGCCATAGTGCTTGTCGATATTGCTCAGCTCGATTTGCGTGGTCATTTGAGAGCTCCCGAGGTGAGGCCGGAGACGATGCGGCGTTGCAGCAGGACGAAAACGGCCAGGATCGGCGTCACATAGATGGCCGAGTAAGCCATGATGGAGTTCCAGTCCGTGGAGTTGGGACCCAGGAACCCGGAGAGACCGACGCTGGCCGGTTGCAGGGCGGTGTCCTGGATGATCGACTTGGAATAGATATACTCGCCGAACGAGGACATGAAGGTGAGGATGGCGCAGACCAGAATGCCGTTGCGCGCCAGCGGCAGCACGATGGAGAAGAAGGCTCCGACGCGGGAATTGCCATCGACGAGCGCCGCCTCCTCAAGTTCCCGCGGCACGCTCATGAAGGTTGCGCGCACCAGCACCACGAAGAACGGCATGGATTTGGCGGCCGCTGCGAGCACCACGGCGGTGCGGGGCCAATTGAGCAGGCCGATCTGGTTGAAGCCGACGAACAGCGGCGTGATCATCACCGATGCGGGCAGCACCTGCAGCATTAGTATGGCGAAAAGGCCGATGTCGATCCAGGCGCTGCGATAGCGGGCCAGCACATAGGCGCATCCGGTACCCAGGATCACGGTGATGGCGGTGACGCCGGAGGCGATGACCACCGAGTTCCACAGGAAGGTGCCCATGGTGCGCCGCACCCAGGTATTGGGATAGATGCTGGGATCGGGAGCGGCGGGCCAGAAACTGGGCGGGTTTGCGAAGATTTCCGAGCCGGTCTTGAGGCTCGTCACATACATCCAGTAGAGCGGGAACAGGTAGATCGCGGCTAGTGCCAATGCGAGGGCAAGCAGCAGCCAGGGAACAAAGGGCCGGTTCATCCCCGCACCTCGTGGCGGGTGGAGCGCACGTAGACTACGGAGGCGAACAGCACCAGCACGAACATCATCACGGAAATCGTCGCGCCCTTGGCGAAATCATAGAGCTGGAAGCTCATCTGCCAGGCCCAGTAGCCGGCGACGTTCGATGTGTTGGCCGGACCGCCTTCGGTTAGTGCGGGAAAGAGATCGAACTGCTGCAGCGTGCCGATCAGCCCCAGCGAGAGCACGGCGCCGATGGTCGGGCGCATCATGGGCAGGGTGATAGTCCAGAAGCGCTGGAAAGCGTTGGCGCCATCGAGTTCGGCGGCTTCGTAGAGATCGCGGGGGATGGCGGCGAGGCCGACCGAGAGGAGCAGCATGTTGAAGGCGAGGCCCAGCCAGATATTGGCGATGACCACGGACCAAAGCGAGAAATTGGGGTCCGACTTCCAGAAGATGGTGGCCTGGGTGAGGCCCAGCCCCTTGAGGATGGCGTTGAGCACGCCATAATCACCGGCCAGAATGAAGCTCCAGATGCCGCCGACAACGAGGCCTGGCATGACCCAACTGACGAGGAACAGGCCGCGAATGGTGGCGGCGCCGGGGAAGTTCTGCGCGAAGAACAGCGCCAGCGCGAAGCCGATGATGAACTGGCCAGCCATGGAGGCAAAAACGAAGATCAGCGTGTTTTTCGTCACCAGCCAGAATTCGGGCTGCTGCACCACGGCGACGTAATTGGTGAAGCCGGCAAAGGGGCGAACGAGCGAGCCCAGGGTGAACATATCCACCTGCTGGAAGCTCATCACCACATTATAGACCAGCGGCAAACCCGCCAAGGCCACGAGAAAAACCATGGCCGCGCCGACCAGGATCAGGTCGAATCCGACACCGTCGCGCATGCTGTTGAGAATTCGGGACATGACACCGCCGCTCTGCTGATCAAAATGACCGGCCAGATTGCTCCGGCCGGCCCAGTCTGGGAGAACTGATTAGCCGACGATGCCCTGGATGGTCGCCTGGGCCTGGTCGAGCGCATCCTTGGCCGACATCTGGCCGGTCAGGGCTGCTTGCATGGCGTCGTAGATGGCCTTGGAGATTTTCTGCCATTCGGGGTGGGGACCGCGCGGCTGGGCATATTGCAACTGTTCCTGGAACACCTTGAGCGCAGCGTCCTTGAGGGCAATGCCGGTTTCAGGGAGCGCGATGTCGTTGCGGGCCGGAAGGCTCGAGAAATCGGGGAACAGGCGCTCGTCCTGGCTGATGAAGAATTCGAGGACTTTGAAGGCTTCATCGGGGTTCTTGGAGTTGGCAAAAATCCCGTAGTTGAAACCACCCAAAGCCGACGAGCGCGGGCCGCCTTCGGTCTGGGTCGGCAGCAGCGCTACGCCCCAATCGAACTTGGCATCTTCAACCATGCGGTCGAGCTCCCACGGGCCAGACACGGCCATGGCGGCGTTGCCGGAGTTGAATGTGCCGGTGGAGTCCCACTGGCCAAGGCTCAGCACGTCCTGGCTGGCCGATTTGGAATCGACCATGGCCTTCCAGTAATCCAGTGCCTCGACGGCGCCGGGGACGTTGACGTTTTCGTAGCCTCCGCCCGCCATCTGGATCCAGGGCAGGAACTGGAACGTGCCTTCTTCACCGGCGCGGGCCGAGAAGGTGATGCCATAGGTGTTGGTTGATGGATCGGTCAGCTTGGCTGCGGTATCGACCAGTTCGCCCCAGGTCTTGGGCGGCTCGGCAATGCCGGCCTTTTCAAACAGGTCCTTGTTGTAAAACAGGGCGATGGTGTCGGTGTATTTCGGCACGCCATAGAGCTTGCCGTCCCACATCACCGAATTGAGCGGACCTTCGAAATAGTTGTCCGTCTTGATGACGCTGGAAGCGGCCACGCGATCGGTGATGTCCAGGAAGGCGCCACGCGAGGAGAACAGCGCGAAATCGGGATTGTCGAGCGAGATGATGTCCGGCGCATTGCCGGTGGCGAAGGCGCGCAGGGCTTCGTTGACGATGTCGTCGAACTGGATGATGCGATAGTCGATCTGGATATCAGTGTTGGCATCGTTGAATTCCTTGCTCAAGGTGTCGCCGACACCGGGCGCGTTGGCGCCGTCGATGGACCAGACCTTGATGACGGTTTGCGCCATGGCTGGCACAGCCATGCCAAGGGCGCCCAGTGCGATGCCGGCCATAAGACCAAGTGTTCTCAGCTTCATTGTCGTTCCTCCCTTTTGCAGCATTGGGCTGCCGTTGAAAAATGGTGCAGTGCCCTCCCCGGCCCTGCCCCGCGTCTAGCCGGCGACGAAGTCTCCGCCGCGGCACTCCTTGAGATAGTTGAGCCCGCGAACCTGGCCGGTCATTTCCAGGTCACCGCGATAAACGGGGTCGTGCCAGCCTTCGATATCGATGGAGCCGGTGTAGCCCGCGAGGCGCAACTCGGAGATGATGTCGGTCCAGTTGCTGTCGCCGAAGCCGGGCGTGCGCATCCACACGAACGGCTCCTTACCGAAAATGCCGTGCTCGCGGATCACTTCCCAGCGGATGGTCGCGTCCTTGCCGTGCACGTGGAAGAATTTGTGTGCCCATTTGCGGATCTGCGGCAGCGGATCGATCAGGTAGACCAGTTGGTGGCAGGGCTCCCATTCGAGCCCGATATTGTCGTCTGGTGTTTCGTTGAACATCAGCTCCCATGCGTCGGGATTGTGCGCGATGTTCCAGTCGCCAGTCGCCCAATTGCCGTCCATGGCGCAATTTTCGAAGGCGATCTTGACGCCCTTGTCAGCGGCGCGCTTAGCCAATTCGCTCCAGACCTCGCGATAGCGCGGCAGGCTATCGGTCAGCGTCTGGTTACGGATGCGGCCGGTGAAGCCAGCGACGCAGGTGGCGCCGAAATGGTGGGCGTTGTCGATGCAGTCCTTCCAGCCCTGCAGGGTCTGGCGGTCCATGTCGCCCTCTTCGAGCGGATTGCCGAACATGCCGATGGTGGAAATGGTGATGTCGCGATCGCCGATCGCGTCGAGCGAGCGCTTGCCCAGCTCGGCAATGTCCTGCCCGTTGGTGGTCTGCCAGAAGAAGGGCTCAAAGCTTTCAAAGCCGAGATCGACAATGGCCGCGATGTTCTCCGGCGCCTTGCCGGCTGTCGCCTGGATCATGGTGCCGATGCGGATGGCTTTGGCGGGGTTGGTCACGAAACTTGTTCCTTAAACTGCGATGGCGACGCGCTGGTGGGTGCGGGCGCTCTCGATGGCCGCAAAGACCATGGCGAGGCTCTTGATGTTGTCGCTGCCGGCGGTTTCCGGCTGGCGCCCCGCTTCGATGGCGTCGAGAAATTCGGCGATTACGCTGGCATGGCCGTGGGTGTGGTCGGGGTTGGCGGGTTCGGGGATTTCGACGGGCGCCAGATCGCGGAAGAAGCCGGAGTCGCCAGCTACAATCTTGGCCTCGAACTGGTCACCTCCGTCCCAGAGAAGCGTGCCCTTGGTGCCAATGATGCGCCAGGCGCTTTCCCAGGAGGTGTTGGCGCCTTCGGCAGACCAGCTGCCGCGATAATTGAAGACGACATCGTCCTCGAATTCGAAGATGGCATTGGCGGCGGCGCCATGGCTGTACCAGGAGCCGCGCGGGTTGATTTCGAGACAATAGACGGCCCTTGGCGCTTTGCCGGCCATGAAGCGGGCGGCGTCGAGCGTGTGGATGGCCATGTCGAGCAGCAGCACGTTTTCCATCTCTTCGCGGAAGCCGCCGAAATGGGCGCCGACGAAGAAGTCGCAATGGAGCGCGGTGAGTTCGCCCAGTGCGCCGCTTTCGAGCAGATGCCGGATGCGGCGCACGCCAGAAATGAACCGGCGGTTCTGCACTACTGCGTGGATGCGCCCTGCGGCGGCGGCTTGATCAATAAGCGCGCGGGCGGCGGCGAGGCTCGTGGCCATCGGCTTTTCGCTGAGTACGTGGCAGTCGTGCCGCAGGCCGATTTCGACTACGCCTTCGCGGGCCGCAGGAATGACCACGTCGAACAGCAGGTCCGGCCTGGTTTGCGCCAGCACGGCATCAAGGTCGCCGCCCGTGACGATGTCGGAGAGGTCGAATTCAGCGGCACGGTCCTGGGCCGTCGGCAGGTGGAGATCCACGAGCCCGACGATGCGCACTCGGCCCTTGAGCAATGGATGTTCGGTCAATGCCGACAACCAGCCCTTGGACATACCTCCGCAACCCGCGAGAACGGCCGTAAAAGCCAAAGTGGAACCTCCCTGGACTGCAGCGTCTGGCCCATCTTTACGTGGGCGGCTCGGACGCAATTCCGTAAACGTTTACGAGACTAGGGGCGATCTCTGCAGGCTGTCAAGATGGATCGTAAACGTTTCTGGAACTCGACCCAACCTGTGGATAGCTTTGCTTGCAATGCCCCCGATCTGCGTTCATGACAGTGAAGGGGAATTGCTGCGGGGAGAATTTCCGGATGGTGAAATCGTGAAGGGTATCCGGCGCTTGGCGCAGGAACTTGAGATTTCCATTGGCACGGTTTCGCGTGCGCTCAACGGCAAGCCGGACGTGAACGAAAAGACGCGCCAGCGTGTGCTGGAGGCAGCCGCCGCGATGGGCTACGTGGCCAACCAGGCTGGCCGCAGCCTGCGCCAGGGGAGCACCAACGCCATCGGGTTCATGATGGAATCGGGCTCCGACACGGCGGGAAACAGCGACAACTTCTTCCTCGGCGTGTTCGACGGGGTGCAGGCGGTGTTCAGCCGTCACCATCTGGATCTGGTGGTGCTGCCCTGCTCTACCGAGGAAGATCCGACGCAGTATTTGCAGCGCATGGTGGCTCGGGGAATGGTGGATGGCCTCATCATTTCGGCGACGCACCGGCGCGACGAGCGTATCGAATTGCTGAGCTCCGCGCGGCTGCCCTTCATTGCCCTGGGCCGATCCGGCACGTCGGGACCGCACCCGTGGATCGACCTCGATTTCGAGGGGGTGGCGAACCGGGCGGTGGACCGGCTGGTGGCCAAGGGACACCGGCGGATCGCCGTGGGCGTGCCGAGCAATGACATCAATCTGGGGTTCATATTCCTTGATGGCTACAAGGCCGCGCTGGAGCGGCACGGCATCCCGTTCGATCCGGCGCTGGTCATCCGCGCCAAGTCGACCGACCAGGGCGGCTACCAGATCGCCCACGAACTGCTGGCCCTGCCCGACCGGCCCACAGCGGTGGTGCTGATTTATGAGTTGATGGCGGTGGGTCTTTACCGACGCTTCAACGAGGCCGGATTGCGGCCGGGGCGGGATATTGCCGTGATCGGATTTCGCGAGTCGCCGCAGTCACGATTTTTGTCGCCGACGCTGACCTGTTTCCGCATGTCCCTGCGTGACCTTGGAATTGCGCTGGGCGAATCGCTGTTGGCGTCGATGCCGGCCTATGCGGAGGTTTATCCGCAAGGACTGGTCCGTCGGATCTGGCCGTTGGAACTGGTTGCCGGCGAGAGCGATGATTTTACGGTAGACGTCTAGCTAGTGCGTCGTACCGATGAGGCGGCTCCGTATCGCGTTCGAAACGTTGTCGAACAGGAAGACCACGAGCAGGATCAGCAGCACCATATAGGCAACCTTGTCCCAGTCCGAATTGGTGCCCATGGCTTCGAGCAGCTTGAGCCCTATGCCCCCGGCTCCCACGGCGCCGATCACCGTGGCCGAGCGGGTGTTGCTTTCCCAGAAATACAGCGATTGCGAAATGAATACCGGCAGCACCTGCGGCACGACACCGAAGCGGTTGACCGCCGCTGGCGAAGCGCCGACGGACTTGATGCCTTCGCGTTGCTTGTCGTCGAGATTTTCCAGCGCCTCGGCATAGACCTTGCCCAGCGCGCCGGTGTCGGCGAAGAAAATCGCGGCGATGCCGGGGATCGGTCCGGGGCCGAAGCCACGCGTGAAGAACAGCGCCCAGATCAGCATGTCGATGGAGCGCAGGAAGTCGAAGCTGCGCTTCATCAGCCAGTTGGCGGGCCTGCTGGCGGTGATGTTGCGGGCCGCAATGAAGGCCAGCGGGAACGCCACCAAGGTCGCGAACAGCGTACCCACAAAGGCCATCACCAGCGTCTGCATCAGCTTGGCCAGGATGTCGCCGTGCTGCCAGGCGCGGTTGCCCAACCATTCGTCGAGCACCAGTTGCGCATTGGATTTTTCCGCAACAACGCGATCACTGCTGAAGACCAGCCCGATGGTGGAGAAAAGGTCATTCCCCCAGAGCGGCGAACTCGGGTCGTAGAGGAAATTGGCCCAGCCAAGGAAGCGGCGCTGCACGGCGACCTGGTTGTCGCGAATTTCGGCCTGGCCGGCAAAGCCATAGTTGACCAGTACCTTGCGGCCGTCCTGTTCGATTTCGGGCGGCGCGTTTTCAGGTGCAAGTGCGGCATCATCGGTGATCGCGATGGCATAGGGTACGCCATCGAGATAGACGTCGACCTGTGCCGTGGAAATCTCCAGCCGATTGCTCTCGCTGCCGAAAGTGGCGGTCATGCTGCCATTTGCGTGCGGGGTCAGCCAGTCAATCGTGGCGCCTTCGGCATATTGGCCGCGGCTCGACCATTGTGGCACCACGGCGTCGTCCTGGAAGCGCAGGCGGGGTTGGGCGCGCCAGGAGTACCAGTCCTGGACATAGATCGCCGCGCGATCCCATCTGCCGTTCTTCAGCGCCGGCCCGACGGAAAAGAAGAACCAGCAGAAGATCAGGTAGAGCAAGGCCAGCCCTGCCCCGACCAGCAGGCCCCAGCGGCGGAGGAAATTGGGCTGGAATACTTCGGGGTATTTCTTTTCGAGCCGGGTGCGCTCGGCCATGCTGATCGTGATCATCATGCCGCTCCCCGGCCCAACTCGAAACTTGGATTGCCCACGAGCCTGCGGCGCAGATAGCCCGAGAATTGATCGATGATGACGATGGTCACCAGCAGCAGGATGACGATGGCATAGGTTTTTGCCGCATGGTCGCGGCCGATGGAAAGCCGGAATACCTCGCCGATGCCGCCGCCACCGACAGCGCCGATGATGGTGGAGGCGCGCACGTTGATCTCGGCGCGCAGCAGCGTGTAGCTCACGAAATTGGGCAGCACCTGTGGCACGATGCCGAACCGTACCCGCTCGAACCAGTTAGCGCCCACCGACCGCAGCCCTTCCTCGGGCTTCATATCAGCGTTTTCCACGACCTCGAAGAAGAGCTTGCCGAGCGCGCCAATGGTGTGGAACGAAATGGCGGCAATGGCCGCGATCGGGCCGATGGAAAGCACGGCAGTCAAAAGCCCCGCGATGACGATCTCGGGAAAGGCGCGCATTACCTCCATGCTGCGCCGCACGAACCAGCGCACCGCGCCCGCGCCGACCAGATTGGTGGCCGCGAAAAAGCACAGGCAAAACGCCAGGGTCCCGCCGATGATCGTGGAGACGATGGCGATATTGACCGTGATGATCAGCTGGTAGATGAAATGGGGGATGTAGAACGTGTCCCCGATATAGTACCGGTCTGACGTGTAGTCGAATTTGAGCGAGCCATCGTCGTAGGGCGAGGGAAGATCGAACATGGCACGCACGATCTCGAAGGGATCGTTCGGCACGAAGCTCTTCAGGAAATCGAACAGATAGGGCAGCCGTTCGATGAACTTGCCCGAATTGGCGGCATTGGCATAGTTCATCGCCAGAACCAGCGCTGCCAGCACGCCCAGAACGATCAACACCGAATAGACCCGCCGCGTCATCACCTGCCCGCGGTAATGCTGCAGTAGAGTTGCGGATGCGGGGCTGAGCTCGGACGTGTGGGCGATGTCGGCCATGAAGCGCCTCGGTTGTAGTCGTGACTTGCGCTGAAGTAGCAGTCGACACCCTCCCCCGTGCGGGGAGGGATCAAGGGTGGGGGGTGTCTGGCCTCGAAATCGGGGCGAACCGACACCCCCTCCCAGCCTCCCCCGTCAAGGGGGAGGTGCCGTTCCGTGGTTGTGGCTTTAGCCGCCGATCACCGACTTGCGGGCGTCGATGATGGTCTGGTACATTTCCTGTCCGGCGGGCACGAAATTGGTGTAGCCGCCGGCGGTGAAGGCGTCGAAGCACTCGAAATCAGTCTCGGGCAGCGCGGTGAAGAAGGCGGTGACCTTTTCCTTCATCTCGTCGGAAAGCTTGTTGGACACCATCAGCGGACCGTTGGGGATGATCGGCGACTGCCAGACTTCCACCAGATCGTCCATGTCGAGCATGCCCTTGTCGACCATGATGCGCAGGTTGCCCGACGTATAGCCTTCGCTCCATTCACCCTGGCCCGAACCAAAGGTCGTGCCGACGTCCCAGTTGCCGTCGAGTACGCCGAGAACCAGGTTTTCGTGGCCGCCACCGAAGCCGGTTTCGACATAGAATTCGTCAATTGGCGCGCCGATGTCGTTCGGAAGCGAAACGTTCGGGACGAGGTAGCCGGAGGTCGAATCCGGATCGGCAAAGCCGAGCTTCTTGCCCTCGGTGGAGGCCAGGTCGGTAATGCCGCTATCGGCGCGAGCCACCATGATCGAGTGGTAGCCGGTCGAGCCGTCGGCCTGCTGCGTGGTCAGCACGGGCTCCACGGCTTCGGGGTCCGACAGGTAGATCGAGGCATAGGAAGAGGCGCCCATGATGGCGATGTCGATGGTGCCGCCGAGCAGGCCCTGGATCACGCCGTTATAATCCGGCGAAGGAAAGAACTGCACTTCGGAGGCGCCGGTCGCGGCCTTCATCGGTTCGGCGATACATTCGGAACGACGCAGTTGGTCGCTCTCGTTCTCGCCGCCATCGAGGCCGATGCGCAGGACGGCAGTGTCCTGGGCGAAAGCGGCGGAAGACATGGAAAGGGCGACGGAAGCCAGAAGCAGTTTGCGGATCACGGGAGGTCTCCTTTGGTGACGCTTGGTTTTTCGGCAGCCTGCCTTGAGGCAGCGCGAAACTTGAATTTATGTCAGGACGCGGCGGCCGCTTGGGGCGGATGGATCGGGGCGATGGCGGTGGACGTCATGGCTTCGGAGAAAGCTTCCTTGAGCCCGTCGGCGCCATAAATGGTGCGGGCGACGTCCGTGGTCAGCTCGTCCGGCGTGCCGTCGAACACGACCTTGCCCGCGGCCATGCCGATGATGCGCTCGCAATAGGCGCGCGCCGTATCGAGCGTGTGCAGATTGGTGATGACGGTGATGCCTTCGGCGTTGATGTCGCGCAACGAGTCCATCACGATCTGAGCATTGCGCGGGTCGAGCGAAGCGATCGGCTCGTCGGCCAGGATCACGCGCGGCTTCTGCATCAGGGCGCGGGCGATGGCCACGCGCTGCTGCTGTCCACCGGACAGGGTTTGCGCCCACTGCATTGCGGTAGCAGCGATATCGAGGCGCTCCAGAGCCTTGAGGGCTTCGAGCTGCTCGCTGGTGGAAAATATCTGCAGCAGATTAAGCAGGCTGTTGCGGCCGTTGAGCCGGCCCAGCATTACGTTGGTGATGACATCGAGCCGCGGCACCAGGTTGAACTGCTGGAAGATCATGGCGCAGTCGCGCTGCCAATTGCGCAGGGCCTGCCCGCGCAGTTCGGACGTGCGCACACCGTCATATTCGATGTAGCCGGTGGATACGTCGGCCAGCAGGTTGATCATGCGGAGCAGCGTCGACTTGCCGGCGCCAGAGCGGCCGATGATCCCGACCATCTGCCCGTGCGGGATTTCCAGGCTCACATCGCTGACGGCAAGTTTGTCGCCGAAGCGTCGCGAAACGTTGGAGATCTTGAGCATCCGGGCGCCCTCGCCGTTGAACTGCGGCAGACCTAGGGCGATGTGGTGACGGCTAGATAACACTTGGATGACGGTTCGGTGACTGTACACCGGGTTGGTGACATGGGGTGATAATGGGTGGCACCAGACCCGCCATCCTTGAGCCGGGGACATCCTCAGACGCCTTGTTGGTGACGAAAGCCGCCACCTTGCGGGAGCGGCTTGATCTCGGGCTAGATCCCGGCTCAAGGCCGGAATGACATCGCGTTTTGGTTAGCTTTGGTATTTTTCCAGGAAGGCCTCGATCGGCAGTTTCCTGAAATCGGGTAGCGCCTGGTGCAGCTTTTCGTGGCTCCAGTCCCACCACGCCAGCGCGTCGAGGCGCCCGGCCACATCGTCGTTGAACCGCTGCCTGATCGTGCGCGCGGGCACGCCCACGGCGATGGCGAAATCGGCGACATCCTTGGTCACCACGGCATTGGAGCCGATGATCGCTCCGTTGCCGATGGTCACGCCCGGCATGATGACGGCACCATGGCCGATCCAGGTGTCATGGCCGATGGTGATGGCATTGCTCTCGCGCCATTCGAAGAACTCCGCGTCGTCCTCCTCGCCCTCGAAGTACCACGCGGAGCGATAGGTGAAGTGATGCAGCGACGGGCGATGCATGGGGTGCATGGAGGCATAGATGCGCACATTGGCAGCAATGTTGGCGAACTTGCCAATCGTCGAATAGGCGATCTGGGTGTTGCCCACGCAGTAGGAATAGTCACCCATCGTGGAACGGGAAACGGTGCAACCGGCGCCCACCTCGGTGTAACGGCCCAAGGTCGAATGCGCCACACGCGCGGTTGGGTGGATGGTCGGGCTTTCGCTCAGCTTGCTCATGCGGCGATCCTTGGTGCAAATGCCGTTACGTCGATGATGCGGTCCGCCACTTGTTCGCGTACGTCCTCGTCGTGGAAAATGCCCAGCAGCGCTACGCCGGCGGTCTTTTTTTCGCTGATCATCGCTACCACTACGGCGCGGTTGGTGGCGTCGAGCGATGCGGTGGGTTCGTCCAGCAGCAGCACCGGATGATCGGTGATGAAGCCGCGCGCGATGTTCACCCGCTGCTGTTCGCCGCCCGAAAACGTGGCCGGCGGCAGGCTCCATAGCCGTTCGGGCAGATTGAGCCGGGCCAATAGCGCCCGCGCCCTGCCCTGCGCTTCGGCCTTGTCAACGCCGCGGATCACCAGCGGCTCCGCTACGACATCGAGCGCCGAGACGCGGGGAACCGTGCGCAGGAACTGGCTGACATAGCCGATGCTGTCGCGGCGCAGGGTGAGGACGGTTCGTGGATCGGCCGTCGCCAAGTCGACCGGCTGGCCATGATGCTGGATCACGATTGATCCGGCGTCGACGCCATAATTGCCATAGACCATCTTGAGGATCGAACTCTTGCCGGCCCCCGACGGACCGCCGAGTACGACGCACTCGCCGGGCTGAACATGGAAATTCACATTGTCCACCACCGGCAGCACGACGCCATCGCGCAAGTGCATGGTGAAGGTCTTGGAGAGGTTCTGTACGGATAGGGCGGTCATGCGATGGCTCCGGAAATGAGCTTGGTTGCTTCGATGATCGTACAAAAACCCGCGCTGTCCTCGGGCTTGACCCGAGGACCACCCGCCACGAGTGCCGAGTTGGGAGTGGCCCTCGGATCAAGTCCGGGGGCAGCACGGTGATTGTGAAGGTTAGACAGGGCGGCCCGCATCATCCTCACACCTGCAAAATCGAGCTGACGAGCAGCTGGGTATAGGGCTCGCGCGGGTCGTCGAGGACGCGATCGGTCAGGCCCGCCTCGATGACGCGGCCGTCCTTCATCACCATCATGCGGTGACTGAGGAGGCGCGCTACGGCGAGGTCGTGGGTGACGACGATGGCGGCAAGGCCGAGTTCGCCGACAAGGCCGCGCAGCAGATCGAGCAGGCGCGCCTGCACGGACACGTCCAGCCCGCCGGTCGGTTCGTCCATGAACACCAGCCGCGGGCCGGCCACCAGATTGCGCGCAATCTGCAGGCGCTGGCGCATGCCGCCCGAGAATGAGCGCGGCTGATCATCGATGCGGTCGGCCGCGATCTCGACCCGACCCAGCCAATCCAGGGCGGTGTCTCGAATATGCCCATAGTGCCGGTCGCCAACCGCCATCAGCCGTTCGCCGACATTGGCACCGGCCGATACCGTCATGCGCAGACCGTCGGCGGGATTCTGGTGGACGAAGCCCCAGTCGGTGCGCACGAGGAAGCGCCGCTCTGCTTCGCTGAGATCGTAGATGTTGCGCCATTGCTCGTCGCGCATGCGGTAGAGCGTGTGGCCGGAATTTGGTTCGAGGGTCGCCGAGAGGGAATTGAGCAGCGTCGTCTTGCCGGAGCCGCTTTCGCCCACGATGGCCAGCACTTCGCCCGGCCAGAGTTCGAAGCTCACATCGGCGCAGCCGAGGCGAGTGCCGTAGTATTTGGTCAGGTTTTCGACGCGCAGTAGTGGTTCAGTGCTCATTTTGCTCTCCTGGCATCCTCGATCCCACAGCACCCATCGCGTTGCCCTCGGACTTGATCCGAGGGCCACTATCAGCCCGGCACGCGTGGCGGATGGTCCTCGGGTCGAGCCCGAGGACAGCGCGGTGATGGTGGAAGATTTGCGCCATCATTCTGCCGCCTCCTGGACGCCAAGGCTGCCCACGAAGCCGGCATTCCGGCGTTCCTCGCAATTGTCCGTATCGGAGCAGACGAACATGTGGCCGCCGGCATCGTCCAGGATCACCTCGTCCAGATAGACCTGCTCCGCGCCGCACAAGGCACAGGGCTGCTCGAAATGCTGGATCTCGAATGGATGGTCCTCGAAATCCAGGCTCACCACTTCGGTATGCGGCGGCACGGCGTAGATGCGGTGCTCGCGCCCGGCGCCGAACAATTGCAGCGCCTCGCTCATGTGCATTTTCGGATTGTCGAACTTGGGCGTCGGGGAAGGGTCCATCACGTAGCGGCCCTCCACCTTGACCGGATAGGCGTAAGTCGTCGCGATGCGTCCGTGCCGGGCGATGTCCTCATATAGCTTGACGTGCATCAGCCCATACTCTTCCAGCGCGTGCATCTTGCGCGTTTCGGTTTCGCGCGGCTCGAGGAAGCGCAGCGGCTCGGGAATTGGTACCTGGTAAACGAGGATCTGACCCGCCTGCAGCGCCCTTTCGGGAATGCGGTGGCGGGTCTGAATGATGGTCGCCTCGGCGGTGCGGGTGGTGGTCTGCACTTGCGCCACCTTGGCGAAGAAGGCGCGGATCGAAACAGCGTTGGTGGTATCGTCGGCGCCCTGGTCGATGACCTTGAGCACATCGTCCGGGCCGATGATCGACGCCGTGACCTGCACCCCGCCAGTGCCCCAGCCATAGGGCATGGGCATTTCGCGGGACGAGAACGGCACCTGATAGCCGGGGATGGCAATGGCCTTAAGGATCGCCCGACGGATCATCCGCTTGGTCTGCTCGTCGAGATAGGCGAAGTTGTATTGGGCGGTGGTGGTCATTGGACACTCCCTATGCAGATGACGAGAGGCACGATGCCTCCCCACCCCAGATTGTCACCCTCGGGCTTGACCCGAGGGCTCTGCACTTGCGGTGCGCTCGTTAAGTGAAGGCCCCTCGGGTCAAGCCCGAGGGTGACGAGCGGTGGTTGTGATGGCGGTTGCGGGAAAGGTGGGCTCACTCCGCCGCCTCCTGCTTGCCCTCGTGCTCGGCTCGCATGCGCCGGATCAGGTCCAGTTCGGCCTGGAAATCCACATAGTGCGGCAGCTTGAGGTGCTCGACGAAGCCGGTGGCCTGGACGTTGTCGGAATGCGCGATGACGAATTCCTCGTCCTGCGCCGGCGCGACGATATCCTCGCCGAATTCCCGCGCCCGCAGGGCACGATCGCAGAGGGACATGGCCATGGCCTTGCGCTCGGCCTGGCCGAACACCAGGCCATAGCCGCGGGTGAATTGCGGCGGGATCTTTGCGCTGCCCTTGAACTGGTTGACCATCTGGCACTCGGTGACCCGGATGCGTCCCAGGTTCACCGCGAAGCCAAGCTCGGGCACTTCGAATTCCACATCCACCTCGCCAATGCGAATTTCGCCGACGAACGGATGGGTGCGGCCATAGCCGCGCTGGGTGGAATAGCCCAGCGCCAGCAGGAAGCCTTCATCGCCGCGCGCCAGCGCCTGCAGACGCAGATCCCGATTGAGGGGGAATTCCAGCGGTTCGCGCGTGAGGTCCCCCACCTCGCGTTCGGGATCGGTCGGGCCGTCGGGCTCCATCAGCCCCTGGCGGCCCAGCAGATCGGTGACGCGCGGTGCCGGTTCGGCTTCGGCGTCGCGGGTGACGGGCGCAGGCACGTCACCATCGACGATGGAAGGATCGAGCAGGCGATGGGTGTAGTCGAAGGTCGGCCCCAACACCTGGCCCCCCGGCAGATCCTTGAACGTCGCCGAAATGCGCCGCTCGATCAGCATGGTGCCGGTTTCGATGGGGCGCGAATAGCCAAAGCGCGGTAGCGTGGTGCGATAGGCGCGCACCAGAAAGATCGCCTCGATCAGATCACCCCGCGCCTGCACCAGAGCGAGCGCCGCAAGCTCCTTGTCGTAGAGCGAACCTTCGCCCATGGCGCGGTCGACGGCCAGGCCAAGTTGCTCGATGATCTGGTCGAGCCGCAGTGCCGGCACCGTGCGATCACCGCGCCTGCGATCTGCAAGAAGAGCATGAGCATTGCTGATGGCGGCTTCCCCGCCTTTGACGGCTACATACATCTCAGTGTCCTTCCGAAATGCGGGTGGTGCGCGGCAGGCCCATCACGGCGCCGTCGGCTACCAGCAGCAGGTCGATACCGCGCGGAAACAGCTCGCGATTGGCTGACCATTGAGCGAAGAAATCCTCGGGCAGCCCCACCAGGTTGATATGACCGTGATCCTTGATGCCGGGGCCGCGGACGACCAGTTGCTCGCCGCCGGTCAACGCCTCGACCGCCAGCACAATCGTGGTCGAGCGATCGGGATATTCCTGCGTCCCGAGGTTGAATTGATCGAGCCGAGGCAGCGCCGCAGCGGCCGACGCGAAGGCAAACATAGCCCGGCCCGGTTCGGCCACGACGGGCGCCCCGGTGTGGAACGCGATGAACTCGGTCACGGCCGGGTCACTGCGCAGGGTGTCGTCGAGCCAGATGGGGGTGTCGTGATCGCTCAACGTTAGCAGTATGCTAACCAATTCAGGGCCCAGACGCCTATGTGTGGATAGGGGCGCGACGAGTTTTTGCACCGTTCCGGGGTTGGCCAGCGCGTCCATCACGGCGCGAAATGCCGTTTGGGAATTCAGCACGGGCGAGGAAAATCCTCCTTCGAGAATTGTATCCATCTCAGTTATCTCCCCGCACCATGGTGAAAAAGTCGACCTTGGTGGCTGCTGCCTCGGCTTGCTTCTTGAGTGTTGAAACGCGCGTAAGCTCTTGCAACGGCGCGATAATTTCTGCCTCTACAGCAGCTGCCTCGCGCTGCCACAGTGCATCGATGATGGCGATGACCTCGGCCTTTGCGAGATCGCGGCCCAGGCAGTACCCGTGCCCGACCTGCCCGCTCGCGATGCGCACGCTGGCACGGCTCACGCTGGCCTCACCGAGGTTGAAAGGCGCACCGCCGCCCCCTGCCCGGCCGCGTACCATCACCAACCCGACTTCCGGCCCCCGCACTTTGGCGTAGTCCGGCTTGTCGGCCCAGCGGTCCCATAGATCGGCCAAGGCGCGAGATGGCGCGACGGCCAGGGTGTCAAGCGCCGCCTTTCGCGGCTGATTTTGATTGGAAGATGCTGTTTGCATGCTTGCCTCTATTTGTCTAATAAACTAGACAACTACTGTCCTTCTTTTGGGCTTACGCTCCTCATGTGAAAATGCAATGACAATCGCAAAAGATATGACAGGCGGTATCGCGCTATGGCGCCAGATCGCCGATGCCATCCGGCTCGACATCGTCGGTGGCAAGCTCGCTACCGGTGATAGATTGCCGACCGAAGCTGCTCTGGCCCAACGGTTTTCCGCCAATAGGCATACCGTGCGCCGGGCGCTTTCCGTACTGGCCGACGAGGGCGTGGTCGGCGCCGAGCAGGGTCGCGGCACATTCGTCCGCAGCGCCAGGCGGCTGAGCTATCCTATCGGGAAGCGCACTCGGTTTTCCGAAGGTCTGGCCGGACAGGCGCGGACCCTCACCACGCAGCATCTGGGCAGCAGAGTCGAGAACGCCAACGCGGCCGTCGCAGCCGCCCTGGGCATCAAGCCAGGCAACAGGGTGGTGCGCATCGAAGGCGTTTCGCTGGCTGATGGCCTGCCGCTCTCGCGTACCACGACGTGGCTGCCCTATCGTCGTTTTCCCGACTTCGCCGGGCGCATCGTCGAGCGGCTATCGTTCACTGCGGTGTTCGCCAGCTACGGCATTGCCGACTATTCCCGCTCGAGCACCCGCATTTCCGCGCGACATGCCGATGTCGAGGAAACCAAGCTGCTGGGGTTGAGACCGGGCGCGATTCTGCTGGTGTCGGAGGCAGTCGACGTGGACGCGGAGGGGGTGCCGATTTCCTATGCGCTGAGCCGGTTTCCGGCGGAGCGGATGGAACTGGTGGTTTAGCCCCCTTCTAGGCGCGCACCATTCCTGCCACCTCAGACAACAGCCGTACGAATTGCTCGCCTGCGATCGCCAAGTCTGCAGAATTATCGATCTCAATGGTGTCCGGCGGCAGTTTTTCGGCAACGCTGCGTTGCAGTCTTTGCTGGATGGAGGCGGCGGTTTCCCGTCCGCGGCCGGCGAGCCGGCGGGCGATGACGTCGCGCTGGGCGGTAACGGAAACTACCAGCGTTTCGTGGTATTTTCTGACCAAAGCCGGAATCACGCCACGAGAGAGGTTCGCCACGACGATCCGGCCAGCGGCCAGGTCCTGCTCAAACTCGATCGGCAAGCCGTACCGTAGACCATGAGCCTGCCAGCTCAGGGCGAACGCTCCACGGCTCTCGGCGTCGAGGAACGCCGCGCTATCGAGACTATCGTGGTCTTCGCTGCCGCCGTCGGCTTCACGCGTCACCACCCGGCGCACGAAGGTCACGCGGCCTGAAGTTTCGAGGCGTGCGCGGGCATAGCCGATGAGGCTGTCCTTGCCCACGCCACTCGGGCCCACAATGGCGACGAACCTGCCCCTCATATGACGCGGCGGCCCTGTCGCCATACGGTAGATACGATCGGAATCCCCTCCTCCAGCCGCAGGTGGACGAAGTCGGCGCGCTTGCCGATGGCGATCTCGCCACGATCTTTGAAACCGGCAGCTTCGGCGGGGCGCTTGGTGACCAACTGCACGGCTTTGGACAAACTTATCCCCTCCACCGCGCCAACAAGCGCAAATGCGGACTGCAGCATGGAAAAGGGAATGTAATCGGAGGACAGGATATCGAGCAGATCCGCCTCGGCGAGCGCGCGCGCAGACACATTGCCCGAATGAGATCCACCACGCACCACATTGGGTCCGCCCATCAGGATGGCCATGCCGGCCTGCCGCGAGGCCTTGGCGGCTTCGATTGTGGTCGGAAATTCAGCAACATGGATGCCCAGGGCCACCGCTTCTTCGACATGGTCGCGCGTGGCATCATCATGGCTGGCCAGAACGATGCCGTTGTCATGGCACATCTCGGCAATAGCCCGGCGGTGCTTGCCCGCGAATAGCTGCGACTGTGCGTTGCGGCGCTGGGTAAAGGCGTCCAGCTCGGCATCGCTCATTTTGGTCTTGCCCTGGTAGTAGACCTTGTAGGCGTCAAGACTGGCGAACTGCCGCTGGCCGGGGGCGTGGTCCATCAGGGACGCGAGGCGCACCAATGGATTGTCCTTGATGGCGAGGAAACTATCCAGGCAATCGGGTGCCGACACCTCGCAGCGCAGGTGGATATGGTGCTCTGCCCGCAAGCGGCCGGCTAGCATTCCCGCGCCAATGGCGCTGGCCAGGGTGCGCATGTCCTCCGCGCTGATATCGGTGTCCTCATCGAGGCCAGTGCGAATCGCATCTAGCACTGTGGTGATGCCGGAAGCGGCGATCTGTGCGTCATGGGCTTGCACGGCCGCGACCGGGTTCCAGCGCACCTTAGGGCGCGGCGCATAGTGGGTTTCCAGGTGATCGGTGTGCAATTCGACTAGACCTGGGATCAGGTAATCACCCTCCAGGTCAATACCGGTTCGCGAAGGCGCGCCGATATCGGTGATCACGCCACCATCCACGCGTACCGAACCCTCGAATACCTCGTTGGCAAGCACGATCCTGGCGTTGGTAAGGACGAGTTCTCCCAGGGCGATGGTGTTCATTGCGGCCGCTTCTACGTTCATGTCGTTGCCTGCCATGCGCTAGACCAAGTTCATGACAGTTTGGCGAATGACAGTACAGTCCGGCACGCTCATGCCGTATCGGTGGGAGCCGACACGGCGCCGGTTCTGGCATCGCAGGAGTGAAGAGCGACAATCAGTTGTCCGGACCTACCAGGTTGGCGGTGAAGAGAACCGAGCAAACACCCACGGGCTGGTCATCCTGATCCCGCACCCGTATCTGCAGGATGCGTTCCGGCTCCGCGTGGCGAAGCACTTCCTTGGTCATTTCACCCAGCGCGGCACTTGCTTCTTCCAGGGCGGCGTTGGCGTCCTTCAGGTCGGTCCCTTCGGTGTCGTGGGTCGCCTCGATACCACGGTCAAAATAGTCGAAGTAAAACCTCGGCATTAAACGCACCTCTTGGGACAGCGTCTGCGCCAGCCACATATTCCACTTCAGCGCATCTGCCCAATGTGGTCGGTAGGCGTTAGCAAGAAAGCACGGAGGTCCGCATCGTTCCAATTTGTGATCGCCGCCAAAGGGACCGCAATCAACGATTTAGCTGTCCAATCACGCGCGCATATTCACGTTCGGGGATGCCGTAAGCGTCGGCGGCAAAAACTTCCAGCTCTCGCCGATCACGTACAGTCACGATGCCGCGTTCAGAATAGATGAGCTTGTTGCCCTCCAGCAGGTGCAGCGCCGTGGTTACACTGGGGCGCCGCACGCCAAGCATGACGGCAATGAAATCATGGGTCAGTTCAATCCGGTCGCCATCCACACGGTCATGGCACATCAATATCCAGCGGGCGAGGCGCTCCTCTACATGATGCATGGCGTTGGACAGCGCCGTGTAGGTGGATTGCGTCCACAGCGTGTGAACGTAGCGACGGAATAACCCAGAGCAATCCGCGCTGCTCTCGAGAAGCTGGCTGAAAGCACAAGCTTCGATGCGGTGGCCGTATCCCGCAACCTGTACAAACGTTGCATGCGGGGAGGTATCGCAGTGAAGTATAGCGGCTGTGGGTGCGAGGCCATCGCGCCCTACCAGCCCGACTTCGACGCTGTGGCCTTCTGGCGATCTGGAGACGGTGGAGGCGATACCCGCCTCGTGAAAATAATAGTGCGTCACGCTCTCGTTTGGCGTCGCAAGTTGCAGGCCGCGAGGTAGATCTTGCGGCTCCAGATGAGGCGAGAACCGCTCGAAGTCGGCGTCACTCAACAGGGCGAGCAGGTTATTACGGATATCGGACTTTCGGGGGGACATTTTGCTCTCCACTTGGGGCAAGAGCAAATCGGAACTCCCAGTCGTTCGCGCCCATAGCTGAGCGAACGATAGAGTTCATATTAGGCGTCGGAGATCGGCGGTTCAAGCTTTGCGCCGGGTCCACAACCGTGGGCGGGAGCCGACTTGCGCCGGCTCCCGCAAAAATGATCAGGACTGAGCGGCGCGGGCTGCTTCGAGCCAGCCGTCGACCAGGTCGCGGTTTTCTGCGATCCAGTCTGCTGCCTGCTGCTGAATGTCTTCGGTGCTACCAGCGCCCTCGTTCATCAGAGCGTTCTGCTCGAAGATTGCCGGCAGAGGGATGGAGGCGCTTTCGAGCAGCTTTGCAGCGGCCGGGTTGTCCTGCAGGAATGCCGAATTGGCGACCGGAACAATGTCGTTGGCCGGGAAGCCAAGGGTGCATGGATCGGCCACGCAGCCTTCCACGCCAGGCAACACCGCAGCGTCGGCGAGATCGGCCAACTCTTCTGGAAGATTGACCTCGGGCACCTCGATCCACATCACATCCTCACCCGGAACCAGCGCATTGACGGTCCAGTTCGGCGTCCAAGTGTAGAACAGGATCGGCTCGCCGGCCTCATAGGCGGCGACTGCGTCGGCCATCGAGGCTGAATATGCCGCCTTGATCGGGTTGATGTGATCGCGCAGGCCATAGGCATCCATGTGATGCTCGATGTTGATCTCGCAGCCCCAGCCCGGCGGGCACGCGACGAGGTCGGCCTTGCCGTCACCGTTACGGTCAAAAGCTTCCTGCACCTCGGGGCGCTTGAAGTCTTCCAGCGTCTTGATGCCGAACTCTTCGACCGAAGCCTTGTCGACGAGATAGCCCTCGAGTGCGCCGCCCTTGGCAACGGCACCGATGATCTCGGCCTGGCCTTCGAAGGCAGGCTGATAAGTGTTGTGCAACGGGAACCAGCCATTGACCCAAAGATCGACATCGCCCTGGGCAACGGCCTGGTAGAATGGCGGGTTATCGAGCGTGGTTGGGCCTTCGACCGTGTAACCCAGTTCCTCGAACAATTGCTTGTAGATCTGGGCGTGGAACCAGCCGGTGTCCCAGGTGGCCTGAGCCATGTTGATGGTCTTGCCTTCACCTGGATTGTCTTGAGCAATCACGGGCGATGCAGCAACAAGAGCGGCAAGTGAGACGGCAGTCAGTGTCCGGGCGAGTCTGAGCATAAGATCAGCTCTCCTTTTGTTTTGGCGTGAGAAGACAATGCGGACGCGCCAACGTCCGCTCGATTGCGCGAATACGCGCTAGACAGGCCTCAAGCGGCCCTTCGTATTTCCGCGGTGGACGCGGGCGCCCCCCGGCGGAAAAAGCTGAGTACGGTCTGGCGAAGCGGGACGGTGCGGACCCCATTGGCCTCGCCCAGAGCCTGGGTGATGCGGTCCAGAATGATGGCAAGCAGCACGATGCCCACGCCACCAGCGGTAGCACCGCCCACATCCAGCCGGCCAAGGCCGGTATAAACGGTGAGGCCAAGCCCGCCTGCCCCAATCATCGACGTGATGACCACCATCGAGAGGGCCAGCATCAGCGTCTGGTTGAGGCCAGCCATGATGGTGCGCATCGCCAGCGGAAGCTGGATGTTCCACAGCATCTGCCAGCTCGTTGAACCGAACGCCTCGGCGGCCTCGATCAGATCGCCCCGCACATTGCGGATGCCCAGATTGGTCAGCCGCACGATTGGCGGCAGGGCAAAGATGATCGTGGCGATGATGCCAGGGGCCATGCCAACGCCAAACAACATCACGATCGGTACGAGGTACACAAACGACGGGACCGTCTGCATGATATCGAGCACCGGCCGGATCACCGCCAGCACGCGATCATTGCGCGCGGCGAGAATGCCAAGCGGCACGCCCAGAACCACGCAGAACAACACCGAGGTGACGATCATGGACAGGGTGGTCATGGTCTCGGGCCAGAGCCCGATCATGTCAATGAAGATCAGGGAGATCACCGTGAAGATCGCCATGCCACGACCGGCCGTGCGCCAGGTGAGTAGCGCCAGGGCGGCAGTGAAGACCAGCATGGGCACGGCATTAAAGAACGTGTCTAGCCAGTCGAGAACCATGCTGACCGGCACCTGCAAGGCACGGAACAGCGGGCGGAAATTGGGCACGATCCATTCGCGCACCAGGATATTGACCCAGTCATCGAACGGGATCAGCAGAACGTCGGATGGGCTGAACATGGCCGCTCCTTATGGTTTGGCCGCAGGGGCAGGATCGGCGGAAGTGTCGCCCGACAACTGGGCAAGCAATGCTTCCGGCTCCACGACACCCACTAGGCGGTTGTTGTCGTCGGTTACGGCGATGGGGAGCCCAGAACTCGCGGCACCGTAGAGCTCGTGAAGCGCGGAGCCTCTATCTGCGGTGGGAAAATCGGACTGGATGGCGTCGGCAAGGGTCGCGTCATCGTCGCGCGAAGCGGCCATGGCGTCCTGGTAGGTCACGACACCGGCAATCTCCTCGCCATCGAGCACGTAGAGGGCATTGCAGTTGGCATCTTCCATGCTCTGCATGGCCGTTTCCGAGGTGTCCGTGCCCAGTTGCAACACGACCGGGTCCGCGGAGGATACGGATTCGGCTGTGAAGACGCGGCCGCGGTCGATGTCCGCCACGAAAGCGCGGACATAGTCATCGGCAGGCGTGTCGACGATTTCCTGCGCCGTGCCGATCTGGACAATCGCGCCATCCTTCATGATGGCGATGCGGTCGCCCAGCAGAAGGGCCTCGTTCAGATCATGGGTGATGAAGATGATGGTCTTGCGCAGCTTTTTCTGCAGGCGCAGCAATTCATCCTGAACGTCGCGGCGGATCAGCGGATCGAGTGCCCCGAACGGCTCGTCCATGAGCAAAATCTCAGGATCGGTTGCCAGCCCACGGGCAAGGCCTACTCGCTGCTGCATACCGCCGGAAAGCTCCGCGGGCGTGCTATCGGCATAAGCGGCCAATCCGACCTGCTCCAGCGCCAGTTCAGCGCGCCGGCGGCGCTCGGCGGCAGCAATGCCCTTGATCTTGAGGCCATAGGCAACATTGTCGGCAACGCTCATATGGGGGAACAGCGCGAAATGCTGAAACACCATGGCGACCTTGTTGCGGCGCACTTCGCGCAGGGTTGCCGGCGAACACGATGCGATGTCTTCCCCGTCGATGAGGATGCTGCCACTTGTCGGCGCAATCAGCCCGTTCAGGGTGCGCACGAGGGTGGACTTTCCTGAGCCCGAAAGGCCCATGACCACGAAAATCTGGCCTTGCTCCACATCGAAGCTGGCGTTGTCGATACCGACCGTATTGCCGGTAGCTTCGAAGATTGCCGCCTTGCTGTCCCCCGCCTGGAGTCGATCGAGCCCTTCCCGGGCGTTGGGTCCAAAGATCTTGGTGAGGTTTTGTATCTTTAACTTGGCTGTCATGTACTCGCAAATATGGTTCTGGGCTTATAACTGAACGAAAGCCCATAGTTCTTTTGTGTTATAGTTGGCGCGCAAATAGAACAGGCGCACTTGCCCAACAGCAATGCGCATGCAACGCGTCCCGATCGTCCTGATTTTGGCGCAGCCTATTACGTACGACGGCCGAGATCAACCCATTGTGGCAATTTCTGGACTTTTGGACACCCGGAAGGACCGCATCATCTTCCATCCAAACAGCCACGAAGACTGGTTTCATAGGGGGTTACGGCCACTCGCGCACCGAGCGATCTCAGGTGCGTCGGCGCGGCATTGCGGAGGGTGGAATGGGGATTTCAGCAGCAGGTTGGGCCAGTGAAATTCTGCTGCGGCCGGATTCACCGGCCGATCAGCAGTCAGAGACTCAACAGCCGTTCAGCGACTTTGGCACATTGAATCCGAATATCCGGGATGGCTTCGATCTCGAAGAATTGGCCCCGGGTCAGCGGACCTACGGCCAGCAAGTCCACGGACGGAGAGCCGTCGCGGTCCACCAATTGGCAGTCCGGCGAAACATCGAGACCAATGTGGAGCGCATCCGGACGGGCGATTCCGCGTCCGACGAGATCGCGCACGACGGCGTTGGAGCTTGTCTCGACATTGACGCTGACGCCGCCGCAATCATAGACCCGGGCGATATCAACAGTCTCGCGCCCTGACGTGCCGCGGCGGCGGATGGTGGCCTGCGCCCCCGTACCCGCGCTCGCGACGCCGAGAAACTCGGCGGCCACAAGCCGAACCTGGCCCCTGGCTATCGCATCGCTCAAACGGTTGTGCAATTCAGGCGGAAGACGATGACGGAGAATGTTCCACCACGGCCGCAGGTGGCGGAGAAACTGGCGGCGGGTGTGTTCCGGCCAGCTCTGCCAGATGCGTTGATTGTAGGGCCGCAGGCCATCCACAACGCTGCGCCAATCACCGCCCTCGGCTTCCGTCTTCCGCACCAGATTGCGTGCCCAACGCGTGATTTTCGTCAGGCTGGCGCCGAGAGGCACTTCGCTGGGATCAATGACGAGGGGCTGCACGTCGCGATGACCCTTAGGCAGCAGTCCATTGCGCGACACCACCATGATGGGACCACGGTGATCCGCCTCGGCAAGGGAAATCCATGCATCAACCATGCTGAGGCCCGACCCCAGAATCATGACCTCGGCATCAGTCGGCAGCGGCGTGTCCTGCTCCGAGCCGACGCGAACAGCGATGCCGCGACTGCGCGCGGCCTGGGTTTCGTGACCGACGGCGAGCACTACACGGTTGCTGGGAATGCTGGTGCCATCGCCCAGGACTGTCTCGATTCCGTCGACTCCTTGGCGGACAGCAATAGCTTCATCCGAACGCACCACGAGGCGGCCGGGACGCGCCTGCCCCGCAGTCTGCAAGACGTCTTCCAGATAGACGCCGTAAAGCCGCCTCGGCACGAACACCCAGGAGCCCTGCGGGCTCGGATAGTCGCGCGCCTGCAGCCAGCGCCAGAAATGATCCGGCTCGTCGGCAAAGGCACTCATCCCCCGCGCAGGCACATTGACCCGGTGGTCGCGGCTGGTTGCCGAATACGCGAGCCCCTGCCCCACTTCTCCCCGACGTTCGATCAAGGTGACATGCACGTCGCGTGACTGGTCGCGCAGCAGGTGAGCAGCGAGCAAAACGCCGCTGGCGCCGCCGCCAATAATGGTGATTGAACGTGGCTCGGGAGCAATGCTCATGATTGACCGTACTTCCAAGATCGGCGCCCGGGGAATGCTGGACTGGCCTGTGTGGCCGTGGTTCTGCCTAGCAATCTGATCCGGATTGTAGCGTTTGGGAACTACTAGGTTCTACACATCGCCTCGACAAGGCAAATCTGTTCCGCCACTTGTCGCTATGCGAACGGTAGCGCCAGTGCAATCGATTGCACAAGCATTTTGCCTGCGTTATCTGGCTGGTCGGAAACGGCCGAATGGACGGCCAGAGGAGCCTTCATGTTCTCAGTTGACCGCAAGGATTTTGGCCCTGGATTTACGTTCGGCGTTGCTACGGCGGCCTACCAGATCGAGGGTGGACAAGACGATGGTCGCGGAGCATCCATCTGGGACAGCTTCTCTTCGACGCCGGGGAACGTCCACAATGGCGATACGGGCGCCGTGGCGTGCAACCACTACGAACTTTGGCCGCAAGACCTTGATCTCATTCGCGATGGTGGCTTCGATGGCTATCGGTTTTCGTTTTCCTGGCCGCGTTTGATTCCCGAAGGCACGGGTGCCATCAACCCGGCGGGGGTGGACTTCTACGATCGGCTGATCGACGGCATGCTGGCGCGCGGCATCAAGCCTTATGCCACGCTCTATCACTGGGACCTGCCGTCGGCCCTGCAGGACAAGGGCGGCTGGATGAACCGGGACATCGCCGGCTGGTTTGCCGACTATGCTGCCCTGGTTGCACAGAAATTCGGTGACCGCCTGCAGGCCACCGCCACAATCAACGAACCTTGGTGCGTCGCCTTTCTCAGCCACTATCTGGGCATCCATGCACCCGGCTATCGCGACGTCCGCGCCGCTGCCCGTGCGATGCATCACGTGCTGTTCGCCCACGGAACCGCCATCGATGCACTGCGTGCGAATGGCGCCAAGAACCTGGGCATCGTGCTCAATCTGGAGAAGGCCGAGGCGGCCAGCGACAATCCTGAAGATCTCGCGGCCATGAACATGGGCGACGCCGTTTTCAACCGCTGGTATCTGGGCGGGATCCTTAAGGGGCAATATCCCGAAGACGTCACGACCTGGTTGGGCGATAATCTGCCCAGGGACTACCAGAGGGACATGGAGGTGGTATCGCGGCCACTCGACTGGCTGGGTATTAATTACTACACCCGCGGCATCTACCGCGCCAGCACGGATGGCAGCCGTCCGTTCGAACAGATCAAGGGCGATCTGGAAAAGACCGATATGGGTTGGGAAATCTACCCCAAGGGGCTCAGCGACCTGCTGGTTCGCGTCTCTAACGAATACACAAAGATCCCGCTCTACGTCACCGAGAACGGCATGGCCGAAGTGGAAGGCGACGACGATCCTCGCCGCGTCCACTATTACGACGATCACCTGAAGGCGGTGCTATCGGCTCGCGCACAGGGAGCCGACGTGCGCGGCTATTTCGCCTGGTCCCTGCTCGACAATTACGAATGGGCCGAGGGCTACAACAAGCGCTTCGGCATCGTGCATGTGGACTATGAAACCCAGCAGCGCACGCCGAAAGCCAGCTATCGCGCGTTTCAAGGCATGCTGCACAATACGCGATAGGGCCCACCAGGAAACGGCGCAGCCCGCACTTTTCATCCGGGGCGAGAAGGCGTTGTTGCGAGGCGTACGAGCACGAATCGAGGCACCGCTATTAACCTACCTCGCCGGCTCTTCCGGCGCGAGCGAACATGGCGGGTGTAGGATGGCGGAGAGGAAGGGATTCGAACCCTCGAGACAGTTTCCCATCTGCGCCCTTAGCAGGGGCGTGCCTTCGACCACTCGGCCACCTCTCCGGCACCGGGTGGATAGCTGTGAAGTGCCCTGTGTTCAAGGCTTATTTCGCTGCCCGTGAAATTTCCCCGGAAATCACCCGTGCGGTGCCCTGCAGAACCTTGGACGAACGAACCATCCACATGCGATGAGCTGCGTACAAATCCCGTACAGACCCGTGCTCTTATGTTCCTGGGCCGCGCTTAACAGGTGGTGCGAACCCGTGCCACCACCAATCACCCCTGTTGGGCATTGATCCCCTGCATTTTCCGATGCTCTTTCGCCAATCCATTTCGAAGTTAGCCATCCTTGCGGACGCGCTGCGATCCGGATCTATGAACAAAACACCTGCGCACCTTGCAGTACGCGCTAAGGCCAGCCATTTCGACTTACTGGCCCTGGTACAATCCAACAGCCTTCCTTTGACCATGAACGCATCGGATACATCGGTTATCGCACGTTAGGAGCAGCCGATGACACCTCACTTCTTTCCGATCTTAGCCGTCGGCGTGGCACTCGTAA
Organism: Devosia naphthalenivorans; assembly: GCF_003056355.1. Lineage (GTDB taxonomy): Bacteria > Pseudomonadota > Alphaproteobacteria > Rhizobiales > Devosiaceae > Devosia > Devosia naphthalenivorans. Next base: position 46,658 of record NZ_PYVW01000003.1, read on the forward strand.
TCTCCGGATGCACCAACACTGCCCCGCCCGTAGCTCAACAGCCTCCCCCGGCGGATTGTGGCGCGTCTCTACTTCAGGACAAGGTCGGCGAGCCTGTCGCCGGCAGCTCGGCGGCAGATGCAACTGTAGGTGGCGTTCCGGTCCAGTCCAAAGGCGACGTGCGGGTGATTGCCCCCGGCCAAGCTGTGATCCAGAACTACAGCGAGTCACGTCTTAATCTTGAAACCGACGGATCCGGGAATTTGGTGCGCGCAACTTGCGGTTGACCTCTCCCGCGCACCTGATAGCCCCAGTCTTCCTGCATACTGCGCAGATAACGACGTTGCCCTAGCAGCTTCGAACAATTTGGCCAGTCATTAGAGATGTGTCACGCTGTTCCTGCTACGATTCCCACATCAGGAGGAAACCATGGGATTTGACGGCGTCGGAATAATTGGAGCGATCATTATTGGAGGCATTGCTGGCTGGCTCGCTGGCAAGGTCATGAATACCAGTACTGGCGTGCTCATGAACATCATTCTGGGCATTGTCGGCGCCATCGTTGCCAGCATCCTGCTCGGCATCCTTGGCGTCTCATTCGGTGGCTGGATCGGTTACTTGATCGCCGGCTTCATCGGCGCCTGCATTCTCATCGCTATCGGTAGGGCTGTATCAGGCAGACGCGCATAGCTACCAAGCAGGCCGGGCACTTTCGCGTGTCCGGCCACGCGCAAACGTGTGGCGGACCGATGGAGCGCTGCTGGGGTCTGGGGAGTCCCCCGAACCCAGCGCGAAGCCGAATAATCAGCGCTGATTAAACAGGATCTTTTGGGCGTCCTTGTCCTTGCTGAGATCGGACGAGGGCGTTTCCTTGCCCAGGGCAAGACCGCGAGCGACGGCCGGACGGGCGTTGAGGCGCTCGATCCAGGCCAGGGCATGGGGGTATTCTTCCCGGGTGATGCCGTAGCGCTCCCAGGATTGTGCCCAGCCGATGGACGCGATGTCGGCGATAGAATAGTCGCCGGCGATGAACTCCTTGCCCGCAAGCTGGGTGTTCAGCACGCGGAACAGGCGATGGGTTTCATCGGTATAGCGTTTCTGGGCGTAGGGAATTTTTTCGGGCGCATAAACGTTGAAGTGGTTGTTCTGACCCAGCATGGGGCCGAAGCCGCCCACCTGCCAGAACAGCCACTCGTCGACCTTGACCTGGGCCCGTGCGTCGGTGGGATAGAACTCACCGAACTTGAGGCCGAGATATTTGAGAATCGCCCCCGACTCGAAAATCGAGATCGCCTCGCCCCCCGGACCTTCCGGATCAACGATAGCCGGGATCTTATTGTTGGGAGAGATAGCGAGAAACTCAGGCGTGAACTGCTCGCCCTTGCCGATATCGATGCGATGGTAATTCCACGGAACACCGAGCTCTTCGAGCATGATGTGCACTTTCTGCCCGTTTGGCGTGGGCAGGGAATAGGCTTCGATCGGCTTGGTCTGGGTGGTCATGACGTCGTCCCGTTGCTGTGACTTCGCCAACTATATCGGGCTTTAACGATGAAGGGCAAGGCGAGTGCCTTGCCCTTTTTTGTCAGCGGCGATGCACAACCATTTGCGGCTTGCCATTGCCCCGCAGGGCTGGCGAGATGCCTCGGGCATCAACGGTTGCGACCACGCGGTGCCGGTAGGCGGCGAACATGAAGGTGGGCGTAACATTGACTGGCTCGTCAAAGTTCACGGTGATCTTGAAGTGCTGCTGATCGCCCAGCAATTGCACGCCAATCAGAGTGCCCTCGAAGGGCTGCTCAAGATAGGTGCCATGCACGTGTTGGCCGACCTGGAACGGCGCGAGAGCGCGGTCGGGCAGGCTCGCGCGAGCCGTATTCCAATCGCGAAAGCCGTGTGCTCGCGCGACAGCCTCAAGGGCTTGTGCATGGCTCACGGCTTCGCCAGTGCCGGAACGCTCAACGCGCAAGGCCTTGGCTTCGGATTTCAGGGTCTGGATAGATTGGGTATCGAGGGAAAACGACATAACGGGTCTCTCATTTGCATGAGACGCCTCAAAACATGGGAGCTCGCTTTGCCATGACGCGCCTTGCAAAGATGAACCGTGGTTCGCTTCTTTCGCCTGGACTGGACTTCACCATCGGAATTGCTTCCGGCGAGCGGCGGGTGCCAGTAACCTGAAGCGCCATATGCCCTCGTGGGCACAATTTGTCAATGTCGCGATCAATTGGGGTGATGGCCCGATTAGACAAATGTGTTGGGCGTAGGCTGCATCTGAGGCTATGGGCTTGGGTGCACTTGGGCGTGGATTCCCGCATTTGCCGGAATGACGCGGTGGTTGAGGAAGCCGTGATGGTTGAAACTCTGTTCCTGTTCCTGGCCGGCCTGTTGGGCGGGGCGGTCAATTCGCTGGCGGGCGGTGGCTCGTTCATTGTTTTTCCCGCGCTGTTGTTCGTGGGGGTGACGCCGGTGGTCGCCAATGCCTCGAACACCTATGCCGCCCTGCCCGGCTACGCCAGCGGAGCGTTCGGCTACTGGCAGGCCATGGCGAAGTACAAGGACCGGCTGGTTCTCTATGGGATCGTGGCGGCCGTATTCGGCTATATTGGCGCGGAGCTGCTGCTCGTGGTGTCCGACGAACAGTTCTCGCTGGTAGTGCCTTGGCTGATGCTGTTTGCGGTGCTGCTGTTTGCCTTCGGCAACCAGATCAACGGTTTCGTTGCCGCGCGGGGTGGCGGGCGGCGCGGCATGAAGATGGCGGGAACGGTGCTGCTGATGGCGTTTCTCGCCGGCGCTTGCGTTTATGGCGGGTTCTTCAACGCCGGGCTTGGGATTTTGCTGCTGGCATTTCTGGCCACCGCCGGGTTGAGCGACATCCATGCGATGAACGGGCTGAAGCTCTATGTGTCAGCCATCGTGGCGCTGGTAGCCGTAGCCCGGTTTGCGTTCAACAATTCGATCGACTGGTATCACGGCTCGATAGCCTTGGTGGGCGTGGTGATCGGCGGCTATGTGGCTGCGAAGAACGCCCATCTGATACCAACCCTGTGGATCCGCTGGGCCGTGATTGTCTACGGGGTGATCATGACCGCGTATTTCTTTTGGGGAGCGTATGGCGGGTAGGCCGGCACATCCGAACGCATGGCGGCGGGCGCTTTATGGCGTTGCGCATCGGATCGTCACCCTCGGGCTGACCCGAGCGCACTGCATTTGCCAGAGCTTGATGGAAGTATAGAGCCCTCGGATCAAGCCCGAGGGTGACGGCCGGTGCTGGGTAGGCTCAGCGCTACTGATCCGCCCGCCTGATCCACACCGCTGCATCGTGGAAGGTGGCGCCGCCGAAGGGGGGCGCGGGGGTGGCGTTGGTGAGGGTGTTGATGCCCTTGCCCCCGCGATGGGCCTTGTTCTGGTGCAAACCTTCGGCGATCAGAACGCCTGTGGGCAGGCCGGGGCGGATGCGGGCGGTTAGGTCAACCGAGCCACGGCGATTGCCGAGCGTCACGAACTGACCTTCCTCAATGCCGAGCCGCTGCGCGTCTTCGGGATGAATAAAGACAGAGGGTACACCCTCGCGCTTCTGACTCCCGGGCGTTTCGTTGAACGTCGAGTTCAGGAAACCGCGCGCCGGACTGGTCGCCAGACGGAACGGATGCGCCTCGTCGGTGGGCTCGTTGATTGCCCAGTGATCGGCAAAGCGAGGCACCTCAGCGGGGTCGCAGACCCAGAGATAGCCCTTCTTGTCGGCGACCGTCTGCCAATCGGGCTGGAAGCGGAAGCGTTTGTCAGGCCAGGCGAAGCCGTCCGCAAAGCGGGCAATGTGGTCGGGCCGTTCGCGGTCCACGAAGCCGGTCTTTTCCACCTCCTCGATCGGCGGATAGTTCGAGCGGCGGAAGGTTTCGGCCACTACCTCGCGATCGCGGGTCTTGAAAATATCGTCTTCGAGCCCGAGGCGCAGAGCCAGGGCGTTGATGACTTCGTGGTTAGACCAAGTCTGGCCGGGGCGCTGGATAACGGCGGGGCCATAGAGGACGCGGGTGTGGCCGCCGCGTGTGTAATAATCGTTGTGCTCCAGGAACATGGTTGCCGGCAGGACGATATCGGCGAACTCGGCCGTTTCGGTCATGAATTGCTCATGGACGACGAGGAACAGGTCCTCGCGCGCGAAACCGCGATGGGTCAGCGTCTGGTCCGGCGCGACCGCTGCCGGATTGGTGTTCTGGATGATCATCGCCTTGACGGGCCCACCACCCTTGAGGGCATTGGCATCGCCGGTCAGGACCGGGCCGATCTCGGACATGTCGAGCCAGCGCGGATCGCCCTTTTGGAGGGCGTTGCCGACGATACGCGACTTGTCGAGCGCCCAGGTGCCCGAGTTGGAGTGGAAAGCACCGCCGCCGCGATGCTGCCAGGCGCCGGTCATGGCTGGGATGCACAAGGCGGCGTGAATGGCGGTGGAGCCATTACGCTGACGCGTAAAGCCATACCCCAGCCGGAAATAAGAGCGCGGCGTGGTGCCGACCAGATGAGCGAAGGCGGTGATCTGCTCGACCGTGAGGCCGGTGATTTCGGCAGCCCATTCGGGGGTGCGGCTGGCAAGATGCGCTTCGAACTCGGGGCCGAAATCGGTATACCTCGCCATATAGGCGCGGTCGGCCAGACCATCGCGCAGCAGCACGTGCATAACGGCGACGGCAAGCGCTCCATCGGTGCCGGGACGCAGGATGAGGCCCATATCGGCCTGCGCCATGGTGGCGGTTTCGTAGATGTCGATGACGACGATCTTGGCGCCGCGCTCCTTTCGGGCGCGCATGGCGTGGGTCATGACGTTGACCTGAGTGTGCACCGCATTGGTACCCCAGATCACGACGCAATCGCTTTCAGCCATCTGCTCGGGATTGACGCCGCCGAGCATGCCGGTGCCGGCGATGTAGCCCGGCCAGGAGGTGCCGGTGCAGATCGTCTCGTATTGCCGGGAATATCCCATGGCGGCGCGCAGGCGATCGATCCCATCGCGCTGCACATGGCCCATGGTGCCTGCATAGTAATAGGGCCAGATGGCTTCGGCGCCGTGCTCAGCCTCAATCTCTTTGAAGCGGGCAGCGATCTCGTCGAGGGCTTCGTCCCAGCTGATGGGGACGAATAGGCCCGAGCCTTTGGGGCCGGAGCGTCGCAGCGGCTGGGTCAGGCGGTCGGGATGGTGCACACGCTCTGCATAGCGGGCGACCTTCTCGCAGATGACGCCGGCCGTATAGGGATCGTCCTTAGCACCCCGCACGCGGCCAATGGTGCGTTCGTCAATGATGTCGACATCCAGCGCACACGCGGAGGGACAATCATGCGGACAAACGGAGCGGACTGTGCGCAGGACGACGGGCTTGTTCATGGGCCAAGACTATCGGAGCCAAGGCCGCCACTCAAACGAATTGGCGTGATGGCTGACATTCATGCGGGCGATGGGGGCGACTTCGGGATGACAGCACATGCTGGATCGTCAACCTTGGGCTTGCTCCAAGGGTACTGCCTTATCGAGCCAACAGAAAAGTACTGAACCCTCGGGTCAGGCCCGAGGGTTACGCGCGGTGGTGGGATGCGGTGGTGGGCGGATCATGCTCCCAAACCCACGTCGGATCTACAGCGTAGCGAACGCCTTGGTTGAAGTCTCGGCGTTGCGGCGCGCGCGGTTGGTAGCGTGGATGGCCAGTTGGGCAGCGCCGGAGTGGAACTGCGAGAAGGTCACCTTCTCGGCGCCCTGCGTGGCGATTGTGATGCCGCGCCAGTTCGGGCGAACCGAGCGAACGTCGGACCATGCGAGACGGGTCTCGCGACCGAACGCGGTTCTATGCTCAAGGATGGTGTTGTTCCAGCGCACCTTGGTGAAGAGGCCGCACAGGCCGATGCCGAAGGCGCCCGCGCCGAGCAGGAGCGATGCGGTAAAGGTGGCGATCATCTGGGTCGGCTCGACATGCTTGGTGCCCCCGATGAAAATCACTGCGGACATCAGCACGACCGAGAGGGCAGCGGCACCGTAGCAGGCGAAATATTCAACCATGGACGGCCGCAGTTCGGACCAGCCGTCGATCTGCACGGCTTCCTCGCCCTGGATCAGGCGCAGGGCCAGGAAGGCGGCGTAGCCAAATGCAACGACGCCGGCGGCTCTCGCCAAGGGCAGGCTTTCCGTCCAGGGAACGTGCTTGAGCACCAGAAGGGCTATGATAACGAATAGTGGCACAGCCACTTCCTGCCAGCGCAAGGGCACTATTGCTCTCCAATGAATTCTGGGGGCCGGTGACGCGGTTCGGCGGGTTACATGAACCGGAATCTAGCAGCCGAGCCGGATTTCACCATTAACAATTTGGCGAGCGGGCGCAGAGAGGTGGAACCCATGCTTTTTTGCCACACCAACGGCGGGCGGCATTGCTCCCAAGAAGATTCAGGTTTGCCAGACAAGCTGCTGACAAACCTGGATATTATTCAGGAAAGAATCTTGAGACCCGCGATGCCGGCGACGATAAGGCCGATGCAGGCGAGGCGCCCGGCCGTTGCGGGATCACCGAACAGATACATGCCGAGGAGTGCCGTGCCGACTGTCCCGATGCCCGTCCAAACGGCGTAGCCGGTGCCAACAGGCAAATCACGCAGCGCAAGGCCCAGCAGGATCACGCTGATGATCATCGCGATGACTGTCAGTACAGTCGGAACTGGTCGGGTGAACCCTTCGGTATATTTGAGGCCGATAGCCCAGCCCATTTCGAACAAGCCGGCAATAGCGAGATAAACCCATGCCATGGAATTCTCCTTGTGGTGGGTCGTCCCAGCCGATGTGGATGAAAGCCGCAAGGTCGTCCATGCGCAGGAGATATATAGGCTGACGCGCCTGGAAGGTGAAGTGTCCCGAAGGCAAAACCGATGGTCCCCGTTTGCATCACTAGGCCGTGAAACTTTTCGGACTCCGGTTCGTAGCTACGCGCGAACCAGAGTAAGTTGCAGTGCCTGATTATTACCGCGCCGCCGTCAACGAGCCCCTCGATAACGTCGTTCTGGCGAAAATATCCGAACTGCCCGAGGGGTGGCGCTGCGTGGTGAGCTGGCTCCTGCCGCAACCTGGACTGCGCACCTTCAACCCCACGCGATCAGACCCCGACGCACCCGGCCAGGCACTGCCCTATGCGCAATTCCTGCTCGATCATCTTGACGCCGACCGGGTGGTTGTGGATCTGGATGATGGCGTGGAATGGAACCCTGCCTGGGGCGCGCTCCTCGGGTAAAGCAACCCTAGCGCAAGTCGCATAGAATTGGGATGCACCAAGTAGACCTCATCCTGAGCTTGTCGAAGGACGAGGTTGTGGCACCCAAGCCCCCACTCGCTCGACCCTGGGTCAGGCCCGGGGCAGGCTCTCGTGGTTCGACAGGCTCACCATGAGGTCTCAAGGCCAGGAGCGCGAGACCCTACCTCAAAACCGCAATAGGCGCGCCTGAGGCGGCGGCGGCCCCCTGCTCCTCGCCGTCGATCTCGGCCTGTGGCTCCTTGCGGAGCGTGGTGGCGAGCGGGATTTCGCGGAGCAGGAAGCTGAGGCCGAAGGCAAGCAGTGCGGCTGCGGCTGCGGTGAGAAAGACCGGGTGCAGAGAGGCGGTGAAACCTTCCAGAACCTGGTCACGCACCGAGTCAGGGAGTGCTGCAATGGCCTGGGCATTGAAGGCCCCGCTGCCCTCCGGCAGGGCCTCGCCGATGCGGGCGGCTATGCCGGCAGAGAAGATCGCCCCGAACACGGACACGCCGATGGAGCCGCCGATCTGGCGGAACAGCGTGTTGCCCGCCGTGGCGACGCCGACCAGAGACTGCGAGACCGCATTCTGGGTCGCGGTGACGCCAACGCTGTTGACCGGCCCAATGCCGATGCCCACGAACAGCATATAGATGCTGACCTGCCAATCAGGCGTGCCCAGTTGCATGGTACCCAGCATAACCAGAGCCACCGTTAGCAGCGCAGTGGAGATAGTGGGCAGGATCTTGTAACGGCCGGTCTTGCTCATGATGAAGCCCGAGAGCGTCGATGCGCCGATCAGGCCCACCATCATGGGCACTAATTGCATGGCCGACGCCGTGGGCGACACACCCTTGGCGATTTGCAGGAACATCGGCAGGAAGGTGATCGAGCCGAACATCGCCATGCCGACCAGAAACCCCACGGCGTTGGACACCAGGAACACATTGTTGCGGAACAGTTGCAGCGGCAGCACCGGTTCTTCGGCGCGGTGTTCAACCCAGATGAACGCCGCAAGTGCAGCGGCCGCAAGGACAACCAGGCCGATGATCTGCGCCGATAGCCACGGGAAGGTATTGCCGCCAAGACTGGTAGCGAGGACGAAGGCCGAAAGGGTCGAGGTGAGCAGCACGAAGCCCATATAGTCGATCTTGTGCGCGACACGGTCCGGCTTGGGCTTGAGCGCGAAGCCGATCACCACCAGAGCGAGTACGCCGAGCGGCAGATTGATCAGGAAAATCCACTGCCAGCTGAGATGCTCGACGATAAAGCCACCGAGCAATGGTCCAACCACGGTGGACACGCCGAACACGGCCCCGAAAATACCCTGGATCTTGCCGCGTTGCCGCGGAGGAATGATGTCGGCTACCACCGTCATCGCGACGACCATGAGGCCACCGCCTCCCAGACCTTGCACGGCGCGCGCGATGATCAGGAAGGTCATCGAGTTGGCGAAGGCCGATAGCAAAGCACCGCCGAGGAAGATCACGATGGCGGTCTGCAGCACGATCTTGCGGCCATAAAGGTCGCCCAGCTTGCCATAAATCGGGGCGACGACCGTCGAACTGAGAAGATAAGCGATTACGACCCAGGTCAGGTGGTCGAGCCCGCCGAGTTCGCTGACGATGGTGGGCAGTGCCGTGGACACGATGGTCTGGCCGAGCGAGGCCAGCAACAGGGTGACGGCGACAGCGCCGATGATGAGGCCCACCGATTGCGCCTCTGGCGCATCAGCGGATTGGGTCGTTGCAGGCATGGGAGAATCCTTTGACCAGCAGGCAGCGTGAACAGAATGCGCGCTTGCGGTATATTGTTTCGCACCATATATGTGTCGGACACATTTGCATGTCAACAGCACGCAATTGCTCTACGCACGCAATTTCAGGATAACAGCCATGCCCCATTCCGGCGGCGAAACCGCTATCAGCGCCCTGCTTCATAAAGCCGGAATTGCGCCCCAGACTGCCGAGGCGGCTGTCGCTATCGATGCGCTGCTGCAAAATTGGCGGCGCCGGGCCATGCGGCGCGAGCTGGGTCACCGCGCGCTCCAGGACCTCAAGATCGACCTGGATCTGGCGCAGCTAGACGTACTGGTTTCGATTCGTGCGCCTGTCGACGAGTTTGGCGACAAGGCTGGCGGGGAAACCATGGTGGCGAGCGTTGCCGAGCGGCTGGGGATCGATCCCTCCCGCGCCAGCCGCCTTGTGAGCGAACTGGTCGATGCGGGATATGCCAGGAGGGCAGCGAGCCAAGCGGATGCGCGGCGCACGATCATCGAACTGACATCTGCTGGAGAAGCGGTGATCGATGCAGTGCGGGCATACAAGCTGCTTATCATGGGTGATTTTCTGAGCGGATGGGACGCTGGGGAGCTCAGCAAATTCGTACCCATGCTGCACAAGTTCGGCCACTGGTCGGAGCATACCGACGAGGGCGCGCTGAAGTTCGCTGAGGATATCGCGGCACTAGCGCGACACACTGCGATGGCGACACGCAAGGAACTGGCCGAGTAGAAACGCAAATACCCCGGAACGAACCGGGGTATTGTTTTTGGTGGAAGCGGGCAGCTTAGCCGGCGAGCGGGACTACGTTCCCCGCCCCACTCTTGGAGCCGAGCAGTTTCTTGATGTTGCGGGCGGCCTGGCGGATGCGCTGTTCGTTTTCGACAAAAGCGAGGCGAATATATTGATCGCCATATTCGCCGAAGCCCACGCCGGGGGCGACACCAACACCGGTTTCCTTGATCAGCAGCTTGGCAAATTCCAGCGAGCCGAGATGGGCGAATTGCGCCGGAATGGGCGCCCAGGCAAACATGGTGGCCCTGGGCACCGGAATGTCCCAGCCAGAGCGGGCAAAGCTCTCCACCATCACGTCGCGGCGGCACTTGTAGACCTTGCGGACTTCCTCGATCACATCGTCACGGCCATTGAGCGCGGCCGTTGCGGCAACCTGGATGGGGGTGAAGGCGCCGTAGTCCAGATAGGATTTGACGCGCGCCAAGGCCGCGATCAGCCGTTCATTGCCCACGGCAAAGCCGACGCGCCAGCCGGGCATGGAATAGGTCTTGGACATGGAGGTGAATTCGACAGTGATGTCGATGGCGCCGGGCACCTGGAGCACGGATGGTGGTGGCGCATCCTCGTCGAAATAGATCTCGGAATAGGCGAGATCGGACAGGATGAAGATGTCGTTGGCCTTACAGTACTTGACGACCTCGGTGTAGAAATCGAGGTCGGCTGTGTAGGCGGTCGGGTTGGCGGGGTAGTTGAGAACCAGCGCGATCGGCTTGGGGATCGAGTGCCGGACGGCGCGATCGAGCGAGCGCATGAAATCTTCGTTCGGATCGGCCGGCATGGAGCGCACGACGCCGCCGGACATGATGAAGCCGAAGGAGTGGATCGGATAAGTCGGGTTGGGCACCAGCACCACATCGCCCGGCGCAGTGATGGCTGAAGCCATGTTGGCGAAGCCTTCCTTGGACCCAAGGGTCGCCACGACTTGCGTATCGGGGTTGAGCTTAACGCCGAACCGGCGGCCGTAATAGCTGGCCTGGGCCTTGCGCAGGCCAGGAATGCCGCGCGAGGTGGAATAACGGTGGGTGCGCGGATCCTTGACGGTTTCCTGCAGCTTTTCCACGATATGGGCGGGTGTCGGCATGTCCGGATTGCCCATGCCCAAATCGATGACATCGACACCTTCAGCGCGGGCCTTGGCCTTGATCGGGTCAATATGGGCAAACACGTAGGGTGGCAGGCGGCGGATGCGATGGAATTCTTCGCTCATGTTTTCCTCGGTGGTCCTCTGAGGACCTGAACTGGACCACGACGCGCTTAGTCCGAAGCGCCAAGCCTCTCTTTTGAGGCGTCGATTATCGCGGAATTATGGTTGTGAACGGGTTAAGCGCCGGCAATTGGGCGCTACATCGATGTTCGGCTCTTCCCCGCCCCATTGGGGCCATCGGGAAGAGCTAGCGGGCGTTCGCCCGCGCCACCGCGAAGGAAACTGCAGACACCAAATTGCCGGCGAGCGAGGCTCCAACCAATGCAAATGTGTACAGCGACGGCATGTCTCTTGCCCTTCAGAAGCGTATTTTGTATGGAAACCAGCTAACGATTAGGCCGTTCATAAAACCTGGCAGTGGTATTGTAAATGGTCCGAAGGACGCCAACCTTCGTGATCAGAACGGCGTAAGTGAGGTTTAAACTTTGAAGCGCATTGCCCTCGTCACGATCGGCACGCAAGGCGACGTTCAACCCTATCTGGCTCTTGCCATTGCCCTGAAGGACCGCGGTTACTCGGTTGTCCTTGGCGCATCGGAAGAATTCCAGGACATGGTAGAAGGTTACGGCATCGAGTTTCACACGCTCGGCCCCTCGATCCAGAGCTTCCTGACCCAGCAACGGTTCGAGAATGCGATGAGCCAATCCATGCTCATCAACGGCCCTTCCCTATTGCGGCAGGGTCAACAAATCGTTGATACAGCAGCCCGCCACGCTTGGAACATGTGCCAGGGCGCGGACATGCTGATTCTCAACATGAACACGAGCTTCGGCATCGATATTGCCGAAGCGCTGCATATTCCGGCCATCATGGTGGCGCTGCAACCGCTCAATTCCACCAGCGAATTCCCGCTCTGCATCTATTACGGCGCGGATTTTGGACCGGCGTTCAACAAGCTGACCTATACGGCGATGACCGTGCAGCAGATCTATTACAATCTGCCCCGCAACAAGCTGCGCCGCGAATTGATGGGGCTGGATGCTCGCAAGAAGGGTGGCTTCTTCCGCAATACGGACGGCACTTCGCTGACGACACTCTACGCGTATTCGCCGGTGGTTTCACCGCGCCCGCGCGATTGGCCCAAGAGCGCGATTGTCACAGGTTATTGGCAGCTCAAGGATCGCACGGACTGGCAGCCATCACGCGAGTTCCAGAAGTTCCTCTCCGAAGGCGAAGCGCCAGTCTATATCGGCTTTGGCTCGATGCCATTCGGCGCAGAGCGCAATACGCGCATCCTCAAGGAGGCCGTCGCCATGTGGGGCGGCCGTGCCGTGGTCGCGCGCGGCTGGGGCGGGATCAATCCGAAAGACCTGCCCGACACCATTTTCGCCATCGAAAAAGCGCCGCACGACAAGCTGTTCAAATATGTTTCGGCGGTGGTTCACCATGGCGGCGCCGGCACGACTTCGGCGGGGCTCCATCTGGGCCGCCCGACCTTCGTGGTGCCGCAGACGGTGGACCAGCCTTATTGGGGACGGCGCGTGTTCGAGTTGGGCTGCGGGCCCAAGCCCGTGCGGCTGCGCAAGCTCACCTCCGAGATTCTCGCCGGGGCGCTGGCGGACCTCTCCGCCAATCCGAACTATCGCCGCAATGCTGGTGAGATTGCCGAGCAGTTGCATGGCGAAGACGGAACGGATCGAGCGATCAAGGTGATCGAGCGCGTGATGGCAAACTACGTGCCGCGCATTCCCAAGGAAAAGAAGATCCGCAAGGTAAAGCCGGCTTTGAAGCTCGTCGGGTAACGGTATGCCCCCCGTGGTTTGAGGCTCACCACGAGGGCTGATGTTGCCAGAGGCGGTGCGCGCGAGGATCGATACGCCCAGCCCCATCACCCGTTGTGGCAGACGTACTCAAGATTATTGCCGTCCGGATCGATGACGAAGGCGGCATAGTAGGTGGGCGTGTAGTGCGGACGCAGGCCCGGAGCGCCATTGTCGGTGGCCCCGTTCGCCACCGCCGCGGCATAGGCGCCGTCAACGGCGGCACGATCACCGGCTACAAAGGCGAGGTGAATTTGCCCGCACGGGCTATCGCCAGCCTCGCTGATCCATAGGTCTGGCTGCTCGCTACCAAGCCCAACGACACCTTCGAACTGCATCATTATCTTGTAGCCGAGCGGGCCAAGAGCCGCCTGATAAAAGGCCACCAGGACGTCGAATTGCTTGCTGCGCAGGCCAACGTGGTCAATCATCGGATATCTCCAGAACGAGGAAAGGGGCGGAACACCGTCCGCCCCTCTGCTGCTAGAGCCCGATACTGACAGGCCGTGTCAGCAGCTTTATTCAGGCCGGCACTGCGTCCTTCACATCGAGTGCCTCGATGCTTTCGCCACGATCATAGACCGCCTGGTCAAGGATGCCCTGGCGCTTTGCCACGATGGTGGGGACCAGCGCCTGGCCGGCGACGTTGACCGCCGTGCGGCCCATGTCGAGGATCGGATCGACCGCCAGTAGCAGGCCCACGCCTTCGAGCGGCAGGCCAAGCGTGGAGAGCGTCAGCGTCAGCATGACGGTAGCGCCCGTCAGGCCGGCGGTGGCAGCGGAGCCGATGACCGACACGAAGACGATCAGCAGGTATTCCTGCAGGCCAAGCTGGATGCCGAAGAACTGCGCCACGAAGATCGCGGAAATTGCCGGGTAGATCGCCGCGCAACCGTCCATCTTGGTGGTGGCGCCAAGCGGCACCGCGAAGGCTGCGTATTCACGCGGTACGCCAAGGTTCTGCTCGGTGACGCGCTCGGTCAGCGGCAAAGTGCCGATGGATGAGCGCGAGACGAACGCAAGCTGGATGGCAGGCCATGCGCTCTGGAAGTAACGGATGGGGTTGAGCCCATGGGCCTGCAGCAGCACCGGGTAGACAACGAACAGCACGAGCGCCAGCCCGATATAGATAGCGGCCGAGAACCAGCCCAATTGGGCCAGTGCATCCCAGCCATAAACGGCAACGGCGTTGCCGAGGAGGCCGATGGTGCCGATCGGGGTCAGGCGAATGACCCACCACAGCATCTTGTGCACGATCTTGAGGAAGGAGCGGTTGAACGCCAGGAACGGATCGGCAGCCGGTCCGACGCGCAGGGCGGCGACGCCCACCGCGATGGATACGACGAGGATCTGCAGCACGTTGAAGTTGAGGCTGGTGCTGGCCGAACCATCAGTCAGCCGCGTGGAAGCCTGCAGGCCCAACACGTTTGCCGGGATGATGCCCTTGAGGAAATCGAGCCAGGAGCCAGTGGACGATGGCGCCTTGGCTGCGGTTTCAGCAACGGCGGTGTGAATGCCGGGCTGGATGACCAGGCCAAGCGTGATGCCGATGGCAACGGCGATGAGTGCCGTGATGGCGAACCACAACAGGGTCTGCCAGACCAGCTTGGCGGCATTGTTGAGCTCGCGCAAATTGGCGATGGAAGCAACGATTGCGGTGAAGACAAGCACCGGCACCAGTGCCCGCAGCAGCGAAACGAAGGTGGAGCCGACGGTTGACAGCGTCTGGGTCAGCCAGTTGGCGCTGCCAGCGGCATCGGGGCCCATCTGGCGCGCGATGTAGCCGAGGACAAGGCCGATGACCATGGCAGCCAGCACCTGGAAGCCAAAGCTGCGATAGAATGGCTTGGGCGCCCTTGAGACCCGAGCAGGAGAAATCGTGGTGGGAGACATGTCGTACCTGTGAATGGGAGGCCCACGCCTTTAATTCAAGCGAAGTGCCTCGAAATTACCCACAATCTACGCCGAGCCGGCGGAATTCTCTGCGTACGGAATTGCGTTGTCACGGAGCTCTAGAAAAATTTTCTGCGGCTTAATACAGTTCCGGGCAATAGCTATGCTGTCGAAGGACTGCGGGTCGCCAGGGTTGCGAAGCCGGCCAGGATCGCCGGCACAAAAAGTGCGATGGCAAAGGCAATGGTAAGCAACCCCATTCCGACGTCGAACCAGGCCAGCGCCACAAGGCTCGCACCAGCCAGGCCATAGCCAAGACCACCTGCCCGATGCACAAGCTTCCAGGCGCGGTCCCCCGGCACCGGCCAAGGCATGCGCAGGCCGGCATAAGTGTGGCGCTCGGCTTCAAACAGCACAATGCCCAGCACGAACAGGGCCGCGCCGAGCCCGAAGCCGGTCACCCGGATGAAATCCAGATCCGAGCCGATGCCGGTCAGCAGCAATCCAAGCTGGGAGGCGGCGACGACCAGCATCAGCAGGGTCAATACCGGATCGAGAATATGCTGCGATTTGGCGAATTGGTTCTTGGTGAGGGCCCGGCCCAGAAGAAAGAACGCGGTCAGCAACAGGGCCTGCAGGAGCACCGCAACGGGCAATGCCAGATCACGGTGCCAGAGCCAGTCTGCGCTGCTGCCGCTCCAATGAGCCGGATAGGCGTATTCGGCGGGAACGCGCAGGAAGGCGACGCCGGTAATAGCGATGGTGACGGCCAATACCAGCAGGTGGAAGCGGGTGATCAGGAGCTGCATGAAACTCTAGATTGGTCTTGGGGCGCCAATCGCAACCCCTTCTCATCTGTGCGGCGGAGCAAAAAGAAAAGGGCCAGTTTCCTGGCCCTTTGCAAAAATCGTGATCCAGAGCTTAGCGCTTGGAGAACTGGAAGGACTTGCGGGCCTTAGCCTTGCCGTACTTCTTGCGCTCGACGACGCGGCTGTCGCGGGTGAGGAAACCACCCTTCTTGAGGACAGGACGCAGGGCTGGCTCGAAGAAGTTCAGCGCCTTGGAGATGCCGTGACGGACGGCACCGGCCTGGCCGGACAGACCACCACCGGCAACAGTGACGACAACGTCGTACTGGTCGGTGCGTTCGGTCGCGACGATAGGCTGCTTGACGATCAGCTGCAGAACGGGACGCGCGAAGTAGGTCGCGAATTCGCGGCCGTTCACGGTCACTGTGCCCTTGCCTGGCTTGATCCAGACGCGGGCAACGGCGTTCTTGCGCTTGCCGGTTGCGTAGGCGCGGCCCTGGGCGTCGAGCTTCTGGACGTGCACCGGAGCGGTGTTGACGGCCGGAGCGACGGTGGAGGTGCCGAGGTCTTCGAGGGAGTTGATGGTTTCAGCCATATTACTTCACCCGCGCATTCTTGGGGTTCATCGCAGCAACGTCCAGCTTGGCTGGGTTCTGCGCTTCGTGAGGATGCTCAGCGCCGGAGTAGACGCGGAGGTTCTTGAGCTGGGCACGGGTCAGCGGGCCGCCAGGCATCATGCGGCGGACAGCGTTCTCGAGTACGCGCTCGGGGAAACGACCTTCCAGCAGTTCGCGTGCGGTACGGTCCTTGATGCCGCCGGGGAAACCGGTGTGCCAGTAGAACTTGTGCTGGTCCAGCTTGCGGCCGGTCAGCTTCACCTTGTCGGCATTGATGACAACGATGTTGTCGCCCATGTCCATGTGAGGCGTGAAAGTTGGCTTGTGCTTGCCGCGCAGGCGGCTGGCAATGATCGAAGCAACGCGACCCACGACCAGCCCTTCGGCGTCGATCAGGACCCACTTCTTTTCGATCTCGCTCGGTTTTGCCGAGTAAGTGCTCATGCTAGAATTCCCTAAAATTCTTGGGGCTTGCCAGCTTCATCGGAGGAGAAAGCGGCATGTTCGAACGGTCGTGTATGAGGGATTCTCGACCCCGTCAAGTGGCTGTATTTTATCCAGCAAAAACAAACACTTATCCATACGGTATTATTTTACCGTAATTCCAAGTGCGTTTGTCTTCGTCATATCAGCCAGGTAGGCGCAGATGGCGGAGGCCAGGATGAAGGCGAGCCCCTGATGGCCGACGGCGAGGTCTATGTTGATCATGGACAGCAGCGTCGCGATGCCCAGCGTTACCTGGCCGACCACCAGCACGGCGATGACGCCCATCCAGCGGTGCACGCCCCCCAGCCCTGCCCCACGAATCTGGCGGAACAGCATCACGAAGGTCACGATGGTGATGATATACGCGAGCATGCGGTGATTGAACTGCACCGTTAGGCCGTGTTCGAAGAGACTGCGCCAGGTGGGCTCGTAGGCGCCCAGCCCGTCGGGGATGAACTTGCCTTCCATCAGCGGCCAGGTGTTGAAACCCATGCCCGCGTCGAGCCCGGCTACGAAGGCGCCGGCCGCGACCTGCAGCACCAGCAACAACAGCAGGATGGTAACGGACGAGATATTGCCCTTGGTCACCTGCCCTTCGGTGCGATCAGGCCGCATCCGGCGGGCAACCCAGACGAGCGCCAGCAGCAGCAGCAGCGCTGCGGTCAGGTGCGCGGCAAGGCGATATTGTGAAACCGATGTCAGCTCGGTAAGGCCGGAGGAAACCATCCACCAGCCAAGTGCCCCCTGAAAGCCACCCAGCACGAACAGGCCCACCAGCGGCAGGGCCATGTCGCGCGACAGGCGGCGCTGGAACAGAAATACGAGGAAGGGAATCGCGAACGCAAAGCCGATCATGCGGCCCAGGAAGCGGTGTCCCCATTCCCACCAGAAAATGCCCTTGAAGTCCTCAAGGGTCATCCAGTGGTTGTACACTTCATACTGCGGAATGAGTTTGTAGCCCTCGAATTCGGCAATCCAGTCGGCCTGGGAAAGGGGCGGAATGATGCCAGAAACGGGCTTCCAGGTGGTGATCGACAGGCCGGACCCGGTGAGGCGCGTCATGCCGCCGACCATCACCATCACGAGCACCATAGCCGCGAGGGCATAAAGCCAGATGCGGACGGGGCGAAGCCGGTCGGTGGCGTAGCTGATCTGGCTGAGTGCGGCGTTTTGGGCGATAGTCACGGCAGTTTCCTGGTGTCGGTCGGCGACGGGGAGTGGTATGCCCGCTTACCTTATCCCGCAATAGACCCGTTGCCGCACATGACACAGCGTAACCGCAAGTTGATTGGTGTTTTCCTGATCCTGGGCTCGATCATGGCTTGGGTGTCGGTGTTCACCTCAGTTTACCTGGCTCTGCCCGCGGGCCTGCCGCCTTGGGTGCTGCTGCCTTATTTCGTGGTGGCGGGGATGGGGTGGCTGTTCCCCGCGATGTGGATTATCCGCTGGATGGCCAAGCCGGAATAGCGCACTCAGCCGGTGAGCTTGCCCATGGCCGAGAAGATCGCACCGCTAGCAAAAACATCGACATAGCGGCGGGACTGAAACAATCCGTTGAGGGAAACGCGCGGCAGAGCGTGCGGATTGGCGGCGTGGTGTGGGTAGAGCCCGCCCGGCCTTGTGGTGACGGCGGACTTGAAACCAAGCTCCCGTGCCAGGGCGAATTCGCGCTCGCCGGCCGATAGTGGACCGCCCAGCGGGTAGGAGAAATGGGCCGGCCGCTCGCCAAGCTGGGCCACAAGCACATCAGCGGATTGCTTCATTTCGCTGCGAGCATGCTCCGGGGACAGCTTCGATAATTCGTAGTGATGCACGGTGTGTGCTCCGATTGTGCACAGCGGATCTTCGGCAAAGAGGCGCACTTGCTGCCAGTCCATGATCAGATCGCGGCACTGCTTTTCGAGATCGTAGCCATAGGCAGCGGCGAAGCTGCGGACCAGCTGAACGCGATCGGCCTCCGGCATCTTGCGCATCTGCCAGTAGAGCGTGTTGAAGGCGTCGGTTTTCTCCGCCACAGTCAGCGTTTCGACGTAGTCTTTCTCGCCGTTGGTCGTCAGGGCGATCGCCTGCTGGTGGGTGATGATGTCCTCGATGGCCTGCCACCACAGCTCCCCTACCCCATCCACGAGAGCGGTGGGAACGTAGAGCGTGAACGGCGCCTCCTGCCGGTGCAGGATTGGCAGAGCGTATTCGAGATTGTCCTTATAGGCATCGTCGAAGGTCAGGACGACGAAAGGCTTGCCCTTGCCCGGCGCGGCGAGCCGCTCCAGCGCTTCATCGAGCGAAACGATATCGATACCCAGATCCCGCAGGCGCTCGATGACGTATTCGAGGAAGTCGGGTTTCACCTGAAGGATGGCGTTGGGCGCAAAGTCCTCGGGATCATCGGGCAGGACGCGATGCAGCGTAAAGATGACACCGCGCGACTTGGACAAGGCGCGAACGAGGCCCGGCAGGCGCGAAAGCCAAAGGGCCTCGAACATGGCCCTTATGGCAGTGTATTTCAGCGACATGACGGCCTCAGGCCGCTACGCGGGCGGGAACGGCTGCGATATCGACGTGTTTGTAGCCAAGGCCGCGCAACTGCTCACGGCAGGCGGACACTGCCCCGAAATCATCGCTGTCGCCAGCAACAAGCACTAGGCGGCTGTCCAGCCCTTCGAACATCGGCAGTGTCGAGTTGGAGCCGACTTCACCGGTCAGCACGATGACGACCTCGTAGATGTCGCTCAGGGCCTGGACGAGGGTGAGTGGCTTGTCCGAATCCGCCGGTATCGCGTCAAGCTGACCCCAGGCGATTTCGGCAAAGCTGTTGTCGGCGGATTTCTGCACCACATCGCCAAAGCTCGCCCGACCGGCGCCAAGATCGCTCAGCCCGGGCTCTTCGCCGATCCGGCCGCTGCCCGCATCCACAAGCGCGACGCTGAGGCCGCGCGACAGCGCCTCGCCGATCAGCTCTTCCGCCACTTCTTCGCAATCGGCGCTGGCGCTGTGCGCCGCCAGGACCAGCAGATGGGTGCGGCCATAGACGAGGTCTGAAGACAGTTCGGCCATTGTGGTCAATCCGGTCTCGCCCTCGATCGGCGCCACCGGAATGGGCTGAACGTGGGAGGACTGCACCGGTGCATCCGAAGCGTCGAAGTCTTCGCCCGGGATTATATCCATCTCGTCTTGCGAGCGGGATTCAGCCAGGTCGACGACAGGCGCTAAAATCACCGGCTCGGCAAAGCTGGGTTCAGGAAGTTCTTCGGCCACGGAGGCTTCGACGGCAGGTTCTTCCCAGCGCTGATCGGGTTCGAGCTCTTCTTCGAGGAAGGGCACTTCGTCCAGTTCATCCTGCGGCCGCTCGGGCTGGCGCGCGGTGACGATGGCACGTCCGGATATCAATTCGGAGAAGGCGATCAGACCGATCTGGAGCATAATCGAAACAATGCCCACGGCCACCAACACCAGCTGGACCTTGGGGGACGCGGGTGACACCGATGGCGCGGCAACGCTGACGACGCGCACGTCCGGCAGCGCCGAATTGGTTTCGGTGCGGGAGAAAGCTTCGTTGTAGCGCTGCAGATAGCCTTCGAGCAGGTCCCGCTGCGCCTTGGCTTCGCGCTCAAGGCCATCAAGCGTCACAGTGTCCTGCGTTGCCGTGGAGGCCGTGGTCTTGGCGTCGGACAGATTGGCCTGCAGCGAAACCTGCAGATCGGCCTCGATCTGCGCCTCGGCATCCAGGGCATCGGCGACGCGGCGGCCTTCGATGGCGATCTGGTTATCGAGCTCGGCGATCTGGGCGTTGAGGGCGCGGATTGTCGGATGGTTCGCCAGCAGCGTGGCCGAACGCTGGGCCCTCTCGCCCTGGAGGCGTGCCTTGTCTTCGCCCAGCCGCTGGATCACAGCCGAGTTGCGCACATCAGGAACGCTCTCGATCGATTGTCCGCGCTCGAGCATGCCCCGGATCAGGGCCGCGCGAGAAGCCGCAGAGTTCTGGCGCTCCTGGGCGGCGCTGATCTGCGAGGCGATGGTGGACATCTGCTGATCGGGCAGGCTGGTATTGCTGGAGCCGATAAAGAGGTCATTGTTGACCTTGAAATTGGCAACGGCAGTTTCCGCCTCGTTGACCACGACGCGCAGCCGTTCGATTTCGGTACCCAGCCAACCCGAGGCTGTGGCGGTGTCGGAAAGCGACAGCTCTGCGCGGCGGGTGACGTGGGCATTGGCGACGGCGTTGGCGATCTCGGCGGCGCGCTGAGGATCGGTAGAGCTGACAACGACGGAGACAATGCGGGAATCGCGCGCCTGCGAAACCGTCATGGCGTCATAGAGATTATTGAGGACGATCTCATCGATGCTGACGGGCGCGGCCTTCCTGCCCAGTATCTGGCTGAGTACGCCGAGAGGCGAAAAGCCACCATCGCCGGAACCGTTGAACTCGGACACCGAGCGCAGGTCGAGCCGGTCGATCACCCGCAACAGGGTATCGCGCGACTTGATAAGCTCGATCTGGCTGGAAACGACACCGGCCTCGTTGCCGGACAGCGTGGGAGCCTGCTCGTTGGTGCCACGCGTATAGATATTGCCGCGCGGCTCGACGAGAATCGATGCCGTGGATTCATAGAGCCGCGGCGAGAACATCAGCAGGACGTACGCCGCCGCCACCAGAGCCAGCGTCACCAGTATGATGCGCGGCAGCCGCCGCACCACGGCCCCAAGCAGCGCCCCTATATCGATGCGCGTGTCCTGCACGGATGGCGACTCATATGACATCGGCTTCCCTCGATTACTTGGAAGACTTATGCCGCGGCGTGGTAAGCAATCCGTTAACCCTGTTGCGGGCGCAATAATACAACGGTCACGGAAGGGAATTATTAACCATAGATGGAGAGACTGCACACGTTCTCAAACGCGCGGGATTTCAATGCGCTGGTTTCCGATTCTCACGATCATCCTGACCTTGCCGCTGGCCGCCTGCGCGAGCACGCGCCCGGCGACCTATCTGGTCGAAACCAAGGGGCCCTACCAGCTCGATACCGGGGACACGGTTCGCGTCAGCGTCTATGGCGACCAGGACTTGAGCAACACCTATCGGGTCGATGACAGCGGCGCGATTGCGTTTCCGCTGGTCGGGCCGGTTCAGGTGCGTGGCACAACCACCAAGATGGCCGCGTCGCGGCTGGCGGGGGCTCTCGCCAATGGCTATATGCGCAGCCCAGACGTTGCCGTCGAGATCGCCGAGTATCGCCCCTTCTTCATCCAGGGTGAAGTCGGCAATTCGGGACAGTTCCCCTATGTGCACGGCATGACGGTGCGCTCCGCCATCAGCGTGGCGGGCGGCTTTTCCGACACTGCGGACCGCGACCAGGCCATCGTCTATCGCCGCCAGGGCGAGCAGATGGTCAAGGGCAGCGTCGATCTCGACTTCCCCATTTTCCCCGGTGACACCATCGTCGTGCAGGAACGCTGGTTCTGACGGAGTAAGCAATGCCCGGCAAGCTTCGCATCCTGCAGGTCATGCGGTCGCCGGTTGGCGGGCTGTTCCGCCACGTCGCAGACCTGACGCGCGAGCTTGCTGCGCACGGGCATGAGGTGGGGCTTGTCGTCGACAGCCTCGCCAATGACGCACAAACCGAAAGCCGGCTGACCGCCCTGCTGCCGCATGCCCAATTGGGCATTCACCGCTATGCCATGCCGCGTGTGCTGGGCAAAGGCGATCTGGTTACCCCCCTGGCTGTGCGCAAGCTCGCTCGCTCGCTCGACATCGACGTACTGCATGGCCATGGCGCCAAGGGAGGCTTTTATGCCCGCCTGGCGCGCCTGGGCGGCGGCAAGAGCGTCGCGCTTTATACGCCGCAT
Organism: Devosia naphthalenivorans; assembly: GCF_003056355.1. Taxonomy (GTDB): domain Bacteria; phylum Pseudomonadota; class Alphaproteobacteria; order Rhizobiales; family Devosiaceae; genus Devosia; species Devosia naphthalenivorans. Next base: position 69,088 of record NZ_PYVW01000003.1, read on the forward strand.
GGCGGCGTGCTGCATTTCAGCAAGTCGTCTGCTTCGGGACGGGTGTTTCACCTGCTTGAGCGCTGGCTGATGGTCCAGACGGCGGCAATCATCTTTGAAAGCCAATATGCCAAGACGACCTATGCCAGCCTGATCGGCGCGCCCACCTGCCCTGCCGAGGTCATCTATAATGGCCTGCAGCCGGAGGAATTCGAGCCGGTAGCACCAGGAGAGGACACTGCCGATTTCGTTTTCGTGGGCGAGTTGCGTGACCTCAAGGGCATCCACATTTTGGTGGAGGCGCTCGCCGGGGTGAGCCGCCGCGACGGAGCGGGCGCAACATTGGTGATGGCGGGCGATGGTGGCGCCAGGGATGCCCTGACCGATCAGATCAACCGGCTTGGCCTGAACGAGCGCGTGCGGCTGCTGGGCGCCCAGCCGGCGCGCCCTACATTTGCCAAGGGGCGAATTGCAGTGGTGCCGTCACTGGCGGAGTCCCTGCCCTATATCGTACTCGAGGCCGCCGCCGCGCGCTTGCCGGTGATCTCGACACGCGTGGGTGGAATTCCGGAGATATACGGGCCGACGACGCATGGTCTGGTGCCGGCAAGCGACGTGGTGGCGCTACGCACTGCGATGCAAAAGGCGCTGGATAATCCCGAGGCGGCGCAGGCGGAAATGCAGCAGAGGCTTGCGTATATTTTCGAGCACTTTGCGGTCGGGCAGATGGTCTCCCGCATTGAGGCATTATATTTTGCAGCGCTTGGTCGTTTGAAGGCTTAGCGATAGCGGGCTTTGTGCCTGGGGGCCCTTCGAGACCTTCAAGGCGTGCAACCCTAACCCAGAATTGCTTCCTCCGGCAGGTGCTCCGGGGTCTCTCGTCGCTTGTGCCGGGGGGAGAGTGGCCCTCGGGTCGAGCCCGAGGGAAGCACGGTGGGGGGTGAGAGATAGGTGGGTCGTTGGCCGGCTTGGATCATTGGTCGTCTTGGATCGTTGATCGCCTTGGATCGTTGATCGCCTTTGTCGTGGCGACGCGCGATGCGCTCCGCAAGATTACTTACGGAAGGCCGGTGCTTACTTTTTTGTACTTGCACTCGGCAAATCTTGAGACGTCAACTTCATCGAGTGTAAACCCCTTGGCCCGACAATGCCGGCACGATTTCGTACCGGTAACCGCCAATGTTTCGCGTCGATCCCCAGCAGGCTGTCCTCGATCACGTCGCCAAGCAGACGGCAACGGGGGCGGAAGAACATGCTCTTTCCCCGGAAGCTGAAGCCATTATTGCAGCGCCGGTTGAGTCGACATTATCCGGCGCCGTCGTCGTCGGTGTTGCGCAGGCCGTCGAGGCCGCGCTACTGGCGGCGCTCGGCTATGGAATCTATAAATACTATGTGTCGCTGGGCGCACCCGAATTCTACCTGCCGGTCATTCTCTCGGCGAGCCTGCTGGCCAATGTCCTGTTCAATGCCGCCCGCACCCACCGCATAGCCGCCTATCGCACCGTGTTCGTGCAGCTCGGTCGCGTCCTTGGCGCCTGGACCATCGTGATGGCGCTGCTTGCCGTCGGCATCTTCTTTTTCAAGGCCGCCGACCTGTTCTCCCGGCTATGGCTGGCGAGCTGGTTTGTGGGCGGTGCCGTGCTGCTGGTGGCATACCGGCTGGCGCTGCGCGCGCTGGTACAGCGCTGGACCGCGCAGGGCCGGTTGCGGCGGCGCACGGCCATCGTCGGCGGGGGCAAGGACGCCGAAGCGCTGATCGAGCAGATTCGGGCCAGCGCCAGCAACGACATTGCCATGCTGGGCCTGTTCGACGACCGCTTCGATGACCGCTCGCCCGAACAGGTCTCTGGCCTGCCCAAGCTCGGCAAGGTGGCCGATCTCACCGAATTCGCGCGGCGTACGCCGGTGGATCTGGTGATCGTTTCCATGCCGCTATCGGCTGAAAAACGCGTGCTGGACATGCTGACCCAGCTTTGGGTGCTGCCCGTCGACATCCGGCTGTCGGCGCATATGAGCAAGCTCAAGTTCACCCACCGGGCCTATTCCTATGTGGGCGATCTGGCCGTGTTCGATATGGCCGACCGGCCGATTTCGGACTGGAACCTGGTCTTCAAATGGCTGTTCGACAAGGTCGTGGCGTTGACCGCGCTGATCCTGCTGTCGCCCATCATGATCGTCACGGCCATTGCCATCACGCTCGAGAGCCGCGGCCCGGTGTTCTTCATGCAGAACCGGCACGGCTTCAACAATGAGCTGATCAAGATCTACAAATTCCGCTCGATGCGCACGGACTCGGCCGATGCGGGCGCGGCGAAGCTGGTGACCAAGGGCGATCCGCGCGTGACCCGGGTTGGCCGCTTCATCCGCAAGACTTCGATCGACGAATTGCCGCAGCTGTTCAACGTGCTCAAGGGTGAACTCTCCATCGTCGGACCCCGCCCTCATGCGCTGCAGGCCAAGGCCGCAAACCAGCTCTATTATGATGCCGTGGAAGGCTATTTCGCCCGCCACCGGGTCAAGCCCGGCATGACCGGCTGGGCCCAGATCAACGGCTGGCGCGGCGAGACCGACACCATCGACAAGATCATGCAGCGCGTGAACCACGACCTCTACTACATCGATCACTGGTCGATCCTGTTCGATCTCTACATCGTGGCCATGACGCCGGTGTCGCTGGTGGCCAAGAACGAGAACGCATACTGAGCATGATGAGGGATTTCAGGCTGCAGGCTGCAGGTTTTCTTGTGCTGGCTCTCTCGGGGGCCGCCGCTGCACCGGCACAGGCGAACAGTGAAATCTGCGTGGAATGCCTGGTTGTGCGGGTCGGTCCGGCGGTCGTCGTCCGGGGGCCGTTTCCCGATGAGCTGGACGCGTCGTTCTCAGTGCTGAAGCTCGCCGACGGGAGCTTTCGGGGGTTCAGCGCCAACGGGGCGACCTATGCCATAGACGGCGCCACACTATGGGACATGGGCGGCCCGCGCCGGACGGTCCTTGAGGCAGGCGCACCGGGAAGCGTCAACGAGTGCGGGCGCTGGCTGACCTCCACGACACGGTCGGGCGGCACGCTTATCGGGATGGTGCATCAGGAGAGCATCTGCGATTACGGGCCGCAGGGGCAGACGGACAAGTCCATGGCAATCGCCATTTCCAGCGATGACGGCCTCACCTGGACCGATCTGGGAACCGTCATCACCGGCAGCGACGCGCCGCGGCCGGGCACCACATCGGGCGAGGGTGACTGCACGATGCTCGATGGGCTGGATGGCTATCTCTACGCCTATTGCCTGCGCAATTCGGACTGGCAGACCATCGTGGCGCGGGCGCCGGTGAGCGAACCGACGGACTGGCACAAATATTTCGAGGGCGGCTGGAGCGAGGCGGGTCTGGACGGCAAGGCGACGGCCATCGGCTTCGTGGGCACCGGGGCCGGCTTTCTGCAGGAGCAAGGCTGGGTGGCTGCCGTCGCGACCGATCCGTGGTTCGGTGGGGTGCGGCTTTCGCTGTCCGAGGACAAGGTGTTGTTCGTCGACCTCGATGAACCGCTGCTGGCGATCGATGGTTCGGATTGGAACCGGCCGGCGGATACCGATCTGATCGCCTATGGGACACTTATGAACCCCGAGACCGGGAGCAGTGCGGTCGATGCGGATTTTCTGGTGAGCTATGTCTACGTCCCGCCCGGTGAGGGGTTTGAGAGCCGTTACCTCGTCTATCACGAGGTATCGCTTACGGTGGCGGATGAGCCGCCGGCGGCGCAGGTCGGCGTGGCGCTGACCCGGTGGAGCGATCCCGAGGCGCAAAGCTATGTCACGTCTACCGGGCCATTGACCGGGGACAGGCTCGATTTCCAGCGCGACGAGATTGTCGCCTATATGCTGACGCGCGCGCCGGAAGGTATTGCGAGCATCAAGTTCGCCGAGTGTTCCCGCGACCTGTCCGGGCATCTGGATCATTTGCTTGCCGACGAAGGCAGTTGCGCACCCGAAGGGTACGCCCGGGAGCGAACGGCAGGCTGGCTCTATGCGGCGGAGCAGCCGGGGGCCGTGCCGGTTTATCGCTGCATCCAGCCGGAGACCGGAGCCCATTTCGCGTCGAGCGCGCCCGATTGCGAGGGTCTCGGCACCCGGAAATTCCTGCTCGGCTTTGGGCTTGCACCATGAGTACCGGCGTCGACACGCGCAGCGAGACGCGCAATATCGGGGTCAGCCTCAACGGTCTGAGAATTGCCGTCTTTTCCACCCGGAACATGGTCTTCCTGATCGCCGTGCTGGCGATGAACTTCACCCTGATGCGGCCGTCCCCGGTCGACCTGCTGTACATCACGTCCCTGCTGGTCACCCTCTTCTATCTGACGCTTTTCCAGAAGCCGGAGGTGACGCGAAGGGCGATCTACCTGATCCTGTTGCTGGGCGGATGGGCACTGTCCTACTTCATCGCGTCGATGCCACATCTTGGCCAGGAGTTTGTCCTGTTCGAACTCATTGCCAAGAGCTTCGCCATCTCGATTGGGATGATCGGCGCCTTTGTGTCCATGAGCTGGAACCGCCGGCACTTCGAGAACTTCATGAAGTTCTACATCGCCTCCTGCGTCATTGCGTCGATGCTGGGAACCGTCGGCTTTCTGCTGCAAATGGAACTGCTGACCTGGGACGGACGGGCCAAGGGCCTCATCGACGACCCGAACATGTATGGCTCATTCCTCATTCCGGCGGTGGTTTTCTGCGCCTATTTCCTGTCGCGTTCGCAAGGCGGCAAGGTGGTGATGGTCGGCGCGCTGGGGGCGGTGCTGCTGGGCATCCTGCTCTCCTTTTCGCGAATCGCTGTTGTCGCGGCGCTGCTGTGCTTTTTCGCCTATGTTTTCTTCGTCAACCGCCAGCGTCCGCGCCGGTTGATGATGATTGTTGGCGGGCTCGTCGCCACCGGTATCGTGCTTTTTGCCTTCGCGAGCCTCACCTCGGCTGAGTTCACCGCCAAGCTCCTGGATCGGCTGACCTTCGCCAAGTCCTACGACCTTGGTGAAGAGGGACGATACCACCGCTATATGCTGGTGCTGCCGATGATCATGCAGAATCCCATCGGGCTAGGCGTGCTCCAGCTCGAAAAGATCTTCCCGGAACCGATCCATAACATCTGGCTCAGTTCCTTCGTCAACTATGGCTGGGGCGGCGGTCTGGCCTGGGTTACGCTGGCGATCGGCAGCGTTGTCGTCTCTATCCGCAATTACCGGCGGACGAAAAACGAGATCACCATCGCATTGCTGATCTCACTGGTCGGCATCGTCATGTGCTCGTCCCTGCACGAGGGCGAACACTGGCGCCACATGTGGTTGCTCTATGGGCTCGTGTGGGGCTTGAACGCGGCATATTTCGTCGCCACGCCGAAAGCGGCAAGCCGGACGCTTGGAACGCGCCCTACCCCACCAGCGGCGAGCGTCAAGAAGCCTGCCCGACCGCGCGTTGCCGTCCGGAATCAGGGCCAGAGCGCGCCGCCCAGATAGCGCTCGGCCAGCTTCGCGGTATCGTCGGCAAAGCCTCCCATATGGGTCTGGGCCAGCCGGGTTTCGGCATGCGAGCCGATCCACGCCAGCAGCGCCATGCGGCGCAGCATCACCATGGTGTCCATCGAAGCGATATCTGTCGCATTTAGCGCCCGGACGCTGCCGTACCCGTCAAGCCATGCGGCCTTGAGTGCCGGTATGACCGGGCTCGCTTCGTGGAACGAAATGGCGGCGGCAAAGTCGTAGGTGAACCATCCAAAGCCGCAGTCGTCGAAATCGATCAGCGTCACGCGGTCAGCATCGACCAGCAGATTGCCCAGGCGCATATCGGCATGAATCAGCCCGAAGCGCTCCGCGCCGGTGCCGTAGTCCGCCAGATGCGTATAGATCGCTTGTTCGAGCCGTTGGAAGATCGGGGCATTGTGCCGGTCGACGCCCGGAGCAATGCGCCAGTCACCCCACAATCCGTCGGCGCGCAAAATGGTGGAGCCATCCCAGGTGGGGCGTTCGAAGGCGGACGGGCGGGACCAGCGCGTGACGTGGCCGTGCAGGGTGGCGGCGTATTGGCCTAGAATGGTGAAAAGACCGGCCGGTTCGCCTTCCAGCGTAGGTTCTGATCCCGGGATGAACCGGAACAGCGCGGCAAGCTGCGTTTCGCCGCCCGGTGTAACGAAGCGCTGCAGCGCGCTGCCATCGCGCCCGACCAGTAGTTCCGGCACGGGAAGATCGGTATCCCGGCGAATTGCCGCGAGCCATGCGAGTTCGCTCTCGATGGCGTGGCGCGATTGATAAGCCGGCCGATGGACGCGCAGGCTGTAGCGTTCGCCCGATTGCGCCGTCACGGCGAAGGTCTGGTTTTCGGAGTGATTGATCAGGTGCGCCTGCGACCCTTCCAATCCACTCCACAACTGCAATGCCGGCTGGATATCGGCCTCGGACAGTGGAATGGCAGCCTCCAGCATGGCACGCCGCGGGGCGTGTGCCACGGACGAGACTTCAGACAAGCGGTGGAATGATGGTCGGAGCGGCCGGATTTGAACCGACGACCCTTTGTCCCCCAGACAAATGCGCTACCAGGCTGCGCTACGCCCCGACTGCGCGGAGACATAGAGAAACAGGTGATTTGGTGCAACCCTCAATTTGGTGGGCGGTGTGAACAAAGTGAGGTTTTTCGATGTAGCAGGTCACCGTGGACCGGAAAGCCCTACGCGTGTTCTGTTGACCAGAGTGCCGAGACCATGTGCGCGCGATATTCCCGCGCAGTAACCCTTCTCTTCCCGATCATCGCGACGTCCGGTCGATTGGATTGCTTGGCGCCCGTGCAATGCACTGCGCCCATGATCACGGTCTCAACCTGCGGGCAGTCCTATCGCTGTCCGAGGCTTTGGTGATGCTCGATTGTGCCCTAGGCTTGGGTGCTTTGCACAGCCACCCACGTCTCTCCGCCGTCCGTAGTCATCACCCGCTTTTCCTCATCGAGCTTGAGCAGGTGCGCATGTATCGTGCGGCGCGCGGCGCCGCTTAGAGAGGGAGGGATGTGGCTGTAGTACGATTCAAGCAGTGTTGCGATGGTGACCGGCGTGGACGACTGGGCGATAATTTCCGCTTCTCGGCGCATTCTACGCGCCAGCAGTTCCCCAGTCCTTTCGCGCGGGTTCGTCACGAGCGGCCCGTGCCCGGGTAGATACAGCGTATCGTTGCGGGTCAGCAGACGCTCGAGGCTTCGGAAATAATCGGCCATTCGCCCGTTGGGTGGAGAGACGACCGTGCTAGACCACCCCATCACCAGATCGCCGGTAAACAGCACCCCGTCCCGGTGGGCGAGGCACAGATGGTCGGGGCTGTGACCGGGCGTGTAGATGGCCTTGAGCGTGCCGATCGTTTCACCATCGCCCAACACCTGATCGAGGGGAAATGAAGCCAGGCTGGGAGCGTAGCCCCAGATCGGGGAACCAGTTGAGGCTGCGAGCGCGGGGGCCAGTGTGCAATGGTCAGGATGGCCGTGTGTCAGCACGATACGGATTATCGGCCGGGATGAAAGCTGCAGGATGCGTGACAGGTGCTCGTCGCTCTCGGGACCAGGATCAATCACGACGACCCCCTCGTCCTCCTCCACAAGATAGGTGTTGGTGCCGTGTAAGGTGCCCGGTCCAGGGTTAGGAGCCGTTATACGAAGCACCCCCGTACTCACACGAGCGGTATCAGGAGGGGTGAGGTCCGGAGAAGCTGACACTGATTATCTCTTCCAAGGATTGAACTATACCCGGAACCCCAAGCAACAGGTCAAGTCCGCCAAGCGCCCACCACCAATTAACGGTTCTTCCACACGGGCTTCCGCTTCTCGGCAAATGCCCGGGGGCCCTCGATGAAGTCCTCCGTGCTGGTGAGCGTGGAATGGATCGGGTAGGTCGTCCGGATTGCCTCTTCCAGCGTGGGCTTGTCCAGCGATGCAAAGATCGCCTCCTTGGCGGCGCGGACGGCTATGGGCGCCTGTTCCAAGATCTGATCGGCCCACTTTAGCGCGGCGTCGAGTGCTTGGGCGGTCGGAACGACCTCGTTGACGAATCCAAGGCGGCGCCCCTCCTCGGCCGACACCCGACGCCCCGTTAGGATGATGCCGAGCGCTTCCTTTTCGGGGATAATGCGTGGCAATCTTTGTACCCCGCCACCTGAGGCGATCATGCCGAGCTTGCCCTCGGGCAAGCCAAAATAGGTATTCTCGGTGGCGATGATGAGATCACAAGCCAGAGCCAGCTCGAACCCTCCGCCAAGTGCCAATCCGTTGACTGCGGCAATAACCGGCTTTGTCAGGCCAAAACGCATGGCCAGTCCGCCAAAGCCGGTATGGGGCCTGGGGCCCCTTTTGCCGGCCGCCTGCGCTTTTAGGTCATTGCCGGCGGAAAAGGCGCGGTCGCCAGCGCCGGTGATGATCCCGACCCAGAGATCGTCATTGTCGGCGAAGTCGTTCCATACCGCTTCGAGCTCATGGCTGGCTTCCCGATTAAGCGCATTCATCACCTCCGGCCGATTGATGGTGACAATACGGATATGACCGCGATCCTCGACCTTGCTGTAGACCAATCCGTCCATATTCAATCCTCGTGTTACGGCCCGCTCAGGCGCTTGGTGGTGCCCAGTGAATGAGGGTCATTTCGCCGTTCGGCCCGGCGGGCACGAAACGGCCTTCGAGTGCCATGCCGATTGCCAATTGCGATGGCTCGACGCCGACCACATTGCCGATGATCCGAACGTTTGCGGGGGTATTTAGGGCAACGAAGCCGACGGTATAGGGTACGGAGGAAAACCCCTTGGCGGTTGGGCGGCCAACGGTTGTATAGGTGTAGAGCGTCCCGCGCGGCACGACCTCTACCCACTCGACATTTGCCGACCGGCAGCTCCTGCAGGTGAGGCGCGGCGGCCAGCGGTGCGTTCCGCAGTCTTCGCATCTCTGGACCTTGAGCTTGTTCTCGCGCGTGCCCTCCCAGAAAGGTGCGAAATTCGGATCCGACAGGTCGGGGACTGGAATTTGGTCGAGATCAAACATTTCGTGCTCCCAGAACGGCGAAGCTGCCATCGCCCAATTGTCCCCATCCGGTCACGGCGATGAGCCTGGCATCTTCAACCTGACGCGGGCCGCATTCGCCCCGGAGTTGGCGAGCGGCCTCGATGACGTGATTGAGACCCGCTTGATGGGCTTCCGACAACATGCCGCCATGGGTGTTGATCGGCAATTTCCCCCCGAGGCGAATGCCGCCATCCGCGATCAGTGATGCCGCTTCGCCATGTCCGGCGAAGCCTGCCTCCTCGATCTGGTGCAGCACCTCGAAGGTGAAGCAGTCATAGATCATTGCCGCATCCATATCCTGCGGCCCGACGCCCAGCTCGTTCCAGACATCGTTGGCCGCCTGGGTGAGACCGATGTCGAGAAACGGCTCGCGGTTGGAGGTGTCATCGGGCGAAGCGCCTTGGGCTTCGGCGACCGACAGGATCTGGACGTCGCGAGACTCAGTTCGGGCGGAAACGATCACCGCGCTGGCGCCATCGGTTTCGAGGCAGCAGTCGAACAGCGTGTACGGATCGGCAATCAACCGCCCCGCCAAATAGTCTTCCATGGTCAGTTCGCGACCATACATCTGGGCGTCCGGGTTGAGGTTGGCGTGGGCCCTCGCGGCCAACGCGATCTCCCCCAGCGTACGGCGATCAAGACCATATTCATGCTTGTACCGCTGACACAGCACCGCATAGCGCTGGGCTGGCGTGTTCATGCCGTAGACATGTTCCAGCTGGCGGCGAAAGGATTGCCCTGGCAAAAACGAAGGGCGATCGGCCTTGCGCGCACCGGAATTGCCCTTGAGCCCTCGAAACAGCAGCACATGCTTTGCCGCGCCGCTCATGACAGCCATGGAGGCGACCCGCAATGCCGAGACGGCGCTGCAGCCGCCCATGTCCACCGTGACCCTGAATCGTGGGTTTATGCCTAGTTCGGCCTGGATCACGTCGTCGCCGATGTGCCCAGGATAAGGGATGAGACCGTCGATCTGTGTCGGTTCGATGCCCGCATCCGCCGCGGCGGCGAGGACGGCCTCTATCGCCAGCCGTTCCGCCGAGCGATCTGCTTTCTTGCTGTATCGTGTATTTCCAACCCCGGTGATCGAGGCCTGACTGGTTCCGCCAAGCAACTGATTTCCTCCCTGTTATGGCTTAGTTCAATTCCAGATGGCGCGCGCATCGACGATGGAAACCTGCCCGCCGGATACCATGACCGGATTGAGATCGACTTCCTGGAGCGTGTCGCCCTTGTTTTGTGCCCAGTGGGCAAAATCGGCGAGAAAGGAGACGAGAGCCTCGCGGTTGGCCGCGGGCTGGCCGCGATAGCCATCCAGAAGCATGTTCAATCGGGTGTTTCGGGATAGTAGGTCGCGGAGCACGGCCGGTGTGGTCGGCAGGATCGTTGCGGCGACTTCGCTGTGCAATTCAGCCAGCGTTCCGCCCAGGCCCACCACCAGCACAGGGCCGAAGGATGGATCGCGCTTGATGCCGACCAGGAGTTCTACGCCGCGCTCCATTTTCTGGACCAGTACAGAAACCCTGGTCAGGTGCTTGCGAGCGGCAATTGCTCGGAACGTCTCCGCTGCGGTGCGAACGGACTGAGCGTCCTTGAGGCCCACAGCGACGCCGCCGTCATCGGATTTGTGGTTCAGATCGGGCGAACTGAGCTTGATCACTACGGGGAAGCCGATCTTCTCGGCGCAAGCCGCAATCTCGGCGGCCTCCAGCCCCTCGACCACGTCGAAGCCGGCGCAAGGCAGGCCCGCCTCGCGGAGATCCTCGAGTGCCTCGGCAACGGTCCACAGGGAGGACGTCGCGTCAGGCGCGGCATTGTGGGGCGTCGGGGACGCTTCTGACAGCAATTGCAGCAGTTCTTCGGCCTGCGCCAGATCTGCCTGGCTTTGCGCGAACTTTGCACAAGCCTCTGCGGCCCGAACTGCCAGCGGAAGGTCAGCGAAGGCCGGAATGTCGGCCTTGTCGAAGATGCTGTGGACGGAATCCGACATGCCCACCCACGCGACGAAGACGTCCTGGGGGATCACTTCAGCAGCTTTGACGATGGCCTCGGCGACGGCGTCGGCAAAGACGCCGCCGGCACCCATCGACACGAAAATTGTGTCGATATCGGCATGTTCGGCGATCGTGGTGATGGCACGAATCATCTTCTCGGGGTTGCGCCAGACGCCGCCAAGATCGGCGGGGTTGTGAACGCTCGTCTGGCCAGTTGTTTCGGCGAGAGCGGCTGCCGTCGTGGCCGAGAATTCGGGCAACTCCCAGTCGAGTGCATAGATCTGGTCGGCGCCGAGCGAGGCAGCGCCTCCGGAAACCGAAAGCATCGCGGCCCGGCGATTGGTCGATGGCTCGCCGCGACGTTGCAGTCGTTGTGCCAGCGCCCGTGCCGTGCCGAAAAACTCGACGAAACTATCCGTCTCGATGATGCCGGTCTCATGTGCAAGCCCGTTGAAGACCTCGCGCGTGCCGGCTACCCGTCCCGTATGGGAGGCAACGGCCGCCCGGCCTTTTTCGGATTTGCCGACCTGCAGCATGGTCACCGGCTTGCCTGCTATTCTCGCGGCCAGCGCTGCGCGCCGGAATGCGGGGCCATCGCCAATCCCTTCGAGGAAAAGCATGATCGAACGAACCTCCGGATCGTCGACCATGGCCTGCATCAGCGCCTCGATGCCGGTGGCGCTTTCATCGCCTGTGCTGATGAGCCAGGAAAAACCGACGCTGGAGTCACCAAACCACTGCAGCATGGCCGACAGCGTGGCGCCGCTCTGGGACAGGCAGGCGATGGTGCCCGGCGGTACGCGCCCGCCGACTGTGCCGGAGGCGAAGCTGCCGTTAAGACTGAGCGTGCCATTCATCACGCCCATAGAATTGGGCCCGATCACCCGCATGCCGGACGCCTGAGCCAGTTCGGAAATGCGATCGCGGAAAACGCGGCGTTCGTCTTCGTTGCCGCCCTCCGCCGTCACCACCACACAGGTGCTAACACCGAGCTTGGCGGCTTCTTCGAGGGTCGGGATGACGAATTTGGTCGGGGTAACGACAAAAACCAGGTCAGGCGTCGACGGCAGATCGGACAGTGATCCGTATACCGGGAGGTTGTGCAGCGTGGAGCCGGCTAGCCGGGGATTGACCGGGTAAATCTCGGCTTTTGTGCCGCCTTCGACCAGGTTTGCCAGCACTCTGGCCCCATAGTAGTTGCCGCCGTTGATGTCCGATGCGCCAGCAACAGCGATCGCTTTGGGAGCTGGAATTCCGAGATGGGGCGACGACAAATTCGACGGCATTGCAAATTCCAGAGCTTCTAGACAACGTTGTCTTTGCGTTTAGTCTTTGAGCGAACGAGTGTCAATAACGTCCGCGTCGGGGTTTGCGCACCGATCCTGCTCGACGGACCGGGTCTATTCGGCTCCGCTACCGATCAGGGAAAAGGACTCCCCGACCACCAGGTCATGCGGAATCACTGCTCCGGAGGCTTCGGCGGTTGCATCGTGAGACGTGATGAAGTCGAGAGCCGCCCTGCCCGCCAGGTCGAAATTCATTTCCACGGTAGTGAGACGGGGTGTGCACAGCGTTGCAAGCCGCGTATTGCCAAGCCCCATAACGGAAATACGGCCCGGAATGTCGATGCCTTGGGCTCGGAGATGGTTTACCGCCCCAAATGCGATGGCGTCGGAGCCGCAAATGAGCGCGCTGAAGTCCGGGTTGCGCTCCAGCATTTCTGCGGCCCCAAGGGCCCCCGCCTCGGGTGTGGAATCGATATTGGCAATGGCGTAGTCCACTGAATACCCGGACAGGTAGCTGGTCATGGACTGCATGCGCAGCTTGGTCATTTCGTTGCGCGCCGGCCCCAGTAGAATCCCGATCTTGGTGTGGCCATTCTCGACGATGAACCGCGCCTGCGTGAGCCCCACAGCCTCATTATCTGATGAAAAAACAGGGACTTCGATGTTTCTGGGCATGAGCGACACCACCGTGGTACCGGCGCGTTTCAGCTCTTCGATCGTTTCGGTAAGGGCCTGATGATGGGTCCACTGATCAAAGCCACCCCCGGCCATGATGATGCCGTCAACGCGGTATTCCAGCAGCTTGCGCAGATACTTGATCTCGAGCAACGGATCGCGCTGCATGTTGCAGACGATGGCGAAGGTGGAGTGGGCAGATTCCGCCCGTTCCGTCACCGTTTCGGCGATCATGCCATAATGGGCATCAAGCATGTCGCCGATAACGAGGCCAACAACGCCCTGTTTTCCGCCGCGCAACCGCCGGGCGACCAGATTGGGAACGTAGCCGAGCGATTTCGCTGCGGCATGGACGTTTTCCTTGAGCTTGTCATCAACCGGATAGCCGGAATTGCGCAGGACGCGTGCAGCGGTGCTAAGCGACACGCCGGCGGCTTTGGCTACGTCGACAAGCGTCGGGTTCTTTGCGTCTCTCTCGTCCGTCACGGGCGTTCCTATCTATTCACTATGCATCAAGACGGCTGTTCGCTGACCGTTTGACAACGCTTCGCAGGCTCGGTGCTGTCAACATATAGCCGCAAGAAAGGGCGTAGACAACGTTGTCCTGCTTCGTTAGTCTTTTTGTCGGAGGGAGCCGGCGATGGGAGCGTCGGGGCTGCCGCCATGAGTTTAACGCGCCGAGTGGGTGCCCACTCTGCTGCATAAAAACATGCAATCTTCGGAGGAGCGAATGAAACAGATTTTGCGCGCAATTGCGCTGTCAGCAGGCTTGATCGCGGGAGCATCAGCCGGCACAGCGACAGCGCAGGACTACCCGACTGACACTATCAAGTTCATCATACCCTATGCCCCGGGTGGCGGGACAGACGCCGCTGCGGCGGTGTTTTCCGATCGGCTGTCGCAACTTCTCGGCCAACCGATCGTCAAGGAAAACCATCCGGGCAGCAATTCGGTGATCGGCACGGCACTGCTTGCCGAAGCAAAGCCGGACGGTCACACATTGATGGTGGTGACCGCTGCCATCGCCAACAACCCGTCCCTCTATGCCAATTTGCCATATGACACTGACGAACTGGTTCCCGTATCGATCCTGACCTCGTACCCCTTTGTGCTCGGCGTGCGCAGCGACCTGCCGTTCAACAACATGCAGGAGCTGATCGACTACGCAAAGGCCAATCCTGGCGAGCTCACCGCGGGGACCTCGGGCCGTGGCTCAGCCGCACAGCTGGCCTTGGGCCTGCTGAACGAGACCGCAGGCATCGAGATCCGCGAGATTCCGTTCAAGGGCGCCGGAGAAAGCCTGAACAACGTAGCCGGCGGTTTCGTCGATATGGTGTTCTCGGGCTATGAGACCGTGCGCCCCTTCGCGGAAAGCGGAAAGATGAAGTTCTTCGCCCACACCGGCACCGAGCCGCTGGGGACCGAGCAGATTCCGCCGATTGCGGCGACAGTCGAAGGCTACGAATATTTGAACTGGCTGGCCCTGGTCGCGCCTCCCGGCACCCCCACCGAGATCACCGGTAAGCTCAACGAGGCGCTGAGCCAGATTTTCGCGGAGCAAGAGGTGAAGGATCGGCTCGCCAGCCAGAATATCCAAGGCGTAGCCAGCACTGCCGAAGAGGCCAAGACCTACCTGACGCAGGAAATGGCTACCAGCAAAGCCATTATCGAAAGCATCGGGCTCCAGCCCCAATGATCGCTACCGCCAATTCCGTGTCGAGAGCTCTGCTCCCGGCGCGGACCAGCGCCGCTGACCGCGTCCTACCTAAGCGAGGCCCTCAAAAGTGATTTTCAAATCCAACGGGCAGGCCGATGTCGAGGCCGGCTTATTCTTTGCCGGTTTCGGCATCCTGACCGCTGCCCTCTCACTCCAATATAGTCTCGGCACCATAGCCATGATGGGTCCGGGAATGTTCCCCCTGATCCTCGGCGTAATTCTCGCCATTCTTGGCCTTGTGATCCTGGCCAAGGGGTTCATGGGCAAAGGCGAGCAGGCCAAGCCGCTGCCGATCAAGCCCATTCTTTTGATCACGGCGTCCGTGATCGTTTTCGCGCTGCTGCTGCTGACGGTGGGACTCCTGTTTGCCATCCCCGCACAAGTCGTCGTCGCGCTGTGGGCCTCAGAGCATTTCACCTGGAAGCGCGCCTTGCTGCTCAGCGCCGGGCTGTTGGCCTTTTGCTACGGCGTGTTCGTCTATTTCCTCGGCATTTCAGTGCCACTGATTGCGATATGACCAATGGAACTATTGAGTAATCTGGACATCGGTTTCCACGCGGCACTGTCGCTGAACAACCTGGTCTTCTGCTTTATCGGGGTGCTCGTCGGAACGGCGATCGGCATGCTGCCGGGCCTGGGCCCACTGGCCACCATCGCCATGTTGCTGCCGCTCACCTATACGCTTGAGCCCGTCACGGGCCTGATCATGATTGCGGGCATCTATTATGGTGCGCAGTACGGCGGCTCGACGACCGCGATCCTCGTCAATTTGCCAGGCGAATCCTCGGCGGTTGTCTCCTGCATCGATGGGCACCAGATGGCGCGCAAGGGTCGCGCCGGTGCAGCGCTTGCCATCGCTGCGCTTGGATCGTTCTTCGCGGGCACGGTCGCAACCTTGCTGATCGCGGCATTCTCCCCGGCGCTGGCCGAAGTGGCCTTCCTTTTCGGGCCGGTCGAATACTTTGCCATGATGGTGCTGGGCCTTACCGCTGCGACGCTGCTCGCCCACGGCTCGTTCATCAAGGGCGTGGCGATGGTGCTGACGGGGCTCATCCTTGGCTTGGTTGGCGCCGATGTGAACAGCGGCACCTATCGCTTCACCTTCGGATCTTTTTCGCTGACCGAGGGCATCGAATTCGTCGCCGTAGCGATGGGCCTGTTCGCCTTTACCGACATTGTCACCAACATGCGCAACGACCAGACGACACGCGAAGTGAAGGCCCCTTCCCTTCGCAGCCTGACGATGACCGGTAAAGAGTTCAGGCAGTCGATATTCCCCGCAATCAGGGGAACCAGCATTGGCTCGCTGCTCGGCCTGCTCCCCGGTGGGGGGGCGATGATCTCGTCCTTCGCCTCCTATGCGTTCGAGAAGCGCGTTTCCAGGCACCCGGAGGAGTTTGGGCATGGCGCCATTGCGGGTCTGGCCGGCCCTGAGGCCGCCAATAACGCTGGCGCCCAGACCTCATTCATTCCCATGCTGACGCTGGGTATTCCCAGCAACGGAGTGATGGCCCTGATGATTGGTGCGCTCATGGTGCACAACATCTCCCCCGGCCCCTATGTCATGGTTTCCAATCCGGAAATCTTCTGGGGTCTGATCGCCTCGATGTGGATCGGCAACGCCATGCTGGTCGTGCTGAACCTGCCGCTCATTCCGCTCTGGGTGCGGCTGATCCAGGTGCATTATTGGGTGCTGTTTCCGATCATCCTGGTGGTCTGCTGCGTCGGGCTCTACAGCATCCAGAATAATACCCTCGCCATCTACTTCGCGGCCGGGTTCACACTCCTGGGCTGTCTGTTCTGGCGTATGCGGGCGGAAGCCGCACCATTGCTGCTCGGATTCATTCTCGGGCCGCTCATGGAAGAACACTTTCGGCGATCACTTCTGCTGTCCGAAGGCGACGTTTCGATCTTCTACCGCAGTCCGCTCTCCGTATTGATGCTCTCGATAGCGGCCGTCATGTGCCTGATCATCCTGCTGCCACAGATCCGTCAGGGCCGGAAGGTCGCCTTCGAGGAAGAGGCGTAGCGGCGACAAGACCAACCGGCGGCGTAGCGCCAAATGGCGGGCTACGCCGCGTAGAAAAATTTCAAGGGTTCTAGCATGAGATTTGTGAGTTTCGACCAGGACGGCCGGCATGGGTTTGGCCTTTTATCCGGGGATACCATTGTCGAGCTGACCGGCAAGCTCTCGCCGGCAGTGGTGACATTGAAGCAGGCAATCGCTGCCGGACTGCTCGCGCAGGCTGCAGGGTGGCGAGACGAGTCAGCAGGCATTCCGGTGGATCAAGTGCAGTTGTTGCCCGTCATTCCCGACCCAGGGAAAATATTGTGCATCGGGCTCAATTACGAAGACCATCGCAGCGAAACGAAGCGGCCAGATTCGGACTATCCTACGGTCTTCACACGCTTCGCCGAGTCCCAGGCCGGCCATCGCCAGCCCCTTCTCAAACCGGCCACCTCGAACCGGTTCGACTACGAGGCTGAACTCGCCATCGTCATCGGCAAAGCGGCTCACCAGGTCGGCGAGGAGAACGCGCTTGATCTTGTTGCAGGCTATGCCTGCTACAATGATGGCTCCGTGCGCGACTGGCAGCGGCATACCAGCCAGTTCACCCCGGGCAAGAACTTCCCCGCGACCGGCGGTTTCGGGCCGGCGCTGGTCACACCCGATGAAGTCGGCGATTACCGGCAGCTTCCGATCCAGTTGCGCCTCAACGGCCAGGTCATGCAGGAGGCGAGCCTTTCCGACCTGATCTTTCCTATCGAGAAACTCATCGCCTATTGCTCGACCTTTACACCACTTGCCCCTGGTGACGTCATCGTCACCGGCACGCCAGGAGGGGTCGGGGATCGCCGCGAACCTCCGGTCTATCTGCAGGACGGGGACCTGGTGGAAGTGGATATTGGCGTGGTGGGCTGCCTTTCCAATCGGGTTGTCACCGCTGAAACGCGCGCTGCATGATGTCAGCTTGCGGCGCAGAATGTAGCTAGAGCGGCGGGAGAGAATGGACCAAGTAGTTCTCGGAAGGACCGAGCTGAAAGTTAGTGTAGTGGCTCTCGGTGCCGGTGGGCCCAGTCGCCTCGGCCTGCGAAACGGGGCCACCGAGAAACAGGCGATCGATCTTCTGCGCGCTGCGGTGGATCGAGGCATATCCATCATCGATACAGCGCCGGTTTATGGCACTGAGCCCGTCGTGGGTGCGGCGCTCGCCGGCCTGCGAGATAGGGTCGTCCTATCGAGCAAGCTCCGCCCGACGGTGCCGGGCTCATCCTATGAAAGCACCGAGTTCATCGAACCGGCCATGGTGCGCGAAAGCGTCGAGGCAAGCCTCACCGCATTGCGCACCGACAGGATCGAAATTCTGCATCTCCATGGCGTAAGGCCGCACCAATATGCGTATTGCCTCGAGCATCTGGTGCCCGAACTGCTGCTCCTGCAGGAGGAGGGCAAGATCGGCTTTCTCGGGTTAACGGAGAGCTTCGGCGTCGATACAGAGCGTGAGGTCATGCGGCAGGCCACGGAGGACGGGGTTTGGGACGTGCTCATGTTGGGGCACAACTTCATCAATCCCTCGGCCGAGCAATTGGTGTTGCCCAAGGCCCAAGCCAAGAAGCTCGGCGTCATGTGCATGTATGCTGTGCGCGGTGCCCTGGCCACAGCCGATGGCCTGCGCAAGCTGGTGGAAAAGTTGATAGCGCAAGGGGAAGTTGCGGGCGACGCGCTGGATCCGGATGAGCCGCTGGGCTTCCTGCTGGCGGATAGCGTTGCCCGCTCGTACACCGAGGCAGCTTACCGCTTCTGCCGGCATACCAGCGGCATCGATGTGGTGATGACCGGAACGGGAAGCCTCGATCATCTGGAACAGAATATCGAAGCTATCCACGCGGAGCCGCTTCCGCCGGAGATCTTGAAGCGCCTCTCGAATGTGTTTGGGCGCGTACGTACCGCCACGGGGGACCCGGTGTGAAGGCGCCGCTTGCCGGTTTCTCGTCGCCGGGGAGGCATTCTCGATGCGGAATGTGACGTTTCGTGTGCCGAAGCCCAGCCTATCCCTCAGCGCATTCATTTTCCACGTCGTGCTCCATCAAATCGTCATCATGGTCGCGAGGGTGACAACCTCATACCGGGCGGTGGAGTTGGGGCTTTCGGACATCTGGATCGGCGTGGTGGGCGCAAGCTTTTCGCTGCTGCCACTATTGCTGGCGACACAAGTGGGCACCAGGATCGACCGAAAAGGCGCGCGTGGGGCATTCCTGGTGGGTGCCGGCTGCGTCGTGATATCGGCCTTGGGTTTATTCGCTACCGGCAACTCGATCATTGCGCTTCTGGGGTGGACGGGTCTCCTGGGTATTGGCCATCTGCTCTGCCTGCTGTCGCAGCACGCAACTGCCGCCGATCAGCCGACCGATGCCATTCGCGAGCGCATGTTCGGTCACTACACTGCGCTCATTTCATTCGCACAGATTCTCGCCCCCCTCGTGGTTGCACTGTTCGCGGGCCCCGGAGCAGTACCCCACACGTGGCTCCTGTTCGCCGTGGCGGCGGTCGCCGGACTGATAAGCCTTGGCTGCGTTCTGCTGATGCGCCCTCCCGCAAAGCCGCAGGTTACCAGTAAACCAGCGCCGCAACTGCCGGTCCGGCACCTGCTTCGGCAAAAGGGTGTGATCCAGGCTATCCTGGCCGGCGTTGGAGTCATATGCGCTGTCGATTTACTGGTGATCTACCTGCCGGTGCTCGGAGCCCAGGCGATCATTCCAGCCAGCACCATCGCCGCGCTGCTGATGGTGCGCGCACTGGCTTCGCTGCTGTCGCGCCTGTGCTTCGGCTGGCTACTCTCCCGGCTTGGCCGCCGGGTCATGCTGACGGGATCGCTGCTGGCCACGGGCCTGGGGCTAACGATACTTGGTATCCCGGCGCCGGAATGGGTGCTTGCGCTGGCCATGGTACTGATCGGGATCGGCATTGGGCTGGCCTCACCCATATCGATGTCGTGGGTCACCAGTGTCGTGCCGCCGAGGAGCCGCGGACTGGTGTTGTCGTTGCGTCTCACCGGCAATCGCCTGGCGCAGTTTTTGCGGCCAATGTCTGTCGGTATCGTTGCCGCCGGTGCCGGTGTCTCGTCCGTATTCCTGCTGCTTTCCGCAGGATTGTACGGCCTCGCCTATTCCAGCCATGCAGCCTTGCGCCCCACCGCAGACAAGACTTGAAAGCGTATTACCGTTTGGTCAGCGCTTGCATTTCGGCTGCATCAAGAATTGGCGCACTCGCGCCGATTTCCGCAAGGTAGGTGTCCAGCACGGCAAGACCAGAAGCCGTGCGATAGCCATCGTCGCCCTGCCCGGTCGCGACGGCCATCGTGACCTGCCACTGTGTCGCTTCGCGGCAGGCGACCATGGCATAGCCAGGCAGCTCAAATTCCCGGCATAGTATGCCTGACTGATCGGTAAAGGTCGCGACGGCATGCAACTGACGCCCATCGGTCAGCGCATAGTCGGCGCCTGACGGAACCGTGTCGAGGGCCGCCTGCAATTGGGACTGGTCAAGCCCGCCAAGAATGCCGGTGGCGGGCGTCTGCAGCGCTGGAAGCACCACGACCACTGCCGCAACGGCGGCGGTGGCGCCAACTAGCGGAAACAACCAGGCCCAGTTCCATCGAGTGGCCGCAGAGCGCTTGCGCTCCTGGCGCGTGATCATGGCCTTGACCGATGCTTCCAGTTCCGGCGACACCGGCTGCAGCAGCGGGGCAAAGCCTTGCCGAGCCAGCGCCGCGCCATCGACCAGTTGCTCCAGCCGGGCCGCCAGGGCGGGGTCACCATCGACAGCCTCGGCGACCGCCGAAAACAGCGGCTCATCCAGCATGCCATCGGCAAAGGCCATCAGAGTTTCGTCGGAATAGTGGGCCGTCATGCCTTCGTCCTTCATAGCAATTGCCCCGCTTCGATGCCGATATCCTCGGCCAGCTTGCGGCGCGCGCGGGCCAACCGGCTCATCACCGTGCCGATCGGCAGGTCGAGCACTTCGGCGGCGTCCCGATAGGTAAGCTCCTCGACGCAAACCAGCAGCAGCAATTCGCGCTGCTCCGCCGGCAGGCGACCGATGGCCTGCATGGTCTGCTTCAGCATCAGGCGGTTTTCGGGGATGCTGGTACCGTCAAAGGCGCCGATCTCGCTGTGCTCGACAATGTCGATCTCCTCGCCGCGCGTCCGCTGGCGGCGCAGACGGTCGATCCAGCTATTGCGCAGGATGCGGAACATCCAGGCGTCAAAGGAGACATCCAGCGTCTGGCGCTGGCTGGAAAGTGCCTTTTCACAGGCGACCTGGACCAGGTCGTCGGCTGTGTCGGCCACCTTGCACAGCGCCAGCGCATAGCGGCGCAGGCGGGGCAGCATGGGAATCAAGCTGGTTGCAATCGTGCTCATGCAGGGTAAGACGGCCCGGTGCGTGGTCTATTCCCCAGCCGTCGCATTTTATTCTGCAAGATGGAATAGTTCCTGACGTCACACGTCTGCCTCCACGAGACAATTCACGGGAGACCTTTTCATGCCGCCTTGGCCCCGCACCACAATGCGCGCTTTGCTCATAGCCATGGGGCTCGTCGCCCTGCCGCCATTGCTCTCGTCACCATGGCTCGTCGGCACTGCCTGGGCGCAGGATGATGACGACGATGACGATGACGACGACGATTACGGCTCCGACAGTGATGACAGTGACGATGATGATGATGACGAGTGGACCGGCGGTTATGTCTTCGGCCGGCGTGCGCCAGCGCCGGTGCCGGTGCCGGTTGTCGTGCTGCCGGACCAGGCCGATGACCAGATCGTAGTGGAGCGGTTGGACGGCGCCGGGCGGCAAAGTCTCATCGCTCAAGGCTTCTCGGTGCTTGGCGAAAGCGAGGAGCGGCTGCTGCTGCAATTGCCGGACGATCTGGACGTGCCGGCGGCACTCGAAGCCGTGCGGCTCGCAGCCCCAGCGGCCCTGGCCGGGCCCAACAGCTACTATCGCAGCCAGGCCGTGCCCGAAGGATGCGAGGGCGCCATCTGCGCCCATTGGGATGCGGTCAGCTGGCCACCTGTATCGGTCGAACCGCTGTGCCGGTTCGAACCGACCATCGGGGTGGTCGACACCGGCGTCAATCTCGAACACGACATGCTCTCCGATGCCCGGCTGACGCTCCAAACCATTGGCAGCGCCGGCACCGAGCCGTCCGAGCTCAAACACGGTACGGCGGTCGTGGCCCTGTTTGTCGGGGATGCGGCAAGCCGCGTTCCGGGCCTGGCGCCGGCAGCCAACTTGCTGGTGGTCGATCCTTTTGGACGGGTCGGGACGGATGAGCGCAGCGATGTGTTCGCCTTGGCAGAGGCGCTGGACCGGTTGGGCGGGGCCGGCGTGGACGTCGCGAACCTGAGCCTCGCCGGACCTGACAATCCAGTTCTGGCCGCGGCGGTGCAGCGCTTGCAGGCGGCCGGCATTCCATTGGTGGCGGCTGTGGGCAATGCTGGCCCGCGAGCGGCGCCGCTGTTTCCGGCGGCTTATCCCGATGTCGTGGCGGTAACGGCGGTGGATGGACGCGCCAATATCTACCGCCGGGCGGTGCAGGGCGAACATGTAAGCTTTGCCGCGCCCGGGGTCGGGATTTCGACCGCCGCCTCCATTTCCGGCGTTCGGCCGCAGACAGGAACTTCGTTCGCTGTCCCCTTCGTCACCACCGCCCTGGCTGCGGCCATGGCCCAAGGCGCGCCGGTTGCCGACGCGCTCGATGCGCTGACCCAAACCAGCAGGGATCTAGGCGAGCCCGGCCGTGATCCAGTGTTCGGCTGGGGCCTCGTGCAGATACCGTCGCCCTGCTAGGGCCAATCGACATTCATCTCAGGATTAGCCGAAAATGGTGGTTTTCGAGCACCGGCCCGCAGCGTACGTTTAGGTACGTGAGGACCGGAAGCGCAGAAGACTACCATTTTGCAGGCCAAGCATCAGTGAATGTCGACCGGCGCTAGCGGGCGGCACGGGCGAAGCGGCGATACCAGCCGGGACTGGCCAGCGTGTTGCGGAACACCGATCGCCGTTCGGCCGCTTCAACCACATTCTCGGCGCCAATCTGGGCCTCGATTTGGGTCGAGGCGCGCTCGAAGGGAATGACCTGCACCAACGGGGTGCCCTTTTCGATCTCATGCAATCCGTCCGGGCCATGGGCGAAGAACGGAAAGTGGATCGGCGCGACATAGCTATCGGTGTCGACAATGCCGGCGACCGGCTCGAACAGCGGATTGGTGCGGTTGAGCAGCGGCACGAAAAGGCAACTCCAGCCCTTGGGGGTGCGGATCGACCAGTAATTGTGAAACTTGCACGGGGGCAGTGCGCTGCGGGGATTGCCCGCCACCTGGTGGCTGCCATGGTTGGAAACCATGGTCTTGTCGAAATCCCAGCCCGCCGTCACCGTCTGTCCATCATTGCTGATATCGAGCCGCACGGTCGCGGCGAGCGGGATGATGTAACCCGTCATCATGGCGTCGAGGAACGGCATGCAGCGCTTGACGGTGAGGCCGGTATCGTTGGGGCTGACCTTGGCTGGATCGACCGCTGGAAGTTTGCGAAACCAGTCCGGCAAATGCGTCTTTGACAACACGGGCGGCGCGATAACGCCCTCGTCTTCCGGTGAACAAAGAAAGCGGATGATCGGCTTGGGCCGGGCAAACATGGCGACATCTCCATAGCGGGTCTCGTCAGCAGCAGACGCACCGGCTCCGGATTTATTCCTTCGGCGAGGCTGAAAAATTCTGCGGAATAGTTTTGGTCCCCATCCGTCTTGCTGTGTGGAGCGGCACTGCTCCGCAAGCTGAAAGGAAAGCCCAATGGGTAAAACCATCACGATAACCACACTGGCGATTGCCGGCATGATGGCTGCCAACGCGCCTGCCCAGGCCTATGGCGTCGTCGATCCGCAGCCGCAGGCTGTCGCAGGCGAAACCATGCTCGTCGCCGATTCGCGTTGGAGCAAGCGGGTCTACGACCAGCGCAACAACACCTGGTCCGGCAGTTCAAGCAATTCGAACTCGAACTCGAACTCCAATTCGAACAGCAATTCGAGTTCCAACGGCTCGTCCAATTCGAGTTCCAATAGCTCATCCAATTCGAGTTCCAATAGCTCATCCAATTCGAACTCAAACAGCTCTTCGAATTCGAGCAGCAACTCATCGTCCAATTCGAGCAGCAATTCCTCATCGAACTCCAGCTCGAACTCATCGTCCAACTCGTCCGACGGTGACGATTGAGCCCTCGAACAACGAAAGGACAGACCATGACCAGATATCTCAAGACCACCGCCGCCGCCCTGGCCCTGCTGATGGCCGGCACCAGCCTCAGCATGGCGCTCGAGGTCGAAACGCTGCCGGGCAAGCCAGTTGTCGCTGACAAGGTCACGATCCTTGTCGCCGATGACGATGACGATCGCCGTTCCTGGTCGCACAAGTCCGGCCCGCGCTGGTACGATGACCGTGACGATGATGACGACGACGACCGTTGGGACGACGACGATGACGATCGCTGGGAAGACGATGACGATGGTGACGACGACTAATCGCCGTCTATCCAAAACAGGCACCCACTCGCGTGGGTGCCTGAACCGGCCTGGACATAGGCGCCGCAATGCAAGGTCACGTGCATTGATTAATTGGCTTGCAAGATTACTTGCATAGCGTTAGTCTCCCTCGAACGGAGGGAATATGTCTGTACTTGAGCGCGTGAAGGACGTGGCCGACAGCCTGACGCCGGCAGAGCAACTGCTGATCAAGCAGGTGATTGCGAGCCCCCGCGACATCGCCCTTGGTACAGCCAGCGATCTGGCCCACCGCATTGGCGTGCACGAAGCTACCGCATCGCGGCTCGCCAAGAAACTGGGCTATCCTAATTATGCCGGCTTTCGCGCCGCAATCCAGGAAGAATTCATCGTCCGCACCGATCCGGCAACGCGGGTGCGCAACACCTTGCAGCAGACCAGCACGGCAGGCCTTTTGACCGACCTCGTCGGCCGGGAAATGGAAGCGCTGGCCGGGCTCGAGAGCTATGTTGATGACGGCAAGATCATCGCCGCGGCGCGCGTCCTGCTCAAGGCGCGGCGAATCTACATTTTCGCGCGTGGCAATGCCGAGGCGCTGGCCGTGCTGATCGACCGTCGCCTGCGCCGCATGGGGCGCGACACCGTGGTGTTGGAGGGCGAAGGCCGGGACCTGGCCGAACAGGTGCTGGGCATGAGTGCCAGCGATTCCATCGTCGGCTTCGCCTTTCGCCGCCAGCCGACCCATTATGGGCCACTGATGAACCATGCCCGTAGTGTTGGTGCTGCATCGGTGGTCATTTCAGGCAGTGTCGGACCCTCGCTGGTTCCGGCCGCCGACCACCTGCTGTTTGCGCCGCGCGCTGGGTCTCAGGATGCGTTCCAGACGCTGACCGTTCCGATGGCAATCTGCAATGGCCTGGTGCTGAGCATGGCCAAGGAAGATCCGAAGGCTTCGCTGCAGCATCTGGAAACACTGGGCCAACTGATCGATACCTTCGACTGAAGACCGCGCCGTGCAAGCGGAGGCAACGTGCACGACCGATTGCTGCAAGTTCACATGCACGTCATATAGATCGTGCAAATGCCCATGCATCCAACAGGACGCATGATGTGTCTATTCCTGAGGAGGATTTGATGGACAAGAAGACGCTGCTGATCTCGACCGCATTCATGGCGCTGGCGCTCCCCGCCGCCGCGCAGCCGCTGGCCGCGCTGGATGCGATGACCCCTGAAGAATTGCTGCCGCTGGCACAGGCCGAGGGCACGGTGACGGTGTACGCCTTCACCAGCCGCATCGCCGCGGTGGAAGCGGCATTCGAGGCTGCCTATCCGGGCATCGACATGGTCAGCCACGACATGAGCTCCACCGAGCAGATCACCCGCATCAAGGCAGAAGCCAGCGCCGGCATCGCCAGCGTCGATGTCGTTTATATATCCGATGCGCCGGTGGTATTCGCCGAACTGCTCGGCCCCGGCCTCGTTACGCAATACGTGCCGCCGCGCGTGGTGCCGCTGCTCGATAACAGCGAGAAGAACCCGCTGTTGGCACAGCGCCTGTCGACCAAGGTGCTGATGTATAACGAGGAAGCCAACCCGGACGGCACGCCGGTCAGCAATCTCTGGGAGCTGACCACGGAGGACTGGACCGGCCGCGTCATCATGGTGGACCCGCTGCAGCGCGGCGATTACCTCGACCTGATGACCGAGATCGTGCTGCGTTCGGACGAGATGGCCAGCGCCTACGAGGCGGAGTTCGGCCAGCCGATCGCGCTCGACGATGGCATCGAGAATGCCGGCCAGCAGTTCATCGTCGACCTGTTCGAGAACGACGTCATCATGGTGTCCTCGACCGACGACGTGAACGCCGCAATCGGCGCGCTTGGCCAGGACAATCCACCGGTCGGCTTCACCTCCTATTCGGATCGTCGCGACAATGAGGACGAGGGCTGGGCGCTGCAGGTGGCCAACGACGTGACGCCGGCCAATGGCATCATCTTCCCGGCGGTGCTTGCCGTATCGTCCACCTCCGCTCACCCAGCCGCCGCGCGCCTGGTCATCGACTTCCTGATGGGTGACGACAGCGAAACCGGCGGCGAAGGCTTCAAGCCGTTCTACGTGGCCGGCGACTATGCCACCCGCAGCGATATCGCCAGCCATCCCGATGCGGTGCCGCTCGCCGATTTCTCCGCCTGGTCGATCGACCCGGCGGCCACGGCCCAGATTCGCCAGGATGTCGGCGATCTGATCCTGTCGCTGCAGTAGACGTCGTTGCAACGGCTCCCGGCTCAGGCCGGGAGCCAACAAGGCCCAATCCACCATGTCCATCGCCCCTGCCCGCCCCATGGCGCGACCTTTCCCGATCAACGGGCGCCTGGCGCTCAAGCTCTTCGTGCTGGCCATCCTGGGCGTGCTCGTTGCGGCGCCACTGCTGCGCATCCTCTTCGAAACGCTGGCGCCTGACGCCATCACCGCCTGGAGCGACGTTACCCATGGCAGGCTATCGAAGAACCTGCTCTGGCTGCCGCTCGGCAACACGCTGATCCTGGGCGTCGGGGTGGCCTGCGGCTGCGTGCTTATCGGGGGCTTTCTCGCTTGGCTCGTGGTCATGACCGACATGCCGTTCCGGCGTACCATCGGGCTTCTGGCCACCCTGCCCTTCATGATCCCCAGCTTTGCCACGGCGCTCGCCTGGGGTTCGCTGTTCCGCAATTCGCGGGTCGGCGGACAGACGGGCTTTCTCGAAGGCTTGGGATTGACCATTCCCGACTGGCTGGCCTGGGGCATGGTGCCGACGCTAATCGTCCTGATCGCGCACTATTATTCGTTGGCCTTCACAGTCATCGCCGCGGCGCTTGCGACGGTCAATTCCGACCTGGTCGAAGCCGCACAGATGGCTGGCGCCAAGCGCAGCCGTATCCTGCTCGGCATCGTGTTGCCCGTCGCCCTCCCCGCAGTCGTGGCCGGAGCGTCGCTGACCTTTGCCGGCGCCGTATCCAATTTCGCAGCCCCTGCCCTACTTGGCCTGCCCGTGCGCATGCAGACCATGGCGACCCGCCTCTATGGCCTCATCGAAGTGGGCCAGACCGAGCGCGGCTATGTCGTCGCCATCCTGCTGATCCTGGTTTCGGCGCTGTTCCTGTGGCTGGGCAACAAGGTCATTTCCGGCCGCCGGTCCTATGCCACCATCACCGGCAAGGGCGGCCGGGCCAAGCGGTTCGAACTGCGCGCCGCGCGGCTGCCGCTGCTCTCGGTTGCGGGATTGATCTGCCTCCTCACCACGCTCGTCCCGGTGGCAATCCTCATCGCCTCCTCGCTGGCGCCCGCCTCCTCGGCGCTGTTCTCCAACTGGACGCTGCACTACTGGACCGGGCTCTCCGATCCCTCCATCGCACAGGGCCAGGCAGGCATCTGGTCCAATCCCTTCATCGTGTCGGCGACCGGGCTCACGGTCGGCTTGGGCATCACCGTGGCCGTCACGACGACCATCATCGGGCTCATCGTCGCCTTCGTGCTGGCCCGCGACGGCAAGGGGCCGCTGGCCGGCATCATCAACCAGGTCAGCTTCCTGCCGCTGCTGGTGCCTGGCATCGCCTTTGGCGCCGCCTATATCGCGCTGTTCGGCGCGCCGATTGGGCCCTTCCCGGCACTCTACGGCACCTTCTGGCTGCTGCTCATCGCCGGCACGGCCTATCTGCTGCCTTTTTCGGTGCAGACCGGTCGCGCCGTCATCCAGCAAGTGTCAGGCGACCTCGACGAAAGTGCCCGCATGACCGGCGCCGGCTTCCTGCGGCGGCTCACCGCCATCACCGTGCCGCTGGCCAGCCGGGGCCTCGCGGCAGGCGGGTTGATCGTCTTCGTCAAGATCATGCGCGATCTGTCGCTGGTGGTGCTGCTGTTCACCCCGACCACGCCGCTCTTGTCGGTTCTGGCCTACCGCTATGCCTCGGAAGGCTTCACCCAATTCGCCAATGCCATCACCGTCGTGATCCTCGTGATCTCGATCGCCGCGACCCTGCTTGCCAACCAGTTGCAGGCCAAGTCGCAGCCCTGGCTCAAATCGTAAGTCATCATCATGATCCGCATTGAAAAACTGACCAAGACTTTCGACACCTTCCAGGCCGTCGACCACATGTCCTTCGAGGTACCGCAAGGCGCCTTTCTGGTGCTGGTCGGCCCTTCCGGCTGCGGCAAATCCACCATGCTGCGCATGCTGGCGGGGCTGGAACTGCCCAGCGGAGGAACGGTGCAGTTCGGCGACGACACCGTATCGGACGGCGACAAGGGCTGGATGATCGACCCGGCCAAACGCAATACGGGCCTCGTGTTCCAGTCCTATGCGCTCTGGCCGCACATGACCGTGGCGGGGAATGTCGACTGGCCCCTCAAGGTCGCGGGCATGAGCAAGCCGGACCGGCAGGCGCGCGTCAGCGAAGTGCTGGCCATGCTCGGCATCGAGGCACTGGCCGCCCGCTATCCCAACGAGATTTCCGGCGGCCAGCAGCAGCGCGTCGCCATCGCCCGCATGATCGCCCCGCGACCCGCCATCCTGCTGTTCGACGAGCCTTTGTCCAACCTTGACGCCAAGCTCCGCGTGGAGATGCGTACTGAACTGCTGCGGGTGCATCGCGCCACTGGAGCGACTTCGGTCTATGTCACCCATGACCAGGTCGAGGCCATGACCATGGCCAGCCATGTCGCCGTGCTCAATGGCGGCAAGATCGAGCAGTTCGGGACACCGGAGGAATTGGTGCGCGACCCGGCCACGGCTTTTGTCGCCACGTTCGTTGGCACGCCACCGGCCAATCTGGTGCCCGTATCCATGCTACCGGAGCAGCACGCCAAGGGCCTGCGGGCCGACGCCCTGGCCATGTATCGGCCCGAGAATATCACGAGCAGCGCCGAGGCCTCGGCCAACAGCATGGCGTTTGAATTTGCCGAAGCCAGCCCGGTCGCGGGCCGCACCATGTTGACGGGAACGCAGGGTCCGCTACGCGTCACTGCCGTGGTCGACAATGCGCCCCGCCTGCAGATAGGCGACATGGTGCATTTTGGCCTGCCGGAAACTCCTGCCGCGATGTTCGCCCCCAATGGGGAGCGCCTGTCATGAGGCGGCTTTTCCTTGTCCGCCACGGCGAATCCGAATGGAACGCGGTTCGTCGCCTGCAGGGACAGGCCGATATTGCGCTGTCGTCCCAGGGCGAGGCGCAAGCGATTGCCTTGGCAGCGACAGTGGCGCAACTGGCGCCTGACCGTGTCATAACTTCGGACCTGCGCCGCGCACATCAGACCGCGTCCCTGCTGGGCTACCCAGATGCCCGGCAGGATGCCAGGCTGCGCGAGGTCAATGTTGGCGATTGGACCGGCCTTCCGATTGCCGACATCATCGCTGCGGATGCTGAGGCCTATCGAGGCTGGCGCGCCGGAACTTTTGCACCCCCCGGGGGCGAACACTGGCAGGACTTCTCCCTGCGCACGGCCAATGCTGTGCTGAGCGAGTCCGGGACGGCCAAGAGGCTACTGGTGGTCTGCCACGGCGGGGTCATTCGGGCGCTACTTCAAACCCTGCTGGGGCTCGCACCGAAGCGCATCATCCCCGTGGGACCGGGGAGCCTGACCATCCTTGCCAACAAGCCGGCCGAGACCGAAATGCGCCTCGAAGTTTTCAACTTCGCCCCAGGCGGGCCGGTGCTTGATGCGCCGGACTGACTAAGGTTTCAAATCGGGCCCAAAACGCACCGCTCAGGTCTGCCTGACTGCTGAGTTCATGCCCACACCTCAGCCGGCACCGAACTTTGGCCGTCCTCAATTCTCGCTCAAGCGGGTGCCGGTTTCCCTGTCGAAGACGTAGACCTGCTGTGGAGACGTGTAGAGCGTCAGGTTGGTTTCCGCCTCGACCAGGTCGTCGCCGCTGACGGTCACGACAGTGGGCTGTCCAGCTAGGTCAACGGTGACAAACGTCTGGCCGCCCGTGGGCTCAACAATGCTGACGGGCCCGGTCAGGCCCGGCCCCTGGCCTGTGCGCTGGAAGTGCTCGGGGCGGACACCCACGGTTACGGGCTGCCCCTCTGTCAGGCGGGACGCGGGCCGGAACTCGAATGATACGCCCGGCGCCGTTCGGGCCGCGCCACCGACGATGGTTGCCTCGAAAAAGTTCATGGCTGGTGAGCCGATGAAGCCGGCTACAAATGTATTTGCCGGCTGCCGATACAGCTCCATTGGCGACCCGGCTTGCTGGATGATGCCCTTGTTGAGCACCACGACACGATCGGCCAGCGTCATGGCCTCGACCTGGTCATGGGTCACGTAGACCGAGGTAACGCCAACCTTCTTGTGCAATTGCTTGATCTCGGAGCGCATCTGCACCCGCAGTTTCGCATCCAGATTGGACAAGGGCTCATCGAACAGGAACACGGATGGGTCGCGAACCAATGCGCGGCCCATGGCAACGCGCTGGCGTTGACCGCCCGAGAGTTGACTTGGTTTGCGGTCGAGCAGCGGCTCAAGCTCAAGCATGGTGGCAGCGGCTCTTACACGCCGGTCGATTTCGGCCTTTGGCTTGCCCGCCAGTTCCAGATTGAAGGCCATGTTGCGGTAGACGTTCATGTGTGGATAGAGCGCGTAGCTCTGGAACACCATGGCGATGTTGCGCTCCTTGGGCGTGAGGTCGTTGACGATCTCACCCCCGATCGAAATGTCGCCGCCCGTTATGTCCTCCAGGCCGGCGATCATGCGCAAAATCGTGGATTTGCCGCAGCCGGAGGGACCGACAAGCGCCACAAACTCACCGTCAGTGACCTCAAGGTTGATCCCCTCGATCACGGACACGGCGCCGTAGCTCTTGGAGATGTTGCGCAGCTCAAGACCGGCCATGATGAACTCCGATTATTTGACGGCGCCAGCGGTCAGGCCGGCAATGATGTGTTTCTGCGCGACAAAGAACACGATGATGGTGGGGGTGATGGTCAGCGTGATGAACGCCAGGATCAATTGCCAATCGGTGCTGAACTCGCCCCGGTAGACCATGATGCCCAGGGGCCAGGGGTATTTGGATTCCGAATTGAGCAGGATCAGCGGCAGGATGTAGCTGTTCCAGCTTCCCACGAAGGAAATGATGCCGACCGTTGCGATGATGGGGCGACTGAGCGGCAGGGTTATGTGCCAGAAGAACCGGAAATATCCGGCCCCATCCACGAAGGCCGCGTCGAACAGTTCCAATGGCATGCCGCGGAAGTAGTTGCGGAAAAGCAGGATACTCATGCCGAGCCCAAAAGCGGCTTGAGGCAGGACGACCCCCCAATAGGTATCGAGGAGGCCCAGGTCGCGAATGCGGATAAAGAGCGGCAGGATGGCGGTGGCTGCCGGGAACATCAGCCCGATCAGGAAGTAGTTGAGCAGGTGCTGGGAGCCAAAGAACTTCACATGGGCAAAGACGAATGCCGCCATCGCCGCCAGGGTCAGTACCAGGAAGACGGTGAGCCCGGCGATCAGGAGCGAATTGCCCATTTGAAGCCAATAGCGTTGGCTGACGAGGATGTCGGTATAGTTGGAAAACATCCAGGTTTGCGGCAACCCAAAGGCGTTGCCGCGCAAATCGCCCAGCGTCTTGAAACCGCCCAAGGCGGTGGTGACGAGCGGAACCAGCACCACGGCTGCCACGATCAACAGCGCGGCATAGAGATAGGTCCTGGTGCGAATGCCCAGGCTGTGCCCGCTGGTGGGCGCGGAAGCGGCGTCGATGGGTGGGGCGGTGTCAGTCATTGCGCATGAATATCCGCTTGTAGCTGAACGCGAGGGTGACGCAGATCACGAACAGCACGACGCCAACCGCCGAGCCGAAGCCGACCTGCATCCGCATTACGCCGAAACTGTAGAGGAAGGTGACCAGCGTCTGGGTTGAGTTCGAGGGCCCCCCGCCTGTCAGGGGCATGATCATGTCGAACAGTTGCAATGAACCGACCACCGCAAAGAACACCGACAACCGGACAGTCGACCCCAGCAATGGCAGGGTGACCTTCATGAATTTCTGCCAGCCGGTGGCGCCATCGATATCGGCGGCTTCCAGCACGCTCTTGTCGATGGCTTGCAGGCCAGCGATGAACAGCATCATGTGGAAGCCGAAATACTTCCAGACGATCACGCCCAGAACAGCGTAGAACGCTACGTTCTTGTCAGCGAGCCAGAATGGCGGCTCCTGACCGAAGAACTCCGCGATGTTGGCGACCAGGCCAAACTCGCCGTCATATACAAAGCGCCAGATCATGCCGGCGGCAACGTCGGCGAGCACATAGGGTAAAAAGAAGATCAGGCGAAAGACCAGGGCGCCTTTGATGTGCTTGGTGACCATTGTCGCGAGCCAAAGCGCCAGCGGGATCTGGATGCAGATCGAAGCGACGATGATCAAACCATTGTTGACCAGGGCGTTGCGGAACGCGCTTTGCCTGAAGATCAGCTCGTAGTTCTTCCAGCCCACCCATTGGTCAGGCAGCCCATAGCCGTTCCAGTTGAAGAACGAGTACCAGGCCGCCTCCCCCATCGGCAGGATGACAAAGAGCGTAAATAGAAGGAGAGCGGGCGGCAGGAACAGGATGATGACAGGCCACTTGCCGCGCATCCCGGAGCGGCGAGCCCGGGCGCGCGTGGTAGCTGCTGGTACGCTGAGGGCCGGAGCGGGCGCAATCTGGCTCATGGAAACCTATCGGCTTGACGAACGAACGGAGGAGGCGGCCCGGGAGAGAGCCGCCCCCACAGCTTACATTTCCATCGAGAAGGCATCCTGGATCTGCTGGAGCGCGTCTTCAGGCGTCACGCCACCCGAGACCAGTTCCACGGACATGTCATTGACCACGCGGCCAACGTTTGGTCCCAGATCCTGATCGAGATAGTTCTGGTGCCAGGTGGCCTTGGCCATCTGGGCAGCGCTATCGGCAAGGCTCGGGTCCTTCACATTCGCGTCCGACCCGACAGCCGTGGGCAGAACATTGTTGCGTTCCGCCAGCAGCGGCGCGCTTTCGATGGTCATGTAGTGGATGAAGTCTTCGGTTTCGGCCGGTGCATCCTTGGTGACGACCCAACCATTGAGGCCGCCCAGATCGTCGGTGATGACACCAGCGCCGCCATCGACCAATGGGAAGGGGAAACGCCCGATCTG
Source organism: Devosia naphthalenivorans (assembly GCF_003056355.1). GTDB lineage: Bacteria > Pseudomonadota > Alphaproteobacteria > Rhizobiales > Devosiaceae > Devosia > Devosia naphthalenivorans. The sequence continues at coordinate 102,506 of NZ_PYVW01000003.1, forward strand.
GTCCTGTGCCAGGCCCTTGCCATCGGTGGCCGAGTTGGCCTGGTTGGACGCAGTTGCCATGTTCTCAAAGCCCAGCACCATGGCGGCGCGGCCATCGGCGAAAACGGCTTGGGTATCCGGCCAGGTGGCGCCGAGATAGCCGTCCTGGAATGGCTCGAGAGCGCCAAGATCGGCCAGGTGCTGGCTGGCCTTGACAAAGCCCTCGCCCTGGAAGCCTTCGCCGGCTTTCGCGGCTTCGAAGCCATCCTTGCCCAGCTCGCGCATGGCCAGATAGCTCCAGTAGAAATGGATCGGCCATTTGTCGCCACCACCACCAGCGATTGGCGTCAGTCCCGCGTCCTTGAGCTTTTGCACCGCGGCGAGGAAATCATCCCAGGTCTGGATCGAAGTGGCATCGACGCCCGCTTCTTCGAACATCGCCTTGTTGTAGAAGAAGGACACGAGGCCCGATTGCACCGGGGCAGCCCATACCTTGCCGTCGATGCTCAAGCCATCGATTGCGGCAGGACTGACTGCGTTGCGCCACGCGCCGCCGTCAGCATCAATTGCAGCGGTCAGATCGCGGATAGCACCGGTTTCGGACTGCGCCTTCAATACGCCGCCGCCCCAGGAATAGAACATGGAAGGCGCTTCACTGGACTGCAGCAGCGTCGGCAGCTTGGCCTTGAAAGCTTCGTTTTCCAGGAACTGGAACTCGATATCGACGCCCGGATTGGCTTCCTCGTAGGACGCAGCGATGTCCTCCCAGGTGGCGAGGCGGTCGGGGTTGGCTTCCAGATGAAGCCATTTGATGGTCGTCTGGGCATTCGCCGGCACACTTGCAGCCAGCAACGCCAGAGCGCTGAGGGCAAAAAGCCCCCGCTGCCGCGCAAGGCGGCCAAAATTGATGAACATGAGCTTCTCCTCCCGGGTTCTACGCCCCGTAGTTCATGAGCCTGCGTCCTTGATGCACGTAAGTCAAGACTAAAGCATACGTAAAGGCGGGGCACATTCAGCGCGCCGCCCAGTTCATCCCGCGCCGCAAGATCGTCTTCATCTGAGGCACCTCGAACTCGCTCGCCACATGGCCCAGCGAGGAATAAAACACCCGTCCCTGACCGTGCTGGCGCTTCCAGACCACCGGCATGACGACGCCGTCGATCCAGGGAGCATGATCGCCGTTGAACGTGGTCGTCGCCAGCACCTGATTGCTGGGATCGGCGTGCATGTAGTACTGCTCCGAGCGATAGGGGAACCGCTCTATTCCGGCCATCACGGGATCGTCGCTCGCGGTGACATCCACGTGGTAGTCGATGATGTTGCCGGGATGGGCGACCCACTGGCCGCCCACCATGAACTGGTACTCCACGGCATCGCGGAACGCATCTGCCATGCCACCATGATAGCCGGCCAGCCCCACGCCACCGCGGACAGCCTCCTCCAGATTGCTGACCTCATCCTTTTCGATCTTGCTCATGGTGAAAATCGGCACGATCAGGCTGTAATCCCTGATGGCGGGGTCCGCGAATGCCCGCGTCGTATTCTCCAGCCGGACGTCGAAGCCGTCCTCCTCGAGAAATGCCTGGATGATTTCCGCGCCCTGACGCGGCTCATGGCCTTCCCAGCCTCCCCAAACGATAAGTGCCTGGCGCATTGGTTTTCCTGTTGTTTTGCGTTGCAAATCGGCTTGGCTGTTCAAGCCAATTGGCCGTTCGACAAGGATGTCGAGAGCGGCTCCGGCCGGTCGAGCGTGGTGGACATGGAGACGGCTTTGCCGGTTTCGGCGGATGTGCCAAACGCTTCCATGACCTCGAGGACATGCAAGGCCAGCTCGCCATTGCAGCGATGCGCCCGACCAGTCACCAGCGCGGCGGCCATATCGGCCAGCCCGATCGAGCGGAAATTGCCATCCCAGTATGGCTGGTCCGTTGCGACGTTCTTCCACTCGCCGCCCTTTTCGAGCAGCTCCACCTGGCCGCCGAAATGGTTCGGGTCGGGAACGATCAGCGAGCCATCCGTTCCGTAGATCTCGAGCGGCAGATGCCTGTGGCCCGCCACGTCGAAGCTCATGCTGACCTGCACCACGGCACCGCTGGCGAAAATCAGCGTGCCGGCAACATGGGTGGGCACATGAACCGGAATGACCTCGCCAGCCCGTTCCTTGGCCGTGATCGTGCGGGTCTGGCGCAGCATCGTCGCGACGCCCAGCACTTGCTTGACCGGGCCCAGCAGGTTGACCAGATCGGTGATGTAGTAAGGTCCCATGTCCAGCATGGGGCCGCCCCCCTGGTCATAGTAAAAGCCCGGGTTCGGGTGCCAGCGCTCATGGCCGGGACACATGAAATAGGCGGTGCCGCCCACTATTTGCCCCAGCGCGCCACTATCAACGACGTGGCGGGCGGTCTGGTGAGAGCCGCCCAGGAAAGTATCAGGCGCCGAACCGACCCGCAGCCCTTTTTGGGCAGCTGCGTCGACCAGCCGCTTGCCTTCGGCAAAGGCTATCCCCAGCGGCTTCTCGGAGTAGACATGCTTGCCCGCCTCGATGGCACGCAAGCCCACCTCGACGTGTGCGCGCGGAATGGTCAGGTTCAAAATGATGTCGATCGAAGGATCGCCAAAGATATCATCGAGCGCGACCGCACGCAGTCCGAACTCCTGCCCGCGAGCCTTGCTGACGTCCGGGTTCAGGTCGGCGACCGCCCTTATATCCAGCACGGGAAAATTCTGTGCAGCCTTGAGATATGCCGCCGAGATATTGCCCAGGCCAACAATGCCGATACCCACTTTATCCATGATGTACTTCCTCTAAATCTTGTCACCTGAGGCGCAGGTCCCCTGCCCGCGCCTGTTGGAATGAGCGGTTACCAGTTGGCGATGCTGCCATCGGGCAAAATGGCGCTCAGCGCGGGGATGATCTCGGGGGCATAAGGGTGACGGCTGGCCGCCGCCTCGTCGATCTCGATCCCAAGCCCTGGAGCGGTTGGCACGGCCCAGCCGCCATTCACCAGATCGAGCGGGAAAGTGGCGCAAATCTCGCGGAACCAGGGCGCCAGGCCCACCGCTTCTTCCTGGATCACGAAATTGGGGGTGGCGACAGCAAACTGCAGGGCCGCAGCGCCCGCGACCGGGCCCATCGGATTGTGCGGCATCACCCCCATGGAGGCCGCCTCGGCAATAGCGGCAATACGCCGGCCGCCGCTGATCCCTCCGCAATGAGCAAGATCGGGCTGCACATAGGTGACAGCACGCAACCGGGCCAGTTCGGCATATTCCTGCGGGGTCAGCAAGCGCTCGCCGGTCGCCAGCGGACAAGCAACCGTTTTGGCCAGTTGCGCCAGCGCTTCCGGGTCGCCCGGCTGGATGGGTTCTTCGATAAACATCGGCCGTATCGGAGCGATGACATCGATAAACGCCTTGGCCGCCTGCGCCGAGTCTGGCCGGCCATGAAAATCACTCATGATATCAACGCTGTCCCCGACCCGCTCGCGCACGGCGACGGCAAGCTTTTCGGTTTGGCGCAAGGCCGGCAGGGAGGCGTCATAGCCGGTATATGGGACGAGACCGAGCTTGATGGCCGAATACCCCATCTCGACGGTTTCCTGCACGGCGTCACAGAAGCCTTCGACGTCGCCGGCAGCGATCGCCCGATCCTGGCGCCCTTGCAGCAGATGGGTATAGACCCGCGCATGGTCGCGAACCTGCCCGCCCAGCAATTGCCAGACCGGCACGCCAAGCGCCTTTCCCTTGATGTCCCACAAAGCCTGCTCGATGCCCGACAATGCGGTCAAGCCAATGACACCCAACGGCCAGAAGCTGAACCGACGCATCTTCTGCACGAGGTGTTCGACGCGATGAGGATCCTCGCCGATGACGAAACCGCCGAGATCCTCTATTGCACCAAGGACCGATTTCGTCTTCCATTCCAGCGTGGCTTCGCCCCAGCCATGCAGTCCAGGCTGGTCGGTCTGCACCTTGACGAAAATCCAGTTGCGATGGATGGCGTTGACGACACAGGTATCTATGGAAACGATCTTCATGCTTGCCAGACCAGAAACGCCACGACAGCGGCATGCGAACGCGACTCCAGACGAACGGCTATCCCGTCCACGCAACTCATCGGCAAGGCAGTGTCCTCCAGCGCGTCATGTTTCAACGACATGATCGGCGCACATGAACACATTGCACAATTCTAGATCAGATGTAAGAACCAAAAAGAGTTTGCGTGATGCTGACGGCGGAAAATAAGACGGCGCTGCTGATGGTCCCCGGCTTCGGTGACGCACTGCCGACGGGCGCGGCCAAGCTGGCAGTGGACACGCTGGGACGCCGAATAGCCAACGACGCCTATCTGCCCGGACAAGTCATGCCGACTGAATCGGAGCTGGCCGGCTCGCTTGGCGTCAGTCGCGCGACGATCCGTGACGCTATCAAAGTGCTCTCAGGCAAGGGCCTGGTGCGAACCGCAAGGCGATACGGCACCCGGGTTCGCCCGATCGATGAGTGGAACCTGCTTGATGCCGACGTCGTCTCCTGGCACGAGCCTGTGCATCCTCGCCTCGTGCGCATCTTTGCCGAAACCACCGAACTGCGCATAATCCTGGAGCCTGCCGCGGCAGAACTGGCGGCCGAGCGTGCAACGCCGGAGCAGATCGAAACAATCGTCGAAGCCGCGATGGCGCTTCACCCCGAGCAGGACGATACCCAGACGATGTTTGCTGCCGACTGCCGGTTTCACGCCACTATTCTGGAGGCGACGGGCAACGGCATGCTCCGCCAGATGCGTCCCCTCATCGTGACGATGCTGCGCGTATCCTATGAATACGGGGTGCTTCGGCAAGCATCCGAGCCGGTATCGCGCGATGGGCATATACGCGTGGCGGAAGCCATTCAGCGGCGTGATGGCAGCTTAGCCAGCAAGGAGATGGCTCGCATGCTCGAGCTCAACCGGCGTGACGCCATCGGCGCCACTGCAAACCGTTCGCCGCTCACCAGGTGATCAATGGTGAGCGGTGCAGCCAGGTATCGCTCTTGACCTGATCGATGACGAAGCTGGCGACGTCGCCGCGCGCAATGGTTCCGCCTTGAAACTCCGACAGGTTTTCGAGCACGCGAGACGCACCGCGTTCTGGCTTGCCATTGAGGACCGAGGGACGCACCAGGACCCAATCCAGACCACTCTCCCGAACGATGGTTTCCTGCCGGTTCTTGTCGGCATAAACCCTGCGCAGCAGCAGCGGGAAGATCAGGCGATCAAAGACAAAACCGCCATGCCCGACGCTGTCTCCGGCGCCCATGCCGGTGATAGCCACCAGCCGGGAAACCTGCTCGGCCTTCATGGCGCTGACCAGGGCCCGCGTAGCCGTCGACAGCAGCGTGACCTCCTTGAAAGGGCTCGCCGGCGTACCCAACGCACTGATCACCGCATCCTGCCCCTTGAGTGCCTGACGCAAGGCGGCTTCGTCACGGGCGTCGCCAATGGCGAGCTTCGTGCCAACCAGCTCCCGGCCCTTTTCAGCGGAACGCACCAGGGCGGTGACTTTGTATCCCTGGGCGATTGCCTTATCGACGATCAGCCGGCCGGTGGCGCCAGTGGCGCCGAGCACCAGGATTTTGGTCGGGTGATTTTGGCTTCGGATGGCAGAGGTGCTCATGATCGTTCTCCATTGGCACCGGCTACGAGGATGGTCATTGGGGTCACTCCGGTTAGTGAGAAGGCACCCTGAACTTAGTGATCCACACAGCATCCAACAGGCGCTATATCTGGACCCGATGTCTCACAGGTGGAACACATGGATCTCCTCGCCCTCGCGGATTTCAATCTGGTTGCTCGCCACGGCGGGTTCGGCAAAGCGGCAAGAGCGGCCGGGCGACCCAAGGCGACATTGTCCCGCCGGGTGAGCGAGCTGGAAGCCAGCCTGCAGTTGCGCCTGTTCGAACGGGGTGGCCGGGCTATGAAGCTCACGGAAGAAGGGCGCGCCTTGTTCGAGCGAACGGGAGCCTTGCTAACCGAACTCGATGAGGCAGCAGCGGCGATTGCCTCGGGCGGCGAAAATCCGCGCGGCCGGCTGCGGATCAGCGCGCCCTTGCTATTCTCCCAGACGGCGATGGGAAAACTGGCCGCCGAGTTCGCGATGAAATATCCGCAAATCCGGCTCGAGGTGACAACCGAGGATCGCACCGTCGACATGATCGAGGAGGCTTATGATTTGGTGATCCGCGTCAATCCGAGCCCTGATGAAACTCTGGTCGGACGCGCAGTTCTCAGTGATCGGCTGGTGGCGGTCGCGAGCCCGACCCTGGTGCGTCCCACGGATGGCGCGCCGGTTCCGGCGGTTGTCCGGGTGTCCGGCGATAGGGCAACGGCCTGGAGCCTGCGTTCGGCAGCAGGATCGATCAGCCTGGCGGTCGATCCGATCCTCCAGCTCTCATCGCTGCCCATGGTGCGCGATGCAGTAAGGGCGGGCGTCGGCGCCGGGCTGCTGCCGATATCGCTCGTCAGCCATGACCTGGCCGCCGGGCGCCTCGTGCATTGGGGCGATATCGACGCCCCGGACATCAGGATATGGGCCCTCTATCCGTCTCGCCGCCTGCTGAGCGCCCGGGTGTCTGTCTTCCTCGAACATTTGCGACTGGCCTTCCCGAAGGGTACGCCGGACGAGCTGGCGGCCTATGTCGCATGGTGATGGCCACGCGGGGAAATTCCCGCACAAGCCAGGCGGCCGCTGCACGCATGACAACGACCGCCTGGAGTTCGGCTATAGAGAGGCCGTCTAGCTGCGAGGCGGCAGAAATTCACTGTGAAAGCGGGCGGCATTGGCCATCATGATAGCGGCCCGCTCGGCCAGGATTTCCGGCGTGGGCGGAGTCGGTGCCGTGGTGCGGGTGGGCAGCACTTCACCAACAAGCTTGAAGAATTCCTCCTGGCCTGCCGGCAGGCAGATGCAGAGGAAACGGGCCGGAGTGGCCGACACCACGCGAAAGCCATGCGGGGCATTTGCCGGGATGTTGATGGACTGTCCGGGTCCGACGTGATGGACCTCGCCGCGGAAGGTAATTTCCAACTCGCCTTCAAGGATGTGGAAAATCTCCTCGAAATCATGGCGGTGCGGCGGCGGACCGCCGGCGGGCACCAACATGTCGATCATCGTATAACGACCGCCCGTCTGCTCACCGGAGATCAGGATCGTGTAGGTGCCAGGCCCCACGCCCAGATGGGTAAGGCCTGGATCATCGGCATGGACGATGGTGGCGGTGCGGCTGAGATCATCGGCTGGAAATGTGGTCGGTTCGGTCGCTTGGCTGTTGCTCATGTGGGTTCTCCTGAGGACATGAACAAGATAGATCGTCCTGCCAACGAGCGGCAGACGACGGATTTAGACAAAGCGTCTCACTGATGGAACACTCGGCTACCATTGACCTGGGCGTTGAGCTTGGTGGCTTCCGGCGCGGTGAAGCCGAGGGCGGCAGTACAGCAGTTCTCGCGAACGCTGTTCTGGCCGCCCCGTGCTGGCCGCAACGAATTTTCGTTCAGCTGAACTTGACCAGGTCCTTGAAGATCAGTTGGCCCCAGCTATTTCCGTGCGCCTGTACAAGCAATCCACCTTCCGAAAGCCCGCCGAGCGTGATCGGCGCGAAACCGAGCCTTTCCGCAAGCGTGCCGACCTCCGCTGCGGCGCCGTCGTCATCGCTCGCCAGGAACACCACTCTCCTGCCACCATGTACGGCCGGGTCCTGTTCAAGGACGGCAGCGACCAGATGGTTGAAGCCCTTGACCACTTTACTGTCAGCGAAGGCCTGCGCGACGACCTTGGCGGAAGGCTGTCCGCCCAATTCCTCAAGCGGCACGCCGTAGGCATTGGTCACATCGACGATGGTCTTTCCCTCCCAGGTGGGGAGAACCTTCGCAACATCTGGATGGGAGCCGTATCGGACAGCCAAAAAGATGATGTCCGCCTTGACCGCTTCGGCCAGCGTCTTGGGAATGATCGTGGGTCCAATCGCGGCCGCAACGGATGCAAAGCTTTCCGGGCCGCGCGTGGTTGCGACCGATACTTCGATGCCTTTGCGGGCAAACGCCTTGGCCAATGTCTGGCCGATTTCGCCGAAGCCGATAATTGCGTAGCTCATATGAATTCTCCTTTGGTTGATCGAACCCTATGGCGCCCCGGACAGTCGAATGGAGCGTCGGTTTGGGGCGTAGTGCGTCAGAGTTGTGCCAGGCCGCCGTCGACTGCGACTTCGCTGGCGGTCATGAAGCTGCTGTCCGGCGAGGCGAGGAAGGCAGCCACGGCCCCGATTTCCGCCGGATCTGCCATGCGCTGGAGCGGAGTCATCGCGCCATAGGCCTTCTGCCCCTCCTCGCCCAGCGCCTCCTTGGCGAGTTCGGTCGCCGTGGCACCAGGCGACAACACGTTTACCCGAATGCCGGTGCCCTTCAGGTCCTCCGCCCAGGTCCGCGCGAGATTGCGCACTGCCGCCTTGCTCGCACTGTAGGCGCTCATTGCGGGGGCGCCCGTGGTGCCGGCGCTCGATCCGGTCAGGATGATCGAGCCGCCCTTACCCATCAGCGGCAGCGCCTTCTGGATGGTGAAGATCGTACCCTTCACATTGGTGCCGAAGGTTTCGTCGATGTGCTCGGCGGTGATCTCGCCCAGCGCGAGCTGGCTTCCCGCGCCGGCATTGGCGAAGACGATATCGAGAGTTCCCCGCTGGGCCTTCACCGCCGCGTAGAGGCGGTCGAGGTCGGCCTCGTCGGAAACCGAGCCTTTCACCGCGCGGGCACTGGGTCCGAGTTCGGCCACGGCGTCGTCGAGCGCTTCCTGCCGGCGGCCGAAGATGAAGACGAAGGCGCCCTCCTCGATGAAGCGCTTTGCCGCGGCGCGGCCGATGCCGGTAGCGCCGCCGGTGATCACGGCGGTCTTGCCATTCAGTCTGGTCATAATGTGCAACCTGCTTGTTGATGGACAGGACCTGTCGTCGCGTCCGGTTCAGAGCTAGGTGCGATCACTGCCCAGCTTCAGTGGGAAACTCCACACAGGGGTGGTGCGAAAACGCACCACACTCACATCGGATCTCATGATAGCCTGCGTGATTGGCGGAGGAACCGGCCGTGATCGACTGGGACGATGTGCGCTTTTTTCTGGCCGTCGCGCGAAGTGGATCGGTGCGATCCGCAGCTGATGGGCTCAAGGTCAATCACACCACCGTACTGCGCCGGATTTCGCAGCTCGAGGCACGGTTGGGCGCACGTCTGTTCGAGAAGAAGCCGGCCGGCTACCAGCTCACAGGGTCGGGTCACGACGTTCTGGCGCTGGCCGAAGAAATGGAATTATCCTCCAGCCGGCTCGAAGGCCTCGTCTGGGGACGGGACGAAGGCGTTGGTGGCCCCTTGGTTGTCGCGATGGCCCAGACGATAGCCACGCACCTGCTGATGCCCGACTTTGCCGAATTCTGCCGGCGCCATCCCGAGATCGAGTTGACCATCCTCTCCTCGGAAGCCAAGGTGAACCTGACCAACCGCGAGGCCGACGTGGCGCTTCGCGTTGTGCTCGACCGGAGCGCGCTGCCGCTTAACCTGCATGGCTTGCAGGGGCCGGAACTGCGCATCGGCGCCTATCTGTCCAAATCATTGCTCGAGCAATGGTCCGCAGGCTCGCTGCATCACGCGCGCTGGGTGACCAAGGGCACTGAACAGGTTCCTGAGTGGGCCCGCTGCGGCGAAATCCCGATCGAGGGCCATTTCCGGGCGCCGGAAACGGGCACCCACCTTGCGGCCCTTCGCCAGGGACTGGGCGTGGGTTTGCTGCCCCGCTTCGTGGGGGACGCGGAGCCGGGTCTGGTGCGTGCGCCCGGTACGCTCAACGGATCGCACGGCGCCTTGTGGATTCTCTCCCAAGGCGAAACCCGACGAACCAAACGCGTGCGGCTCTTCATCGACTTCGTCTCTCAGCGCCTGGCTGAATACGCACCACGCCTGCTGGGACCGCCGCCCGAAGCCGCGCCGACACTCGAACTTTGATCGGCAAGGAGTGACGGAAGGGTGGCCGTATCTCACCTACCTCTTATTGCGCATCGCCTCATTGAGCCTGTCGCCCAGCGAGCCGGTGCTGCGAGCAGCTTCCTGCGGTGGGCGTTGACTATTGCGGCGCTGCGGTTCGTTCGGACGCTCACGCGGAAGAGCCGCATCAACTTCCCTTCGCATGCTCAGGCCGATGCGCTTGCGCGGCACATCCACCTCAACGACGCGTACCTTGACCACGTCACCGGCCTTGACCACTTCATGGGGGTCCTTGACGAATTTGTCGGACAGTTGGGAGACGTGCACCAGTCCGTCCTGATGGACGCCGATGTCGACGAACGCGCCGAAGGCAGCGACGTTGGTGACGGTGCCCTCCAGCATCATGCCGGGCTTAAGGTGTTTAATGTCGTCAACACCTTCCGCAAAAGTCGCGGTCTTGAACGCAGGCCGGGGGTCGCGGCCGGGCTTTTCCAGCTCCAGGAGAATGTCGCGCACGGTCGGCAAGCCAAATCGCGCATCGACGAAAAGCTTGGGGTCAAGGCCGGCCAGCGCTGACTTGTCACCCATGATCGAGTGGAGATCACGGCCACAGGCAGCGACGATCTTGCGGGCCACGCCATAAGCTTCAGGGTGCACTGAAGACGCATCGAGCGGCTCGCTGCCGTCGGTGATGCGCAGGAAGCCGGCGCTCTGCTCGAAGGTGCGTTGGCCCAAACGTGGCACCTCCAGCAACGCCTTGCGCGAGCGGAAGGGGCCATTGGCGTCGCGGTGCGTGACGATGGCTTCGGCGACGGATGGGCCGAGGCCGGAGATTCGCGCCAGCAATGGGGCGGAGGCCGTGTTGAGGTCCACGCCCACGGCATTCACGGCGTCTTCAACCACAGCGTCGAGCGAGCGGTTGAGGCGATACTGGTCGACGTCGTGCTGGTATTGGCCGACGCCGATCGCCTTGGGTTCGATCTTGACCAGTTCGGCCAGCGGGTCCTGCAGACGGCGCGCAATGGACACAGCGCCACGCAGCGACACGTCGAGGTCGGGGAATTCGGCCGCGGCCAGTGCAGATGCGGAATAAACCGATGCACCGGCCTCGGAGACGATAACCTTGGTCGGCTTGGGCGCAGGCAGGCGCTCGATGAGGTCGGCCACCAGCTTTTCGGTTTCGCGGCTGCCGGTGCCATTGCCGATGGCGATCAACTCTACGCCGTGCTTCTTGATCAGCGCCTGAATGGCGGCCTGAGAGCCCATGACGTCATTGCGCGGCGGGAAGGGGTAGATGGTCTCGGTTTCGAGAACCTTGCCGGTGGCGTCGATCACCGCGATCTTGCAACCGGTGCGAATGCCGGGGTCGATGCCCATCGTATTGCGGGCTCCGGCCGGAGCGGCCAGCAACAGGTCTTTGAGATTGCGGGCGAAAACGCCGATGGCCTCGATTTCCGCGCGTTCGCGCAGCTCGACCATGAGATCGATGGATAGCGTGACGCGCAGACGCGTCCGCCAGGCCCACCCGGCCACCTCGCGCAGCCATTTGTCGCCCGCGCCATTGCCCTGTGCATTGAGCGCAGCGGCGACGAGGCGCTCAGTGGGTTTGACCGGGTCGGTGACGTCGGCGTCCACCTCGATATCGAGGCTGAGGAAATCCTCGTCACGGCCGCGCATCATGGCGAGGGCACGGTGGCCGGCGACCTTGTTCCAACGTTCGGAATGGGCGAAATAGTCGGAGAACTTGGCGCCCGCTTCTTCCTTACCCTTGAGCACCCTGGCGGTCAGCATGGCCTTGTCGCGCATATAGGCGCGGAGCTGGCCAAGCAGGGTGGCGTTTTCCGACAAGCCCTCGATGACGATGTCCCGCGCGCCTTCAAGCGCTTCCTTGGTGCCCGGCACTTCCTCGGTGACGTAGCCCTCGGCCAGCAGCAGAGGTTCGGCACTGTGATTGGCGAGAATGGCTTCGGCCAGCGGACCAAGACCGCGCTCGCGGGCGATCTCAGCCTTGGTGCGGCGCTTGGGCTTGAAAGGAAGATACAAATCCTCAAGCTCCGCTTTTGTGGCGGCGCCATTGATGGAGGCCGTCAATGCGCCGGTCAGCTTGCCCTGTTCGTCGATGGACTTGAGGATCGCCGTACGGCGGGATTCCAACTCTCGCAGATAGGTCAGCCGCTCGGCCAGCAGGCGAAGCTGGGTGTCGTCGAGACCCCCTGTCAACTCCTTGCGGTAGCGCGCAATAAACGGAACGGTTGCCCCGCCATCGAGCAGTTCCACGGCAGCACGCACCTGATCGGGACGAGCGGCGACTTCGGTGGCGATCTGGGCGGCAATGCGGGTGTCGAGTTGGGACATGAGTCTGCTTTTTGGTTCGGCTGGCGCGACCATAGTCGCATTGGCCGGGCGGTCACACCCACCCGTGCTGATTTCCTCAACTGTGAGCAATAAGGCGCTCGCCCCTGTCGGGGTCGCGATCCGGCTGCCGAAGGATAGCTTTGACCTTGGCCGTCCGTGTCGGCCAGCACCGGGTAGGAAGCGATCCCTGAACCTTTCGTAAACCATGCAACTGCCGACCAGTGGATCTGGAACTGATCGGTCCATGTGCCGCCACAATGGAATTGCCTCTCCCCAGGTGCTGTTCAGCATCGCCGACAAGTTTTGAGAGGACCAAACCATTGAAGTGCACGACGAGACTTACCCTGACCGCGGCCACGACCTGTTTGTTTCCAATCGCAACGGTCCTGGCCGCCGATCCGGCGGCAGTGGCCGACATCGTTGACCGCCAGATCAAACCGCTGATGGAAGAATACGACATTCCGGGAATGGCGGTGGCGGTAACCGTCGATGGTGAAGAGTACTTCTTCAACCATGGAGTTGCGTCGCTGGATGCACAGACGCCCGTTACCGAGGACACCGTGTTCGAGATAGGCTCCGTGAGCAAAATCTTCACGTCGATGCTGGGAACGCACGCCGATACGGTTGGAAAATTGTCCCTCAACGATCACCCCGGCGAGTATCTTCCGGAGCTGGACGGCAGTCCGTTGGATCGCGCGACCCTGCTTAACTTCGCCACCTATACGGCTGGCAATCTGCCATTGCAGTTCCCCGACACCGTTGGAAGCGATGCAGAGGTCTCGTCCTACTATGCTCAATTTGAACCGGACACCGCTCCGGGTGCGCACCGGCGCTACTCCAATCCAAGCATTGGTCTGTTTGGGCACATCACAGCGCTGGCGATGGAAGGCGAGTTCGCTGATCTGATCCAGGAGACGCTCTTTGACCCGCTGGGCCTTGAAAGCAGCTTTATCGAAGTACCGGAAGAGGCAATGGAGCGATACGCCTGGGGGTACAACAGCGAGAACGAGCCAATCAGGGTCAATCCGGGGGTTCTCGATGGCGAGGCCTATGGCGTCAAATCGAGCGCTGCCGATCTGATCCGTCTCGTCCAGGCCCATATTCAGCCCGAAGGTCTTGACGAGACAATGCGTCGAACCATCGAAGGCACTCAGATCGGTTACTTCAAGATCGGGGAAATGGTGCAGGGACTGGGATGGGAGCAATATCCCTACCCGATCGCGCTCGACCGGCTGTTGGCCGGAAATTCGGCGACCATGGCAATGGAGGTCAATGCTGCCACAGAGCTGACGCCGCCGCTGGTCCCCTCCGAGCCGAGGCTGTTCAATAAAACAGGATCAACGGGCGGGTTCGGTGCATATGTGGCCTTTGTGCCAGAGGCAAATGTCGGCGTAGTGATGCTCGCGAACAAGAACTACCCCAACCCGGCTCGCGTGACGGCGGGACACGCAATTCTTGCGGAGCTGACCGACTAGACCCTCACCTCGCAGTTGAAGTCGCTGACTGCACCATTGCCAACGGAAGGCGGCGGGCCAAAATTCCGCCCGCTGCCTTTTGATATTTTCTAGGCCGCAGCGGAGCCGAGTGGCTTAGCCCTGAAATGCGGTAATCTGCCCCCGCAGGCGGCGTAGAATGATGACAAACCGGGTTCAACCTGCTCGGCAGTTGCGGTGCAGATGGCAAGTTCGGCTTCGGCCGTCTCGCCACGCGCCCAGGCGGCGAGCAGCCTTTCGTGGTGTGCGGCCAAGGTCTTGAACGCTGGGGACTGTGCCAGTTCCGCTGTGCCAACCAGAAGGACGACGGGTTCGGGTTCGCTTAGCCCCTTGAGGGCGACGGAACCGCCGGCGAGGAAGGCCAGTTCCGGCGCGGCGGCCTGGGTCTCAGCCGTGACGAGAATGTCGTAGCAGACTGTTTTGCATGCCGCTTCGAGACGGCTGGCGATGTTCACGGTGTCGCCGATGCAGGAATAATTGAAGCGCTCCTCAAACCCCACATTGCCCACCAGCGCGGGTCCCGTCGCGATACCGATGCCGATGGCGATTGGTTCGGCTGCCGTGGCTGCTGCGTTCAGCTGCTGCAGGGCCGCGCGCATGTCGAGCGCTGCTTCGCACGCCAGCAGCGCGTGGCGCGGCACATCGGCCGGTGCGTTCCAGAAGGCCATGACCGCGTCGCCCATGAACTTGTCGATGGTGCCGCAACGCCGGATGATCGCAGCACCCAGCGCGGCAAACAGCCGATTGAGGATGTCGACGAGCTCGGCTGGTGCCGTGCGCTCGCTGAGGGAGGTGAAATTGCGCACATCGGAAAACATGACGCTCACCTCGCGCATGTCGCCGCCCAGCCGCAGCAGGCTGGCGTCATCTTCGAGACGCGTCAGCAGCGATGGGGCGATATAGTGGGCGAAGGCACGCCGGATGCGGCGCTTGTCCGCGTCGGTCACCGCAAACTGGAAGAACGCCATGGCGGCATAGCAAACCAGCACGGCAAAGAGCGTGAAGCTGGGGTCCAGCAGCACGCCATATTGGGTGAACGCCAGCCAGCTCGCGGCCGTGGCAGCAGCGGCAATCGCCAACGAGAACATCAGCCCCACAACAGGCCCCGTCAGCAGCAGCACCAGCACCACGGCCATGCCGCTGCTGCCGATCACCAGCAGTTCAAGCCCGCCAACCCAATCGGCGCGGTGCAGGAACGTCCCGGTCAGCATCTGCTCCAGCGCCTGCAGGTGGATGGAGACGCCCGGAACAGCTTCGCCCAGTGAACTGGCGCGGATATCGAGCAGCCCGGAGGCCGAGGCACCCACGAGAACGATATGGCCGGCCAGCCGGGGGGCAAGCGCCGCGTAGCCATCCGCCAGCAAATCCCTGGCCGGAATGTAGGTCGCCTGAGGCAGTGGGCGGTAATAGAGCCACATTTCCCCATCTGGGCCGGTGGGCACGGTGAAATCGCCGACACGCACGCCCTCGACCGTGCCGGCGTCCGCAGTGTCACCGAGTACGACGAGCGTTGATGCCCCTTGCGCCAGACGCAGCGCTTCGAGCGACAGGGTCGGTACCGGCGCCGTGCCGTTGGACCACAGCAGCGGCAGGCGCCGGGCCACCCCTGCCCCGTCGCGGTCCAGACTGGCGACGCCCAGACCGCTTGCTGCGTCGAGCAGCACAGGCAGCGGCGCCGCCACGCCGTCCAGTTGCGGCAGATTGGACAAGGGGTCGGCGCCCGTCATCGCAAATCCGGCTTTAGGGGCCGGGGCTGTCCCGCCCAGAACAGTGCGGCTGAGGGCCAGCACGCTCGGGACCTCCCCAAGCGCTGCCGCGAATTGCCGGTCATGGTCCGGGCCGCCGACGGGCGAAAGACGGTCGGGCTCAGTGAACAAGACGTCGAAGGCAACGACGGCAGCGCCGAGTTCATCCAGGCGCCTCGCGATATCCGCCATGGTTTGCCGAGACCATGGCCATTGGCCAAGTGCCGCCAGCGAAGCCTCATCGATATCGATGATCCGCAGCGGCAGGTCAGCCGGCGCCTGGCGCGGTTTGAGCTGCTGGAAAACGTCGAAATTGGTTTCGCGCACCACCCGTACCGCGTAAGGGTCGGTAGCCCGCAGCGCAATCAGGCCGGCGACCACTGCGGCGCCGAACAGGATTGCCCCCAGGCGCCGCTTCCACATCGGCCTAGTTCATGGCTCCGGCCATTTGGGCCCGCACCGGCATAGGTGAATGGGCACGGCCGCGCACATCGCGCCGGAAGTCGCTGGGCGACATGCCGGAGATCTTGCGGAAAGATTTGTTGAAGGCGCTCAGCGAGCCGAAGCCGCTGTCCATCGCCACTTGCAGCACGTTGATATCATCGAGCATCAGCATCGCCTGGGCATAGGAGAGCCGCATCAGGTTGACGTAGTCGTTGAGCGTCATGCCCGTCGATTTTTTGAACACGTTCATCGCGTATTTCGGATGAACCGAAGCGGCCGAGGCGATGTCGGTCGAATCGATGTCCTCGCGGAAATTCTCGGCGATGAACTCGCAGATGCGCACCACGATGGGCGAGGAATGGTGGTCCAGCCCGTCGACCGCGTTGGCGACGCTGGCGGGGCCCAGCAGCAATTCATAGGGGTCGAATCGCACTCGCTCGATGCGCAGCAGCAATTCGTCCACCGCCATGCCGGCTTTCATCGGATCGCCGGAGCGGGCGTAATTGTTCCATCGGGCAAAATTCAGCGCGTCGGAAGCATCCGTCGCGCGGGTAACAAGCGTCGCTCCCTGCATCAGCTTGCTTTGCACATCCTGCGGCAGGCGCAGCCGAAAGAAATGCACCAGCGGCAAATGCCCGCCCGCATAGACCAGGTCGTCGGAGCGATCATCGAGACAGTGCGGCAGGCCGCCCCAGAACAGCGCCAGCTCCCCTGCCCTGAACTTCACCGAATGCCCGCTCATCCGGTAGCTGGCCCAGCCCTGAACGATATAATTCACCTCCACCTGCGCGTGCCAATGGGACGCGCGCATCACCAGCGGCGACGCGTGGAACATGCGCAGTTCCGTCGGAAGCCGCTCCACCCCATTGGTTGCAGGTTCGTAGTAGACCCGGTCTGCCATCTTACTTTCCGCCAAGTCGGCATGCTCCTTTAGGTGGGCAGCCATGCAACATTGAGCTAGCTTAGAAAGCGCTCAACGTAAGAGCAAACGAAAAGGGAGGACTACCAATGAACCGCATTGCTTCGCGGCGAGGCCTTATGCTCGGCGCCGTCTTGGCCGGCGTCAGCTTTCTGAGTGTCGCGGCGGCTTCGGCCGGCGATGTCACGGTTTGGGTCTGGGACCCGAATTTCAACGGCGCCGCCATGAAGGAAGCCGCCAGCCGCTACGCCGCCATCAATCCCGAGGCCAACATCATCGTTGATGACACGGCCAGCCAGGACGACATCCGCGCCAAGCTGCAGACCCAGCTGCTCGCCGGCAGCACCGATGGCCTGCCCGATATCGTGCTGATCCAGGATGACGTGGCCCAGAAATACCTGCAGTCCTTCCCCGGCGCGTTCGAGCCCCTGTCCGACACCATCGATATGTCGGCCTTTGCCGAATACAAGGTCGCCGCCGCAACGCTCGACGGGAAATCCTATTCGCTGCCCTTCGACTCCGGCGTCACCGGCCTCTTCTACCGCGCCGATTATTTCGAGGAAGCCGGCTTCACCGCCGAAGATCTCAACAACATCACCTGGGACCGTCTGATCGAAATCGGCACCGAAGTGAAGGCCAAGACGGGCCACCTGCTGCTCGATCTGGACCTGGCCGATTCCGGCCTCATCCGCATGATGATGCAGCAGTCCGGCGCCTGGTATTTCAACGAGGACGGCAGCCTCAACATCGTCGACAACGCCCCCCTCAAGAAGGCGCTCGAAACCTACGCCAAATTCTACCAGGCCGATCTGGTGAAACCGGTGTCCGGCTGGGCCGAATATACCGGCGCGTTCACCTCGGGCGAAGTTGCCTCGGTTCCGGTCGGCGTCTGGATCACCGGCACCATCAAGGCCAATGCCGATCAGTCCGGCCTCTGGGCCGTTGCGCCCATCCCGCGCCTCGACATCGAAGGCTCGGTCAACGCGTCCAACCAGGGCGGCTCGAGCTGGTACGTGCTGGCCTCGTCCGACAACAAGGAAGAAGCCGTCGATTTCCTCAAGACCGTCTGGGGCAGCGACGTCGACTTCTACCAGAAAATCCTGGTCGACCAGGGCGCTGTTGGTTCGCTTCTCGCCGCGCGTGAAGGCGAAGCCTACAAGGCAACCGACGAGTTCTTCGGCGGCGCTCCCGTGTGGCAGGACTTCTCGACCTGGCTGAGCCAGATTCCAAGCGTGGATTACGGCATCTTCACCGCCGAAGTGGACTCCGCCGTCCAGGCGCAGCTGCCCACGATCATCGATGGTGGCGATCTCGACGCGGCCCTCCAGGCGATCCACGACCAGGCCCAGCAGCAGATGCAGTAAACTGCACGAACGAAGCGGGTTACGGCCCGCTTCGTTTCGCCGGGCTCGTGGAGGCGATACCGGCCACACCAGCGACGCTGCACCAGGGAGGGTGAATATTGGCACAGGCGCGACTTGATCGCAGGGAACAGCTGACCGGCTGGGCATTCATCGCCCCGGCCCTGATCTTGCTGGGCCTCTTCATGATCTATCCCATCATCTGGTCGCTCTGGATGAGCTTCCAGGTCGGCAAGGGGATGAACCTCAGCTTTGGCGGCCTCGCCAATATAGAGCGGTTGACCAAAGACCCGGTGTTCCTGCGCGCGCTGGGCAACACCTTCACCTTCTTCATCATCCAGGTGCCGATCATGATCGTGCTGGCGCTGCTGTTCGCAGTGGCGCTGAACGATTCGACCCTGCGCTTCCGCGGCCTGTTCCGCACCGCGATCTTCCTGCCCTGCGTTACCTCGCTGATCGCGTATTCCACCATCTTCAAATCGATGTTCGCCACCGACGGGATCATCAATCAGGGCCTGATGGCGCTCCATATCATAGGCTCGCCGATTGCCTGGTTCAGCGATCCGTTCTGGGCCAAGGTGGTCATCATCCTCGCCATCACCTGGCGCTGGACCGGCTACAACATGATCTTCTACCTGGCGGCGCTGCAGAACGTGGACCGCTCGATCTATGAAGCCGCCCGCATCGATGGGGTGCCCGCCTGGGCGCGGTTCACCCACATCACCATCCCCATGCTCAAGCCAGTGATCCTGTTCACCACCGTTATCTCCACCATCGGTACGCTGCAGCTGTTCGACGAGGTCTACAATTTCACCGCCGGCACCGGTGGCCCATCGGATTCGACGCTGACCCTGTCGCTCTACATCTACAACCTAACCTTCAAGTTCATGCCAAGCTTCGGCTATTCGGCCACCGTGTCGTGGGTCATCGTCGTGCTGGTCGGCATACTGAGCTTCCTGCAGTTCCTTGTTGCACGTGACCGGAGGCGGCCATGACCGACACTTCATTGCCCGCAGCGGCAAACGCCACCTCCGCCGCAAAAATTCGCTCCGGGGCTCCGGCTAACCCCCTTGCCCTGATCCGCCGCGCCCTCGTCTACCTGCTGCTATCGATTGCGGCGTTCGTGTCGGTCTTTCCGTTCTTCTGGATGATCGTGGGCGCCACCAACAAGTCCGCCGATATCATCCGCGGGAAAAACGGCTTCGGCACCGAGCTGTTCAACAACGCCGCGACCTTTTTCACCCAGGTCGATGCGTTGCGCGTATTCTGGAACTCGGCCTTCATCGCGGTCGTCGGAACGGCGCTGACACTGGTGATCTCGTCGCTTGCCGGTTACGGTTTCGAGATGTTCCGCTCCAGGGTGCGCGAACGTCTTTTCGCGCTGCTGCTGTTGCTGCTGTCCATCCCGTTCGCCGCGCTGATGGTGCCGCTGTTCGTAATGTTTTCGCAGGCCAAGCTGGTCAACACCTATACCGCGGTGATCCTGCCCACGGTCGCGTCCATCTTCATCATCTTCTACTTCCGCCAGGCGACCAAGGCCTTCCCCAGCGAGTTGCGCGATGCCGCCAAGATCGACGGGCTCAAGGAATGGCAGATTTTCTTCTTCGTCTACATGCCGGTGATGCGCTCCACCTATGCGGCGGCGACCATCATCATCTTCATGGCGAACTGGAACAATTATCTCTGGCCGCTCATCGTGCTGCAGACCGCCGAGAACAAGACCATCACGCTGATCGTCTCGGCGCTGACTTCGGCCTATACGCCCGATTACGGCATGACCCTGTTCGCCACGGTTCTGGCCACCCTGCCCACCCTCATCATTTTCTTCCTGCTCCAGCGCCGCTTCGTCGAAGGCATGCTGGGCGCGGTTAAATAAGGTGCATACAGCATGAGCAGCCTCAAACTATCGGCCGTGCGTAAGTCCTATGGCCATGTCGAAGTCATCAAGGGTGTGGACCTCGAGATCAAATCCAAGGAATTCGTGGTGTTCGTCGGCCCCTCCGGCTGCGGCAAGTCCACCCTGCTGCGGATGATCGCGGGCCTGGAACACATTACCTCCGGCGATCTCGAAATCGGCGGGACTCGGATGAACGATGTCGATCCATCCAAGCGTGGCATCGCCATGGTGTTCCAGAGCTACGCGCTCTACCCGCACATGACGGTACGCGAGAACATGGGCTTCGCCCTGCGCTTCGCCGGTATCGCCAAGGACCAGATCGCCCGCCAGGTCGGTGAGGCTGCCCGCATCCTGGCGCTGGAGCCCCTGCTGGACCGTCTTCCCAAAGAGTTGTCAGGCGGCCAGCGCCAGCGCGTCGCCATCGGCCGCGCCATCGTGCGCAACCCCGAGGTCTTCCTGTTCGACGAGCCGCTCTCCAATCTTGACGCCGAACTGCGCGTCCACATGCGCATCGAGATCGCGCGCCTGCACAAGGAGCTGCAAACCACAGTCGTCTACGTCACCCACGATCAGGTCGAGGCGATGACGCTGGCCGACACCATCGTCGTGCTGCGCGATGGCGTGATCGAACAGGTCGGCAGCCCGCTCGACCTTTACGACGATCCGGCCAACCAGTTCGTCGCCGGCTTCATCGGCTCGCCCAAAATGAATTTCCTTGCGGCCACCATCGTGGAGAAATCAGCGGGTTCCGTAACCGTCGAGTTACGCAATCATGCGGGCGCTCGCCTCAATCTCCCCGTGGCCGGCGGCTCCGTGGGCGAGGAAGTTGCCCTGGGCGTGCGAGCCGAGCATTTCGGCGAGCCCGGTAGCGGCAATGCCGACATTCGCCTCAATGTCGACGTGGCCGAACATCTGGGTTCCACCAGCTACGTCTACGCCAATGCCGGGGGCGAATCCCTCATCATCGAGCGCGAAGAATCCCGCCACGAAATCGGCCGGGAACACATCACCGTCTCGATCTCCCCCGAGCGGGCCTACCTTTTCGACAGCAAGGGCCAGCGCATCCGCTGACTGCATTCAGGGTGACCTTCCAGGCCGCCCCCATCCGGCGTTCCCTCGGGCTTGACCCGAGGGCCACTCGCCACAGGTGCCGCGCTGATAGAAGCCCTTGGGTCAGGCCCGAGGGAAAGCGCGGTGTGTTGAACAAATCAAACGCCCCATCACACGGGGAATCTCAAGGACCAAACTATGACTGACCAAAAAATCCGCTGGGGCATTATCGGGCCAGGCAGCATCGCCAAGGCTTTCCAGGGCGGCGTCGCCGGCTCGCAGCATGGCGTGCTGGCCGCTATCGCCACCCGCGACCCTAACAAGCCCAACCTTGCCACCGATTTCCCCGGCGCCCGCATCGTTCACGGCTATGACGCCCTGCTCGCAGACCCCGAGATCGACGCCGTCTATATCGCCGTGCCGCACACGGGCCACGCCGAATGGGCGATCAAGGCCGCCGAAGCCGGCAAGCACGTGCTGGTCGAAAAGCCGCTGGCGCTGTCATCCTTCGAAATGGACGCCGTGTTCCACGCTCATCGCAAGGCCGGCACCTTCGCGGGCGAAGCCTTCATGTATCGCCTCCATCCGCAGACAGCCAAACTGGGCGAGTTGATCCGCTCTGGCGCCATCGGCGAAGTGCGGATGATCCAATCGAGCTTCGGCTTCTCCATGGGCAAATTCCAGCCCCAGCATCGCCTGTTCGCCTCCAGCCTTGCCGGCGGCGGCATCCTCGATGTGGGCGGCTATCCCGTTTCCATGGCCCGCTTCATCGCCGGCCAGGCCATGGGCAAGCCCTTTGCCGATCCGGTGAAAGTCGCTGGCACCGCCAAGCTCAATGCCGAAGGCACCGACGACTGGGCCGCAGCGGTCCTCACCTTCGAGAACGGCATCGTCGCGCAGGTCTCCTGTGCCGTGATGGCGAACCTCGATAACGTGTTGCGCATCCACGGCTCCGAAGGCCGCATCGAAGTGCCCGATTTCTGGTTCGCAGGCGGCGACCGCACCAAGGGCGTAGGCCGCATCGACATCATCAAAAAGGGACACACCGAAACGATCAGCGTAGGCGAAGAGCGCCACGTCTATTCCTTCGAGGTCGACGCCGCGGCGCAAGCGATCTTTGCCAAGCGAAACGAGCTGGCCGCACCCGGCATGAGCTGGGCCGACAGCCTGGGCAATGCCCGCGTTCTCGACGCCTGGCGCAAGGATGCCGGCATCGAATACTCGGTCGAAAAATCTTCCGTGCGCGTCAACACACTCGACAATCGCAAGCTCGGACCAAACCAGGGCGTCATCCCGAAGCGCTCCATCCCCGGCCTCGACAAGCAAGCCTCGGCCGTCGCCCTGGGCTTTGAAGATTTCCGCAGCTTCGCTTCGGGCGCGATTCTGCTCGACGCGTACTGGGAGAAGGGCGGCAATATCTTCGACACCGCCTTCGTCTATGGCGCCGGCTATACCGAAAAACTGTTCGGCGAATGGCACACCAATCGGGGCACCCGCGAAGGTTCGGTCCTGATCGGCAAGGGCGCGCATAGCCCACTGGTCTACCCCGACGTGATCGCCAAGCAGCTGACCCAGTCGCTCGACCGGCTCCAGACCGATTATGTCGACGTCTACTTCATGCACCGCGACAATCTCGAAGTGCCCGTGGGCGAGTTCGTCGATGCCATGGACGCCGAGGTGAAGAATGGCCGCGTTCGCGGACCATTCGGTGGCTCGAACTGGACCAAGGAGCGGTTCGACGAAGCCGTCGCTTACGCCGAACGCACCGGCAAGACCAAGCCCATGGCGCTGAGCAACAACTTCGCACTCAGCGAAATGCTGGTGCCGATCTGGGATGGCTGCGTGACTGCGTCCACCGACGACTGGAAGCGATGGCTCAATGACCGCCAGGTCACCAATTTCTCCTGGTCCAGCCAGGGCCGCGGCTTCTTCACCGACCGCGCCGGTCGCGACAAGACCGACAATGAGGAACTGGTCCGCTGCTGGTACAACGACAAGAACTTCGCCCGTCGCGATCGCGCAATCGAACTGGCCCAGAAGCTCGGCTACAGCCCCATCCACGTCGCCCTGGCCTTCGTGCTGGCCCAGCCGTTCCCGTCCATTCCACTGATTGGACCGCGGACGCTTGGGGAGTTGGATGACAGCCTCAAGGCCTTCGAGATCAAGCTGACACCCGAGCAGGTGAAGTGGCTGGATAACGGCTAGGCCGCGGGGCACCTAACCTCCCCCTGCAAGGGGGGAGGAACCGCCGGTGCTTGTGGTAGCCATCTCTGCCAATCCCACCGGTATGAAAGGGCGCCAAACACAATGCTCCCAAAGGCCTCATGGTGAGCCTGTCGAACCACGAGGCCGGGCGAGTGGAGACTTGACTGCCACGCCCTCGTGGTTCGACAAGCTCACCATGAGGTCTACTGATCCGATCCAATCTGCGGCCCCACCGATCGTCACCCTCGGGCTCGACCCGAGGGCTCTATACTTGCCGGCTCCACACCCAAGTGCAGTCCCCTCGGGTCGGGCCCGAGGGTGACGATCCAGAGTGTAGGAACACCGCTCATTCACCGCCAGAGGCACAGGCTACCTCGCCCAACACCCGTGTGTCGCACCACCTCACCCACCCACCGCGTTGTCCACGGCACAAGCGACGAGAGACCCTTGGGCCAAGCCCGAGGGAAGCCCGGTGGGTATGGAAGCACTGGAGGAAATCTCTCCACGATCTCCCCCTTCTCCCCCCACCATCAACCTCCGCTATCCTCCCTTCACCAACCACATCACCCAGCGGGTCGCGCGAACCGGCTAGTGTGGTTGTCAGATGGGGCGGGGATGTTCGTGATCCTCGTAGGCTAGCGGAAGTGTCACCGATGCCTCTGAGAGGCTAGGAACCAGAGTCTGCTTCGTCCAAAAATCCCATCGCAGGTGGCGAGGCTTTGTCTCACACACACTAAACTACCCCGAGGCATTGCCTCGCCACTTGCACGCTGGACAAACCGCACCCGGGGCGGCGCTTTGGCACGAACAGATTTTGCCCGCCGTTCAATAAAGCCGCACAGTTACACTCCTGTCCCTGCTTGCACCTTCCCCGCCCCTGCCCTATCTTGATCGGCGTGGGACGATATATCCCACATTGTTCTCAGGGCGGGGTGTGATTCCCCACCGGCGGTAAGGCGGCAACGCCAAGCCCGCGAGCGCTTCGCGCAAGCGAAGGTCAGCAGATCCGGTGTGATTCCGGAGCCGACGGTATAGTCCGGATGAAAGAGAACGGGATCAGCGCTGGCTTGCCCGCGCCTGCCTTTCTTGGCGGGCGTTTGGCCCGGTGACTTCCCGTAACCCTGAGGAAACTGGTTACGGAAAGGACTTTAGATGAACCAAGTTTCCTCTACCCAAAATGCTCCGGTGCTCGGCGCGCTCTTCATGCTCGGCGCAGGCATCACCTTCGCCATCACCAATATTCTCACCCCCATCATCACCTGGCAGATGGGCGTGCCCTCCACGGCCGTGGTCTTCTGGCAATATGTGATCGCCACGATCATCGCCCTGCCCCTGATCTTCCGCATCGGGCTGGGCGCGCTCAAGACCCGCCATGCCGGCTGGCACGAAGCGCGCGCGTTCCTCTCCGCCCTCGGCGTGCAATTCTTCGCCTTCGGCTTCGCCAGCGGCGTGCCCGTGTGGCAGATGGTGGCGCTGTCCATGACCGGACCGTTTTTCATTCTCACCGGCGCGACGCTGTTCCTGGGTGAAAAACTCACCATCCAGCGCCTGGGCGCCACCACGGTAGGCTTCATCGGCGCGCTGATGGTGATCCAACTGGGCACCGAGCAGTTCACGCTCGCCTCCCTGCTGCCGATCCTTGCGGCGGCGTGCTGGGGCACGGTTTCGGTCATCACCAGATATCTTGCCCGCGACGAAGCGCCGGAATCGCTCACGCTCTATATGCTGGTGCTGATTACCCCCAACCACTTCCTGATCGGGCTGATCCTGGGCATTGCCGTAGCCGTTCTGCCGGCAGGCGTACTGCCTGCGAGCCTTGCCACCGGCTTCGACTTCGTGTTGCCGGGCGGGGACGCACTGTGGCTGATCCTGCTGCTCGGCGCTGTCACAGCCGGCGCGCAATATTTCCTCAGCCTCGCCTACAAGGTGGCCGACGCCACCTATCTACAGCCGTTCGACGACCTGAAATTGCCGCTCAATACGCTGCTCGGCTGGATCGTACTGTCGCAGGTGCCGGCCATCTGGTTCTGGCCGGGCGCCCTGCTGATCCTTGCTGCATCCAGCTTCATCCTGTGGAGCGAGTCGCAGCGGCGGCAGAAACTGACCTACGCCTAGATCACAACCCAGCGTTGCTCGCGGTGGCTTTGCGCCATCGCGTGCACCGCTCGCTCGATGTTGAGCCCGGTTTGGAAGTCGATGACCCGGGCATCCTCGCCGCCGATGCGGCGCAGCAATTCGTGACATTCGATGATCTTGAGATCGTTGAACCCAAGGCCATGTCCGGGCGCCGGAATGAACCGGTCATAGGGCGGGTGCTGGGGTCCTGCGAGGATCGTGCGGAACCCCTGCAGGCTCTGCCGATCGGCCGCGGAATAAATCTGAAGCTCGTTGAAGCGTTCCTGATCGAAAACGATGGTTCCTGCGCTGCCAAAGATCTGCAGCGCCACCCGCCCCTTGCGGCCCCAGGCGGAACGGTTGAGCGCCATAACACCACTTATCCCCTCGCCCAATTCAAAGAGTACACTGGCGATATCGAAGGTTTCGACCGCCCGGCGTGTACCTTCCACCGTCGGACGGTCCGCATAGGGCCTGGAGAGGTTGGCAAAGACTTTGGTGACAGGCCCGAACAGCACCTGCAGCAGGCTCAGGGGGTGGACGCCGAAATCATCGGGTGCGCCATAGCCGGAGCTGGCCTCGCTTTTCCAGTAGAACAGCGCTTCCGGATCGGCCATGAAATCCTCGTCCATCTCGAGGCGGATATGGTTGACCGTGCCGATCGCGCCTTCTTGTAAAAGAGCCTCGATCTGCCGCATGAGCGGGCTCTGGATATAGTTGTAGCCGAGCACCGCCACCTTGCCCGAGGCTTTCGCCGCCGCCGCCATCCGCTCGGCATCGACCAGCGCCACAGCCATCGGCTTTTCGCACCAGACGTGCTTGCCGGCCTCCAGGGCGGCAATGGCCATTTCGGCATGGAAGGCGTTTGGCGTGGTGATCGACACGACCTCTACGTCCGGGTCGGCCACCAGTTCGCGCCAGTCACCCGTCCCTCTCTGGAAGCCAAATTCGTCGGCCTTCCTCTGCGCCAGATCCTGCGTCACCTCGGCAAGCTGCACGAGCCTGGGCCGCGCACAGTCGCCAAATACCGCCTTGACCCCGTTCCAGGCCAGCGCGTGGCACTTGCCCATATAGCCGGTGCCGATCAGGCCAACGCCAATTGATCCATCCATGTCGCTTCTCCTCCCCGATATGGATAGGACATTCATTTCATCGGTGGAATGGACTTTCTGCCGCCACTTGATTGCGACAAGGGATTGAGGATTATGGATTCCCGAATGCGAGAAGAAGCCATGTCCGACGCCACCGCCGCAGAACTGCCCCCGCAGGATTTCGATGCGCTGCGCAGCGCCATCCTCGAGCGCAAGCATGAACTGCCCAAGCGGCTGATGCAGGTGGCGGCCTATGCGCTGGATAATCCCGACGAGATCGCCTTCGGCACGGCGGCAAGCATTGCCCTCTCCGCCAATGTGCAACCGTCCACCCTGGTTCGCTTCGCCCAGCATTTCGGCTTCGACGGATTCTCCGGGCTGCAATTGCTTTTCCGCGCCAGAATGCGGGAGCGCAATTCCTCTTATGAAGATCGTCTGCGCAGCCTTGAGCAGAACGGCGCGGCGCTCGCAGAAAGCACCACGATTTTCAACGGCTTCGTCTCGGCGGCGCACCGATCGCTCGATGCTATCGCCAGCGCCGTAGACCCCGATGGCTTTGAACGTGCAGTTTCTATCCTCGCAGGTGCCGAAACGATCTATCTTGTTGCCAAGCGCCGGTCCTACCCGATCAGCAGCTACATGGCCTACGCCTTTGGCAAGCTGAAGGTGCGGTTCCAACTGGTGGGCACATCGGCTGGTATCGACGACGACATGCTGGCGATGGCGACGCCACGGGACGCCGCCTTTGCCATCAGCTTTTCGCCTTATGCGTCGGAAAGCACGGCGCAGGCACGCTCCATGGCGGCGCGCGGCGTGCCGGTGGTTTCCCTCACCGATTCGGCGTTTTCGCCGCTGGCCGAGTGTTCCGCCGAATGGTTCGAAGTGGTGGAAGCCGACCACGCCGGTTTCCGCTCCCTGTCCGCCAGCATGGCCTTTGCCATGGCCCTGACGGTGAGCATCGCAGAGGCAAGGCGGCGCAAATAACCCCGCTGTGGAATGTATGTTCTACGTTGACGGTGCGCAGAACCTATGTTTCATAACCCCACCAGCCTGCTGGGAATTGTGAAGATCGGCCGGAGAGCCGGGGAGGATCGCGGTGACGATTGCGCAGCCTGAAAACGGGACCAAGACGCTCGACGTGATCACCATCGGCCGGGCCTCCGTTGACCTCTATGGGCAGCAGATCGGCACAAGGCTGGAAGACATCGGCAGCTTCGCCAAATCGGTCGGCGGCTGCCCTACCAATATTGCGGTCGGCACTGCGCGCCTCGGCCTCAAATCAGCGCTGATCACGCGCGTTGGCAACGAGCAGATGGGCCGCTTCATCCGCGAACAACTCCAGCGCGAAGGTGTGGAAACATCAGGCATTGCCACCGACCCCGACCGGCTGACTGCCCTGGTGCTGCTGTCGGTCGAGGCCGAAGGCGTATCGCCGATGATCTTCTATCGCACCGATTGTGCCGACATGGCGCTCTCCGAGGATGACATCGACGAGGCGCTGGTAGCCTCGTCGCGTGCCGTCGTGGTTACCGGTACTCACTTCTCGCGCCCCAACAGCGAAGCTGCGCAAAAGAAAGCCATACGCCTCGCCAAGGCCGCCGGTGCCCGCGTCGCCTTCGATATCGACTACCGGCCAAACCTGTGGGGCCTGGCGGGGCACGACGCCGGCTTCGAGCGCTATGTCGCCTCCGACATCGTCTCGCAGAAATACAAGTCCGTCCTGCCCGATTGCGACCTGATCGTGGGAACCGAGGAAGAAGTGCTGATCGCCTCGGGTGAAGCCGATCTGCTGTCGGCTCTCCGCACCATTCGTTCGCTCTCCCCTGCCACCATCGTGCTCAAGCGCGGTCCGATGGGCTGCATCGTCTATGACGGCGCGGTCCCGGAGAACCTTGAAGACGGCATCGTCGGCAAGGGCTTCCCCATCGAAGTCTACAACGTGCTGGGGGCCGGCGACGCCTTCATGAGTGGCTGGCTGCGTGGCTGGCTCAAGGGTGAACCGCACGCGACGAGCGCCACCTGGGCAAATGCCTGCGGCGCCTTCGCGGTGTCGCGCCTTCTTTGCGCGCCGGAATATCCGAGCTGGATCGAGCTGAACCATTTCCTCGAAAAGGGCAGCCCCGAACGCGCCCTCCGGAAAGACCCCGAGCTGAATCACGTCCATTGGGCCACCAATCGGCGCCAGCAGATACCAAGCCTGATGGCGCTTGCCATCGACCACCGCAGCCAGTTGGAAGATCTGGCGCAGGGCGATGCCAAGGTGCTGGCACGCATCCCGGCGTTCAAGGCGCTGGCCGTCCAAGCCGCCACACGGATCGCCAAAGGGCGTCCGGGGTTCGGCATGTTGCTCGATGACAAATATGGGCGCGACGCCCTATTTGCGGCAGGCGCCGAGAAGGACTTCTGGATCGCCCGCCCAATCGAGCTGCCGGGATCGCGGCCGCTCCAGTTCGAGTTCTCCCAGGATCTGGGGTCGCGTACTATCGACTGGCCGGTGGACCACTGCATCAAGGTGCTGTGCTTCTATCGCCCGGACGATTCCGCCGACCTCAAGCGCACCCAGATCGAAAAGCTGCGCACCGCCTATGACGCTGCCCGCAAGATTGGGCGCGATCTGCTGATCGAGATTATCGCGGGCAAACATGGCGCTGTGAATGACACCACAATCGCCCAGGCGCTGACCGAAATCTATGACGCGGGCATCAAGCCGGATTGGTGGAAGCTCGAAGCGCAAGCCAATGCTGCCGCTTGGGATGCCATCGATCGGGTGATCGAAACGCGTGACCCCTTCTGCCGGGGCGTGGTCCTGCTAGGGCTCGATGCGCCGCTCGATGTGCTGGAAGCCGGCTTTGCGGCGGCCCGCAGCTCGCGTACGGTCAAGGGGTTCGCGGTCGGTCGCACCATCTTTGGCGAAGCCGCCAGGGCATGGTTGGGCGGGACCATGAGCGACGAAGAAGCCGTTGCCGAAATGGCTGGCCGGTTCGGCACGCTGGTCGATATCTGGGAACGATTGGGCAAAACCGAAGCGGCTTAATCCGCGCATCAGCCCACTGAATTTGAGGAACAGGCCAATGAGCCAGAACACCATTCGATTGACCATGGCGCAGGCAGTGGCGCGGTTCCTGACCATGCAGAAGACCGTGATCGACGATGAGGTCGTGCCGATCTTCGGCGGCGTGTTCGCAATTTTTGGCCATGGCAACGTGGCTGGCATCGGCGAGGCACTGCATGGCGTCAAGGATGTGTTGCCGACCTATCGCGGGCAGAACGAGCAGGGCATGGCCCATGCTGCCATCGCCTATGCCAAAGGCAGCTTCCGCCGCCGCTTCATGGCCTGCACAACATCCATCGGCCCTGGTGCGCTCAACATGGTCACCGCCGCGGCGCTCGCCCATGTGAACCGCATACCGGTTCTGCTGCTGCCCGGCGACGTCTTCGCCAACCGCCTGCCCGACCCGGTTCTGCAGCAGGTGGAGAACTTCGGTGACGGTACCGTCTCCGCCAATGATTGCTTCCGCCCGGTCAGCCGCTATTTCGACCGCATGACGCGTCCCGAGCAGATCATCCCGGCCTTGCGCCGCGCCATGCAGGTGCTGACCGACCCCGCCGAATGCGGCCCGGTGACGCTGAGCCTGTGCCAGGACGTACAGGCGGAAGCCTACGACTACCCCGAGAGTTTCTTCGAAGAAAAAATCTGGCACGTTCGCCGCGTCATGCCCGACGCCGACGAGTTTGCCGCTGCGGCGACCGCGTTGCTCCATGCCAAGAAGCCAGTGATCATTGCTGGCGGTGGCGTGCTGTATTCTGAAGCGAGCCCTGCCCTGATCCGCTTCGCCGAGCGCTATGGCGTGCCGGTTATGGAAACCCAGGCAGGCAAATCCAGCCTGCCGCACGACCATCCGCTCAACATGGGTTCGGTCGGCGTTACCGGTTCGTCGGCCTCCAACCTATTGGCCGAGGAAGCGGACGTGGTGCTGGCCGTCGGCACGCGCCTCCAGGATTTCACCACCGGCTCCTGGGCCCTGTTCAAGAACGACGATCTCAAGATCATCGGGCTCAACGTGCAGCCGTTCGACGCCCATAAGCATCAGGCCCTGCCGCTGGTTGCCGATGCAAGAGCCGGACTGGATGCGCTCAACAGTGCTCTTACCGGCTGGCAGGCCGAGCCGGACTGGACCGCCCGGGCAAAGGACGGCAAGGATGAATGGCTGGCGGCTGCCGACCGCGCCACCGCGTCCACCAATGCCGAATTGCCCTCGGACGCACAGGTGATCGGCGCGGTGCAGAGGGCGCGTGAAAACGCCGTTCTGGTGTGCGCCTCGGGTGGCTTGCCCGGCGAGTTGCACAAGCTTTGGAAGGCTGGCGCTCCGGGCAGCTACCATATGGAATATGGTTTTTCGACCATGGGCTACGAAATCGCCGGCGGCCTCGGCGTCAAGTTGGCGCGCCCAGAAGCGGATGTCGTCGTCATGGTTGGAGACGGCAGCTACCTGATGATGAACTCCGAGATCGTGAGTTCGATCATGCTCGGCGCCAAGCTGACCATCGTCCTGCTGGACAATGCAGGTTTTGGCTGCATCAATCGGCTGCAGATGGCCACGGGCGGCGCCAACTTCAACAATCTGTTGAAGGATACCCACCATGTCACGCTGCCAGGAATCGATTTTGCCGCGCATGCCGCGTCCATGGGCGCCATTTCGCGCAAGGTTGGCTCGATTTCCGAACTGGAAACAGCGCTGCAGGAAAGCGAAGGCAACGACCGGACGACCGTGATCGTGATCGATACCGATCCGCTGATTACCACCGACGAGGGTGGGCACTGGTGGGATGTGGCGGTGCCTGAGGTCAGCGAACGGCCGCAGGTGAATGCGGCACGCGAGGCATATGTGCAGGCGCTCAAGGCGCAACAGGCAGGGTGACCCCCCCTCTGCCCGGAGGGGAATGGGTTATCAACAACCGCCATGCGGAAGACGGAGAACGAATTGAAAGCCAAACTCGGCATGTCGCCTATCGCTTGGTGGAACGATGATCTGGTGGAACTGAGCGACGACGTATCGCTCGAGGAATGCCTGCGCCAGTCGCGTTCGGCCGGATTTACCGGCATGGAAAAGGGCCGCCGCTTTCCTGATGATCCCGAAATCATGCTGCCCATCCTCAAGGCAGCGGATGTGACGCTGTGTGGTGGCTGGTTCTCCGGCACGCTGGTGGACGAGGACCTCTCGGCCAACAAGGACCGCATCGCGCCGATGATCAAGCTGTTCAAGGCCGTCAACGCACCCTGCATCGTTTAT
This sequence comes from Devosia naphthalenivorans, assembly GCF_003056355.1. Taxonomy (GTDB): domain Bacteria; phylum Pseudomonadota; class Alphaproteobacteria; order Rhizobiales; family Devosiaceae; genus Devosia; species Devosia naphthalenivorans. The sequence goes on from NZ_PYVW01000003.1 coordinate 134,448, forward strand.
GGCGAAGTCGGCCGGTCCATTCAGGGCAAGCGCGAGATCCCGCTGGCGCAAAAGCCGAAGCTCTCAGACGATGAAATGAAGGTCTATGCCCGCAAGGTGACCGAGTTCGGCGAATGGTGTGCCGAGCAGGGCATGCCCCTGTCCTATCATCATCATATGGCTGCGGTCGTGGAGACCGAAGCCGAGCTGGATGCTTTCATGCAGCACTCCGGCGAAGGCATTCCGCTCCTGCTCGATGCGGGACACCTGGCCTTTGCAGGCGGCGGCGTCCTGCGCGCCATCGACAATCACCACGCGCGGATCAACCACGTCCACGTCAAGGACATCCGCCGCGCGGTTGTCGATGGGCTGGATCGCACGCGACAATCGTTCCTCGATGCGGTGGCGCTGGGCGCCTTCACGGTTCCGGGCGATGGCTCTCTGGACTTCGGCGCCATCGTGCAGCGGCTGGCCGATCATGGCTATGAAGGCTGGTTCGTGGTGGAAGCCGAGCAGGACCCGAAGGCCAATCCGCCGCTGCGCATGGCACAGGTGGGTCACGCCGAACTTATGCGCGTGATGAACGCCGCAGGCTACACTGTGGAAACGGAAGGCTTCCCCAAGGGGTGAGCTTTCCGTACAAGGCCAGTCTGGCACCAAGGAGGATGGCTGATTGGCTTTGAAGAGCAACGACGCAAACTGGTTCCGGCCCATGTGGCGCCGCGTTTCCATCACAGTGTTTCTGGCCATCTGGCTGGCGTGGGAAGCGCTGTGGAACCAGGACCAGTTCTGGGCTTTCCTGGTGGGCGCGGCCCTGCTCTATTCGCTCTACAACTTCTTTTATGCCTTTCCCAAGGAGGAGCCCAAGAATGGCGAACCAACAGAACCTGCGCCTCCGCCCCCAGGCGAAGACGGGCCTCGTCCATAACGTCACGCCGGCCTCGGCTGGCTGGAGCCATGTTGGCTTCGCCCTGCACAAGCTGAGTGAAGGGGAAGTCACGGGCGGCGAAGCGGGCGCAAACGAGCTTTGCCTCGTGTTGGTCAGCGGCAAGGCGCGCATCTCGGTCGATGGTATCGAGCTAGGGGAAATTGGCGAGCGCATGAGCCCGTTTGAGGGCGCGCCCTGGGCGGTATACGTGCCCATGGGCAGCGAATGGGCTGCCGATGCAACCACGGCGCTGGAGCTTGCAGTGTGCGCGGCTCCCGGTGGGGGCGACTACACGGCGCGGATCATTCCGCCAGGCACCCACCCTCGCCTTAGCCGCGGCAAGGGCGCTAATGTGCGCCACGTCTACAACATCATGCCCGAGGACGATGGCGCGGCCAATTCGCTGCTGGTGGTGGAAGTCATCACCCCGCAGGGCAATACCTCGTCCTATCCGCCGCACAAGCACGACCAGGATAATCTGCCGCACGAAAGCCAGCTGGAAGAGACCTATTTCCACCGCCTCAATCCGCCACAGGGCTTCGCCATGCAGCGTGTCTACACCGATGACCGCAGCCTTGATGAGGCGCTGGTGATCGAAGACGGCGACGTAACGCTGGTGCCGCGAGGATATCATCCCGTCGCGACCACGGCGGGGTATGACCTCTACTATCTCAACGTGATGGCCGGGCCCAAGCGCGTGTGGAAATTCCACAATGCGCCCGAGCATGAGTGGTTGTTGAAGTAGAGACCACGCCCAAGAGACCTCATGGTGAGCTTGTCGAACCACGAGGTCGAGCGAGTGGAGGCCTGGTTCCACGACCTCGTCCTTCGACCGGCTCAGGATGAGGTCTACTGCACGACGGAAATCCGCAGATAGCGTGAAGAAGTCAGGGGCTCAGCGCCCCTGAAATACGCTTTTGTCTGCCAGCCCGCCAGTGATCTCGCTCACCTTCACAGCGCGGCCTTCCTTCACCGACTTCACCGCCGCGTCAGCCAGCGCCAGCGCAATCAGACCATCAAGACCACTTGGGCGCGCCGGTGCCTTGCTCTCCACCGCCTCGATGAACTCACCGATCTCCCGCGCATAAGCTTCGGTGTACCGAGTCATGAAGAAATCATGCAGCGGCGGGCGGATATAGCCTGAGGCATTGGCGACTTCGATCGATACCGGACGCTGATTCTCGGCCGACACAGCCCCTTTGGAGCCGTGCACTTCGATGCGCTGGTCGTAGCCATAGGTGGCGCGGCGCGAGTTCGAAATTGTGGCGTGCTTGCCCGAGGCCGTGGAAAGCATGACCGAAACCGAGTCGTAGTCGCCAGCTTCCCCGATTGCCGGATCGACCAGCACCGATGCCTGCGCGCTGACGGTGTCGATCTCTTCGCCCAGCATGAAGCGGGCCATGTCGAAATCGTGGATGGTCATGTCGCGGAAGATGCCGCCCGAGCGCTTGATGTAGTCCACCGGCGGCGCGCCGGGATCACGGGACACGATGGTCACCATCTCAACGTCGCCGATCTGGCCTTCATCGATGGTCTTGCGCATAGCCATGAAATGCGGATCGAAGCGGCGGTTGAAGCCGACCATCAGGGTGGCGTTCTCAGCGTCGACAACCTTGAGGCAGGCCTTCACCCGCTCGACATCGAGATCGATCGGCTTCTCGCAGAAGATCGCCTTCCCTGCCCGGGAGAACTGCTCGATCAGATCGGCATGGGTATCCGTCGGAGTGCAGATCACAACCGCATCGATGTCGGCGGACCCAAGAATGTTATCCACGGTCCGGATATCGCAGCCATACTGAGCCGCAAGATCACTCGCAGCTTTCTCGAAAGCGTCAGCCACAGCCACCAGCTGGGCCTTTGGATTGGAGGTAATAGCCTTGGCGTGCACCTTGCCGATGCGGCCAGCGCCGAGCAGGCCGAAACGAACGGTCATTTGAGATCTCCGGATGTGGTTTGGTGATGCAACATATGCACCGGCTGAATGTCAATGTGGAACGCTTATTCCACAACAGCTTGTACCGAGCGCGCTATCCGCAGCCGGATCGCTCAGGTTTCCCGCGCGCGCTCCAGGATGCGCTTGCATTCAAGCAGTTCCCGCAGCACCTCGGAGAGCTTGTCCCGCGACTCACGGTCCAGAGCGGGGCTGGCCAACATGACGGCCTCTTCAATTGCCGCCTCGTCGCCAGCCTCTTCTGCCTCTTCGATCATGGGAAGGATGTCTTCGAGCGGCTTGCCCTCGCCTACAGCGATGACGTAGCGGCTGCCCTGATCCTTGAGGATGCGCTGCACCCCCTTGATGGTAAAGCCTTGATCGTAAAGGAGATGTCGGATGCCGCGCAGCAGGAGCACGTCTTCGGGCCGGTAGTATCGCCGGCCGCCACCGCGCTTTAGCGGCTTGATGGTGTTGAATCGGGTCTCCCAGAAGCGGAGCACATGCTGAGGGAGATCAAGCTCCTCGGCAGCTTCTGAAATCGTCCGGAATGCGTCTGGCGACTTGTCCACGGAGGCTGAGACTCGCTGGGATTGCTTATTTTCCAGCGCTAACCATAGATTTGTTGATCTTGGACTTCAACACATTGGACGGTTTGAACACAAGAACCTGCCGCGGCAGGATCGGAACCTCTTCGCCGGTCTTGGGATTGCGCCCGATCCGCTCGTTTTTGGAGCGCACCTGGAACGAGCCAAACGAGGACAGCTTGACGTTGGATCCTTCGATCAGCGCATCGCCGATCAGTTCCAGAACCCGCTCGACAAGCTCTGCCGATTCCGTGCGGGAAAGCCCGACCGTGCCATAGACTGCTTCAGCAAGATCTGCTCGCGTTACCGTCTTCTGCGCCATTCGCACCCCCAAAATGCCCGAAGGATACCCTTCCCGAACCAGCCGCACGGAGCGCGTAGCTGATCGAAATCCATGCCTGCCCATCCACTGCGGATGAGCCGTACGCGGGAAATTCTCCCCCATCCAAAACTGTCCAGAGCAATCGCAAACGCATTATGCCGCAAAGGTCTGGAGCCAGGTCCTCCACCCGAAATCAACACTAACGCCTTGATCCGGCTAAGGTCAATGCGTCCGGGCAGGTTACCAGCGAATGAGCGAAGCGCCCCAGGTGAAGCCGCCGCCCATGGCTTCGAGCATGACCAGGTCGCCTGGCTTGATACGCCCGTCCGCCACCGCTGCGCTGAGCGCCAGAGGCACCGAGGCGGCCGAGGTATTGGCGTGGATATCCACCGTCATCACGACCTTCTCGGGAGGCAGGCCAAGCTTGTTGCCGGCGCCCTCGATGATGCGCTTGTTCGCCTGATGCGGCACGAACCAGTCGAGATCGTCTACCGTGTAGCCAGCCTTGTCGAGCGTGGAATAGACCACGTCCGTGATCTTGCCGACCGCATGGCGGAAAACTTCGGGACCCTGCATATGGACATGGCCCGCCGTGCCGGTGGTGGACGGGCCGCCATCGACATAGAGTTTGTCCCAATGATGACCATCCGAGCGCAGGGCCGAGGCGAGAACCCCCTGCTCCGGCGCATCGTCGGCCAGTTCGACTTTCTCCACAACAACAGCGCCAGCGCCGTCGCCGAACAGCACGCAGGTCGTACGGTCGGTCCAGTCGATGATACGGGAGAAGGTCTCGGCGCCAATGACCAGCGCGCGTGTCGCCAGGCCGTTCTTGATGTAACTGTCGGCAGTGACCAGCGCATAGACAAAGCCCGAGCAAACCGCCTGGATGTCGAACGCCATGCCGTGGTGGATGCCGAGCTTCATCTGCACCAGGGTGGCCGTGGCGGGGAAGGTATAGTCCGGCGTGGTGGTGGCGACGATGATCAGGTCGATATCGTCAGGGCCCACACCAGCGGCATCCATGGCCTTGTTTGCAGCTTCCAGAGCCAGGTCCGAGGTGAACTGACCTTCGGCAGCAATGTGGCGCTGCTTGATGCCAACGCGCTGCTGAATCCACTCGTCGGAGGTCTCCACCATGGTGGCCAGTTCGGCGTTGGTCAGCACCTTTTCGGGCAGATAACCACCGACGCCGCGGATGATTGAACGCGTCTTTGTCACGCCGGTTTCGCCTCAGTTTGAGATTCTGGAAGTGGCGTTACCGCCTTGATTGGAAAACGCTTCATGGTTTCGCCGATCTTGTCGATCAATCGGCTATGCGCCATTTCATACGAAAGGTTCAAGGCGCTTTTATAGCCGACCTCGTCAGTGCCGCCGTGCGACTTGATCACAATGCCATTGAGCCCCATGAAGACGCCGCCATTGACAGTGCGGGGGTCCATGCGGCGCTGCAACGTCTTGAGCGCAGACATGGCGAACAGCGCGCCGATACGGCTCATCAGGTTGGCCTTGAGCGCATTGGAAAGATATTTGCCGACCTGCCGGGCCGTGCCTTCGGCGGTCTTGAGCGCGATATTGCCGACGAAGCCTTCGGTGACTACCACATCGACAGTGCCCTTGCCGATATCGTCGCCTTCAACGAACCCGTGGTAAACAAAGCCCGAGCCGGTCGCCTCGGTCAGGATGCGGCCTGCTTCCCTGATCGATTCGAGCCCCTTGACCTCTTCCGTGCCGACATTGAGCAGCCCAACAGTGGGTGCATCATGCCCGAAGAGGCAGCGCGCCAGCGCCGAGCCGAGAATGGCGTAATCAACCAGTTGCTGTGCATCGGCGCCGATCGTAGCGCCCATGTCGAGCACGACGATATCGCTGCGCAGGGTCGGCCAGATGGCAGCGATCCCCGGCCGGGCAATACCCTCCATGGGGCGCAGGCAAAAGGTAGCCATGGCCATCAGCGCGCCCGTATTACCGCCGGACACCGCAACATCGGCATCGCCGTCCTTGACGGCCTGGATGGCCATCCACATGGAGGATGTACCACGGCCCTTGCGCAGCGCCTGGCTGGGCTTCTCATCCATGGCGATAACTGTTTCGCAATGGCGAACGGTGGATACGCGCTTGAGGTCGGAGAATTCCTCCAGCAGCGGCGCTATCTGCTCTTCGCGGCCATGAAAGACAAAGCGGGTATTGGAGTGCTCTTTCAGAGCCAGATGGGCCCCGTGAATGACCGCGCGCGGAGCATTGTCGCCACCCATGGCATCCACTGATATCGTTATCGTATCGGTCATTTCAGCCCGTTCTTTACCCTGTGCAAGGGTGAACGCAAACATATCCCATGCCGGAGTCGGTGTAACCCCCGGCTATTGCGATGCAATGCGCCTGTGTAGCGTTGGCCCAGCGCAATGGCACCGGGATTGGTAGATATTGTGGCGGTCAAGCGTCGGGGTCGTTTTCTGGCTTGAGCTTGGCCAAGGCCGCGAAAGGGCTGCTCTCTTTCGGGCCAGTGTCCAGAGCCAGGCTTTCCACACTTTCGCCCGGCAGCCGTGGATAAGGATCGATTGCCAGCGCAAGCGTCTCGGTCAGCAAGGCACTCAGATCGACTTCTGGCCCATCGATATGATCCGGAAAATCATCATCTTCGAGATCGACGAAAATCTCGGAGCCCGGCGTAGGCTTGTGTGCGCTCGGCTCGGGCAGAAAAACGCGATCCACCGGCTCATCGAGCTCCTGTGTCACCGGCTCGAAGCTCACCACCGATGGCTGCACGATACGGGCAAGCAAGCGCCCTTGAGCGCGCAGGCCGCCACGAAGCGGCGCCACCACAAGGCTGGCCTCGAAACGCTCGACTGCGCTAATTTTGAGGGCCTCAGCCAGAGCCTCGCGCGTCGCCTCATCCAGCGACACGTTAAGCTCGCGGCCAGTCGCCGGCAGGCGATCAATCCGGACAATTGCATCGAACAAGGGCGCGGCTGTGGTGTTCACTGGGCATCCTCGAAATTGATGACGCCGCCAGCGATTTCGCTGACGGATCTTGAAGCAAGTGCACGATCCTTGGTAACAAGGTAGTCGGCAAGTGCTGCCACATGGGGGCCAGTGGCACCATCAAAGATATTGCGGGAAAGCACGGCTTCAAGGGCCAGCTTGTCATTGCCGTCCATGGCTTCGTTCAAAGCCGCCAGCAAGCCGAAGAAGATGTTGCCCATCTTCTGGATCTTCTTGGGGACGCCAAGGTCGCCCACACCCATTTCCCGCAAGGAACGGTCCATGTCTTTGAAGAACAGGTCGAACACCGCCTGGCTAAATTCCTTCTGAGGACCGGATTCGCTGCGCAACCTGCGGAAAAGTAACGCCATGTGAAGGCTGATCATGTCAAATCGGCCAGTAACAGTATCTGGCACCAGCCATTCCGCATAGAAAACCGGCTGCCGGGATTGCGCCACAATAGCGCTATAGACGGCCAAAACCGGTTCGGTCGCTGTGTTCTTGCGGAACAGGTTGAAGATCATGGGGTTGCGCTCAGCTCTATGATTGGCCTGACAGGCGGGCAAAACGACTCGCCGAACCAATGCAGCTTGCCAGACAGACATGTTGGCAGCTAAACATTCCGCGCCCGCAAGGGCCGCCGCTTTGTTGTCGTGCCTATAGTCGCAAGCCATCGGGAAAGTCAAATTCATGCTCCTGCGCAACGTATCCGGTTCTGTCGCACCGCTCGCAGCCGCTGCCTTGCTGGCTCTGGTAGTTGCGGGTTGTACCAGCAGCACCTCGCTGGTGACGGCGCGTACCCAGGGTTATGAGATTTCCGATAGCGCGATGGCGCAGATTCGCCCGGGTCAGAGCCAGCAACTCGTCACCCTGGTGCTTGGATCGCCCCAGACCACGAACACCTTCGGCGACCAGACCGCCTGGTACTACGTGGAAACGAAAGTCCGCCAAACGTCTTTCGGCATGACCATGGTTGATTCCCGCACCGTGCTGGCCGTGTACTTCGACAAGAACAAGAAGGTCGTGGATAAGGCCGTTTACGGCCTGCAGGACGGCAAGACGATTGCGATCGAAACGCGCCGCACACCGTCCTTCGGCGAGGACCGCACGTTCGTCGATCAGATTTTGCAATCGTTCTGATCTGGAGCGACGAGCGCCGAACGGCGCTGTCGGGATCGTATGCTCACAACAAAAAGCCCCGGATAGACCGGGGCTTTTCTTTTAGGCTCTAGCCCAAGCGGCTACTTGGTCTCTTCCAGATTCGTTCCCGCCTCACGCGCGATTGCATCGAGCGAGGCGTTCACCAAGCCCGTCGCGTCATCCTCGTAGAACGCCTTGGCGATGTCGACATATTCGGTGATGACGACGCGCGGGGGAATGTCCTTGCGGCGGAGCAGTTCGAAGGCCGCAGCGCGCAGGATAGCGCGGAGCGTCGCGTCGACGCGCTCGACCGGCCAGCCTTCGGCAAGGGCGCGATCAACCGCGGGGTCGATGGCAAGCTGGTGCTTGGTTACACCGGTGACGATCTGGCGGAAGAAATCGGCATCGGCGGGCAGATACTGCTCCCCTTCGATCTCGCGGCCGAGATGGAAGCTGCCGAACTGGGCCAGCGTATCCTCGAGCGTCGCACGGCCGATATCCATCTGATAAAGCGCCTGTACGGCCGCCAGCCTTGCGGCGCCGCGCTGGTTGGCGGGACGGTCGGCCTGTGGATTACGTTTGGGGGCGTCAGCCATTGTCGTCACTCTATTGAGCCGAGGCACGGGGACCATGGGCGGCAAAAGCCAACCCCTTAGTCGGGTCGGGAGCGAACATCAACACATTAGCGCTGATGGTTGCCATGCGTGCCGATGTTAGTCCTTGTCGCGCAGCGATCCCTGCCCTTCCGCCAGCGCCGCTAGGAAATTGCGGAAGTCATCTGCGGCAGAGAAGTTCTTGTAGACCGAAGCAAACCGGACAAAGGCCACGTCGTCGAGACTCTTGAGGCCATCCATCACGTATTCCCCGATCTGGTCGGAGGTAACTTCAACGTCACCCTGGCTTTCCAGTTGCCGGACGATGCCTGAAATCATGCGTTCGATGCGGTCGGCTTCGACCGAGCGCTTGCGCAGCGCCGTATAGACCGAGCGCGCAAGCTTCTCGCGATCGAACGGAACCTTGCGGCCGCTCTTCTTCACCACCGTAAGCTCGCGCAACTGCACCCGCTCGAAGGTCGTGAAGCGGCCACCGCATCCATTGCAGACGCGGCGGCGGCGGATGGCGCCCGAATCTTCGGTCGGGCGGCTGTCCTTGACCTGCGTATCGTCGTTGCCGCAATAGGGACAGCGCATGAGACGTCCTTATTGGCCGTAGATCGGGAAGCGGTCGGTGAGCGTTTTCACCTTCTCGCGAACCTGGGCCTCGACGGCCGCATTGTTCTCTTCGCCGTTTGCCTTCAGACCATCGAGCACTTCGATGATCAGTTCACCTACCAGCTGGAACTCAGCCTCGGCAAAGCCGCGCGAAGTGCCAGCGGGCGTGCCAAGGCGCACACCGGAGGTGATGGCGGGCCTTTCCGGATCGAAGGGCACCGCGTTCTTATTGCACGTAATATGCGCGCGACCGAGAGCGGCTTCCGTCGCCTTGCCAGTCAGCCCCTTCGGACGCAGATCGACCAGCATCAGGTGATTATCCGTGCCACCGGTGACGATATCCACACCGCCCTTGACCAGGGTCTCGGCCAGGATCTTGGCGTTGGCGACGACCTGACGGGCGTAGGATTTGAACTCGGGCTGCAGAGCTTCCTTGAAGGCCACGGCCTTGGCGGCGATGACGTGCATCAGGGGGCCGCCCTGGATGCCGGGGAAGATCGCCGAATTGATCTTCTTGGCGATGTCCTCGTCATTGGTGAGGATCAGGCCGCCACGTGGTCCACGCAGGGTCTTGTGCGTGGTGGTGGTTGCAACATGGGCGTGGGGGAACGGGCTGGGATAGACCCCGCCAGCGACGAGGCCCGCCACATGAGCCATGTCGACAAAGAGAATCGCCCCGACCTCGTCGGCAATGGCGCGGAACTCCGCCCAGTCCATAACGCGCGAATAGGCCGAGAAACCGGCAACCAGCATCTTGGGCTTGTGCTCATGGGCAAGGCTGCGCACCTGGTCCATGTCGACACGGCCGTCCTGCTTGCGCACGCCATACTGGATGGCGTTGAACCACTTGCCCGATTGGTTCGGCTTGGCGCCATGCGTCAGGTGCCCGCCGGCGTCCAGCGACATGCCCAGAATGGTATCGCCCGGCTGGATCAGCGCCTGGTAGACGCCCTGGTTGGCCTGCGAGCCCGAGTTGGGCTGCACATTGGCAAAGCCGACGCCGAACAATTGCTTGGCGCGCTCGATGGCGAGCGTTTCGGCAACGTCGACATACTGGCAGCCGCCGTAGTAGCGCCGGCCGGGATAACCCTCGGCGTACTTATTGGTAAGAACGGACCCCTGCGCTTCCAGAACAGCCTGGGACACGATGTTTTCGGACGCGATCAGTTCGATTTCGCCCTGCTGGCGACCCAGTTCATCGCGAATGGCGGCAGCCAATTCCGGATCGGTCTCACCGACGGAATTGGTGAAGAACCTGGGAAACAGCGGAAGGGATGTGGCTGCGCTCATGGGGCGTTCTCCGGGCAGTCCCAACATCTTGTGTCGGGAGGATGATATGGGCGCAGCCTCTAGCACAAAGACGAGCAGCAATCCAAGCGCTGGTGTGCTACAGATGCGCGCGGGGAAAGCAACCAGACAGCTGAATCCGCATTATCTGAGCAGAGACCGGATTTTCTGGCCGCGGGGCGGCATTGGAGAGTTAGAATGAGCAAGAGAGCACAAGGAATTACCGCGGCCGTCATCACCGGCCTGATGGCAATTACCAGCGTCATGCCGGTACAAGCCCAGATCCTGGCGCCAAAGGGCGGCAGCAGCGCTGATCGAGATCGTGTGGTGCAGACCTATTGCCAGCGCAATTCTCGCGACCGTGACTGTCGCGACTTCCGCCGTGGCCGTTGGAACGACAATGACTACCACCGGTTCTATCGCCGCAACCGCGGCGGTCTGGACAGTATCTCTTCGGGTCTGCTCGGGTTCACCTTCGGCGCCATCGTCGGCGGCGCTATCGCGAACCAGAACAATAACAACTATGGCGGCGACCGGGTCATTGGCCGCGACTACGACCGTGGCTACAGTAGCCATGTTGAAGCCTGCTATGCCCGCTATCGGTCCTATGACGAGCGTACCGATACCTTCTTGGGTTATGACGGATACCGTCACCGCTGCAACCTCTAGCAGCAGCCTAAGCCCAGTTTAAAACAAACGCCGCTCAGCCTCCGGTTGTGCGGCGCTTAGCTTTTTGCGCAACTTGGCCAAGGCAAGTTGCTGCATCTGCGTCTTGCTGGCATTCACCGGAGTGATCACGATCACCTCAGTGCCCGAGTTCGTGTCTATCGCAGCAACCCGCATCTGCTGCCCCATCTGCACAAATTCGAACAGAACCTCACCATTGGCCATGATGCCCTCCCCTCGTCCACAGTGAATGATTCCAGCCCGAAATGCGAACGCCCTCCGGTGGGAGGGCGTTGAACGGGCCATTTGGATGAAATCAGGCGTCGGCGAAGGCAACCTTGCCTTGGGCATCGAACTGATAAACGTCATCGCGGAAGCTGACGGTGCCCTGGCGGTTGGCCCAGGCCGTGATGTACGTAGTGTGGATCGGCACCCGTGCCTTGCACTCGACATCCAGGCGCTGGAGCGACTCGAAGGTCGCGTCGACCTTGGTCTGGTCCCAATCGCCATTGTCACGCAGCAGCCAGGCAACGAGTTGGTTCACGCCTTCGACGCGCACGCAACCCGAAGAGTGGAAACGGGCGTTCTCGTCAAACAGCGCCTTTGAGGGCGTATCGTGCAGGTAGCAGTCGTAGGGGTTATAGAAATTGATCTTGCAATGGCCCATGGAGTTGGCCGCGCCGGGTTCCTGGCGATACATGTAGTTGATCGCGTTGCCGAGATTGTCCCAGTTGATGCTTGAAGGCGAGACTTCCTGACCGCCGCCGTCATAGATGTGGATATTCTGTTCGGCGAGGTAGTTCGGATTTTCTTTCATGTACTTGGTGAGGTCGCGTTCCACCAAGGACTTCGGCACGTGCCAGTACGGGTTGAAATTGATCTGGCTGACCTTGCTCGCCATGATCGGGGTCGCACGATCGACGCGGCCCACCACGGCGGTGTGGCGCTGTTCAACCATGCCGTCATTGACCGCTTCAATGGTGGCAGCGGGGATATTCACCACCACGTAGCGCGGGCTGAGGTTGGCGGCCATGTTCTGCACGCGCGTGAAGTTCAGATAAAGCTGCTGCAGCCGCTGCTGCGCCGGCACGTTCATGGCGTACCAGGTTGCCTCGTCGATCTGGCCGTTCAGGATCAGGCCATGGCGGGCCTGGAATGTGCGGACACCACGGTCCGTATCGGCGTCAAACACATCGTTGACATTTTCGACCAGGGGCATGTCACCCGAGGAGATCAGCCGGCGCTTGAGCTGAATGACCGCCGGGCGACTCGCGGCAAGTTTCAGGCCGTAGGCCTCTTGCGGAATTTCTTCCCAGCCGCCGTTCGCCACGAAAGGCTCGTACTGCGAAATGGCCAGCTGCAGATTGTAGACCGTATCGAAGGACAGGATCGGCTCATTGGTGGCGACCAGCGCTTCGGCTGCCATGGTGTTGCCGCCCTGATCGGCCTCGCGCAACACGCGGTTGTGCGAGAACATATCGAATATGGACTGGCTTTCCTGCGCCCGAAGGGCGGTTGGCAGCGCCATCGTGGCGCCAGCAAGAGCCGTGTACCGGAGAAGAGAACGTCGATTCAGCCGCATTAATTCACCCGAAATTCGCCAATAGAGCAGAGCCGGTTTTTACCATCGCGTCCGGCAGCTCACAACGCGCTCAAGCGCAAGTGAGATTGTTCAGACTTTGGGAACCATGAGTACAAGGGAAATGGTTTCTACCTCGTAACGACGGCAATCACTTTAGTTTGCGGCAGAAATGCGAACGTCGTTCATTGGCTAAAGAATGTGGCCAGTCACTGTTGCGGGTCTACAACAAACGACAAGGGGCGCCGAAGCGCCCCGAAACCGATATCGTAGCAAGACTTAGAGCTTGTAGAGGATCTGGTCGACCCAGAAGCGCTCCAGGCGGGCCAGCGCCTTGTTCAGGCCGTCGAACTCGTCGTCGCCCAGGCCACCGACCTTGTCGATCGACTTGAGGTGACGATCGTACAGCTCATCGATCACTTCCGCCACTTCCTCGCCCTTCGGGGTCAGCTTGATGCGGACCGAACGGCGGTCCGAACGCGAGCGCTCCTGGAAGATGTAGCCGGTTTCGACCAGCTTCTTGAGGTTATAGGAGACGTTCGAGCCCAGGTAGTAACCGCGAGAGCGCAGCTCACCAGCGGTCAGTTCAGCATCGCCGATGTTGAACATCAGCAGCGCCTGGACCGGATTGATGTCATCCCAGCCCATGCGGTCGAACTCGTCCTTGATCAGATCGAGCAAGCGACGGTGCAGGCGTTCGACCCGCGACACGGCTTCCAGATAGAGCGGCTTCAGGCTCTTGGGACGTTCCGGAACGATGGCCTCGGCTGCGTTGGATTTGATCGCCATTTGTGCCTCACTGTTTGCTGTCTGTGCGATTTTTCGCATCTGATAGGGCCAAACTACGGCGCCCAAGCTAAGATCAGCCTAAGCGGCGTGATTAAGAGCATCTTACTGCAAAACAATGGGAATTTGGCTTTATTCTTCGTTACACCGGTAGAGAAAATTGTAACCTTACGCAGACGTAAAGGTTCGATCAGTCGGTGGCGCGGGCCCGATTGAACCTGATGCTCAGCACAAAGATCAGCAGGATCGAGGCTAGCAGGACCACCCGGACGGCAAAGCCGAAGGCCGACATGGCAATGTCTGGGTTGCCCATCAGATAGAGCACCAGCTCGGCGCCCGTGGAGCCCACCAACAGAACTGCACCCCAGCTTGCCTTGATCCACAACCCCACGGCCGCGGACAGCCGCGCGAGCGCGAAGATGGCGAGATAGACAAAGCCGGTGACCCCCAGCGTTGAGATCGGGCTGACCGGGCCGAGATTGACACCAAGCAGGCGCCCGGCGTCGCTCAGGCCCAGCATGAGGCTGATGATGGCGACGATGCGAATATAGATGCCGACAGGCGGAGCGTTTAGAGCCATGCGGGTTTCTAGACCGACACTGCGCATGCGACAAGCCAGACCTTGGACGGTCAAAGCTGCACTGCTAAAGCAAACGCAGCACAGGAGAGCGACGATGTCCCAGGATTGGCAAAAGCACGACATGGATTTCCTTGGTGGACGGCGGCTGCGCCGCGCCCGGCGGACCGCCTGGAGCCGCGCAATGGTTCGCGAGACGGTGCTGACGCCCGCGGACCTCATCTGGCCGCTTTTCGTGATCGAAGGGCAGAACGAGAAAACATCGATCCGAACCATGCCAGGCGTAGAGCGGCTGAGCGTCGATCTCTGTGTCGAGGCAGCCAAGGCCGCGCGCGATGCCGGCATCCCTGCCCTGGCCCTCTTTCCCAATACGCCGGATCATCTGCGCAGCGAGGATGGCCGTGAGGCTTTCAATCCGGACAATCTGATGTGCCGCGCTCTCAGCGCCATCAAGGATGCGGTACCGGAGATCGGGCTCATCGCCGATGTCGCGCTCGACGAATATTCCAGCGATGGACAGGACGGTCTGGTCCGCGACGGCGAAATCCTGAACGACGAAACCGTTGGGGTCATGGTCAAGTCGGCTCTGGTGCAGACCAAAGCCGGCGCTGATATCATTGCTCCCTCCGACATGATGGACGGCCGCGTGGCCGCGCTCCGTGACGCACTGGACGAGGAAGGGTACGAGCAGACCCAGATCATGGCCTACGCCGCCAAATACGCGTCCTACTATTATGGACCGTTCAGGGAAGCTGTCGGTTCGGGCAGCAGGCTCAAGGGTGACAAGCGCACTTACCAGATGGATTACGCCAACTCCGATGAAGCACTGCGCGAAATCGAGCAGGACATCGCCGAAGGCGCGGACAGCATCATGGTCAAACCAGGCCTGCCCTATCTCGATATAGTCCGGCGCGCGAAGGACAACTTCAACGTACCGATCTACTCCTATCAGGTGAGTGGCGAATTCGCGATGATCGAGATGGCAGCGGCGGCCGGCGCCATCGACCGCAAGGGGGCAATCCTGGAAAGCCTCTATGCATTCAAGCGCGCAGGTGCCAACGGGGTGCTGACATATTTCGCGCTCGAAGTGGCACGTGAGCTGGGGCGATAGGGGTTCAGGAAACCGCCTACATATCGTCCTTCTAAGCGGGAGTGCTCATATCGGGCGCTTTGCGCCGCTATTTCAGTCGACACCCTCCCCCTTGCGGGGAGGGATCAAGGGTGGGGGACGTTTAGCCCCCATATTGGGGCCAACCGCCACCCCCTCCCAGCCTCCCCCGTCAAGGGGGAGGTGCCGCCCGGCGAGTAGGAAGCATCGCACCTCCACCACCGGTCACACCCAAGGAAACACTCCCCCCTTGCGGGAAGGCTAGCCTCAAACCTGCGGCTTGCGCTGCGGCTTGTGGTCTTTCGGCTTCTTCTTTTCGGCACGTGGGGCGCCATCCGCGGCCTTGCCAGCCCATTTTGGCTTGCCCTTGTCCTTGCTTGGCGGAGCCTTCACGACCTTGGGTGGCTTGGGCTTGTCAAAATCCGGCGTTGGCGCGCGGGGCTTGTCGCCATCACTAGCCGGATCCCAGCCGCTTGCAGGGGATGCGTCGAAATCGTCCGGCCGCAGGCCGGCAGAGCCGTAGCGCGCCTTGCGATCGGCACGCTCCGGACGCGGTGCGTTGGCGTCGAAGCGCTCAATGGGCCCCGCTGGGCGGCGCTGTGAGGGCGGCGGGCCGGACCGGCGCTCGCCGGGACCATCGACTGCAGAAATGGTAACACCGCGCTCACCGGAGCCGTTCTTCTCGATGCTCCGGGCGAAGGCATCGGCCTTCTGCGCGGCAACTTCAAAGATGGATTCGGTGTCGAAGATGCGGATCGAGCCGATGGCCGTCTTGGTGACATTGCCGGCCTTGCACAGCATGGGCAGCAGCCAGCGGGGCTCCGCCTTGTGCTTGCGGCCCACCGTGACCTTGAACCATGTGCCGCCCTCGAATTTTTCGCGGGTGCGTGGGTCCTTGTCGCCTGGCTTGTCGAAGACCGGCGCGTCGGAAACATCTTCGGGCGCAGGCCGGGCAGCCAGTTGCTGGCGCAGATAGGCGGCGGCGATGGCCTCGGCCGAATGGCGCTCCATCAGCTGGGCGACGAATTCGGCTTCACCTTCGGCCACCGGACTGCTGAGCATCTCGTTGGAGAGGATGCTTTCGCGGTAACGCGCCTCGATGGCTTCCGCCGAAGGAGGAGCCATCATAGTCACGTCGAGTTTGGCGACCTTGAGAATGCGCTGGGCCACATTGCGGCGGTGCATCGGGGAGATGATGACGCAGGTACCCTTGCGCCCTGCCCGACCGGTACGACCCGAACGGTGCAGCAGCGTATCCGGATTGGTAGGCAGATCGGCGTGGATGACCAGATCCAGATTGGGCAGGTCGATGCCGCGAGCAGCCACGTCTGTAGCCACGCAGATATGGGCACGGCCATCGCGCATGGACTGCAACGCATTGGTCCGCTCGGCTTGCGATAGCTCGCCCGAGAGCGTCACAACATCGAATCCACGATTGTGCAGCCGTGCCGACAGGTGCTTCACGCCTTCACGAGTAGAGGCGAAGACGATGGTGTTGACCGCCTCGAAATAGAGCAGCGTGTTGATGATGGCGTTTTCGCGCTCGGCGGCGGGCACCAGCATCAGCTTATAGTCGATATCGGCATGTTGCTCGTTGGCGCTGGTGGCAGCGACGCGCAGGGCATCACGCTGGAAAGTCTTGGCCAGTTGCGCAATCGGCTTGGGCACGGTCGCCGAGAACAGCAGCGTGCGACGATCCTCGGGCGCGGCGTCCAGAATGAATTCGAGATCTTCGCGGAATCCCAGGTCGAGCATTTCGTCTGCTTCGTCGAGAACCACTGCCCGTAGCGCCGACATATCCAGCGCGCCACGCGTGATGTGGTCACGCAGGCGACCGGGCGTCCCGACCACGATATGCGCCCCGCGCTCGAGCGCCCGGCGTTCGGTGCGAGCATCCATGCCGCCTACGCAGGACGCTGTCTTGGCGCCGGTTTCGGCATAAAGCCACTCGAGTTCGCGCTGTACCTGCAGGGCCAGCTCGCGCGTTGGCGCGATGACGAGAGCCAGCGGCGCGCCGATTTCGGTGAAGCGCTCGGCGTCGCCCAGCAGCGTCGGCGCGATGGCCATGCCGAAGGCGACGGTTTTGCCGGAGCCCGTCTGGGCCGACACGAGCAAATCCCGGCCGCTTGTTTCATCTTCGATGATAGCGGCTTGCACCGGCGTTAGCGTCTCGTAGCCTTTGGTAGCAAGGGCACGGGCGAGCGGAGGAAGAATAGTTTCAGGCAGTGACATTAGTGGCTTTCTTGGACGCCGACCAAGCTATGGCGTCATACCCGCGCTAAGCGGGAAGCCCACTTTTGCGGATGGTTCGATGATAAACGCGCCGCCTCTGCGGGAGTTCACGTGCACAATAGCACAAGTAAGCAAAAAGGCCGCCCCGCGGGCGGCCTCAATATTCGTCTGGCGCAGAAGCGCTTAGCCGACCAGTTCTTCGTCCGAGAAGAAGAACTTGATTTCTTCGGCAGCAGTTTCGGGGGCGTCGGAGCCGTGCACCGAGTTTTCGCCAATGGACAGGGCGAATTCCTTGCGGATGGTGCCTTCGGCAGCATTGGCTGGATTGGTTGCGCCCATGACTTCGCGGTTCTTGAGGATAGCGCCTTCGCCTTCCAAAACCTGCACGACAACTGGCGATGCAATCATCTGCTCGACGAGTTCGCCAAAGAAGGGGCGTTCCTTGTGAACCGCGTAGAAGCCTTCGGCCTGGACGCGGGTCATGTGGATCTTCTTCAGCGCGATCGGACGAAGGCCGGCTTCCTCGAACTTCGCGATGATCTTGCCGATGAGGTTACGACGGACGGCATCCGGCTTGATGATGGAGAAGGTGCGTTCGAGCGCCATGGGGTTCGATCCTTGAGTGGGTCTGTTGGTAAGGTCGCGCCTTGTAGCGTCAGAGTTTGACGGAGGCAAGACGCGGGTACAGCCATTTCAGGTAGCCCGCATCCATAGCACCTAGTCTTCGTCGACGCGGTCAGTTCCCGTAGCCAGCACGCTGCCATCGGGCGCGAGAAGGGTCACGGAAACTGCTGTCACCGAAGCGTCAGCTGCAACAAGCTGCTCCACCTCGATTTCCTTGATCTGCTGGGTGCAGACTTCGGCTGTGCTGGTGGTGGGGAATGTCACGGCGAGCACACCGTCGATGTTTTCACCGATCTGCGCAGCGCCGACAGTTTCGCAGGCGCTTCCCCCATATTCGAATTCAATCTTGATCTGGTCGGCACCAGCCCGGTCGGCGTCGAGATCATCGAGTGTCATGGCCTGCTGGCCATGGGCGAAACCGGCGCTTGCAAGAGCCAGTGTAGCGGCAAGGGCAAAGGGGGCAAATTTCATATCGGCGTCCTCTTCGGCTAAGGTCAGGGCCAACTTAACGCTCTGGGTGCCAGGAAAGTGCCGCGACAAAGCGGCACGGCCGGGACGCGAAATGGTTGCCATCCGCACGGCATGACTTTATCGAACGGCATACTGTTTTTTGCAGGACTGGCGCGGCGGTCGTCGCTTGCCTCTGTTTCCTGCTCCTTTTCCAAGAATGTCCCATCATGCTGACCATCAACAATCTCACCTATCGCATTCAGGGACGCGAACTGTTTGAAGACGCCTCCGTGGTGTTGCCGACCGGCTCGAAGACCGGTTTCGTCGGCAAGAATGGAACGGGCAAGACCACGCTGTTCCACCTGATCCAGGGCCACCTTGCGCCAGATGCCGGCAGCATCGAGCTTAACAGGAAGGCGCGCATTGGTGCCGTTGCGCAGGAAGCACCGGCCGGAAACGAAAGTGTGCTGGACGTTGTGCTGTCGGCGGACAAGGAGCGCACCGCGCTGATGGCTGAGGCCGAAACCGCGACCGATCCCGATCGCATCGGCGAAATTTACATGCGGCTCGCCGACATCGATGCGCACACTGCCGAAGCACGGGCGTCCTCTATTCTGAAGGGGCTGGGCTTCGAACAGGACCGGCAGATGTCTCCGACGCACGAATTGTCGGGCGGCTGGCGCATGCGCGTGGCCCTGGCCGGCGTGCTGTTCAGCCAGCCTGACCTGCTGCTGCTGGACGAACCGACCAACTATCTCGACCTTGAAGGTACGCTTTGGCTGGAGAAATACCTCGCCACCTATCCCTATACCGTCTTCATGATCAGCCACGATCGTGACCTGCTCAACAAGGCCGTGAGCTCGATCATTCATCTCGAGCATCGCAAGTTCACCTTCTACAAGGGCAATTACGACACTTTCGAAACCACGCGCCGCATGCAGATGGAGCTCAACAACAAGAGCCGCGACAAGGCGCTCGACCAGGTTGCGCATCTGCAGAAATTCGTTGACCGCTTCAAGGCGAAAGCCACCAAGGCCAAACAGGCTCAGTCGCGCATGAAGATGATCGAAAAGCTGAAGCCCCCGGCGGCAATGTTCGACGAATATTCGGCGCCATTCACTTTCCAGCAACCAAAGGTCGAGGCACCGACGCCGATGCTGACACTGGACGGCGTTTCGGCCGGCTATGGCAATAAGACCATTTTGCGCAACATTGATATGCGCATCGACCCCGATGACCGTATCGCGCTGATCGGCGTGAACGGCAACGGCAAATCGACCTTCGCCAAGCTTCTCGCTGGCGATATCGAGCCGATGGGCGGCAGTTTGCGCAAGGGCAAGAAGCTCGAGATCGCGCATTTTGCGCAGCATCAGATGGACAAGCTCAAGCCTGAGTGGACGCCGTTCGAGCATGTTGTCGACCTGATGCCGACCGAGAGTGAAGCCAAGCGTCGTTCGCGGTTGAGCCAAATGGGTCTGACCAAGTCGCGCATGGACACCAAGGCCAAGAACCTTTCAGGTGGCGAACGCGCGCGTTTGCTGATGGGCCTGATTACCTTTGGCGGGCCGGGGATGATGATCCTCGACGAGCCGACCAACCATCTGGATATCGACAGCCGCGACGCGCTGGTGCATGCGCTCAATGATTATGAAGGCGCCGTGCTGATCATCAGCCACGACCGGCATCTTATCGAGGCCACTTGCGACACCCTATGGATCGCCGAGGGCGGCACCATCCGGGAGCTGGATGAAGATCTCGACAGCTATCAGCGAAGCATCACGTCGAGCAAAGAGGGCAAAGGCGGAGGCACCAAGGCCGAGCGCAAGGCCAACAAGGCCGAGGCTGCTGCACGCCGTGCCGAGATTGCGCCCATCAAAAGTTCGATCAAGGATGCTGAAACCAAGATCGCGCGCCTCAAGTCGGAAATTGCCAAGATCGATGCGCAACTGGAAGACCCCAAGATCTACAACGGTCCTGCAGACCGGATGATCGCCCTGGGCAAGGACAAGGCGCGGTATTCCGCCGAACTGGAGGCTACCGAGGAGAAATGGCTGGAGCTGAGTGCTCAGCTCGAGGAGGTGGAACGCGCCTGAGGGTGGTTAACCTGTCGGCCTGAGCCTCGTTGACAGTCGCCCGCCCCTGCTCTCTTCTGGGCGCACGGTGAAGTGCTGAAAGTGGATGATGCGCGTTCCTGGTTTGAAGCTGGTTGTTTCGGCATTCCTCTGCCTGCTGTGTGTCGCTGCCGCCGCGCAGGCGCAGGACTTCAGCAAGGCGCAGCGCGCAGAGATTCGCCGGTTCGCGGCCAACAACAGCCTTTTCGTGCTGTACCATGAGATCGGGCACCTGCTGTTCCACCAGCTTGAACTGCCGATCCTGGGGCGGGAGGAAGACGCCGCGGACAATGTCGCCACCTGGATCCTGCTGAACAAGCGAACCAAAGAGGCTGACCTTGCCCTGGCCCAGGCGGCGGAAGGCTGGGCCCTCTCGGGGATCGCCTATGATAGCGGTGGCGAGGAAAGCGACTACGCCGCCAATCATAGCCTCGACAAGCAGCGGGCCTACCAGATCGTCTGCCTGATGGTGGGCATGGACGAGAAGACGTTCCGCCCCATCGCCAATGAATATCGGATAACCACAGATCGCCAGGACAGCTGCAATTGGGATTACGGCACCATAAACCGCAGCCTGCTGGGCCTGCTCGGGCGTGACAACAAGAGCGGCGGCGGCACCGAGGTGACCGTCACCTATCATGGTGCTGGGCGCGAGTTGCAATATGCCGCCGACGCGTTCAAATCCAGTGGCGTCTTCGATCAGGTCGCCGACGAATTGCGCAACAACTACCGTCTGGAGAAGCCGGTCGCGTTCAATGCGAGGCGATGCGGCGAAGCCAACGCGTTCTATGATCCCGAAACGGTCGAGGTCATTTTCTGCTACGAGCTCATGCAGGATTACATGGACCTCTATTCAGGCAGCTTGGCCGCCAAGCCTGCAATAAAAACAAAGACCGGCAAGACCAAACCGCCAAAGCCTTCAGCGGAGCAATGAACCCGGCCTCAGGCCTTCTTGACCCAACGCCCGTCCTGCTCCTGCTGCCAATAGGTTAGCGCGTTGCCTTCGCGCAGTGCTTTCCAGGCCAAGCGAGCCTCGGTCACAGCATCAGGATCCTGGCCGGAGAACATATAGACGATGCGCTGGTAGCCCTCCGCCGATTGCGGCACCGCGCGATCGACAAAAAACCTGCACGCCGCGGAGTTGCGGTTGTCAGTGCCTGTGGTGATCAGGATGGGCTGGTGCTCCTCGGCACCCTCCCCGTCCATGCCATGAGCAAGGAAACTGTCGTCCCGATAGGTCCAGAGGTGCGCATCCAGTGCTTCCGCGCGTTCGCTGGAGCCTGCTTCGACGACAGCACGCCAGCCCCGCTCAAGGGTCTTCTCAAGCAGTTGAGGAATGACAGCCTCGAGCGGGCGTGCTTCGAGATGATAGAACAGGACTTCGGGCACTTTCACTCCATCGGACCAGCGATCTGCGGGTGCAACTTAATCCTCGTAGTAGTCCCGCACCAGCCGATCCAGCAAGGCCACGCCAAATCCGGGAGACCAGGATGTGTTGACCTCGCTATTGCTTCCGCCGAATGCCGTACCGGCGATATCAAGATGCGCCCATGGCACGTCGTTGACGAAGCGCTGCAGGAACTGCGCTGCCGTGATCGACCCGGCAGGCCGGCCCACGGAGTTGCGGATGTCGGCGAATTTGGACTCGATCAGCTTGTCATAGGCCGGTGAAAGCGGCATCCGCCACAGCTTCTCATTGGCGCTCAGCCCAGCATTGAGCAGTTGAATGGCCAATTCATCATTGTTGGAAAAAAGCCCTGCATGCTCATGGCCCAGAGCGACAACGATGGCGCCGGTAAGGGTCGCCAGATTGACCATGAACCGGGGCTTGAACCTGTCCTGCGTATACCAGAGCGCGTCAGCCAGCACGAGCCGGCCTTCGGCGTCGGTGTTGATGACTTCGATGGTGGTGCCGCTCATCGCCTTGACGATATCGCCGGGGCGCACCGCGCTGCCCGACGGCATGTTTTCCACCAGGCCGATGACGCCGACGACGTTTACCGGCGCCTTGCGCGAGGCAAGTGCATGCATCAGCCCTGTGACGGCGGCCGCGCCTCCCATGTCGCCCTTCATGTCTTCCATGCTGCCCGCAGGCTTGATGGAGATGCCGCCGGTGTCGAAAACAACGCCCTTGCCGACAAACGCCAGCGGCTTGTCCCCTTCCTTGCCGCCGCGCCACTGCATCACGACGAGACGCGGCGGACGGTCGGACCCCTTGGCGACGCAGAGCAGCGAGCCCATGCCGAGTTTTTCCAGCGCATCCTGTTCAAGGATTTCGACGTCGACGCCCAGCTCGCCCAGCTCGTTCGCACGAGCGGCGAATTCGACGGTGCCCAAGGTGTTGGCGGGCTCGTTGACCAGGTCGCGAGCCAGCAAGGTGCCTTCCACCGTGGCTCCGCGATTGGCGATGGCGACATCGGCCGCTGCCGAATCCGGAACGTGCAGCGTGATGGTCATCAGCGCCGGCGCCTCGTCCGGGCGCGCAGACTTGTACTTGTCGAACTTGTAGTGCCGCAATCTCAGGCCAGCTGCCAGTTCGGCAATGGCCGCCGGACTAGCGTCCGATTCTTCGATCAGAACGGCGATATCGGTGGCTCGAATGCCCTGAAGCTTGGCCATGAGCGATCCGCCCCGATCGGTCCAACCGTTGAGCGGCGTGTTCCTGGATGAACTGCCGCTCCCCAGAACCAGCAGGCGCTTGCCGCCGGCCGACAGCACATCGATAATCTGCCCCTGCTTGCCCTTGAAGCCGGCCGAGGTAATCGTTTCATCCCAGTCGAGGCCGGTCGATGTCCAATGTTGCAGGGCATCGCCCGATGGGCGGGCACCTTCGGCGACGTAGAACACGGTCAGGGCAGCGTTCACCGCGCCGAGCGGCGAGGTACGAATATCAAGGGACTGGGACATGGAAGGCCTTGGTGGGCAGGAGGCGCGGGACGCCAGGATGGATTTCGTCCAAGCATTGGTCGGTTTGCCCCGCGCGTCAATCCCGCAACAAGTTCTGCACAAAAGCTTGGATGCACGTTTGGCAGCTTGTTTCGGCCGGACACAGCACCGATAACCGGGCACGATGAAGCGACTGACGGCCTATCTTTCACGCCTGTTCGTTACGGATGCCCTTATCCTGTTTGGGGTCGTCTGCGTTTTGCTATGGCTGGTGAACTGCCTGCGCTCGTTCGACGTGGTTGCGGTCAAGGGCCAGGGGCTGTGGACCCTGGCGTTCCAGGCCTTGCTGACCATGCCGCCGCTGGTTGGCGCATTCTTTTATGTCTGCGTGGGCATAGGGCTGGCCCGGGCACTTCAGGCGCTGCAGGCCAACAAGGAACTTCATATCATTCACGCCGGCCATGGCCTGCGTTCGCTATGGGCGGCGACAGCGGTGGTGGCTGGTGCAGGCGTCGTAACAATTCTGCTGATTTCCAACTTCGCCGAGCCGGCTGCGAATCGGCGGCTCAGTCTGCTCTCCGCCAGCATCGCGGCCGATCTGGTGAGTGCCACCCTGAAGCCGCAACAATTTACGCAAGTGACGCCCGGCGTGATCCTGCTGATCGGTGGTCGCTCTGGAAACGGAGAAATTCAGGAATTTTTCGCGGATGACCGTCGCGACCCTGATACCAGGCGGACCTATGTGGCCGAATCCGCCCGGGTCTCCAGCGATGGCGAGAACTACATCATCGAATTGCGCAATGGCGCCTTGCAGTACACCGAATCGAACGGGCGTTTTTCCGAAATTTCCTTTGCGCGCTACGACATCAATGTCGATCTGCTGACGCAGGAAGGATATGGCGGCAACCCGATGTTGGAAACCAACAGTGTTACGCTGGTTCAGGAAGCGTTCGCCTCCGGCAATTGGACGTCCGAACTGACCAAGCTGTTGTTCAACCGTATGATCGAAGGGCTCAGGGTCATTGCCATCTGCATGATGGTGCTGGCGATGGCGGGCTTTCCGGGCGGGAGGCGGGGGCGGATTGCCGTCCCGATGGAGGCAGTCGTATTGCTGCTGGCATTCGTTGAGCGCGGCGCCAGCGCCTACAGCCCACTCGGTCCCTCCACAGGGGCCCTCCTGCTGATCGTGATTTCCGGTGCTGTCCTGCTGCAGCGCACCTGGCCGCGGCGGCCGCTCCCCATGGTGACGACATGAACCGGATCGACTGGTTGGTGCTGAACCGGCTGGCCAGCCGGATCGGGGTTACCGTGTTCGTGTTCTACGGGCTGATAGCGCTGGTTGAATCGCTGGACACCTGGCGGTTCAACTATGTTGCCGACAACCAGGGAATACCCCTGGCGATCTTGATGGTCGCCATGAGCGCGGTCAAATGGACCATCAAGACTTTGCCGGTCACGGTGCTGCTTGGCGCCATATTGGGTTTCATGGACCTGAAATCGCGCCACGAGCTGACGGTGATTCATGCCAGTGGTATTTCAATCTGGAAAGCCGTTCGCATGCCGACCCTGGCAATGTTGTCCGTTGGGCTGCTCATTGCGCTGGTGGCTGAAACGGCCAGCACGCAGATCAACCGGCAACTGGATCCGCGCCCGCCGGGCCAGGGCTCGTTCCTCGTCCCAGGCGGCGAGATCTGGCTGGAGGAACGCAGCCAGACGGACCACTATCTGATCATGGCGACCGGCCTTGAGCCGGGCGGCTCTGCGCTGCTCGATGTCACGGTGTTTTTGCTCAAT
This sequence comes from Devosia naphthalenivorans, assembly GCF_003056355.1. GTDB lineage: Bacteria > Pseudomonadota > Alphaproteobacteria > Rhizobiales > Devosiaceae > Devosia > Devosia naphthalenivorans. The sequence goes on from NZ_PYVW01000003.1 coordinate 159,624, forward strand.
CCTGGCCGCAGCGAGCGAGTAGAAGCGGCCGGTGCCGTGCTTGAAAACGGGACATGGCGATTTACCGACGCTCTGTTGCGGAGCACTGACGAGCCGCCGCGCTTGGTTCCTGGCTACACCCTGCCTTCCAGCATGACCCAGGCGGAGCTGGCACTCCGAACGTCCTCCACCGAGGACATGACATTCTTCGAGATTGCGACCCTGCTGCAAGATGGCGTGTCGGACCCGGTCATCAGGAATGCAGCGCTGATGCGGTTCCTGAAACTGCTGGCCCTGCCCATGGTGCTCACCGGGTCCCTGTTCATTGCTTTTGCGTTTACCGCGGGTTATCGAAGAGGCTCTAATTATGGTCCGGCGGTCCTCTATGGGGTCGTGCTTGGGTTCGTGGTGTTCGTGATCACAGAGATGGCCGATCGTGGCGGATCGACCGGTGTTCTCGATCCTACGTTTGCCGCGGTCGGACCAGCGTTTGTGGCAATCGTCATTGGCGTGACGGTTTTGCTGCACAAGGAAGACGGACGCGCGTGAGAGTAACGAGTTGGAGCGCATGGACGAAGACGATGCTGCGTCTGGCGAGTGCCAGCGCCGTGATCGCCATCGCTTCGGCAAGTGGCGCAGTCGCGCAGTCGGGGGCCTTGGTCCCTGTCGACATGTTCAACGCGCCGATCGATCCGGCCGCACCAGTCGCTGTTGAGGCGGATAGCCTCGTTTTCGAAGCCAGCACCAGCACGATCACCGCAACAGGCGGTGTCGTGGTTCGGCAAGATGGCTATACGGTCAATGGCGAAAACCTGATCTATAATCGTGCCAGCAACGAAGTGCGGTTCAGCGGAGCAGTCAGGGTTGTCGATCCGTCCGGGAACATCCTGGACACGGTTGACCTGGAACTCACGGGCGGCCTCAAGCAGGCGTTTCTGCAAGCCATAACCATCACGACATACGACGGCGCGCGCATCACCGCAGATAGCGCCGATTATGACGATGCCCTCCAGACCCTACTGGAAAACGCGACCTATTCACCGTGCGGCGACTGCATCGACGACAAGGGCCGGCGGATCGGCTGGTCCATGCGCGCGGACAGGATCACCTACAATGCCGAGGATGGTTCGGTTTATCTGGAGCAGCCGAGCCTTGCGCTGCTTGGCATTCCTGTGGCGTGGCTGCCGTTTCTATACCTGCCTGACACCAGCGACTCTGCGCTGTCCAAAGTTCCGAGGCCTACCTTCGCTTATAGCGAAGAGCTTGGAGCACAAATTGGCGTTGAAGTTACAGCATATTCCAGCCAATGGACGGACATCATCCTGTCGCCGCGCCTGATGAGCCGCCAAGGTCTGCTGATGAGCGCCGAATGGGTGCAGCGGTTTGACAATGGCTCATTCCAGATCAAAGGGTCCGGTGTCTACCAGTTGGACAAGGAAGCGTTCGCTTTCTCCGATGCGCAGCGCGACTGGCGAGGAGCACTACAAACGTCAGGCAGCTTCCGGCCAGTCACAGACTGGACCGTGGGCTGGAGCTACACGGCGTTCAGCGATGCAGCGTTCCTCGAAGACTATGATATTTCGGCGGCGACTTCATCGGTCAACGAAGTCTATGCCACTCATCTGACCCGAGACACTTTTTTTGACGTCCGCCTGCAGCAGTTCAACGTATTGGGCGACGTATTGCCCATAACGCAGGATCGGCAGGGGCAAGCCCTCCCAGCAGTGCGGTTCGAGCACATGCTCGAACTTGCGCCGGGTTCCGGACGGATCGAGATCAGCGGCAGGTTGCTCGGCGTCCGCCGGGAACTGGATCATACCATCGCGCCAAACGGAGTGCCCTATACGTTCGGTTACGCTGGCGACAAGCAGCACGCAACTCTGCAGGCCGGCTGGCAGAACCAGTACATCGGCGCGGGCGGGTTCGTAGCGACCCCGTATCTTGGTGGGCGCGCGGACTTTGCCTATTATGACGGCACCAGCACCCTTGCCGAGGCGCCCGGCGAGACAACACTGTGGAGTGCGACGCCGATCGCCGCCATGGACGTGCGCTTCCCCATGGCGTCGAGCGATGGTTCAACCGTTCACCTGATCGAGCCTATCGGACAATTGGTTTATCGCGGGTCGGGGACGACCGCCGTCGGCATCACCAATGACAATGCGCAAAGCTTCGTCTTCGATGACACGAATTTGTTCAGCTTCAATCGCTTCTCGGGCACGGATCGCCAGGAGACCGGGCTGCGCGCGAATATCGGCGGGCGCTACCAGGCCGATTTCGTGGATGGCAGCTATCTTGAGATCATCGCCGGCCAGTCGTTTCATCTTGCCGGTGAAAATGCCTTCGCCAGTGCCGATCCAGCGCTGACAGGCGTAGGTTCAGGGCTGGAGACAACGGCCTCCTACGCAGTCCTGGGCGCCTATGGCTCGTTCCTGCCGGGGCTTCAGGTCGGTGGCAAGCTGCAGGTGGACCCGCATGAGGCGCGTATAACGCGCGCTGGCGCGGGTGTGAACTATGCCAATGCCGGCTATAGCGCGGGGCTCGACTACAACTACATCGCAGCGAATGACGATCTGGGCCAGCTGGTCGACCAACAGGAGATCGGCGTCAGCGCAGGGGTGCCGCTCGCAGACTACTGGAGCCTCAACGCCAGAACCTATTGGGACCTCACCGCGAACAGCTTCCTGCTCGCCGGTGCAGGCGTACGGTATGACGACGGCTATCTACTCATGAGTGCCGATGTCAGCCGCACGGGCGAAACCCATACCAGCCCTGACGATACAAGAATAACCGCTTCTTTCCGCATCAAGGCGCCGGCTGGTTTCAATGCCGGCTTTGACTACTGAAGCCGTGAGCCGCCGCTATCGGATTTTGGCCGTATTGTTGAGCAATTGACAGAGTGCTTTTACAGCCCCATTGAGGGCCGACGATTTTAACCTATCAGAGCGGACACTACGCTATGGCGAACACTTTCTGGGGGCGCATTGCTGGCGCCATGATTATCGGCACCATGCTGACCGTAAGTGCTGCAATGCCAGCCTTTGCACAAACCGTGCGTGTAACCGTGAATGGTACACCCATCACCGACGTTCAGATTTCGCAGCGCGTGAAGTTGTTTGCGCTGGAAGGAAACAGTGGCGGGCAGAAGGGTGCAACTGATCAGCTCATCACCGAGGCTATCCAGATGGCCGAAGCCAAGCGCCTGGGCATCACAGTGTCCAACTCACAGGTGGACGAGGCTTTTCTGCAGATCGCGCGCAACATCAATGTGAGCCAGGAGCGGCTGCAGCAGATGCTGCAACAGGGCGGCATCAACATGGAGACGCTCAAGGACCGTCTGCGGGTCGCCATTGCCTGGAACGCGGTGACGGAACAGGCCATCGTTCCGAATGTGCAGATCTCGGATCTCGCGCTGGACCAGCAGGCAGAAAACCAGCTGCAGGCCTATCAGAACTTCGACTACATCCTCAAAGAGGTGCTGTTTGTCGGCCAGGGCTCCAGCGGCCGTAGTGGTCAGGCGAACAATTACCGTTCGAAATTCTCCGGTTGCGATGCGGCAGTCGACCTTTCGCTCGGCTACACGGACGCAGCGGTGATCGACGTCGGCCGCCGCCATGCAACGCAATTGCCTGAAGCAATTGCCAAGGAACTGGCCGGGTTGAACGTCGGCGGCATCACCAAGCCGCGCGTGGTCGAAAACGGCGTCTCGATGCTCGCAGTCTGCGAAAAGGCACAGGCCGAAGACCTGACCTTCATCAAGGGCGACCTGCGCGCCGAAGCCGGCAACAATGCGCTTGAAGGTCAGGTGGCAAGTTACCTCGAAAACCTGCGCAAGAGCGCCAAGGTCATCTACAACTAAGCAATGGGGCCCGGTCACGGGCCCTTTCGCCGACCGCCGGGGGCCGAGATGAACAAACCGCTGGCGATCAGCATGGGCGAGCCCGCCGGCGTTGGGCCCGATATCGTCCTCGCGCTCTATGACCGGCGCAAAGAACTGGCCCTCCCCCCATTCTGCCTGTTCGGCAATGTGGACTTCCTGCGTTCCAGGGCCAAGCGGCTGGCTCTTGATATAGACTTCGCAACAGTAGGCGCGGAAGGCGCGGCCGAGTCATTCGACCGCTCACTTCCGGTTGCCAACATCGAAGGCCTTGTGCCCGATCATCCGGGGCAAACTTCCCCGCTCTCGGCGAACGCTGTAATTGGCGCCATCACTCAAGCAGTACAGGCGACATTGACCGGAGCCTGCCGCGGGCTTGTGACGGCGCCGATCCACAAGGGCGCCCTGTATCACGCCGGCTTCAGCCATCCCGGCCACACCGAATTTCTTGCTGAGCTGTGTGCGCAAGGGGCTACGCCAAGGCTTCCGGTGATGATGCTGGCGCATGGCGGCCTGCGGGCCGTTCCAGTGACGATTCACGTGCCCATCAAGGATGTGCCGAACCTGCTGACCAGGGAATTGATCGTCGAGACGGCGCGCGTCGTCGCGCACGATCTGGGCATTCGGCTCGGGATAGCCAATCCGCAGCTTGCGATTGCCGGGCTGAACCCACATGCCGGCGAAGGTGGCGCGATTGGCCGTGAGGATCTGGAAATCGTCGCGCCCGCCGTTGCACAGTTGCAGTTCGAGGGCCTGGACGTTGTGGGTCCCCTGCCCGCCGACACGCTGTTCTACCCCACACATTGGGCAAAGTACGACGCGGTAATTGCGATGTACCACGACCAAGCGCTGATCCCGATCAAGACCGTAGCATTCGAGGATGCTGTCAACGTTACCTTGGGCTTGCCGATCGTGCGGACCTCACCGGACCACGGGACGGCGTTTGACCTGGCAGGAACCGGGCGAGCCTCGCCACGCAGTTTTCTGGCAGCCATCGCGATGGCCGACGCCATGACGAGCAATTCATGAGTCAAATCGATAACTTGCCGCCGCTTCGTGAAGTTATTGCCGAGCACGGTCTGCGGGCCAAAAAAGAGCTTGGTCAGAACTTCCTGCTGGATTTGAACCTTACGGCGCGGATTGCCCGGGTCGGCGGATCGCTGGAAGGCGTTCGGGTCATCGAAGTGGGTCCGGGCCCCGGCGGCCTCACGCGGGCGCTACTCGCGGAAGGTGCGCGGGAAGTGATCGCCATCGAACGCGACGCCCGCGCACTCCCCGCGCTGGCCCAGATCGCGCAGGCGTATCCGGGCCGCCTGACGGTCATCAGCGGCGACGCCATGGACATGGACTATCGGATGCTGGCCGATGGACCGACGCGGATCATCGCCAACCTGCCCTACAATATCGCCACTCCCCTGCTCACTGGGTGGCTCACGGTTGATCCCTGGCCGCCGTACTTCGAAAGCCTGACACTGATGTTCCAGCGCGAAGTTGCCGAACGGATTTGCGCTCGTCCAGGAGAAGACCCCTATGGGCGGCTCGGCGTGCTGGCCGGCTGGCGCACAGATGCGCGCATTGCCTTCAACGTGGGGCGGCAGGCCTTCGTACCCCCGCCAAATGTCACGTCGGCCGTTGTGCATCTGGTGCCAAAGCCAGTGTCCGGCGACGTGGCGGTGAAGAGCCTTGAGCAGGTCACCCGCTCGGCGTTCGGTCAGCGCCGCAAAATGGTGCGGCAGAGCTTGAAAGCCACTGGAGTTCCGGTAGACGCCCTGCTCGCTGCTGCAGGGCTGGAAGGGAACGAGCGAGCAGAAGAGTTGCCCGTCGAAGCCTTTCTCGCCATGGCGCGGGCACTGCCAGGATTGCGGCAGTCCTAGACACCGGCCGGAGGCTGCGCCACTTCTTCTGGCGCTGATAGCGGTGGCAGGTAATACAGCCGGAAGGCAACCAGCATCGCGGCAATTATCGCACCACCGCTAACGATCATGACGCCATTCCACTCCCAGGCTGCCCAGGCATAGCCACCCAGCGTTCCCAGGATCGACGAGCCCAGGTAATAGGCGAACAGGTAAATCGCCGATGCTTGTGCCCGTCCAATTGGTGCCCGTCGGGCAACCCAGGCGCTGGCAATCCCATGCGCCGCGAAATAACCGACCGTTGTTATGGCGAGGCCCGCGATGATCGCGATGGTGTTTGGCACGAGCGTCAGGAATACCCCCGCCGCCATGGTGAGCACCATGGTCCAGAACACCTTCCGCCTCCCCAGACGCTGCGCCAGCCCACCGGCCCAGGCCGAACTGACACTTCCCAACAGGTAGACCACGAAGATGGCAGCTATGGCCGTGTGGCTCAACTCGAAGGGCGGCCGGGCCAGCCGAAACCCTGCGTAGTTGTAGAGAGTGACGAAGCTGCCCATGAGCAGGAATGCCGAGGCAAACAGCCATGGCAATCCGGCATCGGAGAACTGCAGGCGGACCAGCCGCACGAACTCGCGCCCACCGATTGGCGAACGCGTCGAATTGCGGGGCTTCGGCAAAAGCAGGACGACGATGACGGCCGCGATGGCGATCAATCCGCCAAGTATCCCCAGCGCCAGGCGCCAGCCCACCAGATCGGCCAGCATGCCCGACACCAGACGCCCGGCCATGCCACCGATTGCCGTGCCGCCGATGTACAAACCCATGGAAAACCCAAGGGCCTCCGGGTCCATCTCCTCGGCCAGATAGACCATGGCGACTGCGGGCAGCCCTGAAAGGCTCAGGCCCATCAGGGTCCTTATCGCAATCAGCGAATGCCAGTTCGGAGCAATGGGCAGCAGCAGGCCCAGAATGGCCGTAGCAACGATGGCGCAGACCATCAAAAGCTTGCGCCCGACGCGATCCGCCACCCAACTCGCCAGCAGCAAGGCAAGCGCCAAGGGGCCCGTCGTGGCCGACAAGGCCAGCGAACTCGTGCCGGCATCCAGCTCGAATTCAGCGGCAAAAATGGGCAGGAGCGGTTGAACCGAGTAGAGCGAAGCGAAGATCGCGAAGGCCGAAAGGAAGAAGGCTATGTTGGCCCGAACGAAGGCCGGAGTGCCGCGGCGGATCACAACTGGTTGCGCCGCCTCCACTTGTCAGATCGAATCGATCTGGCTTTGTAAGTCCTTGACAAAGCTGGCCAAGTTCAATTGGCGGTCACGCTCCAGGCGAGCCGAAACCAGGATGGACCGTACCCGTTGGGTCGATGCCTCGAGGTCCTCATTGACGAGGACATAGTCGTATTCGTTGAAGTGCTCCATCTCGATCCGAGCATTGCTCAGGCGTTTCTCGATGGTGCCGACGCTGTCCTGGGCGCGCCGTTCGAGCCGGGCGCGCAGTTCCTTGATGGAGGGCGGCAGGATGAAGACGGTAACCATGTCCTTGCGGCTATTGCGGTACAGCTGCAGCGTGCCCTGGTAGTCGATGTCGAACAGGATGTCGTTGCCCGCTGCCAGCTGTTCTTCCACCCGCGCGCGGGGCGTACCGTAGAAATTGCCGTGCACTTCAGCCGATTCGAGCAGTTCCCCGTCAGCCTGCATCTGCTTGAATGTCGACACGTCGATGAAGTGGTAGTGCTTGCCGTCGACTTCATCGGTGCGGCGGGCACGCGTGGTGACGGAAACCGACAGCTTGATATTGGGATCGGCGCCGAACAGCGCGCGCGAGATGGATGACTTGCCAGCGCCCGATGGCGAGGCGATGACCAGCATGACACCGCGGCGCTGAAACTCCATACGGTTGATCCTATTCGATGTTTTGCACTTGTGCGCGTAGTTGCTCTATCGCCGCCTTGAGGTCAAGGCCGATCGCGCTAGCTCCACCGCGATGACTCACGGCTGTGCCGCAGGGTCACCCGCCTCTTCAGCCTCAACGTTTTCCAGCGCTTGCCGCGCGGCTTCCGCTTCTGCCTCGTCGGCAATCTGGCGGTAGCGCGCTACATTCTCGCGGTGCTCGGCGTAAGTCTCGGCAAAAACGTGCCCTTCGCTCGGCGATGCCCCCTTGGCGACGAAGTACAGATATTCATGCTCATCGGGGTTCGCGACGGCCTTGAGCGATTCCACACCCGGATTGGCAATCGGGGTCGGCGGCAATCCGTCGATCTGGTAGGTGTTGTAATCGGTCTTGGCTTCGATCTCGGAGCGCCGCAGCCCACGCTCGAGCGGCGCCTGGCCCTTGGTGATGCCATAGATTATGGTGGGATCGGATTGGAGGCGCATGCCGGTACGCAGGCGGTTGACGAACACTGCGGCAACCTGCGGACGCTCCGTTGCGACGCCCGTTTCCCGCTCGACGATCGAGGCAAGAACCAGCATTTCCTCTGGCGTCTCGATCGGCAGATCGGGCTGGCGGCTTTCCCAGATAGCAGCCAGCTGCGTCGTCATCGCTTCCTGCATCTTGTCGAGCACCGACTGGCGGGTGTCACCGGGCACATAGTCGTAGCTGCCCGGCAGGATCGAGCCTTCCGGAGGGAGCGTGGTGATTTCGCCCTGCAGGTCGCTCGTGCCATCAAGGCGCTGGATGACCTGCCAGGCTGTCCAACCTTCAGGAATCGTCACTGCGTAGCGGATCGGATTACCCTGGGTAAGCTCGCGGACAATGTCGGACATGCTGGCGCCGGCGGGAATGCGGAAATCACCGGCCTTGACGGTAGCTTGCTGCTCCAGAGCACGGACGCCCGCCCTGAAGATAAGCTGGTTGGTAATGAGCCCCTGCTCTTCGAGCCGTGCCGCAATGGAGCCCAAACCGGAACCGGACTCGACGCGGAAAACAGTCTCTTCGGCTGCCGGTCCATCACCATAGAACTGGGATGCACCATAGAGCAGCAGGCCGCCCCCAGCGAGCAGCCCGATCACGAGCAGCGTCAAAAAGCCATTCAGGATATCGATGAAACCATTGCGGGAACGGCGGCGCTGACGCCGGGCGGCCTTGCGATCATTCATCAGTGTTCATCCCTATAGCCGGTTCGCTGCTGGACTAGCGCCCGATCTTGTCATCATCTCGGCGCAACGCACCGGCGAGCATTGATTGCATGGCTGGCGGCAAAGACAAGGGGCACATGCGCGACGGCGCGATGTGCCCCTTTTAAGTCGTGGGAAAATCAGCCGACCTTGCGCATAACCAGCGTCGCATTGGTGCCGCCAAAGCCGAAGCTGTTGGACAGCGCGACATTGATCTCTTTCTTGAATGCCGTCTTGGGCACCAGATTGATCACGGAGTCGACCGATGGGTTGTCGAGGTTGAGCGTGGGCGGCGCGATGCTGTCGCGCATGGCCAGCAGGCAGAAGATGGCCTCTACCGAACCGGCCGCACCCAACAGGTGGCCAATGGCCGACTTGGTGGAGCTCATGACAGCACTGGAAGCGGCGTCGCCCAGAACGCGGGTGACTGCGCCCAGTTCGATCTCGTCACCCAGCGGCGTCGAAGTGCCGTGCGCATTGATGTAGTCGATTTCCGAAGCGCTGATCCCTGCCCGCTTGACGGCAGCGCTCATGGCACGGAAACCGCCATCGCCATCAGGGGAGGGAGCGGTGATGTGGTAGGCATCACCCGAGAGGCCATAGCCGATGATTTCGCCATAGATCTTGGCGCCACGAGCCTTGGCGCGTTCATAGTCCTCGAGAACGACGATACCGGCGCCCTCGCCCATCACAAAACCATCGCGGTCCTTGTCATAAGGGCGAGACGCAGCTTCGGGATTGTCGTTAAAACCGGTCGATAGTGCACGTGCCGCTGCGAAGCCGGCGAGTGCCAACCGGTTGACGCAGCTTTCAGCGCCGCCCGCTACCATCACGTCGGCATCGCCCAGAGCGATCAGGCGCGCGGCATCACCGATGGCGTGCGCGCCCGTAGAACACGCCGTCACCACCGAGTGGTTCGGCCCCTTGAGGCCAAACCGGATCGACACATAGCCGGAGGCGAGATTGATTAGGCGGCCCGGAATGAAGAACGGGCTGATCCGGCGCGGGCCTTTTTCATGCAGGATTATGGAGGCATCATAAATGCCGCCAATTCCGCCGATGCCCGACCCGATCAGGACGCCGGTGCGTTCCTGCTCTTCCTGGGTTTTAGGTTCTACGCCTGCATCGTCGATCGCCTGTTTGGCCGCGGCCATGGCGTAGACGATGAAGTCATCGACCTTGCGCTGTTCCTTGGTGTCCATCCACTCATCGGGATTGTACTTGCCGTCGACGTAGTCGCCGAGCGGCAAGCGATGAGCGATCTGGCACGCAATATCATCGACCTGGAATTCATCGATGCGTTTGGCGCCACTCTTTCCAGCCAGAATGTTGGACCAAGTGGCTTCAACTCCGCAGCCGAGGGGCGTTACAAGGCCCAGCCCGGTTACGACGACACGGCGTAATTCCATGGTCAATGTTTCTCTGCGGCTCTTAGCCGACAGCCTTGGTGAGGAACGAGACGGCGTCGCCGAAGGTCTGGATCTGCTCGGCAGCGTCGTCAGGAATTTCGACCGAGAATTCTTCTTCGAATGCCATCACCAGCTCGACCTGGTCGAGGGAGTCGGCGCCAAGATCGTCGATGAAGCTTGCCTTCTCGACAACCTTCTCGGCATCCACATTAAGGTGTTCCACAACGATCTTGCGGACCCGATCAGCGACATCGCTCATATTTGACTTCCCTTTTTAGAAATCGAGGTTTCGTTTCGTTTCTTATTGGCGCGGTACTATTTCTTCAAGCACCGTGTTGGCTGACTTTGGGCCAATGTAGGCGCACTTTCGGGCGCCCGCAATGCAGTCTGCCAAGGCCGACAGCGGCGGCGAGTATCACACTTGCACTCCTATGGCCATAAGCGGACCCGTTGGTTTTCAACGGGTTTAAATCATCGCCATGCCACCGTTGACGTTCAAAGTATGGCCGGTGATGTATCCCGCCGCGTCACTGGCGAGGAAAACGGCACAACCCGCGATCTCCTGCGCAGTTCCCAAACGGTTGGCTGGAATCGTGCCCAGGATCGCCTCGCGCTGCTTGTCATTGAGTTCATCGGTCATGGCCGAAGCGATGAAGCCGGGGGCGATCGAATTGACCGTGATGCCGCGCGATGCGACCTCGTGCGCCAGCGCCTTGTTCATGCCGATCAGCCCGGCCTTGGACGCAGCGTAGTTGCCCTGCCCCGGATTGCCCATAACGCCAACCACCGAGGAAATGCCGATGATGCGGCCAAACCGCTGCTTCATCATGGAGCGCAGCACGGCGCGGTTGAGGTGGAAGGCAGCTGTCAGATTGACCGCAATGACCTCGTCCCACTCTTCATCCTTCATGCGCATGAACAGGTTGTCGCGCGTCATGCCGGCATTGTTGACCAGGATGTCGATGCCACCCATGGCAGCCTCGGCCGACGGCACAAGTTTGTCGACGTCATCGAGCTTAGACAAATTGCAGGGGAGAATCGGGCTGTCCTTGCCAATTTCCTTTGCGGTGTCTTCCAGCGCGCCGACGCGCGTGCCGCTGAGGGCAACAATAGCGCCGGCCGCAGCAAGTGCCTTGGCGATTTCACGGCCGATGCCGCCGCTAGCGCCAGTTACCAAGGCACGCTTACCAGTTAGATCAAACATTTAGTGCTCCCAGCGGAGATACAGATTCAGGCGCTTAACGGCGTAGGCGAAGGCTCAGGCGGTCAGCTCGGCCACAAAGGCATCGATGTCGGCCGGCGTGCCGACAGCGGTTGCGCTCGCTTCCGAGTTGATGCGCTTGGCCAGGCCGGTCAGCACCTTGCCGGTGCCGAGTTCGGCCAGATGGGTAACGCCGCCCTGACCGGTCAGCCAGGTGACACTCTCCGTCCACCGCACGACGCCGGTCACCTGCTCGACAAGGCGCTGGCGAATATCGGCGGGGTCGGAAATCGGCTGCGCCAACACGTTGGCCACCAGAGGCACCGCAGGCGCCTGCATGCTGACTTCCGCCAGCGCCTGCGCCATCGCATCGGCAGCCGGCTGCATGAGCGAACAATGGAATGGAGCGCTGACGGGCAATAACAGCGCGCGCTTGGCGCCCTTGGCCTTGGCAATCTCGACGGCACGCTCGATGGCCGCAGTGGCTCCAGAGACAACGACCTGCCCCGGCGCATTGTCGTTGGCGACGTCGCACACCTCGCCCTGCGCCGCTTCTGCGGCGACTTCCTGAGCCGTTTCCAGATCAAGCCCCAGCAACGCAGCCATGGCGCCGTGCCCCACGGGCACCGCCTTCTGCATCGCCTGACCGCGCGTCTTCAAGAGCCGCGCCGTATCGGACAAGGAGAATGTGCCGGCAGCGCAAAGGGCCGAATATTCGCCCAATGAGTGCCCGGCGACATAAGCGGCATGGTCGGCTAGGCGAACGCCTTTTGATTCCAGAACGCGCACCACTGCCAGACTCACCGCCATAAGGGCGGGCTGTGCGTTCTCGGTCAGGCGCAGAATATCGTCGGGTCCTTCGAACATGATGGCCGACAGACGCTGGCCCAGGGCCTCGTCGACCTCCTGGAACACGGCGCGGGCCTCCGGATAGGCCGCGGCCAGATCCTTGCCCATGCCGACAGTCTGGCTGCCCTGCCCCGGAAAGGTGAATGCGCGCTTGCTCATGAACAGCCCCCTCTTTTACCTTAGTTTGACAACCGCTTCACGCGCTGTCCAGTTGCGCGGCGTGTGCCCAAAGGGTGTGGCGGAGTCAAGGCGAAGCGAGGCCTTGCCCCCATAAGCCTTGCCTCATGCCCTGCTTTCCCCTATATGGCGCCCAGCAATTCGTTTGGCCGGGGGCTGAACGGAGGGTTTGCCGTTTGCAATAACGGCAGATAGGGCTTTAGCCCGGCCTCCCGTGTTCCCGCTCTTTGCAAGACTGCTTTGACGCCTTTCCCGGCTTCAAGGAGGCTCCGCGCCAGCGATTGCAGTGTTGAAAACCACGAAGGAAGGCGCATTCATGGCCCTTTACGAGCATATCTTCCTGGCGCGCCAGGACGTTTCCCAGCAGCAGGTTGAAGAACTGACCGCTGCCTTGACCGAAATCCTCGCCACCGGCGGCGGCAAGGTCACCAAGAATGAATATTGGGGCCTCAAGGGTCTCTCCTACCGCATCCGCAAGAACCGCAAGGCCCACTACACGCTGCTCAACATCGACGCAGCGCCGCAGGCCGTTGCCGAGATGGAACGCCAGATGCGCATCAATGAAGACATCCTGCGCTTCATGACCGTGCGCGTCGACGAACTGGAAGAAGGCCCATCTGCAATGATGCAGAAGCGTGACCGTGACGACCGTGACGGTGAACGTGGTGGCCGTCCTGGTGGCGACCGTGGTGGCTTCGGCGGCGAACGCCGTCCGCGCCGTTTCTAATCGAAGGACCGTATAAGCTATGGCAATCAAAGACCTTACCACCGCCCAGGCCCGCCGTCCGTTCCAGCGCCGCCGCAAGACCTGCCCGTTCTCGGGCGCAGGCGCACCGACGATCGACTACAAGGACGTTCGCCTGCTGTCGCGTTACGTTTCCGAGCGCGGCAAGATCGTTCCCAGCCGCATCACGGCCGTTTCAGCCAAGAAGCAGCGCGAACTCGCCCAGGCGATCAAGCGCGCCCGCTTCATCGGCATCATGCCCTACGCCGTCCAGTAAGTTCGGCTAACCGGCATATCGTTGGGGTTCCGGATGGTCCGGGACTCCTAACCGTCCTCGAGACGGGACAGCTACAAGGAATTCCCAAATGAAAGTCATTCTGCTCGAGCGTATCGGCCGCACCGGCTCGATCGGCGACGAAGTCACGGTGAAGGACGGCTTTGCCCGTAACTTCCTCCTGCCCCAGGGCAAGGCACTTCGCGCCACCGCCGCCAACCGCCAGAAGTTCGAAGGCGAGCGTGCAAACATCGAGAAGCGCAACGAAGACCGCCGCAATGCCGCTGCCGGCATCGCCGAGGGCTTGAACGGTCGCACCATCGTCATCATCCGCCAGGCTGGTGAAACCGGCCAGCTCTATGGTTCGGTCGCTTCGCGCGACGTCGTCGAGGCACTTGCCGCCGACGGCTTCACCATCCAGCGTTCGCAGGTCGATCTCGCCGACCCGATCAAGTCGGTTGGCGTGCATGCCGTGGCGCTGAACCTGCACGCCGAAGTGGCTGTGTCGATCAACGTCAACGTCGCCCGCTCGGAAGACGAAGCGACTCGCCAGTCCGCTGGTGAAGACGTGACCGTCACCCAGTACGAAGAAGACGAAGAAGGCGATTTCGCTGCCGGCCAGAAGGACGCGCAGCAGGACGACCGCTTCGACGACGAAGTCTGATCGAATCACAGATCGATTACAGAGGCCGGGCAATGTGCCCGGCCTTTTGTTTTGGTGGTATTGCTTTTTGGCCACCGCATCATTCCCGCGAAAGCGAGAATCCCACTTCTATGCGCAAGTGAAGGGAGGTTCCCGCTTTCGCGGGAATGACGCAGTGGCGGAGGCGTTGTGCGGCGGGAGTACGAGACGGAAGCCCGGGCCGACTCGGCTTGTTCACGGCCTGTTCTCATGCAATAAGGAGCTTTGGCTTTCCCCGTTGTCCACAGTGTTCACAGGCGGGTTCTCAGCACATTAACCTTTGCAGGTTAGGCCCGAGACTCTTGTCCACTGCACGTGGTTAAGAAAGGTTAACGCACCCCCGAGGCACACCATGGCAGAGATTGCACGGCTCCATCCGGTCGAAGACAAGTCATTTCGCCTTGCCCCGCACAATGTGGAGGCGGAACAGGCGCTTCTTGGCGCTATCCTGCTGAATAACGACGCGTTCTATCGGGTGTCGGACTTTCTCGACCCGGAACATTTCTACGAACCGATCCACCGCGACATTTATGAGCTGGCCGGCAAGATCATCCGGGCTGGCAAATCGGCCGATCCGACCACCATCAAGACCCACCTGCCCGATCAATTGCTGCCGGATGTAACCATGGCGCAGTACCTGGCGCGGCTGGCGGCGGAAGCCACCACCGTGCTGAACGCCGCTGACTATGGGCAGGCGATCTACGACCTGGCGATTCGCCGCAGCCTGATCCTCGTGGGCGAGGAGATGGTGCAGGTTGCCTATGAGTCGGACGTCGAGCAGACGCCGAACAAGCAGATCGAAAAGGTCGAAGGCGAGTTGTTCCAACTGGCCGAGAAGGGTCGCTACGATGGTGGCTTCCAGAATTTCTCAAGCGCACTCAGCGCGTCCATCCAGATGGCTGGCGAGGCCTATCAGCGCGACGGCGGACTTTCCGGCATCGCCACCCTGCTCGATGACCTCGACCGGCAAATGGGCGGTTTGCAGCGCTCGGACTTGATCATTCTCGCCGGCCGTCCGGCCATGGGCAAGACGTCGCTGGTGACCAATATCGCCTTCAATGTCGCCAAATCCTGGCAAAGCGAAGTGCAGGCGGACGGCAATATCAAAACCACCAATGGCGGCGTGGTGGGCTTCTTCAGCCTCGAAATGAGTTCCGAGCAGCTGGCGACTCGTATTCTGGCCGAACAGGCCGAGGTGTCCTCCTCCGACATCCGCCGCGGCCGCATTCACGATTCGCAGTTCTCCAAGCTGGTCGATGTGTCCAACATGATGAGCAAGCTGCCGCTCTATATCGACGACACTGGCGGCATCAGCGTGGCGCAGTTGGCCGCTCGTGCGCGCCGTCTCAAACGACAGAAGGGCCTCGATTGCCTGATCGTGGACTATCTCCAGCTGCTGTCGGGTTCGAGCAAGGCATCGAGCCAGAACCGCGTGCAGGAACTGACGGAAATCACCACGACGCTCAAGGCTCTGGCCAAGGAGCTCGAGGTTCCGATCATCGCGCTCAGCCAGTTGTCCCGTCAGGTGGAATCGCGAGACGACAAGCACCCGCAACTGGCGGATCTGCGCGAATCGGGTTCTATCGAGCAGGACGCCGACGTGGTGCTGTTCGTTTACCGCGAAGAGTACTATCTCAAGAACAAGGAGCCCAAAGAGGGCACGCCGGAGCATATTGCCTGGCAAGGGGAGATGGAAAAGGTGCACGGCAAGGCCGAAGTTATCATCGCCAAGCAGCGTCACGGCCCTACGGGTACGGTGCAGCTCAGCTTTGAAGCGCAGTTTACGCGTTTCGGCAATCTTGCACGCGCCGACTATCTTCCCGAGCGCATGGAATAGGCATGGCGCTCACGTCGGGCCTTGGCGGGCAGTTGAGTATCGATCTGGGCGCAATGGCCCGCAACTGGCGCGCGCTGGACAAGGTCAGCGCCGGCGCCTTGACGGCTGCCGTGGTGAAGGCCGATGCCTACGGCACGGGCGTTACCATGGCCAGCAAGGCGCTCTATGCCGCCGGTGCCCGCTTCTTCTTCGTGGCAACGCCCGATGAAGGCATGGCCGTGCGCGCCGCGGTGCCGCAGGCGCATATCTTCGTGTTGAACGGGCTCTATCCCGGCGCGGCCAATCTCTACATCCGGCAGAATCTCATGCCGGTCATCGCGTCCATGGCCATGCTTGAAGAATGGCTGGCCAAGTGCGTGGAGCGCAATGAAGCCTATCCGGCTGCGCTGCACTTCGACACCGGGCTCAACCGGTTCGGTTTCCGGCTGAACGAAGCGAGCCTGGTCCGCGACCGCATCCAGACGCTGGGCTATGCACCGCAGATGGTGATGAGCCATCTGGCGTGTGCCGATCAGCCCAATCACGAGAAGAACCGCACACAGCTGGCGCTGTTCGGCTCGGTGATGAACCTTTTCCCCGGTATACCGGCATCGCTCTCCAACTCGGCCGGACTGATGACGGGGCGCGACTATCATTTCCAGATGGTCCGGCCAGGCATCGCGATTTACGGCGGACGTGCCGTGAGCGGCCGCAAAAACCCGATGGCGCCCGTAGTGACGCTCCATGTGCCGATCCTGCAGGTCAAGGAAGCTCGCACCGGGGAAAGCGTCGGCTATGGCGCCAGTTATTCCCTCTCCCGTGACAGCCGTCTCGCCGTTATCGGCCACGGCTATGCCGACGGGTTCTTCCGCTCGCTTTCCGGCACCAATACGCGGCCCGGCGGCAAGGTCGTCATTCGTGGCAAGGTCTGCCCGGTCATCGGGCGCGTGTCGATGGATCAGTTCACCGTCGACATCACCGAACTGGGGCCAGACTTGCCCAGTCCCGGTGAAGGCGCCGAGATCCTGGGCAACATCATCGGCATAGATGAGCAGGCAGACGCTGCCGGAACCATCGGCTATGAAGTGCTCACATCCCTCAAGGGTCGCTACAACCGGAACTATATCGGCGATGGCAATCTGCCGCCCGAGCCAGAGGCGTAGTTCTCTATTTGTTCTTGCCTAGTCATCGCTTCCGATATAGGGATGACTGGAACTCAGCGGCGCCAACAGGAGGCAAGAACATGGCGATTTTCGTCGTCCTGCTACGCGCCATTGGCCCGATAACCCACAAGATCATGTCGATGGCGCAATGGCGTGAGGCCGTCGCCGATGCGGGCTTCGAGGCGCCGGAAACCTATGTCGCCACCGGCAACATGATCGTGGAAGGGTCAGGCACGCTCGCAAGCGTCACCAGGCAGATGAACGAAATCGTCGTCGGCCTGGGACTGGGCGCTGGCAACCGCGCCATAGTCAGGTCACCCGGTCAGCTTGCCGCCCTGGTTCGAGCCAATCCGCTGCCCGAGGCGGCGAGTACAAGGCCATCCCAGATGGGCGTCTATTTCTTTGCCTCCGCCGCACCTGACTTTAGCTGGATCGGCGACTACCAGGGCCCGGAAAATATCCGGATCGAAGGCAAGCACCTGATCGTCGACTACAATGGCGGCGTTGCCAATTCGAAGCTGCCCGGCCTCATCGAAAAGCGGTCCGGCACCGCGACAGCGCGGAACTGGAACACCTTGTGCGGGCTGCATGAACGCGCCACCGCAAGGCGCAACAAGCAAGGACACTAAACTTGGCCAAATCCCGCTCGACATTTGTCTGCCAGTCCTGTGGCGCCGTAACCAGCCGCTGGCAGGGCCGGTGCGACGCCTGCGGAGAGTGGAACAGCATTGTCGAAGAGATCACCGACTCGGGCGTAGGGGCAGGTCCCAAATCCGCCAAGTCGGGTGGCCGGCCGACTAATCTGGTGCCGCTTTCAGGGGAAACCGAAAGCGCGGCGCGCGTGGTGACCGGCATAGCCGAACTCGATCGCGTCACCGGCGGCGGCTTTGTGATGGGATCGGCCCTGCTGGTCGGCGGCGACCCCGGCATTGGCAAGTCGACACTCCTGCTGCAATCGGCGGCGGCGCTGGCGAACAAGGGCAAGCGGGTCGTCTACGTGTCGGGCGAAGAAGCCGTGGCACAGGTGCGATTGCGCGCGCAGCGACTGGGCCTGGGTGAAGCCCCGGTGCTGCTGGCCGCGGAAACCAATGTCGAGATCATCCTCGCCACCCTGGAGGACGGCCCCGCACCCGACCTCGTCATCATCGATTCCATCCAGACCCTGTGGACAGACCGGGTGGACAGCGCGCCGGGAACCGTCACCCAGGTGCGCACTTCGGCGCAGGCCCTGACGCGTTTCGCAAAAAAGAGCGGCGCGGCCGTGGTGCTGGTCGGCCATGTCACCAAGGACGGCCAGATCGCGGGACCCCGCGTGGTTGAGCACATGGTCGATGCCGTCCTCTATTTCGAAGGCGACACCAGCCACACCTTCCGCATTCTGCGCGGCGTCAAGAATCGCTACGGCGCCACAGACGAGATCGGGGTGTTCGCGATGACCGAACTTGGCCTCGAACAGGTAGCCAATCCATCCGCCCTCTTCCTCGACCAGCGCGATGAGGGAGCCGCAGGCTCGGCGGTATTTGCGGGCATGGAAGGCACGCGGCCCATCTTGATCGAGATCCAGGCCCTGGTCGCCCCTTCCCCGCTGGGCACGCCCCGCCGCGCTGTGGTGGGTTGGGACTCATCGCGCCTCTCGATGATTCTCGCCGTGCTGGAGACTCGGTGCGGCGTGCGAATTGGTGCCAACGATATCTATCTCAACGTCGCCGGCGGCATGCGCATCAGTGAGCCGGCAGCCGATCTGGCCGTGGCCGCAGCGCTGATTTCCTCACTCACAAGTTCACCTCTGCCTTCGGATTCGGTTTATTTCGGCGAAGTGTCCCTGGCCGGTGGCGTACGGCCGGTGGTGCATGGCTCGCTGAGATTGCGCGAAGCCCAGAAGCTTGGTTTCAAATCCGTATCGACGGGCCGCATCGGCAATGCCGACCGTAATAGCGGGCTCGAAGTTTCCGAGTTTTCCGCTCTTGCCGAACTGGTCGGGCGAATTGCCGCCAACGGCAAGCCAAGAGAACCGCAGCGCGAGGAATGGTGAGGTATGGGTTCACACTTTCTGGGCAGATCCTGTCGCAAACCGCCGCTTACCCTTGGCATTGCTGCACAAAGCCGCTAAACGAAGCCCCAGACTGCCGGGGCGGCTATTGGAGCTAAGCGAACAAATATGCTGACAGCGTTCGACGTTGGTGTTGGTGTGCTGGTGCTGATTTCAGCAATCCTGGCAACCGCGCGCGGCCTGACCCGCGAAGTCTTGTCCCTGGCCACCTGGGCCGGTTCGGCGGCAATCGCCATCTATATGTGGCAGTATCACCCCGAAATTGCGCGCCAATATATCGACGAGCCGCTGGTGGCCGATATCGCCACCGTGGTCGTTACCTTCATCGTGGCCTTGATTGTCCTGCACCTGTTGACGATGCGCATTGCCGATTTCGTCGTGGACAGCCGGGTGGGCCCGATCGACCGCACGCTGGGCTTCGTGTTCGGCGTGTTGCGCGGCATCCTGATCGCCATTGTCATCACCATTTTCGGCACCTGGCTGCTGCCCAACAATCTGCCGCCCTGGGCCGCGAACTCGCAGTCCCTGCCACACCTTCAGAACATGGGAAATTCGCTGATTTCCATGCTGCCTGAGGGCCTTGAAGAGCAGGTCACCGAGATTCTTCGCGGCGGCTCGGCCATCACCGAAGATGCAGAGGTTCCCGGCGCGCCCGTCGACGAAGGCACCGATGCCACCGAAGACAGCACCGCTCCGGCAACGGACGTGACGCCGCCGGCGCCGGTTTGAATCACCAAATGGTGAGCGCCGAGCGCTGGCCACAAAGCTGACCGCCCCGATGGGTAATGGTTAGCTCATGCTTTTTAGGCTATGGCTGGGGCGCAACCCACATCCTGGCCTTGGCCGCACGAAGCGGCGCCGTCCTGCGGTTAAGCCAGCATTGGCATGGAGAGCCCGTTGAACCATCCGAACGATGACTCTTTCGATCTCGAAGGCGACACGCTGCACGAAGAATGCGGCGTGTTTGGCATTCTGGGCCATAGCGACGCTTCGACGCTGACGGCACTCGGGCTGCACGCGCTACAGCATCGCGGCCAGGAAGCGGCCGGCATCGTCAGCTTTGACGGCAAGCAGTTTTACGCTGAAAAGCGCATGGGCCTTGTGGGCGATCACTATACCGACCCCGCCCTGCTCGCCAAACTGCCTGGTTCGATCTCCATCGGGCACACCCGCTATTCGACCACTGGAGAAGTCGCGCTACGCAATGTGCAGCCGCTGTTTGCCGAACTCGAGGATGGCGGCATCGCCATTGCGCATAACGGCAATTTCACAAACGGGCTGACGCTGCGCCGCCAGATCATCGCCACAGGCGCGATCTGCCAGTCGACCTCCGATACCGAAGTGGTGCTCCATCTCGTCGCGCGCTCGCGCCACACCTCCACCACCGACCGCTTCATCGATGCCATCCGGCAGATGGAAGGCGGTTATGCCATGCTGGCGATGACGCGCACCAAGCTCATTGCGGCGCGTGACCCGATCGGTATTCGTCCGCTCGTCATGGGCGAACTGGATGGCAAGCCGATCTTCTGCTCGGAGACCTGCGCGCTCGACATCATCGGTGCGAAATACATCCGCGACGTCGAAAATGGCGAAGTGATCATCTGCGAATTGCAGCCGGATGGCACGATCACGATCGAAGCGCGCAAGCCGGCCCGACCGGCGCCGGAGCGGCCCTGCCTGTTCGAATATGTGTACTTCGCGCGCCCCGATTCGGTGGTCGCCGGTCGCAGTGTTTATGGCGCACGCAAGCGCATGGGCATCAATCTGGCCAAGGAAGCGCCGGTGCAAGCCGACGTGGTGGTGCCGGTGCCTGATGGCGGCACGCCCGCGGCGATCGGCTTTGCCCAGGCCAGCGGCATTCCGTTCGAGCTCGGCATCATCCGCAACCACTATGTTGGGCGCACCTTTATCGAGCCGACGCAGTCGATCCGCGCCTTTGGCGTCAAGCTCAAGCACTCGGCCAACCGGCACGAGATCGCCGGCAAGCGCGTCGTGCTGATCGATGATTCGATCGTGCGCGGCACCACTTCGGTCAAGATCGTGCAGATGATGCGCGAAGCCGGGGCCACGGAAGTGCATATCCGAGTGGCGAGCCCGATGATCTATTATTCCGATTATTACGGCATCGACACGCCAGACCCGGAAAAACTGCTGGCCAACCAGCATCTGGACCTGGACTCCATGTGCAAGTTTATCGGCGCAGATTCGCTGGCGTTCCTGTCGATAGACGGGCTCTATGATGCAGTGGGTGGCGAGCCGCGCAACAATGCCGCGCCCCAGTTCACCGACCATTATTTTACGGGCGACTACCCGACGCAGTTGACCGATCGCAACGGCCGCTCCAAGAACGAGCCGAAACAAATCTCTCTTCTCAAGGAAGCCGGTTAATGGCGCAATCGACGACGGGCCTTGCCGGCAAGGTCATCCTGGTAACAGGTGCCTCGCGGGGCATCGGCTATGCGGCCGCTCTCGAGGCGGCCAAGCGCGGGGCACATGTCGTGGCGGTGGCGCGCACCGTCGGTGGCCTGGAAGAGCTGGACGATGAAATCCAGGATCTGGGCTCCTCGGCCACGCTCGTGCCGCTCGACCTGCGGGACGGCGAGGCCATCGACCGGTTGGGCGCAGCGATCTTCGAGCGCTGGGGTGCGCTGGACGGTTTGATTGCCAACGCAGGCCAGCTCGGTGTGCTCAGCCCCCTGCCCCATGTGAAGCCCGAGGATTTCGACAAGGTGATGGCCGTCAACGTGACCGCCAATTATCGCCTGCTCCGCTCCACCGATTTGCTGCTGCGCCAGGCTGATGCCGGTCGGGCGGTGTTCGTCTCGTCGTCCTCGGCAAAATCGGCACGGCCCTTCTGGGGCCTCCATGCCGCCAGCAAGGCGGCGCTGGATGCCATGGTCAAGTCCTATGCCGGAGAGACAGAGCAGTCCAAGGTCAAGGTCAATGTGTTCTATCCCGGCGCCGTGCGCACCGCCATGCGCGCCAAGGCCATGCCCGGCGAGAACCCCGATACCTTGCCAACACCTTCCGAAATCGCGCCCAAGCTGGTCGATCTGCTGAGCCCTGCGGTGACGGAGAGCGGCAAGCTGTTTGATATGACGACCGGCGCCTTTTCCGACCTCTAGGAGCCGCTCGTGGTCACCCTGCGCAGTGTTCGCCCCGACGATCTGGAGGCGTTGTATCACATCTGCCTCGTGACCGGCTCGTCCGGCCAAGACGCCACCCCCTTGCACAACGATCCGCAGCTCATAGGGCACATCTATGCTGCGCCCTACGCTGTGATCGAGCCGGAGCAAGCACTGGTTGCCGAGGACGAGCAAGGCGTTGCCGGTTATCTGGTGGGAACTTACGACACTGATCGTTTCGCCCAGAAACTAGAGCGAGAATGGTGGCCTTCCCTGCGGCAGCGCTACGCTGAACCCATCTTCGAGCCGACGGAGGCCGACCGCGGGCGCATCGCCGCGATATTAACGCCTGAGGTCAACCCAGCGGAGCTGGTGGCACGATACCCCGCACATATCCACATGAACCTGCTCCCTCGCCTTCGCGGCCAGGGCGTCGGTACGGCGCTGGTGCATAAATGGATTGCCGGTGCACGGCAAGCAGGCGTTCCGGGCACTCACCTGGGCGCCAGTGCCAACAACGCAGGCGGCATCGCCTTCTGGACCAAAGCAGGCTTCGCCCCGCTCATGACCATAGGCCGAACAGCCTGGTTCGGAATGGCGCTCGACTAACGCAGGTATCCGCTAGCGAAACCCTGTCCTTCCCTTCTCCCCTGAGGGGAGAAGGTGGCCCGCAGGGCCGGATGAGGGGTTCAGGCGTCGTGGCTCGAGCCGAGAAGCCTTCACCCCTCACCCCAAAGGGAGAGGGGGCAAGCTAATCCAGCTTGGTCATCATCACCTTGTCGATGCGACGGCCATCGAGATCGACGACTTCGAACTTCCAGCCATTGTGTTCGAACGTTTCGCCGACGCTGGGCAGGCGGTTGATGATCGACAGCACATATCCGGCAACCGTCTCGAACTTGGCATCGCGCGGAATTGCAACCTTGAGCTTCTCACCAAATTCATCGACAGGCATCCAGCCCGCAACCAAGTAGGACCCGTCCTCGCGCCTGACGATGGCCGGATCGTCACCGGTTTCCTCCTGGAAGACGCCGGTGATGACCTCAAGGATATCGGCCGAGGTCACGATACCCTCGAAGTGTCCGTATTCGTCCACGACCAGCGCCATATGCACGGTCGAGTTGCGGATTGCCCGCACCACATCGAGCGCGTCGGCATGATCCATCACCACTGGCACGGGCTGCACGAATTTGCGCAGGTCGAGCGGCTGGCCATTGGCGAAGACGCCGATGATGTCCTTGATGGCCACGACGCCGATGATCGAATCGGCGTCGCCATCCTGCACCAGCAGGCGTGAGCGGTGGGTATCGAGGATGGTCCGGCGAATTTCGTCGCCGTCGTCGGCCAGATCGACCACGTCCACATCGAGCCGCGGTGTCATCAGCCCGCGGGCAGAGCGATCCGCTAGCCGCATCACGCCCGAGATCATCGAATGCTCGTCCGTCTCGATCACGCCGGCCGTCGTAGCCTCGGCGATGATGGTCTTGACCTCTTCTTCGGTGACGGTTTCCTCGGCCTCTCCGCCCTGCCCCAGAAGGGTCAGCACGCCCTTGCCGGATACATCGAGCACCCAGACGATCGGCGAGCCGATCTTGGCCAGTATCTTCATGGCCGGCGCCACGCGAGCGGCAACGCCTTCAGCGTCGCGCAAGGCGATCTGCTTGGGAACCAGTTCGCCAATGATGAGCGAGATATAGGTGATGAACACGACGACGACGGCAACGCCCAGAACATCGGCGACGTTGCGGGCTACCCCGATGGAATCCAGCCATGCGGTAAGCCGCAGACCAAGCGTTGCACCCGAGAATGCACCGGACAGGATACCGACCAGGGTAATGCCGATCTGCACGGAGGAAAGAAACTTGCCTGGGTCTTCAGCCAGCTTGATGGCCGTGGCAGCGCCCTTGTTGCCCTGCTCGGCCATGCTGCGAAGCCGCGCCGGACGGGCGGAGACGACGGCCAGTTCCGACATTGCCAACAAGCCGTTGATGACGGTCAGAACGACGACGATCAATATTTCAGCGAACACTATTTTTCATAAAAATGCGGCCCCGCACTCAGCATCGGGTCGCTTTGACGGAACAATGTTAGGGCAAGTGAATGCGTTACGCCATGGGCGTTTGAAATTTGTCGCAGGGGCTGTGAGGCGTGATCCATCACCGACCTGTTGCCACCTCCTCCTCGAAGGGAAGTGTTTACTTCTGGCTCATCGTCCCCCGCCAATTCCGCCCACAGCGTCATAGTTGGGAAACCGTTAGGTGCCGGAAATGAACACTCGCCCCTCGAAGAGAGGCGCAACCGAGACAGAATGGCCGCCTAGCCCAGACGACGCTTCTGCTTGTCGTTGTACGGGTTCTCGCTGCCGCCACGCACCCAAAGGCGGATCGGCGAGCCTTTGATGTCAAAGGCTTCGCGGATACCATTCACCAGATAGCGTTGATACGCCATCGGCAGCGCTTCAGGCCGTGAGGCAAAGAGAATGAAGCTCGGTGGCCTCGTCTTGGCCTGCGTCATGTAGCGCAGCTTGAGGCGGCGCCCGGAAACAGCCGGTGGCGGATGGCTCTCGACCATGCCGGTGAGCCAGCGATTAAGGCGCGCCGTGGAAACGTGGGAGTTCCAGCTGCGCTCGATCTTGAAGATCGCTTCCATCAGCTTGTCGATGTTCTTGCCGGTGAGGCCCGAAAGCGTCACCAGGGGAACACCACGCAGCTGCGGCAGCAAGCGCTCGCACTCTTCGCGAAGCGCCGTCAGAGCCGCGTTCTTGTCCTCGATCAGATCCCACTTGTTGAGCGCGATGACCAAGGCGCGGCCTTCCCGCTCGACCAGATCGGCAAGCGCCAGATCCTGCTTTTCGAACGGGATGGTGGCGTCCAGCATCAGCACGACCACTTCGGCGTACTGGATGGAGCGCAGGCTGTCCCCAACGGCGAGCTTTTCGAGCTTTTGGGTAACGCGCGAACGGCGACGGATGCCGGCGGTATCAACGAGGTTGATCACGCGCCCTTCCCATTCCCACGGCACCAGGATCGAATCGCGGGTAATGCCGGCCTCCGGGCCGACCAGCACGCGGTCTTCGCCAACCATGCGGTTGATCAGGGTGGACTTGCCCGCATTCGGGCGGCCGACGATGGCGACGTTGAGGTAGCGGTTGGGGTTCCAGCGCAGGGTTGCTTCATCCCCCTCGCCTTCCAGCATGTCCTCGGTGATATCGACATCGACTTCTGGCATGACGTCCAGATCGGCAACGTCCTCACCCTCGCGGTCCGCAGCGGCCTTGTCGATGGCGGCCGAAACGATGGAATAGAGTTCAGCCAGGCCCAGCCCGTGTTCGGCGGATAGCGGGATAGCTTCGCCAAAACCAAGTTTGAAGGCTTCGACGAGCCCCGCTTCGGCAGCGCCGCTCTCGGCCTTGTTGCCCACGAGGTGCACGTCCTTGCCGGCCTTGCGCAACACCTGCGCGAAGCGCTGGTCGAGCGGAACGACCCCGGCGCGGGCGTCGATCATGAACAGGATGACGTCGGCTTCCTTGATGGCCAGTTCGGTCTGCTGGCGCATGCGGTCTTCGAGGCTGCCGTCCTTGACGTCTTCGTAGCCGGCGGTGTCGAGAATGCGGAACGTCAGGTCCGCAATGCGGCCTTCGGCTTCGCGGCGATCGCGCGTAACGCCGGGCGTGTCATCTACCAGCGCGATCTTGCGACCGACCAGGCGATTGAAAAGCGTCGATTTGCCGACATTGGGACGACCGACAATGGCAACGGTGACGGTCATGCTCTTGGGCTCTTTCAGTCAGGCAATGGCACAGCCGCCTATTGAGCGGCGGGCGCGGTTTCGGTGGTGTTTGCGGCAGAAGCCTCTTCGGCTGGCGCCGCTGGAGCTTCCTCGGTCAGGAGCTCGTCAATTTCAGTTGCGGCCCCCTCGGCAGCAGAATTGGCATCAGCTGTGGGCGCTGCGCCTTCGGCAAGCAGCTGGGCAAGGTAATAGCCCATGCGGTTGCGCGTAGTGCTCATGGTCAGCGGATCATTGATCACCGCTTCAAAGCTGGCCTGGGCGGCAGCAAGATCACCAGCCTTGTACTGGGCCAGGCCCAGAGCTTCCCGCGCAGCATTGCGCAGCGGATTGCCTTCGGTCGCGATAGTTCCGACGCGCGCCTGCACATCGGCCAGGCTGCCGGTATCGACCAGCAACGTTCCAGCAAGAACCAGCGCCAGTTCGCGCAGCCGCGGATTGGATTGCTCATTGGCCAGCTTGTCATAAGCCGCGACGGCCGCGGCAGTGTCGCCATCCTGGGCCAGGACGCCCGCCTTGCGGAATTCTGCCAGTACGGGATAGCTTCCCGAGCCATCGGCGATGACGGCATCCAGTTGGGCCGTGGCGGCAGCCAGGTCGCCGCCTTCGATCAGGTCGAACGCCTGATAAAGCTCGTCCGAAGACGCAGCGGCATTGTTGGAGTGATACCAGCTCCAGCCTTCATTCAATGCAACGATGGCCACGACACCGACGGCGGCGCCGATCACATAGGGCGCGAAACGACGCCACAGGGCGCGCATGCGATCGCTGCGCAGCTCCTCGTCGACTTCGCGAAAAATATTGTCCTGTGACATGGCCTGCCTGAAGGTCGGAAGTTGAATGGGCGCACGTTTAGCACGCTGCCGGGGGAATGCAAACGAAGGGCTTCAGCAAGCGTGGCCGCGCCAGCCTATTCCCACTCGATCGTACCCGGCGGCTTGCTGGTGACGTCGTAGACGACGCGGTTGATGCCCCGCACTTCATTGATGATGCGGGTGGCCGTGCGGCCCAGGAAGTTTATGTCGAACTGATAGAAATCCGCCGTCATGCCGTCCACAGAGGTCACTGCGCGCAGGGCGCAGACGAACTCATAGGTGCGGCCATCGCCCATGACGCCAACCGTCTGCACGGGGAGCAGCACCGCGAAAGCCTGCCAGATCTTGTCGTATTGGCCCGACTTGCGGATCTCATCGAGATAGATCGCATCGGCCTTGCGGAGGATGTCGAGCTTCTCGGGGCTGATGCCGCCGGGGCAGCGAATAGCAAGGCCCGGGCCGGGAAACGGGTGGCGGCCGATAAAGCTTTCGGGCAGCCCGAGTTCACGGCCAAGGGCACGGACTTCGTCCTTGAACAGCTCGCGCAGCGGCTCGACGAGCTGCATGTTCATGCGCTCGGGCAGCCCGCCAACATTGTGGTGGCTCTTGATGGTCACCGAAGGGCCGCCCGTGAACGACACCGATTCGATGACGTCGGGGTAAAGCGTGCCCTGCGCCAGGAACTCGGCGCCGCCAAGCTTCTTGGCTTCTTCCTCGAAGGTCTCGATGAACAGCCGCCCGATGATCTTGCGCTTGGTCTCGGGGTCGCTCTGCCCTTCCAGCTCGCGCAGGAACACCTTTGAGGCATCAACGTGGACCAGCGGAATATTGTACTGGTCGCGGAACATGGTGACGACCTGTTCGCTCTCGTTGAGCCGCATCAGGCCGTGATCGACATAGATGCAGGTCAACTGATCGCCAATGGCTTCATGGATCAGCACGGCCGCGACCGATGAATCGACGCCGCCCGAAAGGCCGCAGATGACCTTGCCGCTGCCAACCTGGGCGCGGATCTTTTCGATCATCTTCTGGCGATAGGCAGACATGTTCCAGTTCGACGGAATGCCGCAAATCTGGTGCACGAAATTGGCGTAGAGCTTGCCGCCGTCAGGGGTGTGAACCACCTCGGGGTGGAACTGCACGGCCCAGATGCGGCGCTCTTCGTTGGCGATCATCGCGAAGGGGGCGTTGGGCGAAGTGCCGACGACCTCAAACCCCTCAGGGAGCGCGACGACGCGGTCGCCATGGCTCATCCACACCTGATGCTCGGTGCTCAGCTCCCACACGCCTTCGGTCAGGCTCGACGGCTTTTGGACGGTGAGTTCCGCGCGGCCGAACTCGCGGTGATGGCCGGCTTCGACCTTGCCGCCCAGCGCCATGCACAGGGCCTGCTGACCATAGCAGATGCCCAGGATCGGAACATTGGCGGCCAGGATCGAGGGATCGATGGTGGGCGCGTTCTCGTCCAGCGTGGATGCTGGGCCGCCTGATAGAACCACGCCCTTGGGTTGCATCGCGGCCATGGCAGCGGCGGCCTGCTGGAAGGGGTGTATCTCGCAATAAACGCCGGTCTCGCGGATGCGGCGCGCAATCAACTGGGTGACTTGCGAACCGAAGTCCACGATGAGGATGGATTGCGGGTGGTCGAGGATGTCGGGGCTTTGCATGGCGAGGCCTTATCGCTGCCGCAGCTTTTGCGCAAGATGGGACGAGGACATGGCCGGCTTGCACAGTGTATTTTCGCGTGCCATGCCAGCCAAAGCAACACGCAGCGGGAATTCGCGGTGAACCAACAAAAACTGCTCGGCGCCGACTTTCTGCGGGCCGCTGCCTGCATGATGGTGCTGCTGCATCACCTGGCGTTTCGCATGCCCGCGGACAAGGTGCCCGAACTGCTCCAGGGGCTGCAGGGCTTTCTGGTGATGGGCAGCTTCGGGGTGACGGTGTTCTTCATGCTGAGCGGGTTCCTGCTGGCGCGGCCATTCTGGGTGGCGCTGGACAGGGGCGATCCGATGCCGAATCTGCGGATTTATGCGCTGCGCCGCGCTGCGCGGATCCTGCCGGGCTTCTGGCTCGCGCTCGTCGTGAGCCTGGTGTTCAGCATCACACTGGGCAATTCGGTGTTCGATGGTCAGCAGGCGATCCGCTTCCTCGCTGGGTTCCTGCTGCTAGGCGATTGGCACTGGATGACGCTGTTTCCCGTCGACAATAATGGGCCGCTTTGGTCCATCGGTTTCGAGGTAACCTCCTATGTGCTGCTGCCGTTCTGCCTTGCGGCGCTGTTTGCGCTGGGAGTGAAAAGCTGGCGGGCCCGCCTTGCCTGGATCGGTGTCGTCGCGCTGGCGCTGCTGGCGCACTGGATGGTGGTGCAATGGGCGCCGATCGACGAGGTCGGGCGCGGCTGGAAGCACGGGCTCCTGGGCGGCGCCAAGGCATGGATGCCCCGGTTCAATCCGCTCGGCTTTTTTGCGATCTTTGCGCTGGGCGCATTGGCCAGCGGGGTGCAGGTCAAATTCGCCGGCATGCGGCACTGGCTGTTCGATGTGATCGGGCTTGGTGGCATTGTCGGCGCCGGCGTGACCATGGCGGCCCATATCGGCGGGCTGAACGAGGGGTATGGCTGGTTTGGAATCCCCTATGCTTTCCCGTGGATGCCAGTGGCGGTCGGAACGACACTGGTAGCCCTGCCCTCCTCCGTGCTGACGGGCCGCTTGCTGGATAACCCGATCAGCCGTTTCATCGCCGCCATCTCATTCGGCATCTATATCTGGCACTTTCTCGTGATCTGGCTGTTGGAGCGGCTGGTGCCGCCGAGCTTCGATATGGGACGCGACGATGCCTGGACGATCTGGCTCTGGTCGAGTGCCGCCACGGTTCTGATCAGCTTTGCGATAGCGACAGTCAGCTTCTATGCCCTCGAGCGCCCCGTGGTGCGTTGGGCGCGCACGCTGGAGCCTCGTCCCTCAAGGCGCGAGGCGGCACCGGCCGGCGCCTAGTTCAACAGCGCTATCGAGAGATTGAGCAGCGTGGCGAAAGCAACCCAGGCGGCATAGGGCACGAACAGCCAGGATGCCAGCCTGTCCTGCCGCCGTGCGGTGATGATGAAGGCGATGATCGCAGCCAGAAGGACGATGATGATGGCGAAGGCGCCCCACAGCATCTGGCCGATGAACCACACGGGCGACCACGCCCAATTGAGCAGCATCTGCGCAACCCACAGCTTCATGGGCGTGCCGGAGCGATCGGTCATCCAGATGCGCCAGCCGGCAATGCCGATCAACACGTAAAGCGTGAACCAGACGGGTCCAAACACCCAGCCCGGTGGGTTGAAGGGCGGTTTCGCGAGGCTTTGATACCATTCGCCCGGCGCCGACAAACTGCCGATCCATGCGCCGACGCCGACCACGATGACAATGAAGGCTGCAAGGATCAGCCAGGAACGGGGTGTTCGGTAGTCGGCTACGGCAGAAGTCATCTCGGAAACGCCCGTTCTGGTTAAACTATCCAGCCAGAACGTCGCTCGCGCCTCGGAGGTTCATCCGGCTATGCAGTGCGCCGCATGGCGTTGAGATAGAACCCATCCGTCTGCGTCAGCCGCGGGGTCAGCGCCACCCCCGATTGCGCTGTCACCGCACCCGCTGGCGGCTCCGTGCCGAAAGCGGCTTGCCATAGATCAGCCGGCGGTATCGCTTCGAAACCAGCATGCCGGCCCAGGAAGGCCGCGATCTGGTCATCGTTCTCTTCCGGCAGGATGGAGCAGGTGATGTAAACCAGCGTGCCACCGGGCTTCAGAAACTGCACCGCGTCGTCGAGAATCGCGGCCTGTTCACCCATGCGCTGCTGCAGCAGTTCGGGCGTGAGTTTCCATTTGGTATCGGGACGGCGCCGCCAGGTGCCGGTCCCGGTGCAGGGCGCATCGATGATGACGCGGTCGATCTTGCCCGCAAGATCGTCCAATGCACCCGGGTTAGGCGCGCGGACCTGAACATTGCGAGCCCCGTTGCGCTTGAGGCGATCATAGATGGGCGCCAGCCGATTGCGGTCGCTGTCGAAGGCGAAAATCTGCCCCTTGTTCTCCATGGCGGCGGCGAGCGCCAGGGTCTTGCCACCGGCGCCAGCGCAAAGGTCGAGCACCTGCTCGCCCGGCTTGGCCCCGGCAAGGAGAGCCACTATCTGGCTGCCCTGATCCTGCACCTCGAACCAGCCCTTGAGATAACCCTCGTCTGTCGTGACGTTCGGCGTACGCGCATCGCGGGGACCGGCCGGCATGGTGATGCCGAGCGGCGAGATGGCGGTTTCCCTCGGATTGAAACGAGCCAGCGACTTGAGCACGCGCTCGCGCTGCGACTTCAGCGTATTGGTGCGCAGGTCTAGCGAGGGGCGGCCGGCCATGTCCTGCCCTTCGGCGATCCAGTTGTCATCGAACGCCCGCTGCAGGGACGGCGCGAGCCATTCGGGTAAATCCGCCAGGATGTGCGACGGCGTACTATCGGGCAGCTGCCCGACAAGGCGCGCCTTCTCGTCATCGCTGAGTGGCTCGGGCGCATGGTTGTCTGCGGCAAAGCTCTCGCTCAGGGCCGCCGGGTCCTCGTTCCAGTCGCGCACGGCAACGGCCAGCACCAGCGCGCGCGGACTGTCACTGCCCATCAGGGCTGCGTGCGAAGCGCGGTGTCGCAGGGCGTCATAGACCAGATTGCCGATGGCGGCGCGATCCCCTGCCCCGGCGAAGCGGTTGTTGAGCCCCCAGGCCTTCAGCGCCTCCGAGACGGGACGCTTGCGGGTCTCCACATCGGTGAGGACTTCGATTGCTGCAGAAAGGCGGCCTGGCAAGCGCATCAGATACTCGGGGCTAGAATAACAAGGCGAAGCACGAGCCATAGCCAGAGAAGGCCAAGGACCGCAAGGCCGGCGGTATAGGCGGCGAAGCGCTGGCGCACATCGTTGGACGTCAGGTGGATGAACGCATGGACATAGCGCAGCGCCACAAACAGCCAGGCGAAGACCACTTCGGCCCAACCCGGAGCGCTGGCAAACAGGGCCAGTAGCGCGGCAACATAGAAAAGCACCGGCAGCTGAAACTGATTGTCGAAGCTGTTGGACAATATCCGCGCCCGCAAGGGATAGGCGGTCCGTTCGACGGCGATATCCTTGACGGCGATCTCGCCGGACATGACGCGCGGCACGCGTTCGCGGCCCATCAGCAGCAATATGACTATGGTGAGCAGCACCTGTGCGGCAATGGCGAGAATGAGCAGCCTGGCTGTAAACGGCAAGAGCAAGCTCCACTGGTGATTCAAGGCTCGGGGCTAAGCCCTTGTAGCTGAATCGGTTCCACCAGGCATTCGATCTTGCCGCCGGAAGAGGAAATGCTGGCCGAGGCCGGTTTCTCCGGCATCAGCCTGTTTTATGCGGGGCTAAGCTTCCGCGGCTGGATCAGCTACGCCGTCTGAGACTTAGCGAGCGCTGCGATAGTTCGGCGCTTCGCGCGTGATGGTCACGTCGTGGACATGGCTCTCATTGAGGGCCGCGCCTGAAATCTTGACGAACACCGAGTTGTCGCGGAATTCCTGCAGATTATGCGCGCCGGTATAGCCCATCGAGGCGCGCAGCCCGCCCGCAAGCTGGTGCAGAACAGCGCCCGCAGCACCCTTGTAGGGCACCTGTCCTTCGATCCCCTCGGGCACCAGTTTCATCTGGTCACGCACATCCTGCTGGAAGTAGCGGTCGGCAGAACCCGAGCCCATTGCACCCACCGAGCCCATGCCGCGATAGGATTTATAGGAGCGGCCCTGATAGAGGTAGACCTCGCCGGGGCTCTCGTCGGTACCCGCCAGGAGTGAGCCGACCATCACGCAGGAAGCGCCGCCCGCCAGTGCCTTGGCCATGTCGCCTGAGAATTTGATTCCGCCATCGGCAATGACGGGAACGCCATGCTTGGCGCCTTCTTCGGCACAGGCCATCACCGCCGCCAGTTGCGGCACGCCGACGCCCGCGACGATGCGGGTGGTGCAGATGGACCCCGGGCCGATGCCGATCTTCACCGAGTCGGCACCCGCCCCGATCAGGGCCTTGGTGGCCTCGGCGGTGGCGACATTGCCCGCGACGATGCGGGTGGAATTGCTTTCGCGCTTCACGCGCTCGACGGCTTCGGCAACCCGGACGGAATGGCCGTGGGCAGTGTCGATGACCAGCAGGTCGACGCCCGCATCGATCAGCGCCAGCGAGCGCTCGAACCCCTGATCGCCAACGGTGGAGGCGGCGGCAACGCGCAGGCGGCCCTGTGCATCCTTGACCGCGTGGGGGTTGAGCTGGGCCTTTTCGATATCCTTGACGGTGATGAGCCCGGTGCAGCGGCCATCGGCATCGACCACGAGAAGCTTCTCGATACGATGCTTGTGCAGCAGCACCTTGGCCTCGTCCTTGCTGACGCCGTCGCGGACGGTGATGAGGTTTTCGTGGGTCATCAACTCGCTGATAGGCTGTGCCGGATTGGACGCAAACCGCACGTCGCGGTTGGTCAGGATACCGACGAGCCGCCCGATGGCGCGCCCGCCTACCCCGCCATTCTCGACCACCGGAATGCCCGAAATCCGGTTGGCCTGCATGAGCGCCAGCGCGTCGGCGAGCGTTGCATCGGGGCCGATGGTGATCGGGTTGATCACCATGCCGCTTTCAAAACTCTTGACCATGCGAACCTGCTCGGCCTGCTCGGCTGCGGTCAGGTTCTTGTGGATCACGCCGAGCCCGCCGGCCTGCGCCATGGCGATGGCCATCGCGCTTTCGGTGACCGTATCCATGGCCGAGGAAATGATGGGAAGATTGAGCGCTATGTCCTTGGTGACATAGGTGGAAATATCGGTTTCGCCGGGCAGGACATCGGAGCGGGCGGGCTGCAGCAGCACGTCATCGAAAGTGAGAGCCGCATCGCCGGTGATAGTGGTGATAATCTTTGCCAAGGCCAGACCTTTCCGGACTTCTGAGTTGATCAGAAATGTTGGGGTATGAACCGGATGGTCGCGGGGGATCGCCGGGTTCAGGTTGGCGAGGGTGAATAGCACCGGGCGAAAGGCTTGGGAAGGGGGCGGACGGAATGGCGGGCATGCTTTTGGGAGGTGGGCGATTTGAGGTCCGCTGACTTTGCGCCCTTTCCAATTGCACCACCGCGTCTTCAATTGCACCCACCGCGTCATTCCCGCGAAAGCGGGAACCTCACTTCCTTCGGCACAAATGCAGGAATCCCGCTTTCGCGGGAATGACACCGTGGCTGGCAACCGAAACCAAGGTTCAGGCTTTCGCGCGTGTGCCGCCCGGTCCATAGTGCCCCCGCCGCATTCGCGGCCGCTTGCGATTCCCCTCCGGTTCAATGCTCAAGATTCGTGTCACTCCGCTGATCCTGGCTGTCGCCCTGTTCATGGAGCAGATGGATTCGACCGTCATCGCCACCTCGCTTCCCGCGATCGCGACCGATATCGGGACCGAGCCCATTGCGCTCAAGCTGGCACTGACCGCCTATTTCGTGGCGCTGGCCATCTTCATTCCCATCAGCGGGTGGATGGCCGACCGGTTTGGCGCCAAGAACATCTTCCGGCTGGCGATATTCGTATTCATGCTGGGGTCGGTTGCCTGTTCGGTGTCGTTTTCGCTCGAAACCTTCGTCATGTCCCGGTTCTTCCAGGGCATCGGTTCCTCGATGATGACCCCGGTCGGCCGCCTGCTGCTGGTCCGCTCGACGCCGCGCAACGAGCTGGTGGCGGCAATGGCCTGGTTGACCATACCGGCGCTGATCGGGCCTATGACGGGGCCGCTGATCGGGGGATTCCTGACCACCTATCTCAGCTGGCACTGGATATTCTGGATCAACATTCCCATCGGCATTGCCGGGATCATTCTGGCCGGCATTTTTCTCAACGTGCCCGATGAGCGCAATCCACGGCCGATCGATTTTGTCGGTTTCATTCTGGCCGCGCTGGCCTTTTCGGGGACGGTGTTCGGCCTGTCGGTGGTGAGCCTGCCGGCGCTGCCCATCATCTATGGCTATCTGACCCTTGCCGTCGGCGTCATTGCGGGCATCCTCTATCTGCTCCATGCCAGGCGCACGACCTACCCCCTGCTCGATCCGGCGCTGTTCCGCCATCGTCTGTTCCGGACCTCGATCGTCGGCGGCTCAGTGTTCCGCATCGGGGTCGGCGCGGTTCCGTTCCTGCTGCCGCTGATGCTGCAACTCGGCTTTGGTCTCACCCCCTTCCAGTCGGGCGCGATAACCTTCGTCTCGGCCATCGGCGCCATCATGAGCAAGTTCGTCGCCGAACGGGTATTCGTCCGCTTCGGCTTTCCGCGCATGCTCGGATTCTGCGCCCTGTTCGGCGGCCTGCTGATCGGCGCGCAGGGGATTTTCAACGCCGAGACGCCGGTGCCAATCATCATGGCAGTGCTGCTGGCCGGCGGCGTCCTGCGCTCGGTTTTCTTTACAGGCAACAACGCCCTGGGCTATGCCGATATCGCCGACGACGAGGCGAGCCAGGCCACCGCCATCGTCGCGGTAGCCCAGCAGCTCAGCATAGCCTTTGGCGTCGCGGTGGCAGGCGGAATACTGGAAGCAAGCACGCTCCTGCGCGGCGGCGAACTGGCCGTCATCGATTTCCAGATCGCCTTCTTCGTGGTCGGCGGCCTGAGCACGATGGCAGGCTTGACGTATCTGTGGCTACCAGCCGACGCCGGCAGCAATGTATCGGGCCACCGGGCGGTTCGGCTGGCGAAGGAATAGAGGCCGGGTGCCCAGCCTCCCACCGGCTTCCGCTTCACACCGCCGCCACCACCGTATGGCGGGTGAGTGAGGACTAGCCCCATCCTCAGCGTCATTCCCGCGAAAGCGGGAATCTCACTTGCTGCACCATGAAAGTGGGATTCCCGCTTTCGCGGGAATGACGTTCTGGTTGAGACATACGCGGTGGTGGACGTGAGGCGGCGGTTGCCCGACGATACTGTCACTGATGTTTCGGGCAGTACGGGCGGACCCAGTAGACCTCATCACCCATCAAACCCAACGCGCCGTAGCCCCCTACCGATCATACTCCCCATCTCCAGGAACCGTCTCATTCCGCCCCTTGAACCCCTTAGCGATCAAATACGCCTCGGCAGAATCAGCCCGGCTTGAGGGCGGCTTGGCGTGAAACGTGCTGCGGAAATGGCGCTTGAGCATATGCAGCAGCTCATGCTCCGTGCCCCCCTGGAACACTTTGGCCACAAACGTGCCATTCGGCGCCAACACATCCAGCGCGAAGGCCGCCGCGATCTCGATCAGCTGCACGATGCGTAAGTGGTCCGTGGGACGGTGTCCGGTCGTCGGCCAGGCCATGTCGGACATGACGAGATCGGCCTTCTTGCCGCCCATGGCATCGATCAGCATTTGCGGCGCGTCGTCCTCGGTGAAATCCTTCTTGAACAGGATCACGCCGGGGATAGGGTCCATCTCCAGATAATCGATACCCACCACCAGCGGATTGGCGTCGGTGGAGCCTACCGCCTTGGCCGCAACCTGGCTCCAGCCACCCGGCGCTGCGCCGAGATCGACCACCCGCGTGCCTTTGTGGAAAAGCTTATGCTTTTCGTCCATTTCCCTGATCTTGAACGCCGCCCGGGAGCGATAGCCCTCGGCGCGCGCACGCGCGACATAGGGATCGTTGAGCTGGCGTTCGAGCCATTTGGTGGAACTGACCTTGCGACCCTTCGCCGATTTCACGCGGATCTTGAGGTCCTTGTCGGACTTGCGTCCGCCGGTGCCCAGAGCTTTATCCACCATTGCCATTCCTCCGGGGATAGCGACTTGCCCGCGATGACGCCCGATCGGCGTCGATGAGTGATATCAGAATACCTTCGCGCAGGCCCCGGTCGGCAACGCGGACCCGCTCGGTGGGCCATTCGCGCCTTATGGCTTCGAAAATGGCACAGCCCGGCAACACCAAATCGGCCCGATCGCGTCCGATGCAGGAATGGGCAACCCGGCGGTCAAACGACATGCCGAGCAGAACCTTCATGGTCTCGTCGACTTCGCCACGCTTCATCCAGAGGCCATCGACCTTTTGGCGCTCGTAGCGCTCAAGGCCAAGATGCAGGCCAGCCAGCGTCGTCACCGTGCCCGAGGTGCCGATCAGGTGAACCGGATGATTGGCGATCATCTGGCGCAGCTTCTCGCGGCCGCGGAACTGGCGCAGATGCTCGGACACGAAAGCGACCATGGATTCAAAGATTTGCGGCGTGACGTTCACCCCGCCGAACTTCTCGGCGATGGACACAACGCCAACCGGCAGTGATTGCCAGGAGCGAATCGAAGCCGACATGCGGCCCTGCGATTTGGGGCGGCCGCCGCGGAAATCGAGCCATGCCAGTTCCGACGATCCGCCACCGATATCGAACATCAAGGCACCGGCGGCCGAGCCTTCGATCAGGTCGGCACAGCCGGTGACGGCCAGTTCCGCCTCGGTGCGGCGATCGACGATTTCCAGCTCGATACCAAGCTCTTCCTTCACCCGGTCCAGGAACGCCTGGCCATTTTCGGCGGCCCGGCAGGCTTCGGTCGCAATCAGGCGCATGCGCGCCGGCTGGTGCTCGCGCAGCTTGTTGCGGCAGTGCCGAAGCGCCTCCATGGTCCGCTCCATGGCACTTTCCCCAAGGCGGCCGGTGACCGACACGCCTTCGCCCAGGCGGACGATGCGGGTAAATCCATCCAGCACGCGAAAGCCATGGTCATGGGGGCGGGCGATCAGCAAGCGGCAATTATTGGTGCCAAGATCGAGGGCGGCATAGATAGGTCCGCGATGCCTGCGCGGATGGGGGGCGGGTGAAGTCCGCTTGTCCGCCTCGAGCCGGGGCATGGTGTCCCCTGCTCTCCCCGCCAATCCGGAAACGGACGGGGCACGGATTACCGGCTCGTCAACAGACGAGAGCACGGCAGCGGACCGATCGGAATCGGTCACGGTAAGCTCCTGACGTGCGCGGTCGCGTAAACCGGCTCACCGGATCGCGCCCGACGCACTATTATTGCGTGTCAGGAACCAAGGTAATGCAACGGACCATTCCGCGCAATGGCGTGGCAAGCGATCTGCAAATGTTCACGCCGTTCAGGTGTCAGACGCGCTCAAGAGCGACGGCGATGCCCTGCCCCACCCCGATGCACATAGTGGCAAGAGCCCGCTGCTTGCCGGTGAGCGACAGCTCCAGCGCAGCCGTGCCGGTGATGCGGGCGCCGCTCATGCCCAGCGGGTGCCCCAGCGCGATGGCGCCGCCATTAGGGTTCACGCGTGGATCGTCTTCGGTAATGCCCAATTGGCGCAGCACGGCAATACCCTGGCTGGCGAAGGCTTCGTTGAGTTCGATGATATCGAAATCACTGGCATTCAGGCCCAGACGGGCCAGCAGTTTCTGGCTTGCAGGAGCCGGCCCCATGCCCATGATGCGCGGAGCGACACCGGCCGTAGCACCGCCCAGAATACGCGCGATAGGCGTCAGCCCGTGCTTCCTTGCAGCCGCTTCGCTGGCCACGATCAGCGCTGCCGCGCCATCGTTGACACCCGAGGCGTTGCCCGCCGTCACGGTGCCATTGGGAAAAAGCGGCCGCAGCTTGGCGAGCGTTTCCATGGTTGTCCCGGCTCGCGGATGCTCGTCCTTGTCGACGCTGATCGGATCGCCCTTTTTCTGGGCGATGCTGACGGGAACGATCTCCCGGCCCAGCCGGCCATTGGCCTGGGCGGCGACGGCGCGTTCCTGGCTGCGGACGGCAAAAGCGTCCTGTGACTCACGCGAGACGCCAAAGTCTCCGGCAACGTTCTCACCGGTTTCAGGCATGGAATCAACGTCATGCATCTGCTTCATCAAGGGGTTTACGAAGCGCCAGCCGATGGTGGTGTCGTAGATCTCGGCGTTGCGCGAAAACGCCGTCCCGGCCTTGGGCATAACGAACGGCGCGCGGCTCATGGATTCCGTGCCGCCGGCGATCACCAGTTCGGCCTCGCCCGCCTTGATCGCCCGCGCGGCCATCAGCACGGCGTCCATGCCGGAGCCACACAGCCGGTTGATCGTGGTGCCCGTAACCCCTACCGGCAGCCCCGCCAGCAGCAGGCTCATGCGCGCAACGTTGCGGTTGTCCTCGCCCGCCTGGTTGGCATTGCCGAAAATCACGTCATCGACGGCGTCCCAGTCGACCCCCGCCTGCTCGGCCATTAGCGCCTTGAGCGGCACCGCGCCCAGATCATCAGGGCGCACGGAAGACAGCGCGCCGCCGAAACGGCCGATCGCAGTGCGCCGATAGGCGCAGATAAAAGCTTCACTCATTGCAAATTCTCCGGCGCGGATAGATCACGAATTTCGCCCTGAACCAGCAGTTCCGCCCCGGTCAGCGCCTGCAACTGCTCAAGGCTCATGCCGGCCAACTTCTCACGCAGCACGAAACGCCCGTTTTCGATGTCGATCACCGCCAGGCTCGTATAAACCCGCGTGACGCAGCCAACCCCGGTCAGTGGCAGGCTGCAGCGCTTGACCAGCTTGGGCCGGCCATCCTTGGTGACGTGGTCGGTGATAACAGCGACGCGCTTGGCGCCATGCACCAGATCCATCGCCCCGCCCACTGCGGGCACGCCCTTTGGCCCCGTGCTCCAGTTGGCCAGATCGCCATTCTCGGCCACTTCGTAGGCACCCAGGATGGCGACGTCGAGGTGCCCGCCCCGCACCATGGCGAAGCTGTCGGCGTGGTGGAAAAACGCGGCGCCGGGCTTCAGCGTCACGGCCTTCTTGCCGGCATTGATCAGGTCCCAGTCCTCTTCGCCCGCTGCGGGGCTTTCACCGAAATTCAGAATTCCGTTCTCGGTGTGGAAGATGGCCTGCCGCCCCGGCGGCTGGAACTTGGCGACCATTTCGGGGAAGCCGATACCCAGATTGACGTAGGAATCATCCTGGATGTCCTGCGCGGCGCGCCAGGCGATCTGGGCGTTGGAGAGTTTTTCGGTCATGAATAGGCCACTCCGGCGCGCATCAGCGCCTCTTCCTGTTGTGCATCGGCAATTTCGATGATCCGGTCGACGAACAGGCCGGGGGTAACCACCTGCTCGGGGTCGATTTCGCCCGGCTCGACCACACTTCTTGCCTGCACGATGGTCAGCGTTGCGGCCGACGCCATTAGCGGCGAGAAATTGCGGCCGGCTTTGCGATAGGTCAGATTGCCGTGGCGATCGGCCAGTTCCGCCTTGATCAGCGCCACGTCGGCCTTGAGCCAGCGTTCCTGCACATAATTGCGGCCATCGAACTCCCCCACCGGCTTGCCCTTGGCAAGGTCGGTGCCGTAGCTCGTGGGTGTGTAGAAGGCCGGAATGCCCGCCCCGCCGGCACGAATGCGCTCGGCAAGCGTGCCTTGCGGCACCAGTTCAAGCTCGATTTCGCCGGCCAGGTATTTCTCGGTGAAAGCACGCGGATCGGCCGAACGGGGGAACGAGCAGATCATCTTGGCGACCATGCCCGCATCGATCATCGCGGCAATACCAACCCGGCCATTGCCGGCATTGTTATTGATAATAGTCAAATTCTTGGGGCTGCCGGTGCTGCGAAACCGGTCGATCAGGGCGTGGATCAACTCGATGGGGGCGCCGGACCCGCCGAACCCTCCGATCATCAGGCTCATGCCATCTTCGATGCCCGCCAGCGCTTCGGCGAGATCCGCGACTGTCTTGTCCATGTCCATCCTCTTTCGGCTCCGCTGCTATTTCGGCGTGCTTCCGAGGTAACCACCCGCCGCTTGGCTCGCAAGCCGGATTGTGCGATATGCTGCTTTTGTTGACATATCGCACAACAGGAGTTTGCTTTGGCCACGCTTGAGCGCGACATCATGGGCGGCCTTGCCAAGGGGCTGGCGGCCATCGAAACCTTCACCCCCGAGCGGCCACGCCAGTCCATCGCCGAAGTGTCCGCGACCTCGGGCCTCGACCGGGCAACAGCCCGGCGGTGCCTGCTGACGCTGGCGCATCTTGGCTATGCCGATTACGACGGGAAGTTCTTCACCCTCACCCCGCGCATCCTGCGACTCGGGACAGCGTGCCTCGCCACCATGCCGCTGCCGCAGATGGTGCAGCCGCTGCTGGATCAGCTATCCGATGAGTTGGGCGAGAGCTCCTCGGTCTCCATTCTCGACGAAACCGAAATCGTCTACGTCGCCCGCGCCGCGCAGCGCAAAGTCATGTCCATCGCCCTGATGCCCGGCTCGCGCCTGCCCGCGTTCTGCACATCCATGGGCCGCGTCATGCTCGCCGCCCTGACACCTGAAAAGGCCCGGGCAGTCCTGCTCGCATCGTCCCCGGCGGCACGAACACCCCACACCCTCACCGACCCCGAAGCCATCATGGCGGCCCTCGTCGATGTTCGCACCAAGGGCTACGCCCTGATCGACCAGGAGGTGGAACTGGGCCTGCGCTCCATCGCCATACCCATTCTCAACGCCCGCGGCACCACGGTCGCGGCCATGAACATCGGCGTCCCAGCTACCCAGCGCAGCGTCGAGGACCTGACGAGCTACCTCCCCGCCATGCGCCGCATCCAGCGCGAATTGCAGTCCATGCTGCGCTAGAGCAGCTCCAGCTGGTCGAGCAGCGCCAGACCCAGCCGCAGGCTCGCCCCCGTATTCACCACCATCTGCGGCAGCGTCAGCCATTCCAGCGTCCACGCCGCGCCGGATCGCTCGTATTCATGCACCATGGCCTGCTGCAGCGTACCCGCCAGTCCCGCATTGGCCCGCGCCAGCGCCACCAGCACCTCGGCATTCACCGGGTTGGATTTGT
This sequence comes from Devosia naphthalenivorans, assembly GCF_003056355.1. Classification (GTDB taxonomy): domain Bacteria; phylum Pseudomonadota; class Alphaproteobacteria; order Rhizobiales; family Devosiaceae; genus Devosia; species Devosia naphthalenivorans. The sequence goes on from NZ_PYVW01000003.1 coordinate 201,339, forward strand.
GCGCCATGGCCGAGGACCCACCGCCGCCTTCCAGCCGCACGGCCGCTACTTCGTTCTGCGCCAGCAAGGCAATATCGGCCCCGATCTTGCCCATGCTGCCGCTGATCAGCGCCAGCAGATTGCCCAACCCCACGATGGGGTCGCGCGTCGCCTGCCAAGGCGGCGCCAGCCCCAGGTCCAGCCGCCTCGCAAGCGCCGCAGCAATGGCGTCCCCCCGCCCCTCGAAACTGCCGCGATCGCCCACCGGTCCGCCCAGTTGCACCACCAGCAGCGTCCTGCGCATGGCCCCCAGCGCCCGCAAATGCCGCTGCAATGGCTCCCGCCAGCTCGCCAGCTTGGCACCCCAGCTGGTCGGCAACGCCATTTGCATCCGGGTATGCGCCATCAGCTCACGCCCGCCCGCAGTTTCCGCTAACCCATCAAGTTTCCCCAGCAAGCCGCTGAGCCGCTCTTCGAAAACGTCGAACACCCCCACGAGCTGCAGCATCAGCGCAGTATCGATGATGTCCTGGCTGGTCGCCCCCTTGTGCAGTGCAACCCGATGCGGCTCGACAACCCGCGCCCGCAATTGCCGCACCAGCGCCGGCACCACGACGCCATCCTGCGCCATGCCCGCCGCCAGCCCATCCCAATCGGGCGCAAACTCCTCGACGGCCGCAGCCACCGCAGCCGCGGCATCATCCCCGATCCAGCCGCAATCGGCACTCGCCTCCGCCAACGCCCGCTCAACTGCCAGCATCGCCGCGATCTGCGCTTCGTCCGAAAGCAGCAGGGAAATTTCGGCATCGCCCGCAAGGGCATGGAGCAAGGTGTTCATGTCAGCCACTATGCCAAGCTCAGACGTCGAAGAACACTGTTTCCTTGTCGCCTTGCAGGTAGATGTCCAGCACATAGCGCGGCAGTGCCCCCTCCTCCCGCCGCGCAATCAGCGTCTGCCGCCGGCGCGGGTCGGCGATCCTGTTGAGCACGTAATCGGCCGCATTGGCCTCGGTTTCATCGGCGAAGTAAAGCCGCGTCTGCAGCCCGATATTGATGCCCCGCGCCACGATCCACAGGCTCACATGCGGCGCCATCGGCTTGCCGTCCGGCCCAGCCACCGGCCCCGGCTTGATGGTCTGAAACGTAAAGACACCATCGCCATTGACCGGCTGGCGGCCCCAGCCGCTAAAAGCCGGCGCCGAGTTGGAATTCGGCCCCATCGGCGCGGCGAACGCCCCCGCCGCGTCGGCCTGCCAGATTTCCACCACGGCATCGCCAACCGGCGAGCCAGCCCCGTCGACGATGCGCCCGACGATCTCGATCCGCTCGCCCACCGTGTCGGGCGTCAGCATGGCCAGCCCCGGATCGGCGTCATAGATGCCGCGGATTTCGGCAAAATTCGGCGTCATGCCGATATGGACATATGGCCCCGCCGTTTGCGACGGCGTTTCCCGCAGGGTCGGAACAGGGTGCAACATCAGTTCCCCTCCAGCTTGTTTTCAAACATGGTCGAGCGGCGTCCGCGCAGCACGATATCGAAACGATAGGCCAGCGAATCCATTGGCGTCGTGTTGTGGCGGTCGAGCCGGGCAATCAACTGGTCGATCCCCGCCTTGTCCGGCACCGTCGCCACGATGGGGCATTGCCAGATCATCGGGTCGCCCTCGAAATACATCTGCGTAATCAGCCGCTGCGCAAAGGCGTGGCCGAACACCGAAAAATGGATATGGGCGGGGCGCCAGTCATTGCCGCCATTGGGCCAGGGATAGGCGCCCGGCTTCACCGTGCGGAAGGAATAGAACCCGTTTTCATCGGTGATGGTGCGTCCGCAGCCGCCGAAATTAGGGTCCAGCGCCGCCAGATACCCCTCCTTCTTGTGACGATACCGCCCACCGGCATTGGCCTGCCAGAATTCCACCAGCGTATTGGGCACGGCACGGGCATTTTCGTCCAGCACCTGGCCGAAAACGATCATGCGCTGGCCAATGGCCTCGGTGCCATCCTGGCTGTAGTTGCGGATCAAATCGTTATCGAGCGCGCCCAGCATGGAGTGGCCAAATGTCGGCCCCGTCAGCTCGCTCGCCGTAGCGCCAATGGCCAGCAGCGGCTGGCGCGGCGCGCGAAACGTCGTGCTCTTGTATCCCGGCGTATTCGCCGCAGGGTGCCAGCTATGATCGCGCTGATACAGCGCTCCATCGGCGCCCGGAAGCATGATGGAACTCATTTGCCCGCCTCCCGCTTGGCCAGTTCTTCCTTGGCAATCCTGAAGGCGCGGTTTGCGGCGGGGACGCCGGCATAAACGGCAACGTGCAACAATGCCTCCTTGATGTCGTCGGGCGTCGTGCCCGTATTCACCGTGGCCCGAACATGCATGGCCACTTCCTCATCATGCCCCAGCGCCGCCAGCAGCGCGATGGTCAACATCGAGCGCTCGCGCTTGCTCAGGCCTGGCCGCGACCACACCGAGCCCCAGGCGCCTTCGGTGATAAAGGTCTGGAAATCGTCGTCGAACGCCGTCTTGCGAGCCGTCGCGTTGTCGACATGGCTCTCCCCCAGCACGGATCGGCGCGTCGCCATTCCGCGTTCAAAGATTGGGCTATCTGCCATGGCCGACCTCGCTCAGGAAAGTGTTGAACAACCCGGCCAGAAGCTCGGGCTGCTCGATGGAAGGAATGTGCCCCACGCCGGGGATGATCTTGAACTGCGCACCCGCAATGCGCTCGGCCGTCGCCCGCACCAGCTCTGGCGTCGTCGCGAGGTCCGCTTCGCCAACGACGACCAGCGTCGGCAGATCGATGGCGGCGATTGCCTCAGTCAGGTCGGTGTCGCGCAGCGTTGCGCAGGTGCCGGCATAGCCATCCGCCGCCGTCCGCCGCAGCATATTGCGCCAGCCGGCAATCGCGTCCCTGTTGGCCTCGCGATAGCCTTGCGAGAACCAGCGCTCCACCAGCGCATCGGCCAGCGATGCCATGCCGCCACTTCGCACCGCTGCTATCCGGTCGTTCCACAAATCCTTGCTGCCGATCCGCGCGGCCGTATCGCAGAGGATCAAGGCACTCAGACGCTGTGGCTGCGCCAGCGCAAAGCCTTGGGCAATCAGCCCGCCCACAGACACGCCGGCCAATGCCAGTTGCTCGATACCCAGATGATCCAGCACCGCGGCCAAATCGGATACATGCTCGCCAAGGCTGTACGCGCCCGCAGGCGCATCGCTGAGACCATGCCCGCGCTTGTCATAGGAAACAACGCGGTAATGCGGCAGGAGGCGGTCAATCACCCCCTCCCAGATGCGTGCATCGGTGCCCAGCGAATTTACCAGCGCCAGCGCCGGGGCATCCTCTCGCCCCTCTACCGAATATCGCAGCACCACATCGCCGTTGCGCACAAATCCCATGATCCCTCCCCGCGCCATCGCATCCGGTGTAGTGCCCGGCCGACCATCCGTAAAATGACAACTTGCAATCGCCATATAACTGCTGGCTCATAGAAGCGTCCGTTTTCGCCGACTTTGCACCGCCAGACGGCCAATTCATAACTGGAGACTTCATTGGCCAGACGCTTGATCGACCCCCGGATAAAGCTGCGCCATATCGGCTGCTTCCTGGAAGTGGCGCGGCTCAAGAGCGTGGTGCGCGCCGCCGAAGAACTCAATATCAGCCAGCCGGCCGCCTCCAAGACCATCAGCGAACTCGAAGACATCCTGGGCACGGCACTGTTCGACCGCAGCCACCGCAATCTATTCCTGAGCCCCTTCGGCGAAGTTTTCTATCGCTACGCGGCCACCAGCTTCGCCGCGCTGAAGCAGGGCGTCGATGCGGCCGGCGGCGCGCTGGAGGCCACCATCGTCAAGGTCGGCGCACTGCCCACCGTCTCGGCCCGCATCCTCCCCGCTGCCGTCGAGGCCTTCACCAGCGAGGGCCAGAACGCCCATACCCGCATCATCACCGGCCCGAACGGCTATCTGCTGTCCCTCTTGCGCACGGGCGAGGTCGACCTGGTCATCGGCCGCATGACCGACCCCGAGGCCATGCTGGGCCTGGCCTTCGAGCATCTCTATTCCGAGCGCGTCGTCATGGTCGTCCGCCCCGGCCATCCGCTGCTCGGCATCCGGCAGTTCCACCTGCGCATGATCGAAGGCTATCAGGTGCTTATGCCCACGCCGGACTCGGTCATTCGCCGCCTCGTCGACCGCATGCTGCTCGCCCAGGGCGTCACCAATATCCGCGACGAGGTAGAAACCGTCTCCAACGCCTTCGGGCGCTCATACGTGCGCCAGACCGACGCCATCTGGCTGATATCCCAAGGCGTGGTCGACCGCGACGTCGCTGAACATCAACTGGCGCTGCTACCGGTCGACACCAGCGAGACCACAGGACCGGTCGGGTTCACGACACGCATCGACACCACGCCGACGCTGGCCACCACCGGCTTCATGGAAGCCGTACGCAAAGCCGCAAGCGCCCTGCGCTGAAGCGCTCCACCGAGTCGTTTCCGCATCCCTACCGCGTCATTCCCGCGAAAGCGGGAACCTCACTTCCTTCGGCACAAAAGTGGGATTCCCGCTTTCGCGGGAATGACGCCGCGCCTAAACGATCCCGGAACGCTAGCCCCCTAACCACCCGCCTGCCGCAGCGCCGCCGGCGGCTGGCCCAGCACCCGCTTCAGCATCCGAGAGAAATACGCCGGGTCCTCATAGCCCAGTTCAGCACCGATCTGCTTGATCGGCAGCGAGGAAAACAGCAATTGCCGCCGCGCTTCCAGCGCCACCCGCCGCTCCACCACCGCCAGCGCCGAAATGCCCAGCACTTCGCGGCAGACCCGGTTGAGGTGGGTCTGACTGATGCCGATGTCATCTGCATAATCAGCAATCCGCCGCGTCTGGCGAAAGCGCTGATCCACTAGCCAGCGGAACGCCTGTGCATGCAACACGCTGCGCCGGCTCGCCCTTGTCCCGTCCGTTCCAGATGCGCGCGGTGCCCGTTGAATGGCGACGACCAGCAGCGCGATCCGCGCCCGCATGGCGATGTCATGGGCGGCCCCTGCCCGGTCGGCTTCCTCGATCAGCCGGTCGATGGCTTCGCCGATCTCGCCGCCATCGGCAATGACTTGCGCCGGCAATTCCGCCGCCTCACGGACATCGCGCTCCATAAGCGTTACCACCACGCCGTCGACGTCGTCGCTGAACCGGTAAGCGTGGACGGTCAGCGCCGGCACTATCGCGACGGCGGGCGATGACTGCTCGATCGTCGTACCGTCGAGAGTGACTTCGCCTCTGCCGTCGGTGAGGTGAAGGATCTGGAAGAAGTTCTCATGGCGGTGGGGGGCGATCTGGTAGTCATGCAGGCGGCTGCGGGACTGGATGGTTTCCCAATGCAGCCACTCCTGCTGGCCGGACTCGATCTCGCCGTAGAGCGCGTAGCTCGGTATGGTTTTCATGTTCGGATAGTCCAATAGATTGCGCCCCCTGTCCATTGGAAAAGAGGAAGCAAAGCCGCAGCATGCTTGCCTTAAATGGGAGCAGTACATGCGCACGCACGTGGCAATCATAGGCGCAGGGCCAGCAGGATTGATGCTTGCTCGCCTGCTGGAACTGGCCGGCGTCGATGCCATCATCATCGAGCGCCGCAGCCCCGACTATGTGCTGGGCCGCATCCGCGCCGGCGTGCTGGAACAGGGCACGGTGGAGCTGATGGACCGGGCACAGGCCGCAGAGCGGATGCACCGCGAAGGCCACATTCACCACGGCGTTGAGCTGAGCTTCGACGGCGACCGCCAGCGCATCGACTTCTCCGCACTGGTTGGCCGGCATGTCGTGGTCTATGGCCAGACCGAAGTCACCCGCGACCTGATGGCAGCCCGGCAATTGGCCAGCATTTATGATGCCGAGGATGTCGAACTGCACGATTTCGACGGCAAGCCCTACGTCACCTACCGCAAGGACGGCGCCAGCCACCGCATCGATTGCGACTTCATCGCGGGCTGCGACGGCTATCATGGCGTCTCCCGCCGCAGCGTGCCGCAAAGCGCCCTCACGACCTTCGAGCGGGTGTACCCGTTCGGCTGGCTCGGCATTCTGGTCGACAAGCCGCCAGTCGCCGAGGAGTTGATCTATGCCCATCACAGCAGGGGTTTTGCGCTGTGCTCGCAACGCTCACTGACGCGCAGCCGCTATTATGTGCAGGTGCCAGCCGATGAAGACCCCGGCGCCTGGTCGGATGATCGTTTCTGGGACGAGTTGCGATCCCGGCTCAATCCCGAGACAGCCGAAGCCCTGCAGACCGGCCCCTCCATCGAAAAATCCGTAGCGCCGCTGCGCAGCTTTGTTGCCGAACCGCTGCGGTTTGGCAGGCTGTTCCTGGCAGGAGACGCGGCCCACATCGTCCCGCCCACCGGCGCCAAGGGGCTGAACCTTGCCATGAGCGACGTCGCGGTTTTGGCCGATGCTTTGATCGAGCACTTCATCGAGGGATCGCAAGCAGGGATCGACGGCTACTCAGCCAAGGTCCTCAACCGGATCTGGAAAGCCGAACGGTTCAGCTGGTGGATGACCAATCTGCTGCATACCTTTCCCGACACCGGTGCTTTCGGCCGACGCATCCAGCGAGCAGAGTTCGATTATCTGGCAAGCTCGGTCGCCGCGCAGCAGAGCCTGGCGGAGAATTACGTCGGGTTACTGGGGTGAGTGGGTAAAACCCCAGCCCCCAGTAGTCCTCATGGTGAGCCCGTCGAACCACGAGGGCGTGCCACAATCCACCCCCTAGTGCCCCACCCCCAACAGCCGATCCACCGTCTCCGGCTGCGCCTCCAGCTCCACCGGCGTCCCCGACCACGCCACCCTGCCTCGCTCCAGCACCATCACGCTCTCGGCAAATTCCAACGCGGCCTTGATGCGCTGCTCCACCAGCAGGATCGTCATCGTCTTGCTCGACGCAAGCGCCGTAAACGCCGCCATCAGCTCGTCGCAGATCACCGGCGCCAGCCCTTCGAGCGGCTCATCAAGCAGCAAAATCCTCGGTTGGCCGAGAATAGTGCGCGCCGTCGCCAGCATCTGCTGCTCGCCGCCTGAAAGCTGCGACCCAAGGTTGCCCCGCCGCTCCTTGAGCCGGGGGAACATGGCATAGGCCTCCTCGATCGCCGATTTCGGGCGGCTCTTGAGGCCGGCAAAGAGGTTTTCTTCCACCGTCAGCGACTTGAAAACGGAACGGCTCTGAGGGACATAGCCCAGCCCCGCAAGCGCCCGTGCGGAGCCATCGAGGCCGCTGATCTCGACATCGCCCAACCCAATCGCGCCACCGTAAAGCCGGGTCTGCCCGGCGATGGTGGCAAGCAGGGTCGTCTTGCCCATGCCGTTACGCCCCAGGATGGCCAGCCGCCCGCCGGCCGGAACGGCGAAACTGACGTCTTCAAGGATGCGCGTGGGACCGTAACCAGCGCTGACGCCCCTGACCTCAAGCGACGCTGCGGTCATCGGCATAGCTCCCCAGATAGGCTTCGCGCACGCGTGCGTCCTTGCCGACTTCGGCCGGCGTGCCGTCAAAAATGATCGCTCCAGCCGCCAGCACGACAACGCGCTGCGCAAAGCGGAATACGAAATCCATGTCATGCTCGATCATCAGCACGGCGAGGCCGGGCGGCAGCTGCGCCAGCGCCCGCTCGATCAGCACCGTATCGGAACTGGGCACCCCCGCCGCCGGCTCATCGAGCAGCAACACCTTGGGCCGCAACGCCATCGCCAGCGCAATCTCCAGCAGCCGTTGCTGCCCATACGCGATCTCCGCCACCGGCGTCCGCGCAATCCCCCCAAGCCCCAGCAGTGCTAGAATAGACCCAATCTCCTCCACCACCTCCGGCATAGTTTTGAAATTTGTAAAAAGATGTCCAGATCGTCCAAGCCTCTGCAGGATCGCGAGGGCCACATGTTCCTCCGGGGTCATCTCGGAAAATAGCCGGGTGACCTGAAAACTGCGAACCAGCCCCTGCTTCACGCGCTGCGTGGGCGAGGCTTTCGTCACATTTTGGCCATCAAGATGAACGGTGCCCGAAAGCGGCTTCAGGTGCCCGGTGACCAGATTGACGAACGTCGTCTTGCCGGCCCCGTTTGGGCCGATCAGCGCGATGCGGTCACCCTTCTGCAGGGACAGCGAGACATCGTCGGTAACGGCGAGGCCGCCAAAATTCTTGCGAAGGTTTTTGACTTCGAAAAGGCTCATGACCGGGCTCCCCGCATGCGCTTCCAGATTGCCTCGGCAGCGCCGGTCAAACCCTTGGGCGCGAACAGCACGACGGCGACAAGCAGGCAACCCACAATAGTGAGCCAGTGGAATGGGTTAATGGCGGAAACGCGATCTTCGAACCAGACGAACACCAGCGTGCCGACCAGGGCGCCGAACAGCTTGCCCGTGCCGCCCAGCACCAGCATGACCAGTGCCTCGGCCGACAGGGTGAAGGAGAGGCTGTCGAGGCCCACGACCTTGGTGGCGATCGCAGAGAGCGCCCCACCGAGCCCCGCGACGGCGCCAGCAATGGCATACATCTTGACCAGGGTGAAATAAACCGGCGCACCCATGGCGCGGATGCGGACCGGGTCCTGCTTGATACCGCGGCAGAGCATGCCAAAGGGCGAGCGCACGATGATGCGCAGGACGACGAAGACGACGAGCAGCAGCACGACCGACATGATAAAGGCGGTGCGCCCGAAGAGATCGAAGCGAAACATGCCGAACAATGCCGAGGGCGAGATGCCCGAGAGCCCGTCGCTGCCGCCGGTCCAGCCCGAGAGCTTGTTGGCCGCTTCATGGGCAAGCGACACGACGGCAATGGAGAGCACAAGCTGGCTAAGCCCATGGCCGCGCAGGATAACGAGGCTGGAGATTGCACCAGCCGCCGCGCCTGCAAGCGCGCCGACTGCCAGCATCAGCAGTGGATCGGTTATGCCGAACTTGGCCGCGACAATGCCGGCGGCATAGGCACCCGCGCCGAACAGCGTGGCATGGCCAAGGGTTGCGACGCCGGAATAGCCGGTGACCAGATCGAGCGACAGCACCAGCAGCATCATTGCGACGATGCGCGTCAGGAGCGCCAGATTACTGGGAAACAGGAAAAACAACGCCACGGCGACAGCGGCGAGAATCAGCACGGCGACGAGATCGCGCGTGACGGACCGACGCCACAGAGGTGTCGAAGCGGATGGGTTCAAGGTCGTTTCGCTCATTTGCTACGGCCCATCAGGCCATTGGGGAAGACGCAGACGATGGCGATCACGGCGAGATAAAAGAAGAACTCGCCATATTCGGGCATCAGATAGCGTCCCGTGGTTTGTACGGCGCCAAGCAACAGCGCCGCGACCAGCGCGCCGGTGATGGACCCTGCCCCGCCGACCGAAACCACGACAAGGAATGTCACCATGTAGTGCAGCGCGTAATAGGGCTCGATGGGGAGCAATTGGGCCCCGACGACGCCGCCCAGCGCGGCAAGGCCCACGGCCAGCGCGAAGCTGACGGCATAGATGATCTTGGTCCTGATTCCGAGCGCCCCGGCCATGGCAGCGTCATCGACGGAAGCGCGCAGGCGCACGCCGAACGGAGTGCGCTCGATGATGAACCAGAGGGCAATTGCCACGACGACACCAACGGCGGCGGCAAACAGCTTGTGCGCGGCGATGGTGCGGAACCCCAGGTCAACCGGGCCCTGCAACTGACTAGGCAGCGCTATGGTCTTGAGCGTTGGGCCCATGGCGAAATTGGCAATGCCGATAATGGCAAAGGTGATGCCGATGGTCATCAGCACCTGGGTAAGTTCGGGCGCGCCATAGATGCGGCGATAGAGGAAACGCTCCAACGGCACAGCGACCAGCATGGTGCCGAGGACGGCGGCAATGATGGCGACGCCGAAGGGCAAGCCCATCTGCTGGGTGGCATAGGAGGCGATATAGCCACCGATCATGGCGAAGGCGCCATGAGCAAGGTTGACCACCTTCATCAAGCCCATGGTGACGCTGAGGCCGATGGAGATGATGAACAGCACCATGCCGTAGGACAGAGCATCCGCGCCGATGGAGAGTATGGTTTGCAAGGAAAACCTTTCGGCTTGAGGTAGACGCGTGATTAAGCCGCAGCGCTGCCCTCGGACTTGATCCGAGGGTCACTTGCAATGCAAGCACGAGCGACGCGAGGTCCTCGGGTCAAGCCCGAGGACAGCACGGGGTTTGCGGCGGCACAGGCGCAGAAATGCCTGCGCCTGCATACCCCTACGGCGCTTTCCAGCCTGGATCGCCCTGGTTTTCGAAGGTCTGGATTTCGCGGTTTATATACTGCCCATCCTCCTGGGCGACTTCGCGCAGGTAGATATTTTGCGTCAGGTGGCGGTTTTCGGGGTTGATGGAGACCGGGCCGCGCGGGCTGACCCAGGACAGGCCCTTGACGGCTTCGACGGCCGCGGCGGCGTCCTGGTTGCCGCCGGTGGCTTCGATCATCTTGGAGATGACATACATGCCGTCATAAGCGCCGACGGCGGGGAAGCTCAGTTCCGAAGCGCTGCCGATGGCCTTGGAGGCGGCTTCAACGAACACTTCGTTTTCGGGCGAGTCGTGGCTGACGGCATAGTGGAATGTGGTGAGCAGGCCCACGGCGTTGTCGCCAAGAGCGGCCAGATCGGGCTCCTGGGTCAGGTCGCCCGGCGCCAGCAGCGTTACGCCGGCATCCTTGAGGCCGTTTTCGACATAGGCCTGAACAAAGCCGAGAGTGGCGGGACCGGCTGGCAGGAAGGCGAACACGGCTTCGGCGCCCGAATCCTTGATGCGCTGCATCATGGGGCTGAAATCATTGGTGTTCATGGGCATGCGGACCGATTCCACGATCTCGCCACCGGCCTCGGTGAAGCCGGCAACGAACGCGGCTTCGGAGTCGACGCCCGGGCCGTAGTCGGACACCACGGTGATGACCTTGTCGATGCCACGCTCGCGCGCCACGGCCGCCATCGGGGTCGATGTCTGCCAGGTGGTGAAGGAGGTGCGCACCACATAAGGGCTGGCATTAACGATGGCCGAAGTGGCGGCGTTGAACACCACCATGGGCACATTGCCTTCCTCAAGGATCGGCGCGGCAGCCATGGCGTCCGGGGTATAGTAATAACCCGCCAGATATTGCACGCCCTCGCTGACGATCAGTTCCTGGGTCAGCGCGGCGGACTGAGCCGGATCGGGGGCAGGCAGATCACGGTAGACGATCTCGATGGTATCGTCGCCGATCGTGTTGCCGTTGATGGCGAGCCACGCATCGATACCGGCCTGGAAATTCTTGCCCTGCAGGGCGGCCGGGCCCGAGAATGGGCCCACAACGCCGATCTTTATGGTGTCAGCAAAGGCAACACTGCTGGTCAGGGCCAGCGTCAGGCTCGCAAGAAGCAGCTTTGACATGTTTTCTGTTCTCCCTCAGCGGCCATGATGCCGCTGCTCCCCGGATCTCGCATCCGTATCGGCGCATAGTGATGACTCGTTGGCCGGGATGGAAATGAATTCGTTGGGAGTTTACATAACCTCCGGGTAATTGATTACAGCATGTCGCGGTCAGGCGGCGTACGGCTTGAGCCGGGAGGGTGAACCCCTCACCGCCGCCTCGCGCCGGTCTCTACCTCAGGTGCGAGTTGGGTTGTGGATAGCCCGCTGGCATAGCGAAGGGCGAATGGGCCGGAGCTTGTTAGCTCCGGCTTTCGATCATGTTCAGGAGGGCGGCGATGCCCGTCGCATACCCCGTGGCGCCTAGGCCCGCCATGACGGCGTCGGCGCGCATGGAGACATAGGAGCGGTGGTAGATCGCTTCGCGCCGGTGCACGTTGGAGATGTGGAATTCGATGACCGGGCCCTCGAACATCTTGAGGGCGTCGAGCAGCGCGATCGAAGTGAAGGTGAAGGCGGCGGGATTGATGAGAATCCCTGCCCCTTCGTCGATTGCCTCATGAACCCAGTCGATCAGTTTTTCTTCGCTGTTGGTCTGGTGGAACACGACCGGTCGGTCGCCGGCGGCGCTGCGGCAGATCTGCTCTACCTCGGCCAGGGTCGTGGTGCCATAGATGGCCGGTTCGCGCTTGCCCAGGCGGTTGAGATTGGGGCCGTTCAAAACATAGATGGGCTTCATAGCGCGGCTCCATAGCCAAACATTTTGGGCAGCCACAACACCGTTTCGGGCACGAAGGTGAAGAGGATCAGCGCCAGAACCAGACCGAAGAGGAAGGGCATGACATCGCCCACGATGGCCCGCATCGGGGCACCGGAGATGCGCGTCATGATGAAGAGCAGCATGCCATAGGGCGGAGTTATCAGACCGAGCATGATATTGACCACGACGACGACGCCGAAATGCACCAGGTCGATGCCAAGCGCCTGAGCGGTCGGAATCAGCACCGGAACGATGACCAGCAGGATGGTGGTGCCTTCCAGCAGGCAGCCAAGCACCAGCAGCAGGATATTGACCGCCAGGAGGAAGGTGATCGGGTTGAGATCCCAGGCCAGAAGCAGGGCGCTCAGGCTGTTGGGGATGTTTTCGACGGTCACGACATAGTTGAACACCAGGGCACCGGCGATCAGCATGCCGATGGAGGCCGTGGTCTTGGCGCTGGTCAACAGTGCTTCATAGAGCGCTGGCAGGCTGACGCTGCGATAGACGACGACGGAAATCACCAGCGCATAGAAGGCTGCGACCGCGGCCGCCTCGGTGGGCGTGGTGATGCCGCCATAGATGCCGTACATCAGGACGATCGGCATGAAGAGAACCGGCAGCGCATGCCAGGTCATTTTTGGCAGCTCGCGCAGGGGCGTCGGCTTTTCGACCGGGAAGTTCCGGGTGCGGGCCGTAATGCCAACCTGGATCATCATGAAGCCCGCCATCAGCAGGCCGGGAACAACGCCGGCCAGGAACAGATATCCGATGGAGGCATCGGCAATCAGCGCATAGAGCACCATCGGGATCGACGGCGGGATGATGGGGCCGATAACGGCGGTAGCAGCGGTCAGCGCAGCCGCGAAGCTGGGCGTGTACTTGTTATCCTGCGTCATCATGTGCTGCATCATCTTGCCGGAGCCCGCGGCGTCGGCGATGGCCGAGCCGGACATGCCGGCAAAGACAATGGATTGGAGGATATTGACCTGGGCAAGACCGCCACGAAAGCGCCCCACCACCGCGTCGCACCAGCGCAGCAGGCGCTCGGAAAGCGTGCCGGAATTCATGATCTCGGCGGCCAGGATGAACAGCGGCACGGCCAACATGATGTAGTTGGAATACATGCCGTTTAGGAACTGCTCGGCAACGATGCCCATGTCCTGCCCGCGCATCAGCAAATAGAGCACGGAGGCGCAGATCATCGAGAGGCCCATGGGCAGGCCGAACACCGACAGGATGATAATCAGCCCGAGGGCGAGGGTGAAAGCGAGGGAAAGGTTCATACGCCGGAACTTGCCTTGGTGGGATCGAAGGCCTCCGGCGTCTTGCCCCAGATGGCCTGGTAGCCGAGCCAGAATTGTCGAACGATCGCTGCCACCGCAAAGATGGCGTAGATGGAATAGAGCCAGTCGAACCGGATCTTGAGATAGGCGGTCTTTTCGACCTTCATGAAGGTGACGTAGTCAACTACCGCCGGCAGCGAGATGGAGAAAAAGAAGATCAGGGCGATGGCCGTGACCACCACGAGTGCCCGCCGCCAGCGGTCGCTCACCGAAGCATAGAGGATATCGAAACGGATTTCCTCGCTGTCCCGAACCACGAACGCCGTGCCGAACAACACCATCCAGAGCCACATGATGACGCTGATTTCATGCGTCCAGCCTATCGGCAGGTTGAGCACGTAGCGGAACACGATCTGCAAGATGAACACGCTGAACATCACGCCGAGCATGGCTGCAAGAACGTTTTCGGCGCGGGCATGCAGCCACGCCCCAAGGGCGGCAAGTCGAGGCTTCATCGGGCGGCTCCGGGGCGGAGAATTTGCCGGGGTGGTGGCACCGGTTGGACCGGCTCCACCACATTCCGAAAGAGACTAGAGCGCGTTGATCTTGTCGACTACGCCTTCGGGCCAATCCTTGGCCAGATCGGAGTCCAGATACATCTGCTGGGCGTAGGTGCGGAAGGCGTCCAGATCGGGCTCATAGATCTTGAGGCCGGCGCCTTCGAATTGGGTCAAGAGTTCTGCTTCACGATCCAGATGCGCCTGCTGGCTGAAGTCGATGGCGGCGGTGGCAGCAGCCTGCACCTTTTCCTGCTGCTCGGGCGTCATCGCGTTGAAGGTTTCGCTCGAAATCACCAGCAGGTCATAACCAACCAGGTGCGAGGTGAGGACGATCTGGTCCATCACTTCATAGAACTTCATGTTTTCCACGTTGGGCAGCGGGTTGTCCTGCCCGTCGATGGCGCCGGTTTGCAGGCCGGTGTAGACCTCGGCATAGGCCATCGGCGTCGGGTTGGCGCCTAGAGCCGTGCCCAGGAACTGCCATGCGTCACCGCCGGGCATGCGCAGCTTGATGCCAGCCATATCCTCGGGAGTCTTGATCTCCTTGTCGATACGCAAGCCAACCTGACGTGCGCCAAAATAGGTCGGCCCAAGGATGTGAACACCCAACTGGTCCTCGGCCATCTGCTTGAATTCGGTGCCGAGATCGCTGTCGAAGAAGGTACGCAGATGCGCCGCATCACGGAACAGATAGGCCGAGGTCAGCGCCGACCATGCCGGAATCTGGTTGGAGATATCCTGCGGGGCGATGTTCCCCATTTCGAGGTTGCCGCGCTGCAGCGCCACCAATTCGGTGCCCTGCTTAAACAGATTGCCGCCGTAGTACGGCTCAAGCGTGAACTCGTCGGCGATCTGGCCGGCGAACAGATCCATCATCTCGGCGCGGATGTCCTGTTCCGAGAACACGGCGGAAAACCGCAGCACCGGCTTATCTTGGGCCATGGTGGGCATGGCGGCCGCCAGCATCAAGCCGCCGAGCAGCACCGCGCGGCGCGTAAAACCAAATCGCATTGTAATCCTCCCAATGTCGCCTGCGGGGCAGGCATCCTCATTAGACGCGCAGCTGATTGCTGCCGTTTTCCGTCTTGCGCCACAATGTACGAAACAGTTCGTTCAAGTCAATGACCGTTTCGGATTGAGTGCAGAATAGCGGCTCATTCAAAAATCGTCATGCGTTTTTATTTTCCTCAGACACTTTTGTGTAGCTTTGACGTTTCGGGTGCCCTTTGGTACAAGGCGCAAAGCGGAGACGAAAATTGAGCGAAGACAAACCGACGGTCGATGAGGGCGTGGCAGAGCTGGCGTTCCGCCGCATCCGGGACGACATCATTGCCGGCGCGTTGCCGCCGCGCAAAAAGCTCAAACTAGACACGCTCAAGACGCGGTACGGCGCAAGCGTCAGTACCTTGCGCGAGATCCTCAACCGCCTGGCCAGCGAGAATCTCGTGGTTGCCGAGGGACAGCGCGGCTTCGAGGTGACGCCCGCCACTGCTGACAATCTGCGGGAAGTCGCCGATCTACGCCTGCTGCTCGAGAGCCACGCGCTGCGGCTGTCACTGGCGGCGGGCGACCTCGACTGGGAGGGAAAGGTGGTGGCCGCCCACCATAAGCTGTCTGTCGTAGAGGGTCAGTTGCTGAGTGGGGAGATCGAACGCACCGCACAATGGGTGCGCTACGATTTCGCTTTCCACAACGCGTTGATTTCGGCCTGCGGCTCGCGGACGCTGCTGAATCTGCATGCGTCGGTATTCGACCGTTTTATCCGTTACCACATGTTGGCCGAGAGTTTTCGGGGCGACGCGGTGACGCACGACCACAAGGCGCTGTTCGAATTGGCCATGCAGCGCGATATCGAGGGCAGCGTGAGCAGGCTGACCAGCCACATCAGGAGTGGCGTGGACCATGTAATTGGCACCGGGCGGATCGAGGAGAAGCGGGGCCGGTAGCAGGAGCCGGGACTACTGAGCGGCAGCACTAGCCTCAATTGCCGCCTGGAAGGTTGCGGCCATCGCTCCGGTGTCCGCCTTGCGCGCGGAAAACAATTCGAAAGCCCGCACCGCTTGATAAACGGCCATGCCGCCGCCGGGCAGGACGGGACACCCCCTGCCCCGCGCCAGCTGGATCAGTTCGGTCTCGAGCGGGAAGTAGACGACATCGGCCACCCAGTGACGTGATTCGAGCAGTTCGGTGGCAAGGGGTAGACCGGGTATCTTGGTCATGCCGACCGGAGTGGCATTGACGATGCCATCGGCCAATGGTGCTTCCGCTGCCAGCTCGGTTACCACCTCGACCTCGGCGTAGAGCAGCCGGTGCAGGCGAGCGGCGAGCGCCACGGCCCGCTCTGGATCAGTATCGTAAATGGCGAGGTGTTTGACCCCGCACTGCAACAATGCCTGCGATACGGCCGCACCCGCGCCGCCGGAGCCCAGCTGCAGCACGCGGCCACGGGCGACGTCCGGCAGCCCCTGGCGGAAGCTCTCGGAGAAGCCCCAGCAATCGGTATTGTGGCCAACGGTCCGCGCGCCATTCAGCACCACGGTGTTGACGGCGCCGATCGCGGCGGCATCGGGCGCCAGATCGTCCAGCAGGGGCAGCACGGCCTGCTTAAAGGGGTAAGTCACGTTGAGACCGGCAAAGCCAAGCTCGCGCGCCTCGGCCAGAATGGCAGGCAGGTGAGCATCCTCGAGGCCGAGCCGATCGAAGTCGATCAAATGGTAGCGGTAATCGAGACCCTGCCGGGCACCCTCCCGCTCGTGCATTAGTGGCGATAACGAGGAGGCTATGCCCCGGCCGACCAAGCCGATGGTGATGCCCTCAGGCGGCGGCAGCTGGTTGTGCAGAACGCTGGTGCGGAGCCGTTGCCCCGGCAGGTTGCTGGCGATGTGCACCTTCAGCTCTCCCATCCGCATACCGCGAAAAACGGTAGCGGCCTTGTCTTTCCCTCGCGGCACCCGGTAAATGCTGCAAGGCGATTTGCGGCAAAATGTACGAACTGGTTAGTTTAGTCAATTGCCGCCGGGGAAGGCTGCGACGGCATGGTCACTTCAGTTTCATCAACACGGCCCGGTGCACGCGAGGGTGCCTCCCGTACGCAGGACCCGGAAGGAACCAGGCAGAACATTATCGAAGTGGCGGCGCAGGAATTTGCGCTGAACGGGCTTTCCGGCGCGCGCATCGACGAAATTGCGGCGAAGACCCGCGCGTCCAAGCGGATGATTTATTATTATTTCGGCAGCAAGGAGGGCCTTTATGTCAGCGCTCTCGAAAATGCCTATAGGCAGGTGCGCGAGGGCGAAGCCAAGCTCGACATCGAGGGCCTGCCGCCGCGCGAAGCGTTGCAGCGGCTGGTTGAATTCACGTTCGACCATCATCACCAGCATGAGGAATTCATCCGCATGGTGATGATCGAGAACATCCACCATGCCGAATTTCTCGAAAGATCCAGCGTTGTGCGCGATCTCAATGTCACAGCTATCGCCAATATCGAGGCTATCTATGCCAAGGGGCTGGCTGAAGGACTGTTCCGGCCGGGGCTGGACCCGCTGGAAATCCATTGGCAGATCAGCGCCCTGTGTTTTTTCAACGTTTCCAATCGAGCTACCTTTTCCAAAATCTTTGGCAAGGATGTGGGTAGTGCGGCGTATCAGGAGTCGTTGCGGCGGCAGACGGTAGATATGGTGCAGCGGTTCATGGTGCGGGCGGATCGGCTGAGTGATGATTGAGGGGTGTTCCCTGCCCCGCCAGGTGCATTCCTGGGGAAAGAATTAGGTGGAGGGTGAAGGTTTCTCGGCTTGAGCCGTGGCGCTGAACCCCTCACCCGGCGCTTCGCGCCGACCTCTCCCCTCAGGGGCGAGGTGAGTGGTGCATGGTCGTGTCACCTGGAGAGTCCTGCCTTAGGGGGAACAGAAGGACCATTGCGGAGCTCGGACGGAGCCCCCTTTCTCCGCCCTCACAGCCTCGCTTGCAAATGTACTAACTAGTTCGTACTCTTTGATGCAACATGGGAGGGGAGCACCGTGAGGACATCGATAGCGACCGTTTCGATCAGCGGCGATCTGCGGGAGAAGCTGGAGGCCATTGCGGCGGCAGGCTTTGATGGCGTTGAAATTTTCGAGAACGATTTCCTGGCCTATGACCGTTCGCCCCGCGACGTGGCGCGCATGGTGGCGGATCTCGGCCTCACCATCACTCTGTTCCAGCCGTTCCGTGATTTTGAGGGCCTGCCCGAGCCACAGCGCAGTCAGGCGTTCGAGCGAGCGGAGCGCAAGTTCGACCTGATGGCCGAATTGGGAACCGATCTGATGCTGGTCTGCTCCAATGTGTCGCCGCTGGCACTGGGGGGAATCGATCGGGCTGCCGACGATCTGCGCGCACTCGGCGAGCGTGCGGCGCGGCACGGTTTGCGTGTCGGCTATGAAGCCCTGGCGTGGGGGCGCCATGTGAACGACCATCGAGATGCCTGGGAGATCGTGCGGCGTGCCGATCATGCGAATATCGGGATCATTCTCGATAGCTTCCACACCTTGTCACGCGGGCTCGATCCGAACTCGATCCGGTCAATACCGGGCGACAAGATCTTCATCGTGCAACTTGCCGATGCGCCACTGATCGATATGGATCTGCTCTATTGGAGCCGGCATTTCCGCAGCATGCCGGGAGAAGGCGATCTGGCGGTAACCGACTTCATGCGGGCGGTCGCGGCAACGGGCTATGACGGGCCGATTTCACTGGAAATCTTCAACGACCAGTTCCGCAGCGGCTCGCCGCGTACCATCGCGGCGGATGGTCATCGCTCGCTGGTTTACCTGATGGACCAGGTGCGCATCGCGGAGCCCGATATCGCGATCGATGTGCCTGTACTGCCGCCGCGCGTGGACGTGCAGGGGGTCGCGTTCGTGGAGTTTGCGGCCGATGAAGCGGAGGCGGAGACGCTGGCCGGCCATCTGCGGCAACTCGGTTTCCGGCTCACCGGCCGGCATCGCAGCAAGGCGGTGGACCGCTTCAGCCAGGGCGATATCAACATCGTCATCAATACCGAGCGCGAGGGGCTGGCGCACTCGGCGTATCTTACTCATGGCACGTCGGCCTATGCGCTGGGGCTGATGGTGGATGATGCCGCCGCGACCGTGCAACGCGCGGGGGCGCTGGGGGCCCAGCTCTTCAGCCAGCGCGTGGGGCCCGACCAGCTCAGTATTCCCGCGGTGCGGGGCATTGGCGGCGGGGTTATCTACTTTCTGGACGAAAAGAGCCCGCTGGGACGGGTCTGGGATATCGAATTCGAGGTGGTGGACGATCCCCAGCAGAGGAGTGACGCCGGACTGCGGCGCGTGGATCATGTCGCCCAGACCATGAACTACGAGGAGATGCTGACCTGGATCCTGTTCTACCGCTCGATATTCGTGGCGGAGAAGAGCCCCATGGTCGATGTCGTCGACCCATCCGGGCTGGTGCGCAGCCAAGTGATCGAAAATGCCTCTGGGTCCTTGCGGCTGACGCTCAATGGCGCCGAAAGCCACCGCACGCTCGCGGGCCGCTTCATTGCGGAAACCTTCGGCTCGAGCATCCAGCACCTGGCATTTGCGAGTGACGATATCTTCGCCACCGCTGATGCGCTGCGCCGCAATGGCATGAAGACGCTCGAGATTTCACCCAATTACTATGACGATTTGCAGGCCCGGCTTGGCATCGAGGCCGATATGCTGGACCGGCTGCGCGCCGCCAACATTCTCTATGACCGGGATGCGGAAGGCGAATTCTTCCAGCTTTATTCCACCAACGTGGGCGAAGGATTTTTCTTCGAGATCGTGCAACGTGGCGCCGGATATCGCGGCTATGGCGCGCTGAATGCGCCTTTCCGCATCGCAGCGCAAAAGCGTGCGCTGGCACCGTTGAGCGTGCCGGAGGTTTGAACCAGGGCGCTCAGAGCGGAGGCGGTGTCTTCGCCGAGGTCGGCCGGGCGGTTTCGAGCAAGTGTTTCACCTGCTCGTCGGTGGTCTGGCTGAAATCGGCGTAGTGCAGGCCAACAGCCTGGAAATGCTTGGGCGCATAGAGGCAAAGGACTTCATCGGCATATTGGGCCAGCTCATCGATCTTGTCGCTGGGGCCGACCGGCACGGCGAAGATGATGCGGGCGGCACCCGATTGGCGGATACCCAGCAAGGCGGCCTTGGCACTGCCGCCCGTTGCCACGCCATCATCGATAACGATTACCGTTCGTCCAGCCAGTTCCGCTGGCGGCCGCTGCCCCAAATACGCCTCACGCCGGCGTTCGACCTCGGCAAATTGCCTGTCGGTTTCCGCCCAAACATAGTCCGGAGACGGCCGGACGCTATCCATCGCATCCTGATTCAGCACCACTTGCGGGTGGGCGCCACCGACGACAGCCCCGATTCCATATTCGGGAGCGTTCGGCGCTCCGATCTTGCGCACGATCAGTAAATCCATTTCGGCCCCGAGCGCGCGGGCGACTTCAAAGGCCACGGGTACGCCACCGCGGGGCAGCGCCAAAACGATGGGGTTATCAAGCGCCTTGCCGACCAGCGCTTCGGCAAGCATGCGGCCCGCATCGTGTCGGTCGATGAAATACTGGGTATCGGTGTGCATGCCTCACCTGTGTAGCTGTATCGCCAAAGTCTCAGCGCTTGGCGCCGAGAACCGCGAAGGCTTCGTATGGCTTGAGCTGCAATGTGGCGCCAAGCCGTTCAAAGGGTCGATAATTGTAGCTGATGCACTGGCCGGCCAGGTGCAGTTCCTCGGGAAGTTCCAGAGTGCCTTCCTTGGCGCTGAAATTGGCAATGACGAGGAGCCGTTGGTCGCCCAAAGTCCTTGTGTAGATAAAGAATTGCGGGTCCTGATCCAGATAGCTCTGGTAGCGGCCGTAGACGATCACGGGGTGCTGCTTGCGAAGCTGGATCAGCGCCCGGTAGTGGTTGAGGATGGATGAGCTATCCGACAGGCTGGCATCGACATTGATGTGCCGGAAATTCGGATTGACCTCGATCCAGGAATGCCGGTGGTGAAGCCGGCATGCTCGGCGTCAGTCCACTGTATCGGGGTGCGGGCGTTGTCCCGGCCATTCGCATTGGCACCGGCGATGAAGTCGTCTGGCGATAGCCCCGCTTCGAGATGAAGGCGGTGCATGTTGAGGGTCTCGACGTCCTTGTATTGCTCGATGGTGGTGAAAGGCACATTGGTCATGCCGATCTCCTCACCCTGATAGACATAGGGCGTGCCCTTGAGCAGGTGGAGTACGGTCGCGAGCATCTTCGCAGATTCCGTGTGATAGCCGGAAATATCGCCATATTTCGAGACGGCCCGCGGCAGATCGTGATTGCCCCAGAACAGCGAATTCCAGCCATCGTCGGCCAAGGCCAGCTGCCACTTGCCCAGCACTTTCTTCAGCGCCACGAGGTCAAAGTCCCGAGGCCGCCACTTGCCATGCTCAGGATCCCACGCCTGGGTGACGTGTTCAAATTGAAAGACCATGGAAAGCTCGTTCCGGTTGCGCCCGGAATAGCGCAAGGCCGAACTCGGCGTGGCACTCCACGCTTCGCCCACGGTCAGCACGTCCCGCCCGCCATACGTCTTGTCGTGCATTTCCTGGAGGTAGCGGTGCAAGTACGGGCCTTCGGCAGTGATGCCGCGATCAGGTTCCTTGCCGATCAGGTCGATGACGTCCATGCGGAAGCCGGCGATGCCGCGGTCGAGCCACCAGTTCATCATCTCGTAGACTTGCGCGCGCAATTCCGGATTTTCCCAGTTAAGATCGGGCTGGCGGCGGGTGAACTGGTGGAAATAATACTGACCGGTCGACTCGTGGAAGCTCCATGCGGAACCACCAAAAATTGAAGGGATGTCGTTGGGCACGCCGCCGCCTGGCGCCGCATCCCGCCAGATGTAAAAGTCGCGATAGCGGCTGTCCCGTCCGGTGCAAGCGTCGAGAAACCAAGGATGTTCGTCGGAGGAGTGGTTGACCACAAGGTCAAGGATAATGCCGATGCCGCGCGCTTTGGCTTCTGCCACTAAATGATCGAAATCAGCCAGAGTGCCGAATTCCGGCGCAACTTCGCGGTAATCGGAGATGTCGTAGCCGTTGTCGTCCATCGGCGATTTGAAGATGGGCGAGAGCCAGATGGCGCTGACCCCCAGATCGGCGAGGTAATCGAGCCGATGGATGATGCCGGGCAAGTCCCCGATGCCGTCACCATTGCTGTCGGAGAAGCTTCGTGGGTAGACCTGGTAGATGGTGGCGGTGTGCCACCAGGGGTTCTTTGCCTCACTCATCGACAAGCGCTCCGAAAAAGTCCGAGGTGGGCAGCGCCGCACAGCGCAGTTCGACGCGAAACGGAGCGAGACCTGCTCCGTTTCGATGTTTCCACTCACACGAGCGTTCCGAATTGCAGAGTACGCGCTCAAGATTTGGAAGCGTGTTCGGGTTTGCCCTTGCGCTTGGTCGAGGCCATGTCGTGCAGCTCTTTTTCGCTCATCGACTTGTACATCGATTTCGACGCACCCTGCAGATCGCCGACCTTGGTGTCGCCGTGCTTGGCCGACAGGGCAGCCCCGGCGGCCTTCTGCTGCGCTTTGGATTTTGCAGGCATTTCGTCCTCCTGTGATGGTGGAGTTAATCCCATCCGCTGCCGGGGAGTTCCCGTTGCGACGCTTTGGGCACGGTGCAGTGCCGGTTTACGACCGCTTCAGCTGCCGAAATTTAGCCCGAGTTGGGTGAAATTATAAATGGCGAGGGCGATCACTACGACGGCCACGATGCCGGTCAGCAGCTTTTGCGGCAGCACACGGGCAAGGAAGCCCGCAAATGGCGCGGCAATCGCGCCGCCGATGATCAGGCCCAACACGATGTGACCATAGTTGGCGAGATCGAGCTGAGTGATGAAGGTGATCGATATGGCCAGTGTTACAAAGAACTCCGATGCACTGACCGACCCGATGGAACTGCGAGGCTCATCCCCCTGAGCGATGAGCGTCGAGGTTACCATGGGTCCCCAACCGCCGCCGCCCAGGGCGTCGAGAAAGCCGCCGGCAACGCCTATCGGGATCAAGCGCCCGGCCCGTCTGCGCCGTTGCCGTTGCCTAAACAGGCGCCACAGGATCAGGAGTGCCATGGCCGCAAGATAGACGACCACGAAAATCTTGACCGGCGTTTCAGGAAGGTCGGTGAGCAGATAGGCCCCAATGACGCCGCCGACGATGCCTGCCGGCAGCAGCCGCTTGAACACCGACCAATCGACGTTCTTGTTCCAGACGTGAGAGCCCGCAGCGAGGCCCGTCGTCACCATCTCGGCGGCATGGACGCTCGCACTGGCGATTGCCGGAGGCGCTCCCGCAGCAAGCAGTGCCGAGGTCGATATCAGCCCATAGGCCATCCCCAGAGCGCCATCGATGAGCTGGGCGATGAAGCCAAGGACGATATAGATCGCCAGACTGCCAAGATCCATTTTGGGTACTCTGTGGGCGGCACTGGAACGGCAGCGCGGGCGTCAGGGTTCCAGGCGAGGCCAATGGGCAGTCCTAACCGGCAGCTGTGAGCTTGGGTCCATCATCGGGAGCCGGGCCGGTCGAGTCGCGAACGACCAGGTGCGAGGCGAACATCATGCGCACGGCGAAGTCGGGCGCGATACGCGCGGTGATTCGATCATCGAGAATGCGCACCAGGCCGCTGCCGATCTGGCGGCCGTGAACCTTGACTGTGGTGAGTTGGGGGGAAATCTGGGTCGCCGCTGAATAATCGCCAAAACCGATCACCGAAACCTGTTCGGGAATGCGATAGCCCAGGCGCAGGAGTTCGGAGACGACGGTGAGCGCCATGCCGTCATGGGCACAAAAGAACGCCGTGGGGAAAAAGCCGCTCTCGTGCACCTCCTTGAGGTGTTCGGTGAAGCGCATTTCCGCCTGGAATTTCATCTCGCGGAAGACAACGTCGTCATGGCGTTCAAGCACCTCCCGCAATCCATAGAAGCGCTCGATACGCCCGCGATAGCCCGGCGTTCCCTGGACGTAGACGATCTTGCGGTGACCCAGGCCAAGCAGGAAGTCCGCAACTGCAGAGCCGGCCTCGTGGTCCGTGCCCGACACGATGTCATAGGGGTCCAGCGGGTCCATCCATGTATTGCGCACAACGGGCACGCCGAGGGCCATGATGGCCTGCATGCTCCCATGCGGATGGGGGCCGACCAGGGCCACGCCGTTGCACCCGCGCGCGAAGGCCACCACCGCGTCGGCCTCATGAGCCCAGCACATGCGCACCTGATAGCCGCAGCGCTGCGCCTCCGTCTGGAAGCCGCTTTGGATCAGCAGGTGCAACTCGGAATTGATCAGGTCGGTGTCATGGAACACCACGCCCAGCACCAAGCTGGTGACTTCCGGCGCGGCGCGCGCATAGCCGAGTTCCGCCGCCACGTCGAGCACACGCTTGCGGGTTTCCTCGCTCACGCCATCCTTGCCAGAGAGGGAACGCGAAACGGCGAACTTTGATAAACCTGTTTGCCTGGCAATCGTCGATAGCGTCACGCGTGACATTTTTTACCCTCGGGACGCCCAACCGCTTACTGCAGCGCCGGTTTCCCAGCAAGCAGAGCTAACGTAGTCCACAGATCCACATCAATATCAACATAACGCTTTACCTAACGAAATACGAGTCGCAAGCTCACCTCAGCTAACAACGTCGCAGGCGGTTAGCAGGAGGAGATCAAATGGAAAGTATCAGCCGCAGGGCTTTTATCGTCGCCAGTTCAGCCTTTGCAGGCGCGCTGGCCATGCCAACCTGGCTTCAGGCTCAGGAGTCAGCCTTTCTCAAATCGCAGGTCGACGCGGGTGAGCTGCCCCCTGTCGCAGACAGGTTACCTACCAATCCGCTGGTGATCACGCCTCTGGAGCGTCCTGGGCAGCAGGGCGGCGACTGGAACCATGCGCTGGTGGGCGGCGGCTCGCTTTCGATGCTGGTGCGCTATCAGGGTTATGAGCCGTTGGTCCGATTCGATCCCGAGTGGTCGGGCCTGGTGGAAAACGCCGCCGAATCCTGGTCGGTCAATCCGGAAGCCACCGAATACACCTTCACCCTGCGCAAGGGCCACAAATGGTCCGATGGACATCCCTTCACCACGGCCGACGTTCAGTTCTGGTACGACGCCTACTTCATGGATGAGGAGACCTCGCTGGGCGGCAATGCCTGGTGGCGGGTCGATGGCGAGCCGGCCAAGCTCGAAGTCGTGGACGAGCAGACCTTCAAGGTCATCTTCCCCGGCCCCAACGGCTTCTTTGTGCAGCAGCTCGCTTGGGCCCAGCAGGACCAGATGACCCGCACGCCCAAGCACTATCTCGAGCAGTTCCATCTCCGCTACAATCCCGAGGCCGAGGCCCTTGCCAAGGCGGAGGGCCTTGAAAGCTGGATCGCCCTGTTCCAGCGCGAGATCGGCATGCTGGATGACAACACGTTCTTCCAGAACGGCAACCGTCCAACGCTCAATGCCTGGCTGTTCGAGAGCGCACCCGGCTCAAGCACCGAGCAGGCAATCGCCACGCGCAACCCCTACTATTTCAAGGTTGATACCGAGGGCACCCAACTTCCCTATTTCGATCGCATCGTCTACCAGATGGTGGCCGACCCAGAAGTGCTGCTGCTCAAGACGCTGCAGGGCGAAATCGACATCATGGACCAATATATCGCCACCCCGGCCAACAAGCCGGTGCTGTTCGATGGGCAGGAATCCGGGGATTATCACTTCTATACCCTCAAGGAGACGGCGGCCAACGTGATGGCCTTCCAGCTCAATCTGAACCATGAGGATCCGGCCAAGAACGAGCTGTTCAACACCATCGAGTTCCGGCAGGCGCTCTCCCTTTCGATCGATCGGCAGGCACTGATCGATGCGGTGTTCGTGGGCCAGGGCTCGCCGGCCCAGCCTTCAATGCGGGAAGATGATCCGCTCTACAATGAGCAATTGGCCAAGCAATTCACCGAGTACGACCCGGCCAAGGCCAACGAGATGCTCGACGCGATCATCCCCGACAAGGATGGCGAAGGCTATCGCTTGGATTCCGAGGGCCGTCGCGTTTCGATCATCTTCGAGATCGACCAGACGCGCACCACCTTCCTCGACATGTTCGAACTGGCCATTCCCATGTTCCAGGCTGTCGGTATCGATGCGCAGATGCGCACCATGGACCGCTCTCTCTGGGAAGAACGTGTGCGCCGCGGCCGTGCATATGACGCAACCGCGCACCAGTTCGGCGCCAACTCCGGCATCGCGGCGATGCTCGACGCCCGCTTCTACGTGCCGATCAACAACAACTGCTTCTATGCACCCGGCTGGTCGCTTTACTACACCCAGCCCGACAACGAAGCAGCCATCGAGCCACCAGAGGCAGTAAAGGCGCAGCAGGATCTTTATCGCACGCTGGTCGCCACAGCCGAACCGGCCAAGCAGAACGAGTTGATGGCGCAGGTGCTGCAGAACGCGGCCGATCTGTTCTTCACCTTCGGCGTGAGTCTGCCAGCCGATGGCTATGGCATCGTCAAGAACGATGTCGTCAACCTGCCGGAGACCATGCCGAACTCGTTTGGCTGGCCAACGCCCGGCCCAGCGCGACCCGAGCAGTTCTTCAAGGCCTGATCGGCGCTTCCATCATCAATCGCCACGCCGGTTCTTCCCAGGACCGGCGAGGGCTCTCCCTTACCCTTTATCCGGGACCAGACATGCTCGACTCCAAGGCGCAATCCACCGACCACCTTCGTACACCCGACTGGTACAAGTCGGCCACGCGCTGGACCCAGCTGACCCTGGCCGAGGACGATCCCGTCAAGTACGACCCGGCGGTATGGTTCGACATATTCAAGCGGACACGCTCTAATGCCACCTGCATCAGCGCGGGCGGTTATGTCGCCTATTATCCGTCCAAGGTGCCGCTACACTACGTTTCCAAATTCATCGGCGACAGCGATCCATTTGGTGACCTCGTAGCCGGCGCCCGCAAGCTCGGCATGCATGTGATGGCGCGCGTCGACCCCCACGCCATCCACCAGGATGCCGCCGATGCGCATCCCGAATGGATCGCCGTCGACAAGCAGGGCAACAAGCGCCGCCACTGGGCCTTCCCGGAAGTTTGGATCACCTGCGCTTATTCGGACTACAACTTCAAGTTCATGCCCGAAGTGCTCAAGGAGATCACCGCCAACTACGACATCGACGCCATTTTTGCCAACCGCTGGCAGGGCCATGGTGTGTGCTATTGCGATAGCTGCAAGACCAATTTCCGTGCTGCGTCCGGTCACGAATTGCCGATGGACGAGAGCTTGGACAACCCTGCATGGCTCGCCTGGACGGCGTGGCGCCGCGGTGTGCTGAGCCGACTGGTCGTGGAATGGGACGAGGTGATGAAGGTGATCAAGCCGCACACCAGCTTCATTCCCAACATGGGCTCGGTGTCGCTGACCGAATTCGATCTCGACATCATCGAGCGCTATTGCCCATTCCTGTGCGTCGACGACCAAGGTCGTCGTGGCACTGAGCCGGTGTGGATGAGTGGCCGCAACGGCAAGCGCATGCGCGCCACATTCCGTGAGCGGCCCGCCATTCTCATCACCTCTATCGGGCCGGAAGAAGAATATCGCTGGAAGGACTCGGTCACCTCTGGTGCCGAAATCCAGGCATGGATCGACGATGGCACCACGCAGGGATTGCTGCCCTGGTTCACCAAATTCAACGGCGTTGTGCCCGATACCCGCTGGATTGAGCCTGTCGCCGACAGTTTCGGGCTGCATGCCGATCTTGAACCGATCCTGAGCCGCATGACGCCAACGGCGGAGATCGCGATCCTTGATCCTGCGACCACCCTTCGCCACCATGGGCAGGGGAGCAAGCGCCAGGCGGAGGCCGATGATCTGGGTTTCTATATGGCTCTGGTCGAAGCCAAGATTCCCTTCGAAATGGCCTCCGACCAAGCCATGTCGGCGGCGCAGCTCGATCGCTTTAAGGTCATCATCCTTGCGAACTCCACCTGCCTTTCCGACGAGCAAATCACGGCTCTGGAAGAGTATGTAGCACGCGGCGGTTCGGTGGTTGCGGCGCACGAGACTTCCACCCGCACGGCGGACAACAAACCGCGCAACGCCATTGCCCTGGGCAAGCTGCTGGGCGTGACCATGACCAAGCCCGCGCGCGGTCCGGTCAAGAACACCTATGTCGCGATCAACGGATCGCACCCGATCTCGGAAGGTTTTGACGGCGCCAACCGTATCATGGGTGGCACCAGGCTTCTGGCGGTGGATACGATTGCCGACGCCGTCCAGCCTTTCCTGTTTGTGCCTGATTTCCCCGACCTGCCGATGGAGGAAGTCTATCCACGCGAAGAACCGAAGGGGGCCGCTGTCGTCACGCGCGAGCATGCCTCGGGCGGGCGGACTGTCTACATTCCCTGGAATATCGGGGGCATCCTTTGGGAGGTGCTGGCGGCCGACCATTCCCGCCTGATCGGCAATGTAGTGCGCTGGGCTTTGAGCAAGCGCCCGGATGTGGAGATCAGGGGACGCTCGGTGCTCGATCTTTGTGTGCGTGAAGACGCAAGCGGGCTTGCGATCATCCTCAACAATCTCTCCAATCCCATGATGATGAAGGGGCCGATCCGCGAGGTCTATCCCGTTGGCCGGCAGGAGGTTTCCATCGCTATTCCGCAAGGCAAGCAGTTCGGTCAGGCCGAATTGCTGGTAGGCGGCGGCGCGGTGGAGAGCACTGTTGCCGACGGCCGCGTGAACGTGGTGGTGCCGTCCATCGACACGATCGAAGTCATACACGTCACCTGGGCTTAGGCGAGTTTGTCATGCTGAACTACGTGATCAAGCGGCTGATCTACATGATCCCGACACTGTTCGGCATGTCGCTTATCGCCTTCATGATCATCCAGTTGCCGCCGGGCGACTACGTTACCTCGATGCTGGCCACCATGGCCGACAGCGGGCAAAACGTCGATCCGGAGCAGTTGGAAGCGCTGCGCCGCAGCTATGGCTTCGATGATCCGATCTGGTTGCAATATTGGAAGTGGATCACCGGCATCCTGTTCCGCGGAGACTTCGGCTATTCCTTCGAATGGAACCGGCCGGTGGCCGATTTGATCTGGGAGCGCATGGGTTCCACTCTTGCCCTTTCGCTGGCCTCACTGCTGTTCGTCTGGGCGGTGTCGCTGCCCATCGGCATCTATTCGGCCATGCGCCGCCATTCGGTGGGGGACTACGGCTTTACGTTGCTGGGCTTCATTGGCCTCGCCATTCCCAATTTCATCATGGCGCTTACGCTGATGTATTTCAGCTACCGCTATTTCGGCCAAAGCGTGGGCGGGCTGTTCTCGCCTGAATATGTCGAGGCACCCTGGAGCTGGGGCAAATTCGTGGACCTGCTGGCGCACCTCTGGATCCCGATCATCGTCATCGGCACCAATGGCACCGCGGCGCTCATCCGCATCCTGCGCGCCAATCTCACGGATGAACTGAGCAAACCCTATGTCATCACGGCCAAGGCGAAGGGCCTGCCCGAATATCGAGCCGTGGTGAAGTATCCGGTCCGCATCGCGCTCAACCCGTTCGTCTCAGCCATCGGCTGGGTGCTGCCCGAACTCATCTCCGGCGTGACCATCACGGCCATCGTCCTCAACCTGCCCACGGCCGGCCCGCTGCTGCTGCGGGCGCTGATCAGCCAGGACATGTATCTGGCGGGCAGCTTCATCCTCCTCATGGGCGTGCTGACGCTGGTCGGCATGCTGATTTCGGACATCCTCTTGGCCCTTCTCGACCCCCGGATCAGGTTCAACTGATGCTAGAGCACACTTTTATCGACGAAGCGCCCGAAGCAGGACCCGCGGTCTCTGCCCTCAAGGCCGGCAAGCCGGTGCAAACCGCGGTGGCCGGGCCCTGGCAGTTGATGTGGGCCAAGTTTTCTCGCAACAAGGTGGCGCTCGTTGCAGGCGTTATCATCCTGATGCTTTTTCTGGTTGGTATATTTGCCGAATTTCTGGCCCCTGCCCTGCCCGAGACGGCCCGGCCACAGTTCACCAACGCTCCGCCGCAGGAACTGCGGCTCTTCACGACCGACGCCGAGGGCAATCGACACTTCCAGTTGCACGTCACCGGCTACACCATGACGGTTGACCAGGCTTCATTGCGCAGATCCTACGCGATCGATGACAGCCAGGTCGTGCCTGTCGGCTTTTTCGTCAGAGGTGCGCCCTACAAGCTGTGGGGCCAGTTTCCGTCCGACATCCATCTCATCGGCCCGCTCAGCCCGAACGACACCATGTACCTGATGGGCACCGACAAATTGGGCCGCGACCTGTTCAGCCGCCTTATCCACGGCACTCGCATTTCCATGTCTATCGGATTGATCGGGGTCACCATCAGCCTTTTGCTCGGCGTGGTGCTGGGTTCCATCTCCGGCTTTTATGGCGGCTGGGTCGACCTGGTTGTGCAACGCGTCATCGAGGTCATTTCCTCGATGCCTACCATTCCGCTCTGGCTGGGACTGGCAGCGGCTATCCCGCTCACCTGGTCACCCCTGACGGTTTATTTCGTCATTACCCTCATCGTCTCGCTGTTCGGCTGGACAGGATTGGCGCGCGAAGTGCGTGGCCGGTTCTTTGCCCTACGCAGCGAAGACTTCGTTACTGCCGCGAGGCTGGACGGGTCGAGCGAGCGCCGGCTGATTTTCCGGCATATTCTCCCCTCCCTCACCAGTCACATCCTCGCGGTGGTGACCCTGGCGCTTCCGACGATGATCGTCGCCGAGACAGCCCTGAGCTTCCTTGGCATCGGCCTCAAGGCACCGGTGGTTTCCTGGGGTGTGCTGCTGCAGGACGCGCAGAATGTGCGCACTATCGCGAACGCGCCGTGGCTGCTGATCTGGCCCTCGGCGGCCGTGGTGTTGACGGTGCTTGCCTATAACTTCCTCGGCGACGGCCTGCGCGACGCCGCCGACCCCTATGAAAGCTGACGCCATGCAGATGCAAGCCGTCAAAACCGAACGCAATCAACAGGGCCAGGCCGGCGACGTCGTGCTCAAGGTCGAGAATCTGAGCCTCGACTTCCGGCTGCGTACGGAAATTCTTCACGCCGTGCGCGATGTCAACTTCGAGCTGCGCCGTGGCCAGACGCTGTGCCTTGTTGGCGAGAGCGGTTCGGGTAAGTCGGTCACCGCCCGGGCATTGCTGCGTATCCTCGATCGCAACGGGTCCATTGCTTCCGGCAGTATCCTGCTGGCCGGCAAGAATGGCGATATCGACATTGCGCCTTTGACCGAGCGCAGCCCTGAATTGCTCAAGATTCGTGGTGGGCGCATCGGGCTTATTTTTCAGGAGCCGATGAGTTCGCTTTCCCCGGTCCACACCATCGGCAGCCAGATCATCGAGGCGCTGCTTCTGCATCGGCGGATGAACAAACAACAGGCGCGCGCCGAAACAATCGAGTTGCTGCGGCAGGTGGAAATACCCAATCCAGACAAGATGATCGATCGGTACACGTTCGAGTTTTCCGGTGGCATGCGCCAACGCGCAATGATCGCCATGGCTCTGGCGGCGGACCCGGAAATCCTGATCGCGGACGAGCCGACGACGGCGCTCGACGTGACGACGCAGGCCGAAATCCTCGACCTGATCAAGCGGCTACAGGTCAGTCGCGGCATGGCCATGCTGCTGATCACCCATGACATGGGCGTGGTTGCCGAGGTAGCAGACGCCGTCGCCGTGATGCACTATGGCCGTATCGTCGAAGCCGGCAGCACAGACGAGATCTTCCATAATCCGAAGCACGCCTATACCAAGCGCCTGCTGGGTTCGACGGTGAAACTCGAGCAGAACCCGCGCGCCAGCACCCGCGCAACGGCCCTGCCCGCGGACCGCAAGCCGGTGCTGAGCGTGCGCAATCTCAACAAGATCTATGGCGCTTCGACCTCCTGGGTTGGCGGCAATGACTTTGCCGTCAAGGCGGTCGACGACATCAGCCTCGATCTCTATCCCGGCGAAAATCTGGGCATTGTGGGCGAAAGCGGCTCGGGCAAGACGACGCTCGGGCGGCTGATCCTGCGCACGGTGGAGCCGACATCGGGCCAGGTCACCTATTTCGGCCAGGGTGAACCGGTCGATGTGACGGGGCTCAGCAAGCGCCAGCTCAAAAACTTCCACCGTGACGTGCGACTGGTGTTCCAGGACCCGTTTGCCTCGCTCAATCCGCGCATGACGGTCAAGGAAGTGATCGGCGATCCCTTGATTGTTTCCGGCAAGGTGCGTGGTGCGGCGCTGGAGAAGCGGGTGGGGGAATTGCTAGAACTGGTCGGGCTCGACCCGATGGTCATGGAGCGCTATCCGCATGCTTTTTCGGGTGGACAGCGGCAGCGCATCGGCATTGCCCGCGCTCTGGCACTCGACCCCAAGATCATTATTGCGGATGAAGCCACGGCGGCGCTGGACGTGTCGATCCGCGCGCAGATCCTGGATCTGTTGCTCGACATCCAGAAGCGGCTGGATTTGAGCTTCATCTTCATCTCACACGACATTTCGGTGGTTCGTTATTTCTGCGACCGCGTCGCCGTGCTTCACCGCGGCAAGCTGGTGGAAATGGGCAGCGCCGAGCAGATTTGCACCGATCCGCAGCAGCCCTATACCAAGAGCCTGATCTCCGCCGTGCCGCATCCTGATCCGCGTCACAAGCGGATGATGCACCGCACCCGCTTTACCGCCTGAGGAACTTTCATTGCCCAAATTTTCTGCTAACCTCTCGTTCCTCTATGCCGAACTGTCCTTCCTCGACCGCTTCGCCGCGGCGGCCAAGGACAGCTTCAAGGCCGTGGAATATGTCGAACCCTACCTCTTCCCGGCTGAAGAGGTCGCGGCTGCGCTCCAGACGAATGGCCTTACGCAGGCGCTGTTCAACCTGCCGCCAGGCGACTGGAGCGCTGGGGAGCGCGGTATCGGTTGCCACGCCGATCGTGTGGAGCAATTTCAAGAGGGTATCGCGACCGCCATTCGCTACGGTCAGGCGTTGGGCTGCCAGAAGATCAACTGCCTAGCGGGCATCGCCCCCGCCGGCACTTCAGCCGAAGAGCGCGACGCCGTGCTCGTCGCCAATCTCAAATACGCCGCGCCCCGCCTTGCTGATGCAGGCATCAAGCTGTTGCTAGAGCCGATTAATCTGCGCGATATGCCGGGCTTCCATGTCTCGACCACGTACCATGCCGAGCGCATCCTGGATGCGGTGGGGTCGGACAATCTGTTTATCCAGTTCGACGTCTACCACACCCAGGTGATGCAGGGCGATCTGGTGTCGACCTATGCCCGGCTCAAGGACCGCATCGGCCATATACAGATTGCCGACAATCCGGGCCGCAACGAGCCCGGCACCGGGGAGATCAACTACGGCTTTGTGCTCTCCGAACTCGACCGGCTTGGCTACGACGGCTGGGTTGGCTGCGAATACAAGCCCAAGGCCGGCACCACAGCTGGCCTCGGCTGGATGAAACCCTACTTGTAAGGAACGTCCCATGAATATCGGATTTATCGGCCTGGGCCTCATGGGCCGTCCAATGGCCGCCCATTTGATTGCTGCGGGCCACAGCGTCGCGCTGCACCGGGTCAAGGAAGTCTCGCAGTTCCTGGTCGATCAGGGCGGCGTTGCGCTCGATAGCGCCCGTGCCGTTGCCGAAACCTCGGACGTCATCATCCTGATGCTGCCCGACACGCCGGACGTGGAGGCGGTGCTGTTCGGGGCCGATGGGGTTGCCGCTGGCCTGTCCGCCGGCAAGCTCGTCATCGACATGAGTTCCATCTCGCCGGTCGCCACCAAGGATTTTGCGGAGCGCATCCGCGCCTTGGGCTGCAACTATCTCGATGCACCGGTTTCGGGCGGCGAAGTGGGTGCCAAGAACGCCGCGCTCACCATCATGGTGGGTGGCGAGCAGGCAGTGTTCGACAAGGCGCTGCCCCTGTTCCAGACCATGGGCAAGAACATCACCCTGGTCGGCGGCAATGGCGATGGCCAGACCGCAAAGGTCGCCAACCAGATCATCGTCGGCCTCAACATCGAGGCGGTTGCCGAGGCGCTGTTGTTTGCCAAGCAGGCCGGCGCCGACCCTGCCAAGGTGCGCGAGGCGCTGATGGGCGGCTTTGCGGCGTCCCGGGTGCTCGAAGTGCATGGCGAGCGCATGGTCAAGCGCATCTTCGATCCCGGCTTTCGTATCCGGCTGCATCGCAAGGATCTGTCGCTGGCCATCGACGCAGCCAAGTCGCTCGATATCGCGCTGCCCAATACCAGCGCCACCCAGCAGTTGATGAATGCGGCCATCGCGCGTGGCGACGGCGACAAGGACCACTCGGCACTGATCCGCACCCTGGAGGCGCTGGCCGGCACCGAAAGCTAGCCTCAGCCATCCACTACCCGAATTTTTGAGCGGCGGCTTTCCGCCGGACGATGCCACTTTGCCCAAGGAATGCTCCCATGCCTCTCGACAAACTCCCCCAGGTTCCGTTCGGTGCGGTCTATTTCCGCAAGTCCAATCCGCCCCGGGAGGATTGGGACCGGGACTATGGCGTGGCGGCCGAAGACGGAATGAACGTCTTCCGTCACTGGTTCATGTGGTCGGCCATCGAGCGCAAGCCCGGCGTTTATGATTGGGAAGACTATGACCGGCAGATGGACCTGGCCGCCAAGAACGGCTTCAGGACCGTCATTGCCGAGCTCACCCATACCGCGCCCGATTGGGCCTACCGCAAGTTCGCCCACGCGCGCCAACTCCGCGCCGATGGCAGGCCGCTGTCGTCCAATATGGGCGTGAGTGCCGCCACAGGCGGGTTCGCAAACAATGGTGGCGGCGCAGGCTCGCTGACCATGAATGCGCCCGAAGTGAAGGACGCCGTCGGGGCGTTCCTCACTACGCTGGCGACCCGCTACAAGGGTCACCCGGGCCTTCTCGGCTATGATGTGTGGAACGAGGTCAACTATTCGGCAGAGGTAGACTATTCCCCCTTCATGAAGGACGACTTCCGGCTTTGGTTGAAGGCGAAATATGGCGATCTAGATACCTTGGCACAGGCTTGGTATCGCTATTCCTATGCGGAATGGGACGATATCGAACCGCCGCACGAAATTGCCGCCTACCCGGAAAACCTCGATTGGCTCGAGTTCAAGAAGCAGAACTACTACGACCAGATGCAGTTCAAGATCGATACGATCCGCGCGATCGATCAGGAATGCCTCATTGCTGCCCATGGCGTCGGCGGCGCCATCCCCAATATGGCGGCCAACGGTTCCGACGATTGGCTCGCGGCGTCCAAAGTCGAGCTATACGGCCTGACCTGGGTTCCCAGCCGCCGAGGCTTCAAGACTTGGCAGAATTTCTTCGGCCCCGATCTCACCCGTGCGGCCGCACGCGGCAAGAAGTGGTGGCATGCAGAGCGGCCCGGTGGCCCGCTATGGCTGCAGCCGCAGGTGCTTGGCCGCGACAAGGAAGATGGCCGGGTGATGGAGCCGGAGGACATTCGGCTGCTGACCATGACGTCTTTCGCCGCCGGCGCCACGGGCGTTATGAATCTGCGCTACCGCCCGCTGCTCGACGGTCCGCTATTTGGCGCGTTTGGCTCCTACGGCATGGACGGCTCGCGCACGCCCCGCTCGGACATGGCCAGCGCTATCGGCAAATGGGCCAACGCCCCAGAGCAGAAGCCGCTGTTCGAGACAAAGCCGGTCAAAGGGGATGTCGGCATTCTGGTAATCCCCGAAGCGCAGGCGTGGGACTATTTGCTCAATCACAGACACAAGCCCGAGACCTATCGCGAAGCCATGTGGGGCGCTTATCGGGGTTTCTTCGACAACAACATCCAGGCCGACTGGGTTCATATCGACCATATCGCCGAGTACGACACCATCTACGCCCCCTACCCGATCATGCTTACGGCTGAACACGCCAAAGTCCTGGCCGACTGGGTTGCTGGTGGCGGGACGCTGATTTCAGAAGCGACACCCGGCTATTTCGGCGACCGCGGCAAGGTTGGCACGGTGCAGCCCAATAGCGGGCTCGACGCGGTGTTCGGCGCACGGGAGAACGAAGTCGAGTTCATGCCCGATATCGCCAACCGCATTCGCTTCGATTTCGACGGCAAGACACTGGTCGGCGGCGGGTTTCTGCAGTCCTATACGCCCACGACCGGTACCGTTCGTGGCAAGTTCAGTGATGGCCGGATCGCCGTGATTGAGAACCAGCACGGCAGCGGCAGATCACTGCTGGTTGGCACGCATCCCGGCGTCGCCTACTTCAAGACCTCCAACGCGGAAAACCTCGGCTATTTCGCTGATGTTTTCGCCTGGACAGGCAAGACGCAGCACGTTGCCGTCTCGAACCACGTCTTGCAGGCCCGCCTGCACGATGGCCCGCAAGGCAAAGTGCTGTGGTTGATCAACCCCACCCGCGAGGCGCAGGAGACGATCGTCACATTAGCCACCGGGGCATTTAACGCGGGCCATTGCTATTGGGGTGAAGCAGCCGGGTCCTCGGCGGGCAAGTTCACTGTGCCTGCCCGCGACGTGCTCGTTCTGGGAATGGGCTGAAGCTGGTTCGGCTACAGCGTTGAAGCACTGCCGCCAAACTGTCTTTCAGGGCTAGGGCCATCGCTTGGCGCTGTTCCAAAAGCCAGCGGCGGCGCTCGTCGGTTCCATGTTCGCGCATCAGAGCGCCGATGCAGGTCAGCTCCGCTGCAAGCTGACGCTCGCGCGATGCGATGCGATCGATGATCACCTCACGCGGAAGCAGATGAGCGAACCGCATCAAATAGAGGAACGGGCTCTCGAAGGTGTCGTCGGCTAAGGGCTCGTTCAGCATGGCCTGGAATGCCTCGCGCCCAGAATCGGTAATGCGATAGATCTTGCGGGCCGGCTTGCCGGCCTGCGGCTGCACCCGGACGTCGACGAAACCTTTGTGTTCGAGCTTGCGCAGTGCGGGATAGATTGCGCTGACGCTGGCTTCGGCGAAGAGTGCCTCTTCTCCCAACTTGAACCGCTGGTTTATCTCGTACCCCGTTGCCTGTTCTTCAAACAGGATCGAGAGGCACAGCATTTCAACATTCACGGTTTCACCGTTCATTGGATCGATTGGGAGAGGGCGGTTGAGCCGCCCTGCCCGTTTTGAAGGCTTACTCAGCCGGGGCTGGCGCCGTTGCGAGCTCATGGCCCGCGTCGACGCGCTTCGGTTTTACCCGGAAGAGCTGCATCACGAAGACGAAGAGCACAGGCACGAACACGACCGCCAGAAGCGTTGCCGCGATCATGCCACCCAGAACCGTCGTGCCGATGGCATTCTGGCTGGACGAGCTAGCACCAGTAGCGATGGCTAGGGGAACCACCCCCAGCGTAAAGGCCAGCGAGGTCATGATGATCGGACGGAACCGCAGATGTGCAGCCTGGACGGTTGCTTCGAGCAAGGGCGTCCCTTCAGCCCAGAGGTCCTTAGCGAACTCGATGATCAGAATGGCGTTTTTGGCGGACAACCCGATGATCGTGATGAGACCGACCGTGAAGTAGACGTCATTCGACATTCCTCGCAACATGATCGCCAGCACGGAGCCGATGATGCCGAGTGGCACCACGAGCATCACCGAGAGCGGGATGGACCAGCTTTCATAGAGCGCCGCCAAGAGCAGGAACACGAAGGCAATTGTCAGGCCCATCAGGAAGATGCTCTGGCTGCCCGACTGGATTTCCTGCAGGGTCTGCCCGGTCCATTCATAGCCAAAACCCAATGGCAGCTGTGCGGCCAGACGCTCCATCTCGGCGATAGCTTCGCCTGATGTATGGCCTGGAGCTGCGGCACCGGCGATACGAACCGCAGGATAGCCATTGTAGCCAACGATCTGGGCAGGCCCCAGCCGCCAGTCCGCGCGCGCAAAGGTCGAAAGCGGGATCATGCCTCCGTT
Source organism: Devosia naphthalenivorans (assembly GCF_003056355.1). Classification (GTDB taxonomy): domain Bacteria; phylum Pseudomonadota; class Alphaproteobacteria; order Rhizobiales; family Devosiaceae; genus Devosia; species Devosia naphthalenivorans. The sequence goes on from NZ_PYVW01000003.1 coordinate 239,265, forward strand.
CGAGTTGCGGACGGTCAGATCGAGCAGATCATCGACCTGCATTCGCTTGCCCTCGTTCGCCTGCACCGTGACGCGCTGCATGCGGCCGGCATTGGGGAAGTCGTTGACATAGGCGGAGCCAAGGTTGGTGGCGATGGTCGAGCTGATATCGGAGAAGGCTACGCCGAACGTATTGGCCTTTTCGCGATCGACGAGAAGGTGGATCTGGGCGGTGTCAGGCATGCCTTCGACACGCAGCCCCGCAAGCACCGGGCTTTGCGACGCCATTGCCATGAGTTGCTGGCTCGCGGCTGCCAGGGCCGCTTGTCCCTGTGCACCACGGTCCTGCAGGCGGAACGTGAAGCCGTTGGATGTGCCCAGGCCTGCGATAGGCGGTGGTGACAGAGCAAACGAGATCGCGTCCTTGAGGCCGAACAGCGCTCCGTTGACCCGGCCGGCAATCGCGTCGGCCGAATTGGTTTCGTCGCGCTCCTTCCAATCCTTGAGCGTCACGAAAGCAAGACCCGCGTTGTCGCCGGCGCCCGAGAAGCTGAAGCCGTTGATGGCAGCGATGTCCTGAACAGCCTCTTCGCCCTGGAAAATGCCTTCGACCTGCTGGGTGATCTCGGCCATGCGATTGTTGCTGGCGCCCGGAGGAGCCTGCATATCGACGATCAGAAAGCCCTGGTCCTCGTTGGGGAGGAACGAAGTGGGCAACTGCAGCAAGGCGTAGCCAAGACCAACGATCAGCGCCAGGTAGATGACCATGAACCGACCAGCACGCCGGATGATCCAGCCGATGCCGGAAGAATAGGCGCCGGTTGCGCGGCTGAAACCGCGGTTGAACCAACCGAAGGGGCCCCGCTTCTCGTGGTGGCCGGGCTTGATCGGCTTGAGCAGCGTGGCACACAGGGCCGGCGTCAGGGACAGCGCCAGGATGCCCGAGAAGATGATCGAGGTCACCATGGTCAGGCTGAACTGCTGGTAGATGACGCCCACGGCTCCGGCCGTGAAGGCAAGCGGAACGAAAACCGCCGACAGCACCAGCGTAATGCCGATGATGGCACCCGATATCTGCTTCATGGCCTTGCGCGTGGCCTGGAGGGGCGGAAGCCCTTCTTCAGCCATGATGCGTTCAACGTTCTCGACCACCACAATGGCGTCGTCAACGAGAATGCCGATGGCCAGCACCATGGCGAACATGGTGAGCACATTGATCGAGAAGCCTGCCGCCAGCATGACAGCACAGGTGCCCGCCAGAGCCACCGGCACCACCAAAGTCGGGATCAAGGTGTAGCGGAAGCTCTGCAGGAAGATGAACATCACGACGAAGACGAGAGCCATGGCCTCGATCAACGTGTGAATCACCTTCTCGATCGAGACTTCGACGAAAGGCGCGGTGTTGTACGGAATTTCGAATACAACGCCGGGCGGGAAGAACTGAGACAGCTCTTCCATCTTGTGCTCCACGGCTTCCGCCGTCGACAGCGCGTTGCCGCTCGGGGCGAGCTGCACCGCAAAGCCGGCAGCCTGTTGGCCGTTGATGCGCGTCGAGAAGCCGTAGCTTTCGGCGCCGATTTCAATCGTGGCGACGTCGCGCAGACGCACGGCAGAGCCATCCGGGTTGGCCCGCAGCACGATGGAGCCGAACTCCTCGGGCGTACTCAACTGCCCGCTGACGAGCACGCTGGCAGAAATCTGCTGCGTGATCGGGTTGGGCTGTGCACCGATGCGACCAGCAGCCACCTGGGCATTCTGGGTCGCAATCGCTGCCGTAACGTCACCCGAGGTCAGGTTCAGGCCCAGCATCTTGTCCGGATCGAGCCAGACCCGCATGGAGCGCTGCGATGCAAAGACCTGCGCACGACCGACACCTTCGATGCGGGCGATTTCACTTGTGACGTTGCGGCTGAGATAGTCGCCCAGCGCAACAGCATCCATGGAGCCGTCGGTGGACACCAGCGCCACCATCATCAGGAAGCCGGAACTGGCCTCTTGGACCTGCACGCCCAGCCGGGTAACGATCTGCGGCAGGCGCGATTCCACACGCCGGACGGCGTTCTGAACGTCGATGGACGCCTTGGACAGCTCGGTGCCAGTCTCGAAGGTCGCGGTGATCGACACCATGCCCGAGGAATCGGACGTCGATTCGAAGTAGATCACCCCGTCGACGCCGTTGAGCTCGTCCTCAAGCGGACGCGTAACGCTCTGGTAGATTTCCTCTGGCGAGGCGCCGGGATAGGTGGCGTAAACAGAGACCTGCGGCGGCGCGACGTTGGGATACTGCGCCACGGGTAGGTTGGGGATGGCAAGGATGCCTGCGACAAGGATGAAGATAGCGACGACCCAGGCAAAGACCGGCCGCTCGATGAAAAAACGAGCCATTATTTATACCTAGTTCGCGTTGGTGGAGGCAGCAGCAACCGCGGGCTGCCATTCCTCTGGATTGACCGGTGCACCCGGACCGATCTTCTGAAAGCCTTCGACGACGACCTTGTCGCCAATCCCCAGACCGTCCGAGACCAGATAGTTGGTGCCAAGGGCGCGTTCGACTTCGACGGTGCGCAGCTCAACCGTGTTGTCGTCCTTGACGACATAGACCTGAGCATTGCCCCCTGCGTCGCGAAGCAGCGATTGCTGGGGAACGACGAGAGCATTCTGATCGACGCCCTGCTCGATAAGCACGCGCACATAAAGCCCCGGCAACAAGTCGCCGTCCGGATTTGGCAGTTCCGCTCGCATGGTCACCTGGCCAGTGCTGGCATCGACGGCCGCCTCCTGGAACAGCAAGCGTCCTTTGTGGGGATACTCACTGCCATCATCGAGCTTGAGCGTGATGCTCGCGGCATCCTCGCCGACCTTGGCAAGGGTGCCTTCTTCGAGCGCCTGGCGCAGATTGATGAGATCGCGGGAAGACTGGGTAAAATCGACGTAAACCGGGTCGAACTGCTGGATCGTAGCCAGATTTTCGACGCTGTTGGCCGATACCAGAGCACCTTCAGTGATGAGCGCACGGCCAATCTCGCCGCTGATCGGGGCACGCACCTGGGTATATTGGAGGTTAAGCCGGGCGCCGGCGAGATTGGCCTCCGCAGCCGCAACGTTCGCGTTGGCCTGAGCTAGCGCTCCGACCGCGTTGTCGAGCGACTGCTGGCTGGACACGTTGCGCTCGCGCAGCAAGTTCTGCCTGTCGGCCTCCTGTTGCGCTTGCAGTTGCGCAGCCTTGGCGCTCGCGAGGCTGGCTTCGGCACTGGCCATCTGCACCTCGAAGGTCGCCGGGTCGATACGGTACAGGACGTCGCCCTGCTCCACATGGCTGCCCTGTTCGAACACGCGTTCTACCACGATGCCGGAAACACGCGGGCGCACTTCGGCTATCCGGGTCGGAACGATGCGGCCGGGAAGCTCTTCAACTAGCGCCACTCGCTCGGCAGCGACCGTCACGACGCTGACGCCAGCCGGCGGCATAGCCGGGGCCGCAGCACCTTCCGTCGAGCCGCTGGAGTCACTGCAGGCAGAAAGAATTACGGAAAGGCCGATGAGCGCAGCGACCCTTAGCGGGCGAACGGAAGTGTTCACGGAAAATGTCCCAGTTAGTCGAGGAGAAACAAAGAAGGAGAGGTTTAGGCGCCGCCGCCGACGTCGGAATTGGCCAGTTTCGCGATCCGGGCCAGTAATCGCTCTCGCTCGGCGTCGGGCCATTTATGGCTGCCGAACAGCTCGATCGATTTGATGCCCTCAAGCGCGAGGAGAGCCAGAAGCGCTCCGGAATTGACCCCAGGAGCCGAGACCGCATCGATCTCGCGTTGGTAGTGCGCGGTGATGATGTCGGTTAACTGCTTGTCGTTCGCGAGCGAATAGCACAGCTGGCTCGCAGCAACGCGCTGCTCTTCCGGCAGTGGCAAGCAAGCGAGCTCAACATGGGCAGCGATTCGCGCTTGGGGCCCCTGTGCGGGCTGAGCGCGCTCGGCATCATCGAGCATGGCCTGGTATTCGTTGAACCGTCTTCTGACGATCGCCCGGATCAGATCCTGCTTGGTTCCGTAGTCCCGAACCACACTGCCCTTGCTGATACCGGCGCACGCAGCAACCGCATCGAGCGTGAAATTGGCAGCACCGTTCTCGATGATGACCCGCTCGGCGGAATCAAGAATAGTGTCTTCCTCGATGGTGCGGTGGCGGGCCATATCGGTACCGGATAATTCCTGACCGGTCAGTCATTATTTTCCGTCAGCCCTGTTGTCAAGCCTTTGCGAGAGGGCGAGAGCTAGCGAACTGCTGATGTGCTTATCGGTTTCAGCATGGAGTTCTTCATTGAGCCGCAGTGTCGGGAAGCCGGTGTGCGTCTCGTTCAGCCGCCGGATTGCATACATCCGCGACCCAAATCGATACCGCCTCCCCTGCCCTGGCGCCAAGTTCCTGACAATTCCCGCCGGCACAGAATTGCCAGCCGCCGACCGTAGCGCCGGAGGCGGCCAGGTTCAGGCGGGTGAGTGGCGGCAGGCTGGGTCGGTAGGTCCAGCGGCCATCCTCCCAGACGGCATCTTGTGGCAGGTCGATACCGGCGCCGGAGCCTTCCACGCTCGCCCACACCAAGGCCAGGCGATCACCTTCGACCTGCCAGCGTTCCATCCAGGTGTTTTTTTCGACCGAGTGGGTCCAGCTGAGAGAAAAGCTACCGGCCAGCAGCGTCATGATGCTGCCGGCCGAAGCGATGCAGAGGCTCATGTGGCGGGTCGCGGCTCTGCGGCACCGCGGCGCCACCAGAGCCAGGCGGTGAGCAGAATGCCCAGGGCGAAACCGGCTTCGTCAGTATAAGGCAGCGCCAGGATCAACAGCAGGCCTGCGGCAAAAGCGGCGAGCCGCTCGACCACATTCATCGGGGCGAACAAGAAGCCCACAATGGCCACGCCCCAGAGCGCAATGCCGAAGCAGGCCTTGAACACGATGTAGATTACCTCGACTGGATAGCCCAGCGCAGCGGCCATGGCGCCGCCGTCCTGCAGCATCAGCGATGGCGTGTAGACAGCCATGAACGGCACGATGAAACCAGCAGCAGCGAGTTTGGTAGCCTGGAGTGAGATCTTTAGGCCGGACGTCTTCGCAATGGGCGCGGCAGCAAAGCATGCAAGGGCAACCGGCGGCGTGAGATCGGCCATGATGCCGAAGTAGAAGACGAACATATGGCTGACCAGCAGGGGCACACCCAGCTCCAGCAGGGCCGGCCCGGCCAGCGAAGAGGTAATGATGTAGTTGGGGATGGTGGGGATGCCCATGCCCAGCACCAGGCAGGTCAGCATGGTGAGCACCAGGGACAGAAAGAGATTATTCTCGCCGATGGTGATGATGGCGCCGATCAGGGTGGAGGCAATACCGGTCAGCGTGAGCGTGCCGATAACGATCCCGACCACGGCACAGGCGATACCCACAGGCAGTGCATTGCGCGCGCCTTCGGCCAGCGAATCGCGGACGATGAGCAGTGTTTCTCGGCCGCCGCGAGAGACGGCGCAGGCCAGAACCAGCGCTGCGATGACGATCAGCAGCAGGTTGACGCCGTATTGCAGGAAGGCTGCGCAGGCCAGACCCAGCGCGATCCAGAAGGCATAGCGGAAGGCGCGCGGGCCGATCATCGCGGCCAAAGGCGTGCCCAGGATCAGGACGACAACCAGTGCGAGGCCCATGGTGCCGGCAAAGATCGGGGTGTACCCAGCGAATAGCAGATAGACCAGTGCGGCGAGCGGCAGCACCAAGGGCCAATGATCGCGAACCGCGTGCCAGGGGTTGGGGAGTTCGTCCTTGCTCATTCCGCTGAGGCGGGCCTTGCCGGCCTCCAGATGCACCATCCAGAAGCAGTTGGCGAAGTAAAGTATCGCCGGGATGATCGCGGCCAGGACGATGCCGCTATAGGGTACCTTGAGCGTCTCGGACATGATGAAGGCGACGGCGCCCATGATGGGCGGCATGATCTGGCCACCCATGGAGGATGTTGCCTCCACCCCGCCAGCAAAGGAGGAGCGGAACCCGAACCGCTTCATCAGGGGAATGGTAAACTGGCCGCTGGCCACGACATTGGCAACGCCGGAACCCGAAATGGTGCCCATCAGCGCCGATGATAGAGTGCAAACCTGGGCCGGGCCACCGCGCCAGCCACCCACGAGCCCAAGGGCGAAATCGTTGAACAGGGCAATCATGCCCGCCTTTTCGAGAAAGGCGGCAAAGACCACGAAAATGAAGATATAGGCAGCCGAAACATAGACCGGCGTGCCGTAGATGCCTTCGGTTCCGAAGCCAAAGTGCTCGATGATCTGCACGAAATCGTAGCCGCGATGCACCAGCGCGCCCGGTGCGTATTGCCCGAAGAAGCAATAGGCCAGGAACAGGCCGGAGATGATCGCCAGCGGCCAACCCATGAGACGCCGGGCGCCCTCGAACACGAGAACAATCGCTGTCGTGCCAACCACGATATCGAGCGTGGTCAGGAAGCTGCTGCGCCGCACGAGGTCAGCATAGAAGACCCAATTGTAGATGCCGGTGAGGAAACCCGCCACGCCCAGGGTCCAGAACCAGACCCTGCCCCAGACAGTCTTGGCGACGAGATTGCCGAGCAGAGCAAAGCCAAGCAGCAACAGAAAGCCCACATGCATAGCCCGCACAACCTGGCTTGGCAGCGTGCCATAAGCAGCCGTCCAGAGCTGGAACAACGAAAAGGCAACAGCGATCCAAAATGCGAGCCGGCCCATGATACCCAGCCCGAAGCCTGGGGGCAGACCTTCGACAGCCTCTTCGACACTAGCCGCAGGTTGATTGGGAAAAGTGGAACTTGTGGCGGTGGACATCGAGTCTCCTCCCAGACAACTCGTGCGGGCATACTGTCCGCCGGAGACGCCCGGCAGAGCAGATGGCAGCGATTATGAGGTAGAAATCGTTCGCAGTCCCGAGCTTTGCGGCACCTGGTCCGCCAGCAATGCCGGCGGACCAGGTGCGCGTTACATCAGGCCGGCTTCACGATAGTAGCGCTCGGCACCCGGATGAAGCGGGATCGAAAGTCCATCCAGAGCCTTGGCCGGGTCGATATCGTTAGCCGCAGCGTGCGAGGCAATCATCCGGTCAAGGTTCTCGTACATCAGCTTGGTCATCTGATAGGCGGTCTCTTCGCTAACCCCGGCATGCGTGACCAGGATATTGCCGATGGCAGCCGTGGGGACATCCTGGTTCTGGCCGTCATAGGTGCCGGCGGGAATGGTCGATGCGACATAGGGCGCGCCGATGGATTCCACCACTTCGGCTGGAATGGCGACGATGTTGATTTCCATGGTCGCGGCTAGATCCTGGATGAATGCAACGCCAAGGCCCGAGGACTGCAGCGTGGCGTCGAGCTGGCGATTTTTGATGAGTTCGGCGGATTCCGCATAGGGCAGATACTCGACCTTGCCCATATCGTCGTAGCTCATGCCGGCGGCAGCGAATATGGCGCGGGCGTTGAGCTCGGTACCAGAAGCAGGAGCACCAACCGAGATTGACTTGCCCCTGAGGTCCTCAAGCGTCTTGATGCCGGAATCGGCGCTGGCGACGATCTGTACATAATTGGGGTAGATCGCAGCAATAGCGCGAATTTCGGTGAGCGGCTGCGGGAAACCGGCCTCCTGGACGCCATCCCAACCCGCCTGAACCGAATCGCCCAGCGCGAAAGCCAGCTCGCCCTTGCCCTGCTGCAGGAGATTGAGGTTTTCCACCGAGGCCTTGGTGGCCTGCACCTGGGTGCGGGCGCCCTCGATGTTGTCGGCATAGATTTCCGACAATGCAACGCCGAGCGGGTAGTAGACGCCTGATGTGCCGCCGGTCAGCACATTGATGAATTCCTGCGACTGTGCCGCGCCGGTGCCGGCGCCAACGGCAAGAGTGGCGCCCAACAAGACACCGGACAGCCAGCGTGGGGAAATAACGGTCATGCTTTATCCTCCTGTAGCATGCGTACTTTTTTGACCCGGCCACCTGATCAGTGTTTGGGCACCCGGTAAAGTGCAAGCATCGTGCCAGTCTTCGCGGCGCCGTCAACCGAGTGTTTTCGCCGACTCTAGCAGCCGAAGCTGGCGGATTTCTACTCAATGCGCCACGCCGTTGGCGGAATTCCGCTCAACTCGACAGTTCATGCAGCCCGTAACGCGCGATCTTTTCGTTAGGCGTGCGCCGCGGCATCCCCAAGCGATCTGTGGACCCACCGAAGTCACGCAGCGCCTGGAATAGCCCCAACGACAATGATCCTCAAACTTGACAAGCGAGCCGGATGCTTTCATTAAATTAAATTGAATTGAATTGAATTGAATTCAGTTCAGATCTTGGGTGACATATGACTGGCGTGGTTGGAAGTCAGGAGCGATTGATTGAGGCGGCACAGGAAGTGCTTGTTGAAGGTCAAGGCCATCTGGAAATGCAGGCCGTTGCCAAGCGAGCACAAGTCTCCGTAGGGCTGGCTTATCATCATTTTGGATCAAAGGCAGGGTTGATCGCGGCGGTCGTCGAGGCGTTCTACGCGCAGTTGGAAACCGCAGTGTTCAGGGAACCCAAATGGCCCTACGCCACTTGGGCAGAAAAGGAAAAAGGCCGCGTCGCGGCTTATATTTCGTTCCACTACGATCATCCCTTTGCCAGGTTGGCGATCGGGACACTGAGCAGAGCTCCCGAAGTGCTCGACGTTGAGGCCGACTTCTCAAACCGACAGTTGGCCGGTGGGGCAAAGATGCTGATAGCGGCACAACGAGACGGCACCATTCCCGCCGACGTCGATCCTCATCTCACCATAGCGCTCATGAGCGGCGGAATCCGCCAAGCGCTGATCTATGCCATGAAGCAGGACCCACGGCCTCACCCGGACGAGCTTACGGAAAACGTTTGGGCCTTCATTGCTGCCGCATTGCGGCTAACGCCGCCACTAGTCGCCTGACATGTCCACCCGTCTATTGGAGTTCTTAGTGTACGACCCGCATGAATTTCACACCGCTCAGAGCTCCTACAGTCGGGAAGATCTGCTCAAATCCAGCAGAGGCGGCTATTTCGGAGCAGGTAATGCCCAATTGCCGGCGCCTCCAATGCTCATGATGGATCGCATCACGGAGATCAGTCTCGACGGCGGCGAGTTCGGTAAGGGCCATGTCATCGCAGAACTGGATGTCGTCCCCGACCTTTGGTTCTTCGGATGTCATTTCCCCGGCGATCCAGTGATGCCCGGATGCTTGGGCCTTGATGCCATGTGGCAGATCGTCGGCTTTTGGCTGGGTTGGTCGGGTTCGCCGGGTAAAGGCCGGGCTGCCGGTGTCGGCGAGGTCAAGTTCCGAGGACAAATAACTCCAGAAACGGAGTGCGTACGCTATGAAATCAGCATGCGACAGATCAGGCGTGGTCGTCTGGTCGTCGGCCTTGCGGATGGACGAGTGTTTGCCGACAATACTTGCGTTTATTTGGCCAAGGACATGCGCGTATCGGGGCCACGTTCGGGTTGAGGTGGTTGGTATCGCCGCCTCCATAGCATCGATCATAGCCATGGCCGGTGATGAGATTGCGATGGCTTCCAATTCCTTCCTCATGGTCCATCGCAGTTGGGGCGTTACGGTCGGCAACGAGGCAGATCACGTTGAACAGGCGTCGGTTCTGTCGAAGATCGATAAGGCTCTAGCCGGGACATATGCTACTCGAACCGGCAAAGCTGCCGCTGAAATGCATCGGCTCATGAACGCCGAAACGTGGCTCACGGCACGTGAAGCAAAGGCCGGTGGCTTCGCAGACGAAGTTCTCGGCGATCTGCCCGTAGCGGCAAAGTTCGACCTAGGCACGTATGCCAAAGCGCCCGAAGCTCTCAGGGCCCCGGTAGGGCCAATCCAAATCCAGAGTAGGCTCGAATTAGAGCGCCTGCTCCGCGACGGCGGACTGTCCAAGGCGGCCACCAAGAAGGCAGCGATCGGCGGGTACGACGCGCTTCTCCAGAAAGACACTGAAGACACGGACCCGCTTGCGGTCCTCTCCCTGATCGGGCGGCTGGCGAAGGCTACCGCCGAAATCTCTCCCTTCGAAAAGGAACTAGAACAATGGATATGAACGCGCTTGCGACTGCCTTCGAGCAGAATCACGCTGCGACCACCGCCGCACTCGCAGACCTGAAGAAAGAACTCGGGGAGGTCCACGACCTTCGCGACTCTCTCGACCAGATCGAGGCTCGCCTGAACCGCCCCGGCAACGGTGGTGTTGGCAATCGCGTCTCCGGCGATCTCAAGGCGGAGTATGCTGCTATCGGCTCTTTCGCCCGCACGGGTGATCTCGACGACATCAAGGCCCTGTCTGTGGCGGATGATCCGGGCGGCGGGTATTTCGTACACCCCGCGCTCAGCGACACCATGAGCAAGAAGATTTTCGACAGTTCGCCGCTGCGCAAGCTGGTTCGCGTCGTGCAGATCGGTGATGGTGGCTCGTTCGAAGAACCAATCGACCATGATGAAGTCGGCGCGGAATGGGTCGGTGAGGAAGAAGCCCGACCGGAAACCAAGGCACCGAAGATCGGGTTGCTTACAATTCCACTGATGGAATCCTACTCGCTACAGGTCGTCACTCAGCGCCTGCTGCACGATGCCGGGTTTGACGTTGGTGAGTGGATCGTCTCGAAAATGGTCGACAAGTTTGGTCGTGCCGATGGTCGTGCATTTACGACCGGCGATGGCCATAAAAAGCCGACCGGATTTCTGTCTTATCCCACCAACGCAGAGGGTGACTTCGAGCGTGCATCAGCAACCCTGCAACACGTATGGTCCGGGGGAGCGACGACGATCACCGCCGACGCTGTCAAGGATGTCTACTGGGCGTTGCGCAGCGATCATCGGCAGAATGCTACCTGGGTGATGTCGTCAGCGACGGCGAACCGCATCGACCGACTCAAGGATGGGGCCGGCAATTACCTGTGGCGGGCCGGCATGACGGCAGGCGCTCCGAACGAGCTTCTGGGCAAGCCAGTGGAATTTTCTGAAGACATGCCAGGAGTGGGCGCAGGCACGCTGCCGATTGCCTTTGCAGATTGGCAGCGCGGATACACGGCCATTGAGCGCCCGGGTCTCAAGTTCTTGCGCGATCCGTACTCCAGCAAGCCGCATGTCGTGTTCTACGCCTACCGCCGCGTTGGCGGGGCCGTATCGAATACGGACGCAATCAAGCTCGTGAAGATCGGCACCGGCGAGTAACGAGATTGGCCGCCCCATCCTGCAATGCGGCGGGCGGCCATTGGAGGGGCTGGGCTAACCGTGGTGGGCTCGTCCAGCCTCTCGCTATTCAACAGAAGTGAAGGGACAACTCATGCCGATTGGCAAACTAAAGACGTGGAACGATGAACGGGGCTTCGGTTTCCTCCGGGCCGAAGACGGTAGCTCAGGCGAAGATACGTTCGTCCACATCTCCGCTTTCCGCGCCGCTGATATTTACGACCCGCAACTTGGCGACGTATTCGAGTTCGCTGCGCAGCGCTCGCGGGACGACCGGACGCAGGCTGGTGAACTCGTGCGCTTGCACCGCGTCGGCGAGCAATAGCAAGAACTCCACTCGGCCTTGGCGCCCGTCCCCGAAGGGGCGGGCTTTCGTGCATGTAGACATGGAAGCCGAATCATGAGCCAACGGGAACTCGGTCAATTGTGACCACGAATGATACCCTGCTTCAGGCGAGCGGGTTTTTCATTTTCGTGGTCGCGCATGCCGGCGCTCCACAGGAGTGCCTTTGACATGAAGACTGAAACAGTCCCCACAGCCGCCCATAGCTTTCCCGGTCCCTTCGGCGTCGTCACGTTGATGGAAGACCCGCTAGAAGCGATCTTCGACCTTGCCGAGACGTTGCTCAACCTGGACCTGCAAGACACCAATGAATGCCGCGTGGTGCATCGGCTTGCCGGTCTAATCAAGGGACATCACGCGAAAACAGACAAGTTGCGCTGCGAACTGTTTCGCCTGACGCATCCCAACACCAGCGCGGCGTGAACGAATCTCTCGGCGATAATCATTTAGCGGGCCGGGTGGTGATGCCCGGCCTTGCGCTATGCCACTACGCCAATAGAGCTTTACCGACCTAGTGACCTAGTGCCCCAGACACCAACCAGACGTCGCCAGCATCTATCGCTAGGGCGCTCTCAGGCGGACGAAGCTCAACAGTTACTACCGAAGCTGAAAGTGGAAGCAGATAGACCTCATTGGGATGAAGCCGGCCCAAGATGACCGGACGTTATGGTGTCGAGCAGGAAGGCACCTTGAAGCGCCGGGCTGAACTTGTTGAATCCGTTAAGTATCCATTAACCAACAAATCGTAATAAAAGTTTAGCCAATTGCTTTAACTTGGCATCAATTCACCGTTGCTATGTTGCAAGCATCAACAACGGGGCTCAGTAAATGAAGAACCTTCTGAAGAACTTCGCAAACGACGAAAGCGGCGCGACCGCAATCGAATATGGCCTGATCGCTGCCTTGATCGCAGTGGGTATCATTGCTGCAGCGACAGCGCTCGGCGGCAGCTTGGATGGTCTCTTTAGGGGTATCTCGGGCCAACTTGACGCAGAAGCTACTAAACTTCCGGCACCCAAGACCTAAGAAATTCCCTGCTACCTTACCAGGCTCGCAGGGATAGCGTAGCAGCCAACGTCACATTGGACTGCTACAAGAAACCCCACCGTTCGCGGTGGGGTTTTTGTTTAGGCCCTCATAAGTTGCTACGGTCTGTTTGAAGCCGCCTAGTGGAGCTTGTTGAGGCAGTAAATTACCGCTAGCTCATTCGCCTTCTCGCTCAATTCGCGCTTCGCGCAAATGGTTGTAGTTATATGCTTCGTGACCCGCAGTGATGGCTGCAACATGCAGAGCCGCGTCAGCCGTTAGTAACACGCAGCCTTCGGCGGCTAGGGTCAACAAGATGGCGTCAGTCATACCTAGGCTAGTAAACTGCGGGTGGTTGGAGGCATCCGAGCTACTGCGGTAAAGCTCCGTCGAGCTCCTTGCAATAAGAGCGAGGGAGTTGCTGATTTTTGTTCTGTATGGTTCAGTAATGCTCAGGGATAGATTTGAAGTCTCTGCTAAGACATGCGGGCAGAATATAAGGCGATCATAGAGCGCCACGAACTCTGTTACTTCATCGAAATCGCGCGGGGAGTAAGCGCGTAGCTTCTTATGCTGATCAATTAGCTTTCTATCCGCGAGTCCCACCGTCAGCAGAACTGCGAGGTTGGCGTCTAGGAGAAGGTCGTCCACCATCAGCCGCCGAAATCTGTCCTTTTCATTGCTCGAACTTCCCCCGTATCGTCCTTAATGAAAAATACCCGGTAGGCGCGCTTCGGTGCGCTCTCACCTGTTATTGTCGACATCGCATTTCGAACTGAGTTCCACGGGCGAGAAAATCCTATGGTTACTTCCCATTCATTATTGTTTTCGTTGAATTCTATTTCTTCTAGACCGATGTTTATAGGCTCTTCGTCCGCCATGATGTCGCGGACATAGTTCTTTGCTGTCGAGATTGCGTCTTTGATTTGCATGCCAGCCTCCATTGCAGACCTCCTTAGCAAAACTGCGGGCCGTAAACAACGCAAGCAAAAATTCGCCGAATAGGGGATTCACATTTTGTTCTCGCTCAGGCATATTGTGGTAATATATTACCGAATGAGCAGACTTGTTCCCCTTTCCCGACTACCTCACCGGCCTCTTCCGCAAAGCCGATCCTGAGCCATCAGCACCGAAGCCGGTGACGCTTACCGACCCGCTGGCCTCTTGGCTGTTCGGTGCCGTGCCGACCCACTCCAACGTGTCGGTTACGCCTAAGTCGGCAATGCAGATCCCAGCGGTATCATCGGCAGTGGAGTTGATCGCGGAAGCGGTGGGCACTTTGCCCGTCAAACTTTTCGTGCGTAATGCCAAGGGCAAGGAAGCCGACCCGGCGCACCCTGCCTTTCGCCTTGCGCATGATGAAGCCAACGACTGGACCAGCGCTGCCGAGCTGCGCACGCAGCTCACGCGCGATGCGCTGTTGCACGATAAGGGTGGCTTCGCTCTCGCCAACCGCACCAGCGATGGCCGAGTCGTCGAGTTCATCCGGGTTGACCCGACGACCGTTGAACCCAAGACCAATGAGTCCACCGGCGAACCCTTCTACATGGTCCAGCAGGGGCGGAAGGCCGTCCGCTATGAATACCGCGACGTGCTTCACATTCGCGCCTTCGATGATACCGCGCCTATCACCCGTGCCCGCAATGCCATTGGCCTTGCCATGTCGCTTGAGCAGCACGCCGCCCGCCTTTTTGCACGTGGTGCCCGCCCGTCCGGCATCCTCAAGCATCCCGGAAAGCTTGGCGCTGAGACCGCCAAGCGCCTTAAGGAAGGTTGGCAGGCCAGCCAGTCCGGTGACGCCAGCGGTGGCACCGCACTGCTTGAGGACGGCATGGATTTTCAGGCGCTGACCTTCAACAGCGTGGACTCTCAGTTCCTTGAGCAGCGCCGCTACCAGACTGAAGAAATTGCCCGCGCCTTCCGGGTGCCACCCACCATGCTTTTCGACCTCACACGTGGCACCTGGGCGAATACCGAAGAAATGGGACACCAGTTCCTTACCTATACACTCCGGCCTTGGCTGGACGCATGGGAGTGGGCTTATGCCCGCGTGCTGCTGTCAGCTGAAGAGCGCACCCAGCGCTTCTTTGAGTTCATTGCCGACGACTTACTCACCGTGAGCCACGGCGCGCAGGCCACCGCGTTCGGCCAGTATCGCAGCATGGGCGTTTTGACTGCCAATGAAGTTCGCGCCGCCCGCAACCTGCCGCCGCTTCCCGGTGGTGATGAGCTGGGCAGTCCGCACATCAATCCCGACCCGGCACTTACGCCGAAGGCCGACAACGACAATCCACCTGATACCGAGAAAGACGCCGCCTGATGCACAAAGCATTCTTTGGCGACCGTGAGCGGGACTTCTCGCTCACGCCGCACCTGATTCCTGAACTTGAACGCATCACCGGCAAAGGCATTGCGGCCATTGTTGGAGGCGTGCGCCGCGCCAGCTTTGCCGAGCTGGTCAACACGATCCGGCTGGGTCTCATTGGCGGTGGTGTCCATCCCGAGGAGGCCACCTCCCTTATCAATGCCTATGTGAAGGCGCACCCGCTGGGCGAGGTGCATCTGCTTGCACTGGACATTCTCAACGACCTCTGGACCGGCCCGACTGACCAGCCCGTCAATGACACCGCTGCCAGCGGCGACCTTGCCGCTACACTCAACGGTGGTGCCGTCTGATGGAGAAGCTCGAAATCAAGGCGGAAGTCAGCATCGATGACGCTGGCACTATTACCGGACTGGCTTGGCCGTTCGGCACTGCCGACAGTGTTGGTGACGTCATCGAAAAGGGTGCTTTCACCCTTCCGCCCGCACTGCCCATCGTCATGGAGCACGATCAGTCTCAGGTTGTCGGTGTCTGGGAAAGTGCTGCCGAAACTGATGCCGGGCTTGAGGTGAAAGGCCGTCTCTTCGTGGAAGGCATCGGCCCGGCCCGCAAGGCGCGCGACGACATGCGCAGCAAGCGCATCACCGGACTGTCCATCGGCTTCAAGGCCAATGGCTTCGACCCGCTGCCCAGCGGTGGCCGTAAGTTCAACGCCCTCACCATCACCGAAATCTCTCTTTGTCGCCGTCCGGTTCATCCCGGCGCGCGGATTACCTCTGTCAAATCCATCAATCAGGAAACCCGTATGGACCCCAAAACGACCGACGAAAACGCTGCGCTCGAATTGAAGGGAGCAAACGACAACATCGCCAAGCTCACCGCACGGCTGGACAAGGTAGAGGCCAGGGCCAATCGCCCGCTTGCTGCGAATGACAACCAGCCCGGCGCTGCCAATGACAATGAGCGCAAGGCGTTTGCCGATTTCATGCGCAATGGCGACACCACCGAAGTGAAGTCGCTGGGCTATGGCTCACCGTCAACCGGCGGCATTCTGGCACCTGAACAGGTTGCCACGACCATTCTGGAAAAGGTGGCTGAGTTCTCGCCTGTCCGCACCCTTGCCCAGACCATCAGCATGTCCGGCCCGCTGCTTCAGCTTCCGCGCCTCGTTGATGAGGTCGAGCCGGTGCCCGTCACTGAAACCGCCGCCCGCACCGAAGATGAGCCGACCTTTGACCAGATCGACCTCAAGCCCTTCGAAATGGCGATCATCGTCCCGGTCACTCGCATCCTGCTTGAAGATGCCCAGATCGACCTCACCAGCTACCTGAGCAATCACGTTGCCCGGCGCTTCGGCCAGAAGGAAGCCGCTTGGTTCGTCAACGGCAATGGCACCACGCAGGCCGAAGGGGTTCTCACCTCTGATGCCGTCGCTGAGCATGAAGTTGCAGCCATCACTGGCGACGACCTCATTGACCTCTTCTATTCGATCAAGACTGCCTATTCGTCCAACGGCGCTTGGCTGATGAACCGCAAGACCATGTCCGTGGTGCGCAAGCTCAAGGACACCGATGGTTCCTACATCTGGGAACGCGGTATTGCCGGTGGTCAGCCGCCTTCGCTGCTTGGTCGTCCGGTCTATGAGGCCGTGGACATGCCTGACATTGCCGAAGCGGCAACGCCTATCGTCTTTGGTGATTTTGCAGCCGGTTATGCCATCGCGGACCGGACCGGCTTCGAAATCATCCGTGACGACCTCACCGGCGCTGGCAACGGCATCGTAAAGCTGCACGCGCGCCGTCGCGTGGGTGGTCGTATCATCATGGGCGAAGCCCTGACGAAGCTGAAGATCGCAGCCTAAAATGAAGCTGGGCGCGGACGGCATCTATGTCGAGTTGGCAGGCGAGGCTTTCGAGCTTCGCCCGTCACTTCGCGCCTGCATGCGTCTTGTTCGGCGGCATGGGCTCACCAGCCTGCTTGCCGCCGTGCAGGGCTTCAACGTCACCACCATCATGGACGTGTTGAGGGAAGCTGCCGTCAAGCCCAGCCTGTTGCTGGCTGAGATTGAAGCTATTGGCCTTGGCGCTGTCCGCAGTCGGCTCACCGGGCCGCTGGCAGAGTTCGTCCTGGCTGTTGCGGGTATTGATCCCGACGACGCCACGCCCTCTGAGCCGGCACCGGGCAAGCCCGGCAATCCTGAGCGGGTGTTCGCCCAGCTCTTCGGCATAGCGACGGGCGCGCTGGGCTGGACCCCGGAACAAGCATGGAACGCAACACCCGCCGAAATTATCGCCGCACACAATGGGCAGACCGCACATCTCATTCGGACTGGCGTGCTGGTCGAACAGAAGCCCGGCCAGACCGCAGACCACTACACCGAAGCGCAGCTCAAGCAGATCGAAGCGGAAGGCCGCGACCCGGCTTTCAATCGCGCTGGCCTTCATGCCCTCAAAGGTAAGGAGCGCGTTGCCTGATGCCCGTAGCTCCACCCCGCCTTTGCCGTTGCGGCAACATCGTTGCTTCCGGGCAGCGCTGCGCTTGTCAGATCGCAGACGACCGCGCCCGCAAGGCCCGCCATGATCGTCGCCGCCCTTCGTCTGGGCAACGCGGCTACAACCACGAATGGCGCAAAGCCCGCGCCGCCTATCTCATCACCCATCCCCATTGCACCCATCCCGGCTGCAATGCAGCGGCCAGCCACGTGGACCACATAACCCCGCACAAGGGTGATTATGCCCTGTTCTGGGACCGCGCCAACTGGCAGGCCCTTTGTGCCCATCACCATAACAGCACCAAGCAGCGCGAAGAGCGCAGGCAGGTGGACCAGTGACGCCCGAAGAAGCCTGCGAGATCGACCGGCTTGAGTTTGAAGCCGACTGCCGTGCTGCACGTGAGCGCGCCTTCGCGCTCATTGCTGAGCGCCACGGTGCCGAGCGTGCCCGCGTGCTGCGCTGGATCAATGACGAACGCCCTCCGCCAACAGTTCGCTTCAACCCTAAGCCTACACCGGCACGCAGCGAACCTGCGCTGCCGATAGCGAAGCCGAAGCGCGAACGCCTTCTGTCCGGAAAGCCGCAGTATGCGCGTGGCATGAGCATGACCTTGCGAGAATGGGCAGACTTTCTCGGCATCAGCCTCAACACCCTCTCCCAGCGCATGCACAAGACTCGCTCCTTGGAAGCTGCCATCGCCATCGGTGACTTGAAACCGACCGGCAGGCGAAAGGCGGGGGTGGTCCCGAACTTGCCAGCTCTTGAGGGGACCGGCGGGGGGAGCACCGCGCAAGATTTTTCCGAAATAGAGTTTTCACAGTGACCGCACTTTCCGACCTTAAAGCCCAGCTCAACATCATCGATGATGATGCTGACGACGACCTGCTCACCGGCATGATTGCCGACGCGCTGGACCATACGCGCAGCGCAATCGGCGCTGAGACGCCCGTCAACTATGACGATGCGCCGGGTGGCCTTCGCCGCGCCGTCCTGATGCTTGCTGCCCATTTTTACGAGAACCGTGAGGCCGTGCTTGTTGGCGTGAGCGCCGATGAGCTGCCGCTGGGCTTCTGGGAACTGGTCGCGCCGCATCGGAAATGGGTGTTCTGATGGCGTATTCTGCGCAGGTTCAGCGCCTTATGCGGCGCATTGAAAGCATCCCCGACGCTATCCGGCAGGATATGCAGCCCAGCATCGTGAAGTCTGCCGAAGAGCTGGCTGGCATGATGGGGCATCTTGCCGAGCCGTCGCGCGACACCGGCGCGCTGATCGACAGCATCGAAGTGACGCCGCCCGGCGGCAACACGCCCGCCTATAGCCAGCCCGGCGGTGAGCGCACCGCCCATGAGCTTGAGGCCATCGTCACCGTTGGCAACCACGCCGTCCGCTATCCGCACCTTGTGGAGCATGGCACCGCCAATGCACCGGCCCAGCCCTTCTTCTGGCCTGCCGTGCGGACCCTTCAGAAGCGCATCAACAATAGGATCAACCGCGCTATGCGGAAGGCCATCAAAGAGCATTGGAGTAACCCGTGACCGAACCCAGCCTTGCCTTGCAGGCGGCCATTCGTGCCCGCCTCATCGCCTCGCCGCATGTGATGGAGCTTGTGGAGCCCCGCGAAATCCGCGATGGCGACACCCGGCCCGATGCGTTTCCGAGCATCATCCTTGGCGCTGGGCAGGTCGTGATAGCCGGTCACTACACCAACTATCGGAACGTGACCGCCTATCTGGACCTGCACATTTGGGCAGAAGGCGACGGGCTTGAGAATACCAAGACCATTGGGGGTGCCGTTTGGAACGCCATCGGTCGTGACCTCACGGTGCCGGGCTTTGACCTGCATGACGGCATCCGCGTCGAGCGCAGCATCTACATGCGCGACCCTTCCGGTTGCGGCCATGGCGTTGTGAGCCTGTGCGCAAACATGGGGTATCACCTGTGATGCGCGCCGGGCGGTTGGACCGCACTATCACCTTGCAGCGTGAGACCGAAACCGTCTCACCGGCCGGCACCGTCACGTCCACCTGGACGGATTTTGCCACCCTGCGCGCCGAGCTGTTGAGCAACGTGTTTGCCGAAGTTGCCCGCGCCTATGGCGAGGGTGATGGCGCGGACATGGTGTTTCGCATCCGGCACTATCATGGTCTCACCACCAAGGACCGGCTGGTCTATGCAGGTCAGCCCTATGGCATCACCGGCATTGTCGAGCTTGGCCGCCGCCGCGCGATGGAGCTGCGTTGCGAGGCGCTGTCATGAGGGGACGCAAGCCCAGCACCATCGTGAACGGTAGCAGTCCGGTTACGGTTGTTCCGTCACCCCCGAGCTACTTTCCCAAGGATGCCAAGGCAGAATGGCGCAAGATCGCGCCAATTCTTGTGCTCGAGCGCAAGACGCTCACCGAAGCCGATATGGGCACGCTGGAGAGCTACTGCCTTTCCACCAGCACCATGCGGCAGGCTCAGCGCATCATCAATGTGGATGGCCTGGTCACGGCAGAAGGCAAGCGCCATCCCGCCTTCGGCATCATGAACGCTGCCCAGACCACCCAGCGGCTTTGCGCTGCCGAGCTTGGCTTGACGCCTGTCAGCCGGTCACGGCCTGCCGTGCGCAGCGAAGAGAACGATGACGATAACCCCTTCGGCATCTAGCACCTATCCGGCATGGATTTACGACGGCACGCCCATCGAAGACACTTTCGGTGACGGTGAGCGCGCCGTGCAGTTCCTGCGCTGGCTCAAGCATCCCAAGAGCAAGCTGCCCGGCAAGGGCTTTCAGCTTGACCCCTGGCTTGAGCGCACAGTGCGCCGCATCTATGGCCCGCGCCATCCGAACGGCTCCCGCATCGTCAAGACGGTGGTGCTGTTGCTGCCGCGCGGCAATCGCAAGACGAGCATGGCGGCAGCGCTGGCGTTGTTGCACACCATCGGCCCGGAACGGGTGCCGCATGGCGAAGCCATCTTTGCCGCTGCCGACCGCAAGCAGGCCAGCATCGCTTTCAAGGAAGCGCTGGGCATTGTGCAGGCGCGTGCCCAGATCAGCGGCGCGGTGAAGGTCTATGACGCACATAATAGCGCGAAGAAGATCGTCTATGCCAAGGAGCGGGTGACGCTCGAAGTCATCTCTGGCGATGCTGGCACGCAGCATGGCCGGACGCCCAATTTTGTCCTGGCCGATGAGCTGCACGTCTGGCCGAACTTCTACCTCTGGGAAGCCCTGCAGTCCGGTCTCGACAAGTCCGACAATACCCTCATGGTGGTGGCGACGACTGCCGGGCGCGGGCAGGAAAACGTCGCCTGGGAACAGATCGAAGACGCCCGCAAGGTGGCGCGTGGTGAGGTTCTAGACCCGTCCATCCTGCCCATTCTCTTCGAAGCCGACCGGGATGCCGATTGGCGGGATGAGGCGGTTTGGTATCAGACCAACCCCGGCCTTGCTCATGGCTATCCCAGCCTTGACGGCTTCCGCCGCGCCGCCGCCAAGGCAGAGCGCAGCATGCGCGAACGACAGAGCTTCAAGCAGCTCAAGCTCAATATCTGGCTGGACCAGTCCACCGACCCATTTGTTGACATGGAAGTCTATGACCGTGGCGCTGGTGAGGTGGAGCCGTTGGACAATGAGCCGTGCTGGATCGGTGTGGACATGTCCACGACGACCGACCTCACCGCCGTTGTGGCTGCCTTCCGCGATGAGCATGGCACCATCAGCGTCAAGCCGCACTTCTTCCTGCCCGGCGAACTATTGCGCGATCGTGCCGACCGAGATGGCGTGCCTTATCCCGAATGGGCCGAGCAGGGATATCTAACGGCCACGCCCGGCAACGTCATCGATTATAGTGCGGTGACGGAATACCTGGCTGAGCTTTGCGCCCGCTATGACGTGCGAGAGTTGAACTTTGATCCGCACTTCGCCCAGCCGGTTATGGCACCGCTGCTTGAAGAGGGCTTGCCAGTTCTCACCATACGGCAAGGGTGGGTAACGCAGTCCCCTGCCCTCAATGAGCTTGAGCGCGTCATCGTCGGCGGCAAGTTCCGGCATGGTGGGGACCCACTGTTGCGCTGGTGCTTTTCCAACGTCGCCATCCACACTGACAGCGCGGGCAATCGCACCATGCACAAGGGCAAGAGCACCGGGCGCATCGATGGTGCCGTTGCCACATGGATGGCCGTGTCACGCGCTGCCGCGAACGATAACCACGCATCAATTTATGACGACCACGAAGCCCGTCCGGGCGGCTTCCTCATGTTCTAGAAGGGACGACCATTGAATAACGATCAGATCCTCGCCGTTTCGGTTGAGGCGCGTATCAACAAGCTTGAGCGCGAAATGAAGAAGGCCAGCGGCATCGTCGGCAAAAATTTTGACTTTATTGAAAGGCGCAGCAAGCGCGCTGCCACTGACATCGAAAAGCACTTCTCTGGCCTTGGCTCACGTATGGGCGGCATCGGCAAGAACATGGCCGCTGGCTTCGTTGGTGGTCTCGCCGCGGGCGGCATCATGGGCATTCTTGACCGTGGTGGTGAGCTTGCGCGCGGCATCGCTGAAATTGGCGATGAGGCAAAACGCGCCGGGCTGAGCATCGAGACCTTTCAGGAATTGAAGTATGTCGCTGAGCAGAACCGTATCGGCGTTGATAGCCTTGTTGACGGCATCAAGGAGCTGAACCTGCGCGCTGATGAGTTCGTCATCACAGGTGGCGGCAGCGCCGCCGAAGCGTTCCACCGTCTTGGCTACAATGCCGAAACCTTGCGGACCAAGCTGCGCGAGCCTTCGGCACTCTTCACCGAAATCATCGGCAAGTTGGGGCAGTTGGACCGAGCCGCGCAAATCCGTATTGCCGATGAGATTTTTGGCGGCACTGGTGGTGAGCGCTTCGTGCAGCTCATCGAGCAGGGCGGGGATGCCATCTATGCCACGCGTCAGGAAGCGCACGACCTTGGCCTGATCATGAGCGATGAGCTAGTTGCCAAGGCAGATGAACTGGACCGCCGGTTCAATGCGGTTGCCAACACTGTGGGCAGCGCGCTCAAGCAGGCCATTGTTGGTGCAACCTTGGCGCTGGTGGACTTTCTCAACACGTTCAACCAGCTCCCGGCCATGGTCAATCTGCGCGCCAGCACTGCGCCGCTGGGCACGCGTGACATGTCCATTATGCAGCGCCAGCTTGCCGACAAGCAGGCCGCACTTGATGGCGTGCTTGAGCGGGAAGCTAACGGTGAGCTAAGCGGCTGGTTCAACACCGGCATCGGCCATGATGACGCCAAGGACAGCTTGGCCGCTGAAATTGCCGACCTGTCCGCAGCTATCGAGAAGCGTAGCGACCCTAGCCAGTTCGACGTGGCCAGCGTCTTTGAAGGCCTCAATACGCCGACCTATGGCAGCGTAGAGGAAATGCAGGCAGCGCTCAGCCCGCCGCCTTTGGAGATCGTGGTGGAAGGTGCCAACACCATTCAGCCGCTGCCGCGTGTTGGCGGCGGTGGTGGTAGACGTTCGGCCAGCGCCATGCGCGAAGAGCGCGATGCCGCTGCCGAGCTTATTGCCGAGCTTGAGGAAGAGCTGCGCGTCATCGGCATGTCCGAAGTCGAGAGGCGCGTTGATGCCGAGCTGCGTCGTGCCGGCGCTTATGCGACCGATGCGCAGAAGGCCAGTATCCGTGACTTGGTGACAACCATCGAAGCCGAGACCGCTGCTATGGATCGTATGCAGGCAGCGATGGACAATGCCAAGGGTTTGGCAAAGGATTTTTTGAGTGGTTTGCTGGGCGACCTGCGCAGTGGTGTTGATGGTGCCACGGCACTCGCCAATGCCTTTGGCCGTCTTGCTGACCGCCTGCTCGATATGGCGCTGGACACGCTCATCAATAGCTTGTTCTCCAACCTGATGGGCGGTGCCGGTGGTGCTGGCTTTCTGGGCGGTGTCTTCGGCTTCAGTGAGGGTGGCGTTGTCGAGGCCGCAACGGGCGGTTTGATCCGGGGACCGGGCACCGGCACCAGTGACAGCATCCCCGCCCGGCTGAGCGACGGTGAGTTCGTCGTGCGGGCATCGCAGACGGCGAAGCATCTGGACCTGTTGCGCGCGATTAATGACGGCAAGGTAGCTGCCTTCGCCACTGGTGGACTTGTGGGTGACGGTTCGGCCATCCGGGCGGCAAACGACAATGTGCGCTTTGCCAATAACAACGGTGCACCGGTGGTGACGATCAACGCGCCGGTGACGGTGACTGCGTCGGGCGGCACTGAAGCCCAAAATAACGATTTGGCAAAGCGGATGTCCCGTCAGATGGAAGCGACTATGCGCGGCTTGGTGGCATCGGAGATTGCGAAATCGATGCGTCCCGGCAATGTTGCAAATACAAGGAGCAGGTAAGTGGGGACTAGATGAAAGCTGACCGCGTATTTTGGGCGTTTGTCTGCGTCGAGTTGCTGCTCATAGGCGCCCTCATTGGTTCAATGACCACCACTGGCATAGATGCGACCAATGCACCTTATGGTGCGCTTGAATACTTCCTCTTTCGATATCAAACCATGTTAGCCGGTGCTGCCGCCCTAGTTGCAGCCCTATGGACCACGAGCGCGGTTCGGAAGCAGATTAGTTCAGCCGAGGCACAGCATCAGTTAGAGCGTTTCGATTCCCGCGAAGGTGAGTTAGATGCTCTACAGGGACTAGTCGAATACCTGGACAGCATGAAGCCTTATTCCGAATACGTTCTGAAATGGGGCCGGAAGATAAATGAACCGCCTTTAAACCTGCAATATCGGGTCTCAACGCATACTTCTTACCGGGTCAGTAACCGCTTCAGCGAGATCACTGACATGATAGAGAAATACAACACTTCAGACCGAAGAGCTGTTGTGATGTATAGCGATCCCGGTGACGGTTCCACTCAACACAGTGCGATGGCGATGATGCTGCTGGGCGCAGCGAATGCACTGGCTGACTTCAGTCGAGAGCGGATCGATGAAATCATGCGTCTGGCACCAAAACCCACTTGAGCTCTTACATGTTAACAGGTAGAATGCTTTCTTGTTAACGCGAGAAAGTGCATGCCTAAACACATCGTAGTGCCCGACGAGCGCGAAGCTCAGCTTCGCCAGATCGCAGCCAAACATAACGTTACCGTAGCCGAAGCCGTTGGCTTGCTCATCGGATGGGCCATTGAGCAGGGCAAGGTCCCTGCCTCTATTCCCACCATCGACGTGCGCCGTGTCGGCAATGAGGTTCAGGTAGACTTTGGCGAGTTCCAGCGCGTGATGTCGCTGGACCTCGCCAAGGCCTTCGCCACGACCCTGCGCTGGTTTTCCACCACCAAGGTTAAGGGCATCCCCGCCGCTGTCACTGAGCTTGCTCAGGCGCTAAGCGGCTCGCACCTTGTCGGCATCAGTCGTCGGGGCACTTCAATCAAGATCGCGGGTGAAAATGGTAGGGAGCGAACCCTTGCGCCCTCAATCGCCCGCGAACTAGCGGTGCTCATCGAGCGCAGCGCTGCCGGTCATCCGCTATAAGTAAGTCTGACGCAGGCCGAACCGGGTAGTTAGCCCGGTAAGGAGCATACTGGCACCGACCAATGACCGCGACACCGGGATTAAGACCGGCGCGATGAGCCCGCCAGAGGCGACCGGAAGATCGGCAAGTCCGCTCCCCGATACATGCTATCGGACGCTCTTGCAGGTTGAGGCCGATGGCATTGCCATGAAACTCACCAGAACAATGATTGCGGCTCTGTTGAAAGCCCCACAGGATGGGAAAGCGACAACCGCATGCCATGGCTAGGTAGACGGTATGCCAGCCATGGTGCCTACCGTGTTGCCCGCAAGGGCAGGATATCGGAGCTAATGCAGGTCAATGGACACCGCCTGCTGGCCTAACAAGCCTTGGCTCTTCACCACTTCGACGGATGAGACTGAAGCCATATCCCCCTAGACCAAGCAGCTTTCCTATTGGGTGCTGCGTGGTCTAGGGGGATAAGTCTTGCTCTGGATGAGGGAATGATAAGCAGGTCATGCTTCACCCTTCCGGGATGGAAATCACACACAGGTAGCGAGCGAAGCGAGCTGGCAAGGCCGAAGGCCGCGCAGGCGAGGCGCGCAGCGCCGAGTAGTGCCCAGTCATATGATTGGGCTTTCTTCTGCACTTCGCCCGTTGCGTCGCTATAACGAAAATAGGCGGTCAGGGATTTCCACCTACTAGTGGACCGGCCTGCCTGCGGGCCGGGTAGGCAGGCCGTCTTCAGCCGAAGTAAGTAAGGAATTACTTACGTTGTTGCAGTGGCTTAACGTTGGTTTCTGCTTGATGACGATTCCTGACGTATGGGAATCTGATGCGGCAAACCAAGGGAGGCACCCGTGCACGACCATCACCTTAACGATGAAACCTATGCGGCGCTTCTGGCCGCGCTACCGCACGTCAAACCCGACCGCTTCACCGGCATGCTTGAGCCTCATTGCTTTGCCGAAGTGCTTGGCGAAGCCGGCGGCATCTGGCCCGAGAGTGTATTGCCGGACCAGACGCGGGAGGCGGGAGAGGAAGCCGCTTGACTTCCATGGTAACGGTAACTATAAGACCGTTACCAAATGGAGATTTGCCGATGGCGCTGACACCCGCAGAAAAGCAGAAGCGATACCGCGAAAGGCAGAAGGAAGCCCGTAAGGCCGCTCCGGACCTCACCGCGAATTTCCTGCGCACTCCATTTTTTGAGTATGTGGATGGGCGCGAAGAGTGGGGCATGTATTTCGATATGATGGGGATTGATCCGCCGTCATTCGAAGACGATAGCGGCCCTAAGTCAGCCTGGGGCGAAGTTGAGGCCGGTGGTGAGGAAGCCGGGGAAGACCCCTACGGCGCGTATTCCAAGGACTCGTTAGGTCGCGCCGAAAGCATGGTTTCACTCCTGCTTGATGCAGCAACGGCGCTTGCGCACACCATCAACAGCTACAAGCTGGCAGAGATCGACGCCCGTGTTGCTGAGGTCGAGCAAGCCGACTTGTCCGACCCAGCGGCTAGGGCCAAAGGGTTGCAGGACATCGTGACCTTGCAGGGCATCAGAGCCAGCTTGGCAGGGAAGACGTTCCGGCGCTCATTCGCTGAAATCAGCGTGAAAGGCAGCTACTCAGAATAAGAAATTCCGCACCAGGCATGGCCACGTCGCCAAACAGAAGCCCGACCCGGCGCGGATTAGAGCAGTGCGTGGGCGCTCTTTGATAAGCCTACGCAAGTGACTTGGAGATATGTCACATGACGCATTTTACTCTCATTGAAAACAACGGCAAGCCTGTAACGCCGTCAACTGTGATGACGATGAGCCGCCGCCACTTCAACAGCTATCTTTACTACCTCTATGATTGCCAGAAGCGCGGCGTGAGCAATGACGCCGACGCGGACATGGTGATTGCCGACGCTGCTTACGTTGAGGTGCTGCTGTCACCGGACGGCCCGTTGGTCGCGGTCCATCATGGCGAGCGGGCGGATTTGGTCACGGTGTTCCGTGCAGCCATCGATCCGGCTGACCTCGGCGTGGAGGCGGCATAATGGCTCTCGACTCGCGCCTTATGGCGATGGTCGCCAAGGCCAAGGGGGCGTATGAGCGTCCCGACATCGAGCCTTCCCTGCTGAACGACCTCGCAGAACTTGGGCTGGCAAAGGCCACCAAGAAGGACTTGCAGCGCATCGTGGTTCGTGCAGCCAAGCGGGACCAGGAGGACGCACTCCGCCGTGAGGTGCTGGAAGAGTTGGATAGCCTGAACTAGCCCATTCTGCACTGAGCACCCGCGCCGCCCGACCTTAGTGGTTTGGCGGCGCTTGTCTTGTAAGATGTCCTGCGCTTATTCGAGTCGGTATCGCCATGCAGTGTGCTTATTGCCAACAAGACAGGAAGCTCATCGATGCACACATTATTCCACGACCATTTCATCCGGAAGCCGATGGTGCAGAAGCCGTTATCCTTGCCGGCCCCGACAATCTTGCATACCCCAGAAGAGCCCCCGTTGGCGTTTATGACCAACACATCCTCTGCGCAGAATGCGACGCAAAACTGGGAGAACTCGATCAGCACGCTGTTGAATGCCTCCTTAGAGGAGCGTGTCACAGCTTTGTCCATCAAGGACAGGCTAGAGGTAAAACTTACGACACGGCTGACGCTGACACTATTCTAAGGTTCATCGTCGCAGTCGCGTGGCGCGCTTCAATCGCGCGTCACGAAATGTTCGAGCGCGTTACATCAGAAAAATACGAATCTGAGATGCTTCAAGTTCTCAAAAGCGGTGATCTCCTGAACTTTGATGCCGTTATCGCAGAGTTTGATGAGAACACCGTTGGATTTCTTAATCCGCACCAAAGCCGGTTCGATGGCGTGAGATTCATGGTCATCTACGCTGGCCGCTTCGTATTCTATCTAAAGCTCGACAAGCGCCAGATGCCGTTTAGTTTTCGAACACACTCACTCCGGATTTCTGGTGTTGTTCGGACGGTCGTGCGTGACTATTCGCGCAGTAAAGAATTCAACGTTATGCGAATGATATTCGAGCAACCCCATCTGGCGCGAATGCGGAAAAAATGGGCTTTAGGGCCCAAGCGAAAGAAGGAGCTTTGATACCTTAACTTTCGCTCATGGATAGCTCACAGCCTCGATCAGTTCGACGCGCTTCTGTAAGGTCCCCTGTGGCATCGCCCCATAGCGAGCGGTCATGCTGAACTTGCTATGGCCCATCAGGAAGCCAAATTCCTCATCCATGAAGCCCGCTGCCCGCATGGCGTCCGAGAAGCCATGCCGGAAGCTGTAGAGCGTCAACCCACGCCCTTCCTTGAGGCCAAGCTTCGTCAAGTAGGTGCCGAACTTCTTTTCGAACTTTGCAGCGATATGACCGCGCTCATTCCGCTCTGCTTCCGGGAAGACGCGGCGCTCACCCGCATTGCGCTGCCGCTCCACATGCTCGATAAAGCCCATCCCAACCAGCTTGGAATGGACCGGCACGACCCGGAAGGAGCCCTTGGTCTTGAGGCTCTTTTCCTCGTCACCTTCGTCGGTGAAGTGCATCACCCAGACGCCATGCATCTGCCGAACATCATCCACCAAGAGCTGGGCAATCTCACCCGGACGCGCGCCGGAATACATCATGACATGCGGCAGCCAGTAGCGATGGTCCCTGATCTTGTGATTGCCCGGCAGGTGCCACTTCACTTCGCTCTTGCAGCCTGTGAAGAACGGTGAGGCAAACAGCACCTTGCGCTCATCATCAGTGAAGGGCCGGACGTTCGTCTTGGTCTTGTCTACCGACAGATACATGTCCACGAAGGGATTGGCGGGCAGGTAATCGTGCGCCACCAGCCAATTGCAGAACGCGCTGAACGCTGCGATGTAGCGGTTGACTGTCTTGGCAGTGATCACCGGCTTAGGGCTTTCAAAGCGCCCATTGGCCGCGACAATTTCCTTGATGCCCATGCCCTTGAAAACGCCAGTTTCAGCCGCCTTCACGGGATACTCCATGAGTAGCGCCTTCCACTCCCGCGCAGCCTTCTTGTCGAGCTTGGTCACCGGGAAGTCAGCACCGACCAGTTCAATGAACGTGCCAATATCGCGCCGGGCCTGCATCAGCGCCGCCTCTTTCACCCGCTTGGGGTTTTCCTTGGCATAGCGCTCGAACAGGTCCATCAGCCTTTCACCGGGCTTAGCGACCTCAGCGGTGGCGGCAGGGCGTGTGACGATGGGATCGGCAGGCACACCGGCATAGTTGCCCAAGTCGCGCTCACCGGCGCGCAACAGCACTTCAATTTGCGCGCGCATCAAACGAAAGCACAGTTCGCGATACTGAGCTGTGTTTGATTGCACGGAGAGCTGATGCCGTTCGATGAAAGCTTCCGCCGCCCATTCGATCAACACCGTTTCACCACGTCCAAGATGCTCCCGTAAGGCCTTCAGGTGGTGTTCCCGGTGTCCAAGGAGGCGCGTGGCATTGTTCAGCTCCGGAATGGTGCGCTCAAGCTCATCGGCGCGCAGTTCGGTCGCGTAGTGCTCCCATGTCGCATTAGCGAAATCGGCTTCGCTCATGTCACGCCGACGCCGAAGGTCATCGAACTTGGTGTGCCATTCGGACAAAACGGACAGCTTGCGGACGTTGGCCGTGCGCCGATCCTTGGTGTTAAGCGAACGCGACAGTTCGCTGGTGCTCATGAGGTGCCGAAGCTCAACGGGAACCTTGAGCCGGACATAGTAGACAGAGTTACGAATCTTGAGGTTGGAGCCGGTGGGCATGCGTCATTTCTCCTTCCCCAGGTATTATAGCGTTCGCATCGACTGAGTGCTTCAACAGGTCCAAAGTGGGCCACAGGAGTGGGCCAGCTGGCCAAGCGGAAACCCCTGAGAAACAAGGATTTATTGCAACATCAATGACTTAGGGAGGATTGGCTGGGGAACCTGGATTCGAACCAAGATTGACGGAGTCAGAGTCCGCAGTTCTACCATTGAACTATTCCCCAGCAGGCCGGAACCGGCTGGCGCGGAGAGCATCTCCCGGCGCGGGGTCTGCATAGACAATGCTGGCGGGGATTGCAAGTGCCTAGAATTATGAGCGCATGGAGGTGGGGATAACCGAGGGCGGTTGATTGTATCAGGTAAGTTGATACACATGATTGTCACCAATCCACCTGCCCGAAAGCTTCCCATGAGCCGCAATTTTCTGGTCATCGACCCTGAAGAAGGCATGGAGGTGCTCAAGGGGTTGGCATCGCCGATCAGGGTGCGGATTCTGAAATTGCTGCATATCGAGGGCGCTATGAACGGCAACGACATTGCCGACAAGCTCGCCCTGCCCCAGTCCACGGTCTCGACCAACATCCAAATTCTGGAAAGTGCAGGCTTGATCCGCACCGAGACGCAGAAGGCGCGCAAGGGGAACCAGAAGATCTGTCACTCCATGTTTGATGAGGTGATGGTGATGTTCAAGGAGAACATCAGGCCGTTGCGATCAAACGCGATCGAGGTGGCTATGCCCCTGGGGCTTTATACCAGCTGCGAGGTTTCAGCACCCTGCGGGCTGTGCTCGACGGAAGGGATCATCGGACTGCTGGACGTGCCGGACACGTTTCTCGATCCTGACCGGATGAAGGCCGGGTTGATCTGGTTCACGCGGGGATTTCTCGAATACCAGTTTCCCAACAATGCCAAACTGAGCCAAGCCACGATCGAATCAATGGAATTTTCCATGGAGCTGAGTTCGGAAGTGCCCGGTACTTCGGCAGATTGGCCAAGCGATATCACCCTCTCGGTCAATGGCACCGAGATTGGCACCTGGATGTCGCCGGGAGACTTTGGCGACAAGCGCGGCGTCTATACGCCGGACTGGTGGAAGCTGAAGGGCAGTCAATATGGCAAGCTCAAGAGCTGGCGGGTTACCCACGACGGCACCTATGTGGACGGCGTCAAGATTTCGCCGGTGTCGCTGGTGGATCTTGACCTTGCCAATCACCATTCCATCCGGCTGCGCATTGCAGTGAAGCCCGATGCCAAACACCCCGGCGGCATCAATATTTTCGGGCGTGGCTTCGGGAATTACGACCAGGAAATAATCATGCGATTGCAGACTGATTCCTAACGGACGCCCCACCGCAGCAAGGCCGTTGCTTATGCGGAATTAATTGGCCGCTGCCCTTGCAACCTCGCTCCGATCCCGTCTACAACGGGACAGCTGATACAAATCAGATATACGGGTTCAGTGGGAGGAAAGAGTGAAGGCTTCGGTCGTCGCGCATAAGGATTTTACGATCTCGACAATCGACGATCGTGTCTATGGGGCATTTTTGGAGCATTTGGGGCGGGCGATCTATGAGGGCATTTATGAGCCCGATCACCCGACGGCCGATGAGAACGGCATGCGTGGGGATGTGGCCAAGCTGGTCAAGGACCTCAATGTGCCCGTTGTCCGCTACCCGGGTGGCAACTTTGTTTCGGCCTACAATTGGGAAGACGGCATCGGGCCGCGTGAAGAGCGCCCTACCCGGCTGGATCTCGCGTGGCACACTTCGGAAAGCAATGCCGTTGGCATTCATGAATTCGCCGACTGGTGCGACAGCGTCGGCACGGAAATGATGCTGGCGGTGAACCTTGGTTCGCGCGGCGTCGACGATGCCCGCAATTTCCTGGAGTATGTGAACCATCCGGGCGGCAGCTACTGGAGCGACCTGCGCATCAAGAACGGCCGCAAGGAGCCGTGGAACGTCAAGATGTGGTGCCTGGGCAACGAAATGGATGGCCCATGGCAGGTCGGCCACAAGGACGCGACCGAATATGGCAAACTCGCCGCCAATACTGCACGGGCCATGCGCATGTTCGACAAGTCGCTGGAGCTGATTGCCTGCGGTTCATCGAACTCGGACATGCCGAGCTATCCCGATTGGGAACGCATCGTGCTCGAGCACACCTATGATCACGTCGACTATATCTCGCTTCACATGTATTTCGCCAACCGCGATGACAACACGCCCAATTATCTGGGCCTCAGCGAGAAGCTCGATACCTATATCGAGACCGTGGCATCGACGATCAAACAAGTGAAGGCCAAGAAGAAGTCCAAGAGGGACGTCTACATCTGCTTCGACGAATGGAATGTCTGGTACCATTCGAACAAGAAAGACCGCGAAATCCTGGATGGCAATAGCGGCTGGCCGCATGCGCCCGGCCTGCTGGAGGACATCTACAATTTCGAAGACGTGCTGATGGTCGGGCTGATCCTCAACACCTTCATCCGCCGCTCGGACGTGGTGAAGATCGCCTGCATTGCGCAGCTGGTGAACGTCATTGCGCCGATCATGACGGAAAAGGGCGGCCCAGCCTGGGCACAGACGATCTACTATCCCTACTATTTCGCCTCGATTTTCGGCCGCGGCACGGCGCTGCAACTGCAAACCAAGTCGCCGGGCTATGAAACAACCCATGCCAAGGACACGCCATTCGTAGACGTGTCGGGCGTGCACAATGAAGAAGAGGGCACCCTGAGCTTCTTCCTCGTCAACCGTCACACGAGCGAAAGCATCGAGACGGAAGTGAGCCTGCAAGGTTTTGCCGGCGGCACTATCATCGACCATCAGGTGATGACGCATCCGGACCTGAACGCAACCAATACGGCCGGCAAGCAGGACGAAGTCGCGCCGCGCAAGGGCGATGGGGCCAACATTGCTGGTGGCACGCTCACGGTGACGCTGCCGCCCTATTCGTACCAGATGGTGCGGGTGAAGGTTTAGTCGGCTGCTTTTTCGACTTTCGGTCCCGGCGTCAGCCGGGGCCGTTCGAACGGCAATCAATCACGACATTTGATAGCGGATCGGGCGAATGCGTTAGCAGACTGCTAACCGCGAGAGTTCCTCGCGCTGCTTTGAGGTACGTATCGCAGACTCCGAATGACCGCATCCTCTGTATCATGGTATTTGATTTACATCATCAAACTCGTTGACAGGTCTGATTGCTCGTTTAAGTATGACTTATAGCTGCGCTGGAGGGCGCTGCGAAGCGGGGCGCGGAGGCGCTGCCGCCAAGGGAGAGAAACATGGATAGACGTAGCTTCATGCTTGGCACCGCTGCGGGTGCCCTGTTGATTTCGGCGAAAGGCCTGGCCTTTGCGCAGGAGGCCGAGGGTACTGCACCCGACCTCGCGAGTTTTCCGCGCAACGAGACGTTGATCGTGCACAATCCGGAAGGCGTTATCCGCAATCCGGCCTGGTTCAATCCCTGGGTGGTCGGCGCGGGCGCCGGCATCTCCAACGGCCTGCATCAGTTGACGACCGACACGCTCTGGCTGATCGACCCAGATGCGGGCGTCGAGGGCGCCAGCGAAAACGCCATCTACAACTCGCTCGCGGACGACCTCTGGCAGTACAATGACGACTTCACGGAAATGACCGTGAAGCTCAAGCAGGGCATCACCTGGAGCGACGGCGTGGATTTCACCGCCGACGACGTGGTTTACACGGTCGAGAAGCAGAAGGCGACGCCGGGCACCTCATACAACGGCGCGTTCAACGCCCAGGTGGAAACCGTGGAAGCGGTCGACCCCTACACCGTTCACTTCACCCTCAAAAACCCGAACTCCCGCTTCCACACGCTGTTCTCGGTGCGCTGGACCGGTGCCTGGATCATGCCCAAGCATGTGTTCGAGAAGGTCGACGACATTCTCAGCTTCCCCAATGATCCCCCGGTCAGCCTGGGCGCCTATACGCTGCATTCGTACGACCCGAACGGCACCTGGTATATCTGGCAGAAGCGTGAAGACTGGGACAAGACTTCGCTCGGCATGGTGGGCGAGCCCAAGCCGCGCTTCATCATCTACCGGAACAACATCTCGGCCGATAACCGCCTGATCGAAATGCGCAACGGCAATCTCGACATGGTTCATGACCTGTCGCCGGAGGCCACGTTCTCGATCGTACAGCAGGATCCCGAAGTGCAGGGCTGGTTCCCCGGCTTCCCTTATGCCCATCCGGACCCGACGCTGGTTATGGCGATCCCGAACCACCAGAACCCCAAGTTCCAGGACAAGCGCGTTCGCTGGGCTCTGGCCCTGATGCTCGACGCGCGTTCGATGTCGATGGCGTCCTATCGCGGCGCGGCGACGCTGTCGGCCATTTCGGTGCCACCGACCGGCACCCATCCGCGCGACTACCATGCGCCGCTGCAGGATTTCCTGATCAACTACGAGGTCGATACCGGCACCCGCAAGGTGAAGCCATACGACCCCAATATCGGCATGCAGATCGCGGACATGGTGCGCGGCCAGTTTGGCGACGCCGTGCCGACCGACGAAGCCGCTATCCGCAACGCGTTCGGCTTTGGCTGGTGGAAACAGGACGTTGCAGCCGCAGAAGAACTGCTGACCGCGGCCGGCTTCACCAAGCAGGGCAATCAGTGGATGATGCCTGACGGCCAGCCGTTCGCGTTCCGCGTCATGGTGCCGACCGATGGCGTGGTCAATCGCCTTGGCTCAATCATCGCCCAGACCTGGGCGCAAAATGGCATCGGGGCGGAAGTCGAAGCAGCATCCGACACCTGGGATCGCCAGCGCGTCGGCAATTATGACGTCAACATCGCCTGGGCCGTGGAATCATGGGGCGGTCACCCCGACCTCAGCTTCTTCCTCGACAGCTATCATTCCGAATATGTCGTGGAGCCAGGCGAGTCCCAGCCGGATCGCAACTGGATGCGCTGGTCCGATCCGCGGCTTGACGAACTTATCGAGAAGATTCGCAACAGCGACTTCAACGATCCCAAGGGCATCGAATATGGCCATGAGTTCGTGAAGCTGCATCTCGAGGAAATGCCGAACATCCCGATCATGGCCTATAACGTGTTCTCGGTGCAGTCCAACCGCTACTGGACCGGCTGGCCGAACGTAGAAAAGCCATATGCCAACCCGGTGACCAACTGGGCCAATAGCCGGTACATCTTCACCCAGATCACGCCTGTGGCGTAACGGCGTCCTCCCGGATGGCGTGGCTCCGGCCACGCCACTTCGAGGGGTTGCGGTCCCGCGCACGCCTTGCCGTTTTGTGGCGTGCCAATGTCTCAGTCGACACCCTCCCCCTTGCGGGGAGGGACCATGGGTGGGGAGCGAGAACCCCGGTATCGTGGCTTCCAACACCCCCTCCCCAACCTCCCCGTCAAGGGGAGGTGCCGCGCGGTGGTTGTGGCGGTATCGAGAGAGCGCCCGTCACCCGGCCTTCGGCCGACCTCTCCCCGATGGGGAGAGGAAAGACAAGCAAGAGGATGGTTGAGGAGGCCGAATGCAAGGTTATTTCTGGTTTGTAGGCAAACGGCTGCTGCAATTGTTCGCAGTGATCTTTTGCGGAATTTCGGCGACGTTCCTGATTACCCATCTGTCGCCAATCGATCCTGTCGAGCAGGTGCTTGGACGGCTCTCGGCCCGCTCCAACCTGTCACCCGAAGCCATTGCCTCCACGCGCGCCGCGCTGACGGAGATGTATGGCACGGGCCAACCCATACTGAACCAGTATTTCAACTTCTGGACGCGGCTGCTGCGCGGGGATCTTGGTCCGTCGCTGCTGGCCTTTCCAACGCCTTCCATGGAACTGGTCACCCGGGCCATGCCATGGACGCTGGGCCTGTTGGTGACGTCGACCGTTTTCACCTTCGTGATCGGCAATTTGCTTGGCGCACTGGCGGGCTACAATCCGGATAACCGCTTCTTCAAGGCGTTCGGGCTGATCGCCATGGGCGTGCAGCCGATCCCCTACTATATCGTCGCGTTCATTCTGCTGATCATCTTCGGCTTCCTGTTCCCGGTGCTGCCGATTTCGGGAGGCTTTGCGATGGACGTAAGGCCGGCCATGAACTGGCAGTTCATCCTGTCGATCCTGCAGCATTCCCTTCTTCCGGCGCTTTCGCTGGTGCTGGTCGGGTTCGGCGGCTGGTTCCTGGGCATGCGGGCGCTGGTGAGCAATGTGGTCAACGAAGACTACGTCACCTATGCGGGGCTGGCCGGAGTCAAAAAGCAGACCATCGTCGGCGGCTATGTCATCCGCAATGCGCTGGTGCCGCAGCTGACAGCGTTGGCCATGGCGCTGGGTGGTGTATTTTCGGGCACCGTCATTACCGAGCAGGTGTTCAACTATCCCGGCATCGGCTCGCTGCTGATCGACGGGGTCAATTATGGCGATTATTCGCTGGTGCTGGCGGTGTCGACCGTCTCGATCACCGCAGTGGCGCTGGCGATTTTCATCGTCGACCTGTTGCATCCCCTGCTCGATCCTCGCGTGCGGGCGGAGTAACCAGACATGTTCAGCGTTTTCCGCGACCTCATCCGCTACAATATCGAATTCGCCATCGGCCTGATCCTGGTCGGCGCGGTGGTGATCTTCGCCTGCCTGAGCTATTTCGCGCCGGTAGACCCTACCCTGATCTACGTGGCCATGCCCGACCAGCCGCCTTCCGGGCAGTACTGGTTCGGCACCAATTCGCGCGGGCAGGATCTGTTCTGGCAACTCTCCGCGGCATTCCGCAACAGCCTGATCTTCGGCATCACCGTGGCGGTGCTCAGCCGCATCATCTCGATCACCGTCGGACTGCTTTCGGGCTATGTCGGCGGCTGGGTCGACCGGGTGCTGATGTTCATCAACGACATCTTCGTGGCCGTGCCGATCTTTCCGATCCTGGTGCTGTTCTATTTCGTGCTGCGCAACAATATGGACAGCTTCACGCTGGCGCTGATCATGGCCTGTTTCGGCTGGCCGTTCGACGCCCGCCTGATCCGCTCGGTGGCGCTGGGCCTCAAGCATCGCGAATTCACCCGCCATGCTGTGTTTGCCGGCATGAGCACGCCCAAGATCCTGCTGGAAGAGCACCTGCCCTATGTGATGCCGATCGTGTTTTCGACCTTCATGGCGAACATGCTTTGGTCGATCGGGCTCGAAGTGACGCTGGCGGTGCTCGGCTTCACCAACCTCAACAACCCCACCATCGGCACGGTGCTATACTGGGCGATCTCGCACTCTGCCATCGTCGTGGGCGTGTGGTGGTGGATCGTCATTCCCGTGGTCCTGATCGTCATGACCTTCCTGGGTCTGTTCCTGCTGGCCGTCAGCATGAACGAATATATCGACCCGCGCAGCCGGCTGCGCCGCATGGGAGCATAGCGCCATGACACAGGATATTCTCACGGTCGACGGGCTCAAGGCCTATTACCAGATGAATTATTTCGGCGTGGAACGCGAAGTGCGGGCGGTCGATGGCATCACCATGACCGTGCGCAAGAACGAGATCTACGGCATTGCCGGGGAAAGCTCGTCGGGCAAGACCTCCTTCATCAAGGTGCTCGCGGCCGCCATTCGCCCGCCAATGCGGGTGGTGGACGGCTCCGCCAAGTTCAACTTCAAGAACGGGCCTATCGATGTGACCACGGCCACACCCCAGCAGATCGAGAGCATTCGCTGGCGGCATCTGAGCTACATCATGCAGGGCTCGATGAGCACGCTGAACCCGGTGCGGCGCATCGGCAAGACGTTTGAGGACTTCGCCAAGCGACCGTTGGCGGCGAGCGGCACGCCCTATCGCGAGCGGGTGCTGGGGCATCTGGAACGGCTCAAGCTGCCGGCCGATGTGCTCAACGCCTATCCGCACGAGCTATCGGGCGGCATGCGGCAGCGCGTGACCATCGGGCTGGCGACCGTGTGCCACCCAGAATTCGTGATCGCCGACGAGCCGACCACGGCGCTGGATGTCGTGGTGCAAAAAGAAGTGCTGGGGCTGATCCGCGAAATCCAGCAGGACATGGGGAGCTCGGTGGTGTTCGTGACGCACGACATGAGCGTGCATGCCAACATGACCGACCGCGTGGGTATCATCTATGCCGGGCGGCTGGTGGAGGAAGGGCCGACGCGGCAGATGTTCTTTGCGCCCAAGCATCCCTATACCGCGCATCTGGTCGCAAGCCTGCCGCGCATTGGGGACACGACGCAGCGCCCGGCGCTGGAAGGTCGTCCGCCGAGCTTGGCCAACCCACCCGCCGGATGCCGCTTCCACCCGCGTTGTCCACTAGCCATCGACAAGTGCAAAACCGAGGTGCCGCCGCTGATCCCGGTGGCGAACGATCATCGCAGTGCCTGCTGGCGTTGGCAGGATGTCGGGCCGCTGGTCAAGCCGCATCAGGCGAATAGGGTGATGGCATGAGCACGCTGCTTGAGGTCAAGGAAGTTTCCAAGCAGTTCACCATGGGCGGCATGCTGTCGCGCAAGATCGTGCGAGCCGTGGAAGGCGCTTCGCTGTCGCTGAGCGTCGAGAAGCCCGAGATCTTCACGATCATCGGCGAGAGCGGTTCGGGCAAGACGACCCTGGCACGCATGATCCTGGGGCTGGAACTGCCCAGCAGCGGCGAGATCAGCTTCCGCGGCAAGACGGTGAGCCACAAGGTGGGCCGTGCCGAGCGGCTGGAATTCATGGCCAATGTGCAGCCGGTGTTCCAGAATCCGTTCGAGGCATTCAACCCGCTCAAGCGGATCGACCGCTATCTGGAATCCACCGCCACGCGGTTCCTCAAGCTGCGCCAGCGCGACGATATCGACGCGGCGATGGATGGCGCGCTGCAAAAGGTGGGCTTGAGCCTTGCCGAAGTGCGCGGCCGCTATCCGCACGAAATGAGCGGCGGGCAATTGCAGCGCGCGGCGATTGCGCGGGCGCTGATCCCCAATCCGCCATTGCTGGTGGCTGACGAGCCGGTGTCGATGGTGGATGCAAGCTTGCGCATGAGCATCGTCAATCTGCTCAAAAGCCTGCGCGATGATCTCAAGGTATCGGTTATCTACATCACCCACGATCTGGCGACTGCGTACTACATTTCCAACCGGCTGATCATCATGCAGCGCGGGCGGATCGTGGAAATGGGCGATGCGCGCACGGTGCTGGACAATCCCGAGCATCCCTATTCTCGGCTGCTCAAGGCCAGCGTGCTGTCGACCGAAGACGCGGGCGACGGCAAGCTCGCGACTGATCCAGGCATGGTCGCGCTCGCAGGCGAATTGGTGAGCAAGCCCGGACGGCTGGTGGACCGACCGGATGGCCGGCTGGTGCGGGTTTATGGGTAGGCTCTTCCCTTGTCCCCTTTAAGGTGCCGCGTAGCGGCGGATGAGGGGTTCTGCGCCCTACCCCGCGGCCACTGCGGTTCTCGGCATCTCGGAGAGGCTCTCGGCTACCCCGTTGCGGATGATGACGATCTCTTCGAGGCGCAGGCCGAAGCGGCCTTGCAGGTAGATGCCGGGCTCGATGGAGAAGACCATGCCCTCGTCGAGGATCGTGTCAGACGTGGCGGTGATGTAGGGCGTTTCGTGAATGTCGATGCC
Source organism: Devosia naphthalenivorans (assembly GCF_003056355.1). GTDB lineage: Bacteria > Pseudomonadota > Alphaproteobacteria > Rhizobiales > Devosiaceae > Devosia > Devosia naphthalenivorans. The sequence goes on from NZ_PYVW01000003.1 coordinate 278,490, forward strand.
CAGGCCGTGGCCGGTGCGGTGGAGGAAATTGGGGCCGTAACCGGCGGCAGTGATTACATCGCGGGCGGCCTTGTCGACAGCGCTGGCAGCGGCACCGGGCCTGGCAGCGGCGATTGCGGCTTCAACGGCACGGTCGAGCACGGCATGGATTTCGTCGAATCCTTCGGGGGCCGAGCCGAAATAGCCAACGCGCGTCATGTCGGAGGGGTAGCCATTGATTCGGCCTCCCGTGTCGATCAGGACTGCATCACCGGCTTTTAGCTGGGTTTCGCCGGTGTGGTGATGGGGGAAGGCGCCGTTGGGCCCGAAGCAGACCGAGGTAAATTCGGGCGTCGCGCCATTGGCCTTGTAGAAATCGCGGATCACCGAGGCGATCTCGCGCTCGGTGATGCCGGGGCGCAATGCGGCGAAGCCCGCAGCCATGGCGGCATCGTTGAGCACGGCGCTGTCCTTGAGGGCGCGATATTCGGCGTCGTCCTTGCGCGAACGGAGATAGCCCACGGTATCATTCGTAAAGCGCCGGTGCGCGCCCGGCAGGGCATCGAGAACCAGCAGCGCGAAATCGGCGCGCATGGTTTCGTCGAGCACGATGGAGGGGCTGATCGGGGAGACGCCAGTGGCGTTCAGCAGGTCCTTGAGCGCGGCATCCGGACCATCGGCATCGGCCCAGGGGAAGAACGGCAAATCGGTGTGCTGGCGCGCGCTGTCGACATTGAGCGCGGGCATCAGGAAGCCGGCGAAGCTCTGGCTAACCATAAGCATGACGGGCCGTTCGTCGCCGTGTGGGGACAGATCGGCCAGGTAGACCATGTGGCTGGACGGGCCGATGACCACGAGATCGGTGTTAGTCGCGGCCATGCGGGTGCGAAGGTTTTCGAGGCGCTTGGTAAGAGTGGGGTTCATGATGACCTCGGTGTTTGGTTCGACTGCGCGATTAGTGCTGGACCGCTGAGTCATTCCCGCGAAAGCGGGAACCTCAGTTATTATGCTGGCGTCAATAAACGGAGGTTCCCGCTTTCGCGGGAATGACTCCGTGGATGATGGCGCTGCAGCGGATGGTGGCAAGGAGCCGGGCCGGAGGGAGGAAGCCCGGCTCCTGCGCGGCGGCGGCCCGAAGGTCGCTGCCGCAAACTGCATCAGTTCTTGGTCACGAGGCGGTAGTAGACGAAGTCCGACGTTGCGCCGTTGACGTAGCCTTCGACATTGTTGGCCATGGCGATCTGCAGGGCCGCCTGGAACATGATGACAATCGGGGAAGAAGCCTGAACTTCCTTCTGGATCTCGATGTACATCTCGTTACGCTTGGCCTGATCGGGTTCCGCCAGGGCGGCGGTGACCTTGTCGTTCAACTCCTGCGGAACTGCCCAGGCATTGCGCCAGGTCGTAGTTGCCGCGTAGTTTTCGTCGGAATTGTCCGAGTTGTAGGCGAACGCCTTGGCGTTGGAGTGCGGGTCCATGAAGTCAGGGCCCCAATAAAGCAGCATGGCTTCATGGGTGCGATCCCGGTACTTGGTGATGACCTGGGCGCCGGTGCCGGGCAGGATTTCGAAGTTGATGCCCGCTTCGGCGAACGACGCCTGCAGCGACTGCGCGATATCGGTGAACGGGGTCGAGTTGATGACATCCAGCGTCACGTTGATCGGTGTGGTGATACCCGCATCGGCCAGGATTTGCTTGGCCTTTTCGACGTCGTAGGTGAAGGGCGTTTCGTCATAGGAGCCGGGGAAGCCCTTGGGCCAGAAGGCCTGGTGCTTTTCCATCTGCCCTGCGAGGAACGACTGGGTCATGCCATCGTAGTTGACCAGGTAGCGCGCAGCTTCCCAGACGGCTGGGGGCGTCAATTCTTCATCCTTCTGGTTGAACGAGAGGAAGTGGACGGCCGCCTGCGGGTAGCTTTCGACCTTGACCGTGTCGGCTGGCAGGCCGGAGATCTGGTCGGGAGTCAGGTTCTTGGCGATATCGACATCGCCCGAGGTCAGCAGCAATTGCTGGGTCGCGGCTTCGGCAACGTGGCGGATGATGACCGACTTCATGGCCGGCGCGCCGCGGAAGTAGTTCTCATTGGCGGTGAGGCGCACGATTTCGGCCGGGCGATAGTCGGACATCACGAAGGGGCCCGAGCCGGCTGAATTGGTGTTGAGCCAGGCGTTGCCCCAGTCCTCACCCTCGGCATGCTCGGTCACCAGCACTTCATCGACGATCGAGGCCGGGCGGGCGGCGAGCACGTTGAGCACAAAGGCGGATGCGAAGTCACCATCCCACTTCACGACCACCTTGCCATCGGCAATGGTGACCATCTCGTCGATGTTCTCGGGCGTCCAGCCGAGCTGGGTGAGGATGAAGGCGGGCGTCAGGTTGAGCGTGACCACGCGCTTGAAGGAGAACAGCACGTCTTCGGGACGGACCGGATTGCCCGAGGCGAAGGTCGCGTCGCGCAGGGTGAAGGTCAGCGTCTTGGCGGCTTCATCGACGGCCCATTCGGAGGCGAGACCACCAACCAAAGTGGTGGTGTCCTCGGCTTCGTACTGCACCAGGCGGTCATAGACGTTGGTGTTGATCTCGCCCGAGGTGAACTCATAGGCCTGCGCCGGATCGAGCGCAACGATGTCGTCGATATTCTGCGCGATCACCAGCGCGTCGGCGGGGGTGGCGGCATAAACGGCGCCCGCCGCAAGCGGCAGGGACAGCGCGGTGGCCAGCAAGGCAGCGCGTAGCATTTTCATGTGCGTTTCTCCTGTTTTTTATGGGTCGTCTTGGACTTCACCGGCTTATTGACGCCGGGTTTGGGCTTGGCAGCCACCTGGCGCGGCGGGCGCGCTGTGGAACGGAACAGGGCCAGCGTGCCGGTCCAGAGCAGGCGCGCCGGCTGGTCGGTGTGGTTGGACCAGGAATGGGGACGATTGCCGCGAAAGTGCAGCGAATCTCCTGAATTCATCACCATCTCCTCGCCGTCGAGGCGCTGGGTGATGGAGCCTTCGAGCACGTAGAGAATTTCCTCGCCCTCATGCGCCACGGTTTCCGAGCGATAGCCGGGCGGCACCGTCATGACGAAGCTGGAGAGGGTGTTGCCGGGAAAATCGGCGCCCAGCCGCTCGTAGATCATGGATGAGCCATTGACCGAGAACTGGTTGCGCTCGCCGGCACGGGTAAGGGCGGCTTGTGTGGCGGGCGCCGACACGAAATAATCGACACCGACGCCAAGAGCGCGGGCAATCTGTGCCAGCGTGCCGAGGGATGGCGTGGCGTGGTCGCGTTCTACCTGACTAAGGTAACCGACGGAAACTTCGGCCAGTTTGCCAAGGGCCTCGAGCGTCATCTGCTGCTGGCGACGGCGCGCACGGATCAGCGCGCCCACCTTGGGGTGCCCCTCCAGTTCGGCCTTGCCTATCGTCGCAAGTGTCATCCCGCTCCACCAAAATTTTTTTGATATAAGCAAAGTTTTCTGTATGGTGAAAGCGAAATGTGAAGCCGCTCACAGTCTGCAGGAGAGTCAGCCTGCAGGCGTAATGCCTTGTTTGCGCTGGAGAATAGCTTTTGAGCCTTGACCCGCAGATTGTCATATCCCCAATCCCGCAAGCGCAACGAAAGCGCCGGTGGGGGCGTGGCATTTCGGCGATTGCGGGGTTCGTAGCGACGGTTTTCCTCACCTTTTTGGGGCTGCTGGCCATCACCTTCTTTATCGGCCGGGTGATCCCTATCGATCCGGTGCTGGCAGTGGTCGGGGACCGGGCGAGTAATGCGGTTTATGAGGCGGCGCGCGTCAGCATGGGGCTGGACCAGCCACTCTATATTCAGTTCATCCAGTATGTGGGCAATGTGCTGACCGGCGATCTCGGGATGTCGGTGAGTACCGGGCGGGCGGTGGTCGAGGACATCAGCCGCTTCTTCCCCGCAACGCTGGAAATGGCGACCATCGGCATCATCATCGGCGTGGTGATCGGGGTGCCGCTGGGGGTTATCGCCGCCAGCCGGCAGGGCTCGGTCATCGACCAGATCATCCGGGTGGTGGGCTTGCTGGGCTATTCGATGCCGGCTTTCTGGCTGGGGCTGGTGGGCCTGGCTGTGTTCTATGCCCGCCTGCGCTGGGTGGGCGGACCCGGGCGGCTCGACATTTTCTATGATGGGCTGGTGGACCCGGTGACGGGCTTGATCCTGGTCGACAGCCTGCTTGCCGGTGAGATCGACATTTTCTGGAACGCGATCAGCCATTTGATCCTGCCCGCCTCGGTGTTGGGCTTTTTCAGCCTCGCCTACATCGCGCGCATGACTCGAAGCTTCATGCTCGACCAGTTGAGCCAGGAGTTCGTCACCACCGCGCGCGTCAAGGGCGTGCCGGAGCGGGTGGTGATCTGGCGCCATGCGTTCAACCCCATCCGTGTGCCACTGATCACTGTGATCGGGTTGAGCTATGCCGGCCTGCTTGAGGGGTCCGTGATGATCGAGACGGTGTTCTCCTGGCCCGGTATCGGTAACTACCTGACCACGGCGCTGCTGAACGCCGACATGAATGCCGTGCTCGGCTCGACGCTGGTGATCGGGGCCGTGTTCATTTTCATCAACAAGATATCCGATGTGCTTTATCGGGTGCTGGATCCGAGGGCTCGGTGATGACAACACGCGACTGGCTGCTTGAGGATTCCCCCAATTCGCGCTGGCAGGCAAATGCCGGGCGCGCCTATCGGGTGTTTACGGCCCTACTTCGCAATCCGCTGTCCGTGATGGGCGGCATCATCATTCTCGTCCTTATCCTGACGGCGATCTTTGCACCCTGGCTTGCCCCCTACTCCGCCACGGGACAGGACCTCGCAAACCGGTTGGCGCCGCCTTCGGGCACCAATTGGATGGGCACTGACGAGCTGGGCCGGGATATCTTTTCGCGCGTGATCTGGGGGTCGCAGATCACCCTGACCATCGTTGCGCTGGTGGCATTGATCTCGGCGCCACTGGGCCTCCTCATCGGGGCGATTGCCGGCTATTTCGGCGGCTGGACCGATCGGGTGCTGATGGGCATCACCGACATATTCCTGTCCATGCCCAAGCTGATCCTGGCCTTGGCCTTCGTTGCGGCGCTTGGACCCGGCATCAACAACGCGATCATCGCCATCGCCATAACCTCCTGGCCCGCCTATGCGCGCATTGCCCGCGCCGAGACACTGACCATCCGCAATGCCGAGTTCATCGCCGCAGTACGCTTGCAGGGGGCGGGCCCGATCCGGGTGATCGTGCAGCACATCCTGCCGCTGTGCACCTCATCGATGATCATCCGCGTGACGCTCGACATGGCCGGGGTGATCCTGACCGCAGCCGGCCTGGGCTTTCTCGGATTGGGCGCGCAGCCGCCGCTACCCGAATGGGGCGCGATGATATCGCGCGGGCGCACCTTCATCCTCGATCAATGGTGGGTCGCGACTATGCCGGGCTTTGCCATCATCATCGTGAGCCTGGGGTTCTGTTTCCTGGGCGACGGGTTGCGTGACGTGCTTGACCCGAAGAACGAGGGCAAGTGATGGCGCCGCTTCTTTCGGTACAAAACCTGCGCGTCAGCTTCCCCACTCATCGCGGGCGGGTGGAAGTGGTCAAGGGCATCTCCTTCGAACTTGGCAAGGAGCGGCTTGGCATTGTCGGCGAGAGCGGCTCAGGCAAGTCAATGACAGGCCGCGCCATCCTCAAGCTCATCCGCAAGCCGGGGCTGGTGACGGCTGACAAGCTCGAGTTTGATAGCATCGACCTGCGCAACCAGAACGAAAAGCAGATGCGCCAGGTTCGTGGCGCGCGCATTTCGATGGTGATGCAGGACCCGAAGTTTTCGCTGAACCCGGTGATGACGGTGGGCGAGCAAATCGCCGAAGCGCTGGTGACGCACGAAAAGCTGCCGCGGCGCGAGGTGAATGAACGCATCCTCGCCATGCTGGAAGCGGTTCGCATCAACGATCCCAAGCGGGTGGCGGGGCTTTATCCGCACGAGGTATCGGGCGGCATGGGGCAGCGCGTGATGATCGCGATGATGCTGATACCCGAGCCGGAACTGCTGATCGCTGATGAGCCGACTTCGGCGCTGGACGTCAGCGTGCAGGCGCAGGTGCTCGATATCATCGACGACCTGGTCACCAGCAAAGGCATGGGGCTGATCCTGATCAGCCATGACCTGAACCTGGTCAGCCGCTATTGCGACCGGATATTGGTGATGAATGCTGGGCAAGTGGTGGAGGAATGCGCGGAGGGGCAGTTGAGCGAGGCGCAGCACCCTTATACGCGCGGGCTTTTGGCCGCCATGCCGACAATCAACGAGAGCCGGGACGAACTGCCGGTGCTCGACCGGACGCAATGGGCGGGCACATGAACGCGATCACGCTATCAAACGTCGATATTTCCTATGGCGACACCAAGGTCGTGCTTGGTGTGAACCTCGAAATCGCCGAGGGCGAAAGCTTTGCGCTGGTGGGCGAGAGCGGGTCGGGTAAATCGACAATCCTGCGGGCCATTGCGGGGCTCGCGCCTGACTGGACTGGGGAAATCTCGGTGCTCGGTCAGCCGCGCAGCCATGGCGTGGACCGGCAGGTTTCGCGGCAGTGCCAGATGGTGTTTCAGGACCCGTACGGCTCGCTGCATCCGCGCAAGACCATCGACGCGACGCTCAGCGAGCCGCTGACCATTCATGGCATCGGCAATCGCGGCGAACGGGTCGAGGCGATGCTGCAGGCAGTGGGGCTGGATCGGCGCTTCCGCTTCCGCTTCCCCCATCAGCTTTCCGGCGGGCAGCGGCAGCGCGTGGCGATTGCCCGGGCGCTGATGCTGGAGCCAAAAGTGCTGCTGCTGGATGAGCCAACTTCGGCGCTCGATGTGTCGGTGCAGGCGGAAATTCTCAATCTGCTGAAGCGGCTGCGGCGGGAACAGGGACTGACCTATCTGCTGGTCACTCACAATCTGCCGGTGGTGAGCTTCCTGTGCGACCGGCTGGCCGTGATGCGCCATGGGCAGATCGTCGAGGTGGCGGATGTGGACCAGCTCAAGCAGGGACGCCTCAGCCAGGCGTATTCGCAGGAACTGCTCGCGGCCACGGAAGGGCGTGCCGGCGCGGAAGCATAGCCAACCACAACGTTGTCCTCGGGCTTGATCCGCTGAGAGTGGCCCTCGGATCAAGTCCGAGGGCAGCGCCGGTGGTTGTGAGGGACGCATGCCGCAGGACCCGCGCGGTGGGCGCAAAGAATACGGCGCAAGCCGGAATACAGACCAAGGATAAAATCGATGAACGACTATTCCCAAGCCATCGCGCAATTCGATGCCGCCATTGCCGAGGCCAAAGGCGCTGACCAGGCGTTTGGTGCACTGCAGGCGCTGGTGCAGGCGACGGTTGGCGCCAAGCTCTTCACCTATATGAGCGTGGACATGGCGAACGAAGTGGCTCGGCGCGCCTACACCAGCGACCCCGCGAACTATCCGGCATCGGGGACCAAGCCGATCCGCTACAACTCCTGGTTCGATATCGTGCACAAGGAACGGCGCTATTTCGTTGCCAATACGATCGAGGCCATCGCCGAGGTTTTCCCCGACTACGAACTGATCGACTCGCTGGGGTGCCAGTCGGTGGTGAATATGCCGGTGGTGATCGGCGGAGAGCTGGTCGGCACGGTCAACATGCTTGACGTCACCGGCTATTATACGCCCGAGCGGGTGCAGATGATCCGGGATGTGATCGCAGTTCCAGCGAAGTTGGCTGCCTTGGTTGCGGCACGCTAGGACACCCCAAACTCTCACCCTCGAGCCAAGCCCGAGGGTGACCATGATTGATAGAGGCCCCTATTCCGCCTGGGCCATCAACGACGCATTACCGCCGGCCGCCGTGGTGTCGATGCAGATATGGCGTTCCACCTGCAGGCGGCTCGCTTCATTCTCGCAGGTAACCAACGGGATGATGGCGCCGGAGCGCTCGCTCAAGGCGAGGCGGATGGCGCGCAAATCGGCATCATCGGCAAAATAGGCCACCGCCTGGAAGGTATTGGCGACACGCAGTGTCGTCAGGTCCAGCTCGGCCAGAATAGCCGTGTTGCCAAGACTTGCGGCCATCGCCGCCTGCGTCTGCTGATCGGCCGTGGTCGGACCCAGGCAAAGCACGGTGCCGCGAGGCGCCACATGCATGATGTTGCTTTCCCCGGTTGGGCCGGGAAGCGTCACCGGCGCGGTCTGCGGCTGGCTTGCGGCTCGCGTGAAGCGCGGCAAATAGTGCGGACCGCCGGCCTTGGGCCCTGTACCGGACAGACCTTCGCCGCCAAAGGGCTGCGAGCCCACGACCGCGCCGATCTGGTTGCGGTTGATGTAGATATTGCCGGCGTGAATGCTGGTGGAAACTGAGCGCACGCGCGAGGAAATGCGGGTGTGCATGCCGAAGGTGAGCCCGTACCCCGAAGCGTTGATCGCGGCAATGACCTTGTCGAGTTCGCTTGCCTTGAAGATTGCAAGGTGCAGCACCGGCCCGAAGATCTCCTCGGCAAGGTCCTGGATACCGTTGACGCGGACGATGGTGGGCGCAACGAAAGTTCCCTGTCCCGGCGTCTTCAAGCGATGAATCAGATTCCCCGAACCTTCGTAAGCATCGATATATGCTTGGATTTTCGTCCGAGCGGACTCGTCGATGACTGGGCCGATATCGGTCGCCAGATGCCACGGATCGCCCAGCGTCAGTTCGTCCATGGCGCCCTTGAGCATCTCGATTGTGCGCTCGGCGGTGTCTTCCTGCAGGTAGAGAATGCGCAGGGCCGAACAGCGCTGGCCGGCAGACTGAAAGGCCGATCCCAAGATATCGCGCACCGCCTGTTCAGGGAGCGCGGTGGAATCCACGATCATGGCATTGAGGCCACCGGTCTCGGCTATTAACGGCGCGGTCGGCGCCAGGTTTGCAGCCATGGCCTCATCGATCTTGCGAGCGGTGGGGAGCGAGCCGGTGAAAACAACGCCCGCTATCTTGGAGTTCGATGTCAGCGCCGTGCCGACCTCACCGGCGCCTGGTAGCAGCTGGATCGCATCGGCGGGAATACCGGCCTCCCGCATCAGTTGCACAGCGCGGAAGGCGATCAATGGGGTCTGCGGCGCAGGCTTGGCGAGAACCGGATTGCCGGCCACGAGAGCCGCAGCGATCTGACCGGTAAAAATGGCCAACGGAAAGTTCCAGGGCGAAATAGCCGCGATGGGACCAAGCGGCGCTGCAAGTGGCTGCGCTTCGGCCTCAGCCGCGTAGTAGCGCAGGAAGTCCACCGCTTCGCGCACTTCGGAAACCGCATCAGCCCAGGACTTGCCGGCTTCGCGAGCGAGCAAGGCAAAGAGTTCCGGTCGATTGGCTTCGTAGAGGTCGGCCACGACGCGCAGCAGGCTGGCGCGGGTAGCGACTGGAGTGGCGCCCCATTGAGAGGCTTCGGCCGCGGAGATCGCGTCGGCGACCTGCTGCGGGCTTGCGTCAACAACCGTGCCGACCTGATCGATGGGATTGGAGGGATTGGTGAGCGTGGTGGAGGGTCCATTTCCCCTGCCATCCGAGCCGCCCGCGAGCAATGGATGCGCCTGCCACTGCGTCGTCACGAAACGGTAGCGGGCTTCGTCCATGGCGGCGAATGCCACGGGATCGGTGAGATCGAGGCCGGCGGAGTTGCCACGCGCACCGAAAATGTCTGCGGGAGCGGGAATCGCCGCGTTGGGCAGCGATGGCAGGCTGAGGAGCTTGCCGATCGGGTCCTCGGCAACGACGGATGCCGGAATGTCCTCGTCGGCGATCTGGTAGACGAAGGAACCGTTGGCGCCATTTTCGAGCAGGCGGCGGACCAGATAGGCCAGTAAATCCTTGTGCGCGCCGACCGGAGCATAGATGCGGGTGCGCGTGCTGTGATTGGTGCGCAGCACTTCATGGAGGCGCTCGCCCATGCCATGGAGGCGCTGGAACTCGAAACTGTCGTTGAAGCGCCCAGCTTCTGCGGCGAGGTGGAGCACGGCCGATGCCGTATGGGCGTTGTGCGTGGCGAACTGGGGATAGATGTTGGAGGAGGCAAAGAGCCGGCGGGCGGCCGCGATATAGCTGACGTCGGTTGCCGCCTTGCGGGTGAACACCGGATAGCCTTCGAGCCCCAGAACCTGCGCGCGCTTGATCTCGGCATCCCAATACGCGCCCTTGACGAGGCGCACCATGATGCGACGATCGAGCGATCTGGCCGTGGCGTCGAGCCAATCGATCAGGGGCACGACGCTTTTGCCATAGGCCTGGACGACGACGCCGAATCCTTCCCAGCTCGCAAGTTCTGGCGTGGCGAGCACTTCGGCGATGATGTCGAGCGACAGATCGAGCCGGTCGGCTTCCTCGGCGTCGATGTTGAAGCCCATATTGGCAGCGCGGGCCTGCAAGGCCAATTGGCGAGTCGCATCAACGAGTTCGGTCATGACGCGCGAGCGTTGCGCGAACTCGTAGCGCGGGTGCAGCGCCGAGAGCTTGACGGAAATGCCGGGATTGTCGCGCACGGACGATGCCGTGCAGTGCGGTGCGAGGCTCGCGATGGCGCGGCTGTAAGCGTCGAAATAGCGCTTCGCATCGGCCGAGGTGCGGGCGGCCTCGCCCAGCATGTCATAGGAATAGCGATAGCCCTGCGCTTCGGGCTTTTTCGCATTGACGATGGCTTCATCGATGGTGCGGCCGAAAACGAACTGCGACCCAAGAAGGCGCATGGCCTGGCCGACTGCGGCGCGAATGACGGGTTCGCCCAGGCGAGCAACGGCACGGTGCAACGCGTTCTTTGGTCCGACATTGGGATCGCCCAGCACGTCGGCCGTGAGGCCGAGAGCCCAGGACGAAAAATTCACAAGCTGGTTGCTGGAGCCGCCGAAATGGCTGGTCCAATCGGACCCGCCGACCTTGTCATGGATCAGCCGGTCGACGGTGTCCGCATCGGGCACGCGCAACAACGCTTCGGCGAGCGACATAAGCGCCACGCCCTCGTCGGTCGCGAGGCCATATTCGGAGAGGAACGACTCCATGAGCCCCAGCCGATTGCCAGTGCGAACGGTGGTAACCAATTGCTCGGCATGCGTCGAGATGACACCGCGCGCTTGAGCCGAGAGGCCGGTTTGATCGATGAGTTGGCGGACGAGTTGCGTCTCGTCGGCAAGGGTGCTGGCGCGAAGGGCGTGACGGGCGGCGGAGATGTCGGTCATGGGGGCTCTGGATCCACAGTAGGCCCCAGAATATAGCCTTCGTGTTAGGCGTTTCGCCTGATCTTCTGGCGCCTGAGCGCCTTGTGCTTTATTCAATAGGCACAAGCCAGGACATACGCCCATGAAAACCGTCAGCTACGAGACATTGGACCAGATCGACCGGCATATTCTCGGCGAGCTGTCCCGAGATGGACGGATCAGCGTTGCGGAGTTGAGCCGGCGGGTCAATCTGAGCAAGACCCCGTGCCAGGCGCGGATCACGCGATTGGAGAAGGCGGGCTACATTCTGGGCTACCGCGCGGTGATCGACCCCAAGCGGCTTGGCCTGCCGCATGTGGCGTTTGTCGAGGTGAAACTATCGGACACGCGCAAGGGTGCGCTGGCAGCGTTCAACAAGGCGGTGCGCGCCATCCCGGAAGTGGAGCAGGCGCATATGATCGCATCGAGCTTCGATTATCTGCTCAAGGTGCGGACCAAGGACATCGCCGATTATCGCGAGGTGCTCGGAGAAAAAATCTCCGCCCTGCCCCATGTTGCGCATACATCGACGCATGTGTCGATGGAAGCGGTGAAGGGGGACGAGGAGTAGGGTTAGTCGATATTTGGCTGATGCTGGTCTGCAAACGCCAGGTTCCTGCGCTTCCGGTGCTCACGTACCCCAAGGTACGCTGCGCTCCGGTTCTCGCAACCCAGCATTTTCGACTCAGCCTGAGCCAAATCTTGACCAACCCTCAGTAGCGCTACGCTGCCGGAAACAGCTTCCAACGCCTTGGCCTGAACGCAAGGCGGGATTTTTCGCCAGCGGGGTGGTCGAACGGCAGATCGACCTCGACGTGCTGCCCCTCGCCGCCAATGGCCAGTTCCACCCGGCGCGTGCCGCCAACGCGGCGGGAGGTGGTGACGACCCCGGAGAGCGAAGCATCGGCTTCGATCAGTTCCACATCATGAGGACGGAAAAAGAGCCGCGCTTTCCCAGGTTTGGCGTCACCCGCCGGAACGCCGATGGCACGGCCGCCCACCCAAAGCTCGTTGTTTTCGACGACCACCGGCAGTTCGCTCGACTCACCGATGAAGCCGAAGACGAATGGGGAGGTGGGCTGATCATAAACGCTGTCGGGCGTGCCGACCTGCTCGATGCTGCCCTGGCTCATCACGCAAAGGCGGTCGGAAAGCTCCAGCGCTTCTTCCTGATCGTGAGTGACGAACACGGTCGTGTGCCCGGTACGATCATGGATTTCACGCAACCATTTGCGCAGTTCGCGGCGGACCTGGGCATCCAGCGCACCAAACGGCTCGTCGAGCAGCAGGACGGCCGGCTCGATGGCCAGCGCGCGGGCAAGCGCGACGCGCTGCCGCTGGCCGCCGGAAAGCTGGTTGGGATAGCGTTTTTCAAGGCCTGAAAGCTGCACCAGATCGAGCAGCTCCAGCGCGCGGCGACGGATTTCGCCGGCCGGTGGGCGGCTGGACCGTGGCCGCACCTTGAGGCCAAACGAGACATTCTCGAGGATCGTCATGTGACGGAACAGGGCATAGTGCTGGAACACGAAGCCGATATTGCGCTCCTGGACCGTCTTCTCGGAAGCGTCGGTATCGCCAAAGAAAATCTTGCCGGCGGTGGGCATTTCGAGGCCCGCAATCAGGCGCAGCAGCGTGGTCTTGCCCGACCCGGAAGGTCCGAGCAGCGCGATCAGCTCGCCCGAGCGGATATCGAGCGAGACATCATGCAACGCCGGGAACCGGTCGAATTCCTTGCGCACATTTTGAACGCGTACTTCCATAGACACCAAATCCTATTCGTGTGTACCGGCGGCGATTTCTTCGCCGAAGCGCCATTCGAGCACGCTTTTGAGCACCAGCGTAACAAGCGCGAGAAGCGCCAGCAAAGAGGCCAGGGCGAAGGCTGCCGTGGCGTTGTATTCGTTATAAAGCATTTCCACCTGCAACGGCATGGTGGTGGTCTGGCCGCGGATCTTGCCCGAGACCACGGCCACCGCCCCGAACTCGCCCATAGCGCGAGCATTGCAGAGCAGCACGCCGTAGAGCAGGCCCCATTTGATGTTGGGGAGCGTGACGCGGAAAAACGTCTGCCAGCCATTGGCGCCGAGCGAAAGCGCGGCTTCCTCGTCCCCGGTGCCCTGGTCCTGCATCAGCGGGATCAGTTCACGGGCGACGAACGGAAAAGTCACGAAGATGGTGGCGAGGACAATGCCGGGCAACGCGAACAGCACCTCGATGCCGTAGCTCTTAAGCCAGGGACCAAGAAAGCTCCCTGCCCCGAACAGCAGCACATAGACCAGCCCGGAAATAACCGGCGACACCGAAAACGGCAGGTCAATCAGCGTGATCAGGAAGGCCTTGCCCTTGAATTCGAACTTGGCGATGGCCCAGGAGGCGGCGAGGCCGAAGATCACGTTGAGCGGCACCGCGATCGCCGCGACCAGCAGCGTCAGGCGAATGGCGGCTTGCGCATCCTTTTCCGACAGCGCCGCCAAAAAAATATCGATGCCCTTGCTGAATGCCTCGTGGAACACGGCATAAAGCGGCAGCACCAGAATGACGCCCATGAAGATTAGCGAGATGCCGATCAGCAACCACTGGACGGGGCGGCTTTCACTGGTGGGTGAGATGCGACGGTGACGGCGGGCGGTCAGCTTAGTTGCCATAGCCATACCTCCGGCGCGACCACGCCTGGATTAGATTGATGGCGAATAGCAGGGCAAACGACAGCAACAGCATGACTGTGGCGATCACGGTGGCGCCCACATAATTGAATTCCTGCAGGCGAATATAGATCAGCAGCGGCGCGATTTCGGAAACAAATGGGATATTGCCGGCGATGAAGATGATGGAGCCGTATTCCCCCACGCCGCGCGCAAAGGCGAGGGCGAAACCGGTCAGGATTGCCGGGGTGAGGCTGGGCAGAATGACCTTGGTGATGGTCTGGAAGCGGTTGGCGCCAAGGGTCGCGCTGGCCTCCTCGATCTCGTGGCTCACTTCCTCGAGGATAGGCTGGATGGTGCGCACGACGAACGGCAGGCCAATGAAGATCATGGCGATGACGATGCCGGCGGGGGTGTAGGCGATACGCCAACCGAGCGGCGCAAACAGCCAGCCCACCGTGCCGTTCGGCGCGTAAATGGCGGTGAGTGCAATGCCTGCAACGGCGGTCGGCAGGGCAAAGGGCAGATCGATGATGGCGTCGAAGATGCGGCGGCCGGGGAAGCGATAACGCACCAGCACCCAGGCGATCAGGGTGCCGAAGACCACATTGACGCCTGCAGCGATCAGGGCCGTGACGAAGCTGACGCGGAGGGACCCGAGCACGCGCGGGTCGGTTGCGGCCTTCCAGAAGCCTTCCGGCCCGAGACCTGCCGAGCGGATAGCCAGGGCCAGCAGGGGAATGAGGATGATCAGCGAGAAATAGGTGAGCGTGAACCCGAGCGTCAGTCCGAAACCCGGAATGACGCTGGGCCGGCGGAAGCTCCACCCCTGGCGTCGCGCAGTCGATACAGCCGTGCTCAAGCGGCGGTCCAGGCAGAATTGGCAATGCGCATGTCGACACTCTCAACAGTTCGGCGGCCAAAACCTAGTTGAATGGTCGGGTTTATCAAAGGTGGAGGCTTGGCGTTTGCCCGGAGAGGTTTGGAAAATAATTCTGCGGGTGGGGCCCGGGGGAGATTCGGGTCAAGGTTGCCCCGGCGTAATTCCCGCGAAAGCGGGAACCTCACTTTGGCTGAAGTGGGATTCCCGCTTTCGCGGGAATGACGTCGTGGGGTGGGGTATCCTAGGAGACGGCTTCACGCTGCAAAGGCGCCATGCCGGTTATATCTTCGCCACGGCGCATGGCGATGTTCATGCGGAAACTGTTGGCGATGCGTTCGGAGCGCTCGATGAACAGGTCAGCAATTTCGGGCGGGCAGAGTTCCTGGACGGTACGGCGAAACAGTGCCAGCCAGCGCATGAAATGAGGATCGGCGAGTTCGGGGATCGCCATGTGCTTGGGCATGGGGCGGCCGCCATAGCGGCCGGTGCCCAGCAGCATGGAGCTCCAGAAATCGGTGATGACATCGAGGTGGTGCGGCCAAGCCTCGGGCGCGATGACGCGGTTGAAGATCGGACCGATCAGGGTGTCACGACGCACATCGGCGTAGAAGCGGTCGACGACAGCGCGGATCATGGTCTCATCGAGATTTTCCGGCGTTTCCCAGCCGACGCGCTGGTGGCGGGTGCCGGCGGGCGGGCGCGGATTGTCGTTGGTCATGCCTGAAGCTCGCGAATGGAGTAGGTGCAGCGGCGGCCGCCTGAAACGATGTGTTCGGTGCGCGTGACTTCAGCGGAGGGCCCGAGAACGGCGCGGAAAACATCAAGCTCGGCCCGGCAAAAACCCTGGCAGGCCGTAGCTGCAGCGCAGATGGGGCAGTGATTTTCCACCAGAACGATGGTGCCGTCCGCCTCTTCACGCCAATCGGCCATATAGCCTTCGGCCGAGCGGAGCTGGACGAGCGTGGCGACCTTGTCGCGCAGCGACAGACTATCGGCCAGTGCCGTTTCATAGGCGTTGCGAGTAATGTCCTCGCGGGTCGAAATCATCGTATCGAGGGCATCCTGCCCCAGAGATGAACGGATGATGTCCAGCAGCTGGACGGTAAGCCCGGCATGGGTATCGGGGAAACGCGCCTGGGCCGCGGGCGTGAGTGTCCACCGCTGCGTCGGGCGCCCTACCCCGCTCGCCTGGCTGGTCGCAACCACGAGCCGCTCCTCGGCCAGGCGCGCGAGTTGCTGACGCGCAGCCTCCCCGGTGGTGCCGAGCATGTTGCCCAAGGCGGCGGCGGACATGGTGCCGTGCATCTTGAGCGCCATCAGCACCCGTTCAGCGGGGCTGCGAGGCGACCATTGTGCGTTTTCCAAGTTCTGGCTTGACATATCACCGCGAGGTTTTCAAAGTCGGTGCTTGGAAATTAAGCTTCACACCGCCGAAATGCAAGCGGTGCAATCCGAGGAGACGAGAAATGGCGTTTGAACTACCTGCCCTTCCCTATGCCCATTCCGCACTTGCCGAACGCGGCATGAGCCAGGAAACGCTGGAGCTGCACCACGACAAGCACCACCAGGCCTATGTGACGGCGCTGAACGGGTTCGTGGAAAAGAACCCCGATCTCCAGGGCAAGTCGCTCGAGGAGATCATCGCTTTCGCCAATGGCAAGGCTGACCTGGCGCCGGTATTCAACAATGCCGGCCAGCACTGGAACCACATCCATTTCTGGAATGCGCTTTCGCCGAACGGTGGCGGCCTGCCCGGCAAGCTCGAAAGCAAGATCGTCAGCGATCTGGGCAGCGTCGAGGCGTTCAAGGAACAGTTCAAGACCGCAGCGACCACTCAGTTCGGTTCGGGCTGGGCGTGGCTGGTGCTGGGCACCGATGGCAAGCTCAAGGCGACCAAGACACCGAACGGCTCCAATCCGCTGGCGACGGGCGAAGGCAAGCCGCTGCTGGGCCTCGACGTCTGGGAGCACAGCTACTACGTCGATTTCCGCAATCGCCGTCCAGATTACGTGACCAACTTCCTCGACAAGCTCGCCAACTACGAGTTTGCCGAAGCCAATCTGGGCTAAACGCCTCACACTACGCAGCGCCATCCCGGTTTTATGCCGGGGTGTCGCCGACCCGGCGCCATCAGTTCTCGCAGCAAGCGGAACAGTTAAGCGGATGGGCTGGTTACCATTCCGAATGAGAGAACCAAGCTAGTGATGGCCGATTTCGAACTGCCGGATGCCATGAAGCTCCGCCTGCCGCGGCGACCGGTGGTCGGCGACTCCGAATTCCGGGCGGCCATGTCCGCCATCGGAGCAACCGTGCATGTGGTAACCGCGCGCCGAGGCGACGAGCGGGTGGGCCGGACAGTCACATCGCTGATGTCGCTCGCGGCCGAGCCCCCTACCGTGCTGGTCTCGATCAACATCATGAGCCGGCTGGCGGACATGATCGCCAAGACGGAGGGCTTTTCGGTGTCCGTACTGGCCACTGACCAGCAGCATATTGCAGACGCATTCGCGGGCCGCCTGGACGCCAGTGAGCGGTTCAACCTGGGAGAATGGAGCGCCTGGCCCTCGGGTCATCCATTGTTGATGGGGGCGGCTTCGGCGCTCGATTGCGAAGTGATCGGCTCGATGGAAACGGGCACGCATGTGCTGTTCGTCGGCGCGATCGTGGATGCCGAGACCAGCACGAGCCGTGCGCCGCTGATCTGGCAGCGGCACCAATATCATCAACTTGCCGGCACCGACTGAAACTGGCAGGCTGGATGGCGAACTCGCCCTGCCCCGCAACCCATTGCAGGCAGCGGCATTTCTCCCGAGACCGAGGGAGGCGCGTATGCCCCGATATTTCTTCCACTACCGCACCGATGATGAACTGATCCGCGACCAGGATGGCCGCGACCTGCCGAACCTTGATGCGGCGGAACATAGCGCGGCCGAGCTTGGCCGGGCGATCGTGGAACATGCCGCCAGCAAGGGCGACGACACCCGCGTGCCTCGCTCCATCGAGATCACCGACGCGGCCGGCGAAGAACTGCTTTATGTGGTGTTCTGGGCCGGACCCAAGGCTGGTGCCGATGTGGGCGATGAACCGGTCGACGTGGGCGATGAACCGGTCGACGTGCCGACGGTGCATTGAGGGGGTACGCCGCCTACCTCCCCTTTGGGGAGTGTTCACTTTAGCCGCACGGATCAGATCTATCCCCGCCACCGTGCTTCCCTCGGGCCTGACCCGAGGGTCACGTCCCGCAAACACACCGCTCCGGCAAGGGCTCCCTTGAACGGCCCTCGGGTCAAGCCCGAGGGCAGCACGGCGTTCTTGGCTGCCTCGCGCCAGTGGCAGACGTCTTCTGCGGATGCCTACTGAGCACCCGAGTAAATCTGATCAAAAACCCCGCCATCTCCGAAAAATCTCGGCTGCGCTTCGCGCCAGCCGCCGAAGTCCTCGATGGTGACGAGATTGACCTCGCCAAAGCGGGCGACTTCCTCAGGAGCGGCCGCTTCTGGCTTGAAGGGGCGGTAGTAGTTGGCGGCGGCGATAGCCTGGCCTTCGTCGGAATAGAGATATTCGAGATAGGCCTGGGCCAGGTCGGTGTTGCCCTTTCTTTCGGCGTTGCCGACGACGAGCGCTACCGGCGGTTCGGCCAGGATCGAGACAGATGGCGTCACGATGTCGAAAGCATCGGGGCCGAGTTCCTCAAGCGCGAGGTAAGCCTCGTTTTCCCAGGCCAGCAGAACGTCACCGATGCCGCGCTGCACGAAGGTGGTGGTGGAGCCGCGGGCGCCGGTATCGAGCACGGGAACGTGCTTGTAGAGTTCGGTGATATAGGCTTGCGCCGTTTCATCGGAGCCGCCTTCCTGAGCCTTTGCCCAGGCCCAGCCCGCCAGCAGGTTCCAGCGCGCGCCGCCTGAGGTCTTCGGGTTCGGCGTGATGACTTCGACGCCGTCCTTGATCAGGTCGGGCCAGTCATTGATGCCCTTCGGGTTGCCCTTGCGGACCAGGAACACGATGGTGGAGGTATAGGGTGCGTTGTTGTTTTCCAGCGTGCCGCGCCAATCGGCCGGGATCAGCGCCGGGTCGGCATCGGAAATGGCGTTGATGTCGCTTTCGAGCGCCAGGGTCACGACGTCAGCTTCCAGCCCATCGATGACCGTCCGCGCCTGGGCGCCAGAGCCGCCATGGGTGGTCTGGATGGCGACGGTTTCGCCGGCGGTTTCCTGCCAGTGGGCAATGAAGGCTTCGTTAAACTGCTGATAAAGCTCACGCGTGGGGTCGTAGCTGACATTGGTCAGGGTGCGTTCCTGGGCATGGCCAGTAACCGCGAAACCCAGCACCAGCGCTGCGGCCAGG
Organism: Devosia naphthalenivorans; assembly: GCF_003056355.1. Taxonomy (GTDB): domain Bacteria; phylum Pseudomonadota; class Alphaproteobacteria; order Rhizobiales; family Devosiaceae; genus Devosia; species Devosia naphthalenivorans. The sequence goes on from NZ_PYVW01000003.1 coordinate 297,564, forward strand.
CCCGAATAGGCCAGGATTTTCGTTGCAGTCTTCATCTCTGTCTCCCGGTGAGATTGAATAGCGAAAGACTACCAGAGCAGTGGGGTATTACAAGGCCGCGGAATTGCGCAGCACCACCCACGGCAGAACATCCTTTCCCCAAAAGCCGCCAATCGGGGAAAAGCTCGCCCGAATGGGCCGAATAAAGCCACCGCAGAGAAAGCTGTTCCTGAACAGCATTTGTGGCCGGTGCGTTACCCCTTCTCCGTCAGACAACTAAAGCATGGGCAGACAGCGAAGGGCGGGGTGCCTAGAGTGCATGCGTGACATGGGAGACAGAAGCGTTGGATCAGGATCAATCGAGCCAGGCCGAGTTTGCGCAATTTTTGGCGGCAGCCAGAGCAGCGACGGACCGGGAGGATCTGTCCAGGCTGGCGCCGGAGCGCTTCGAAGCCGGCATGCGGCACGCCTATGAGCGGGTCGCAGTCTATCGGGGCGAGGCCAGCCAGATCTTCCTGACCGAACCTTCCGCTGCGGGCGAGCCGCTCAGCATCGATGTGATCTCTCCCGATATGCCGTTCATCGTCGATAGTGCCCTTGCGGCGGTGAGAGCCGCAGGCGGAACGGTGCGCCTGTTCTCCCATCCAGTGGTGCACGACGCCGATGGCCGGCGACTTAGTGTCTTGCACATCCAAAGCGATCCGGTGGCGGACCTGGAGGCATTGCGCAGCGAGATCGCGGCGACCATGGCCGACGTCACCTTGGCGGTGCGGGATTGGCAACCCATGCTGGACCGATTGCATCGGGTGACTGCCGCGTTGAGCCCTCGCAAGGGTGCACACGATGGCGAGGCGCTGCAGTTTCTCGAATGGCTGAGCGAGCACAATTTCACTTTCATCGGCATGCGCGAATACCGGATCAGCGATGGCCGGCTGGAACAGGTGGCCGGAAGCGGCCGGGGCATATTGCGGGACGAGGACCGCAAGGTGCTGCGGAGCGGCGCCGAGTTCGTGGAGTTCACGCCGCAGCATGGCGATTTCGTCGCCTCCGGCGAACCCTTGCTGGTCACCAAGGCCAATGTGCGCTCCCGCGTGCACCGGCGGGCGCATCTCGATTATGTCGGGATCAAGCTGCTTGGCGAGGACGGATCGGTAACCGGTGAGTTGCGGGTCGTCGGCCTGTTCACGGCCCAGGCGGAGGCGACGCCGCATACCGATGTGCCGCTGATCCGCCGCAAGATCAGTGAAGTGATGCGCCAGTCGGGCGTCGATCCGCTGGGGCATGACGGGCGCACCCTGCTGGGCGCGCTCAACAGCTATCCGCGCGACGAGCTGTTCCAGATCGAAGTCGACCAGTTGTTCGAATTCGCGACGGCGATTGCGGCGCTTTTTGACCGGCCGCGCGTTCGCGTCCTGCCGCGCGTGGACCGGTTCGACAATTTCGTGTCCGTCCTGGTCTATGTGCCGCGCGATCGCTACGACGGCGAGGCGCGGGGCAGGATAACTGGGTTCCTGGCGAGCATCTATGACGGCAGGGTTTCGGCCTATTATCCGCATTTCCCGGAAGGGGAACTGGTCCGGCTGCATGTCATCATCGGGCGGGTGGATGGACCAACGCCGCGCCCCAGCCGTGGCGAGCTCGAAGCGCGTGTCGATGCGCTGACGTCCAATTTCGGCGATGCGCTGGTTGCCCAGGCGAGCGACCCGGCCGAGGTCAGCGACTATCGCGGGGCGTTTTCGGCGGCGTACCAGTCACGCAATTCCGCTGCGGATGCGGTGGCTGATATAGCCGTGCTGCGCGGGTTGGGCGATGGCGCCGGCATTGCCACGCGGCTTTATGCGCGCACCGGAACCGATGGTTCTCTGGGGCTGAAATTCTATCACCGCAGCAGCGCCATTCCGCTCAGTGACCGCGTGCCGATGCTGGAAGCCTTCGGGTTTCGGGTTATCGACGAGCGGACCTATACGATCGTGCCTCGCGATGGGGTGGAGCGCTATCTGCACGATATGGTGCTGGAGCCGTTGGATGCCGGGTTCGATGTTGCCGAGCGTGGCGCGGCCATCGAGGCGGGCCTGCATGCGGTGTGGCACGGCCGGGCCGAGAGCGACCAGCTCAATGCCCTGGTCAGCAAGACCGCGCTGGAGTGGACCGATGCTGCCCTGTTGCGGGCGCTGTCGCGCTATCTGCGGCAGATCGGAACGTCTTATTCGCAGCGCTACATCGCGCAGGTTCTGGTGACGCAGTCCGCCGCCGCGAGTGGGCTGATTGCCTTATTCGGTGCGCTGCATGATCCGGCAGGAAGCGAACGCGAGGCGCGAGCCGGGGCGGCCCGCAACCAAGTCCAGGCGGCGCTGGACGCCATGGCCTCGCTTGATGAAGACACCATCGTGCGGCGGTTCCTCAATCTCATCGAGGCATCGGTGCGCACCAATGCCTTCCAACGCGACAAGAACGGCGAGCGCAAGCCGGCGCTGGCGATCAAGTTCGATAGCCAATTGGTGGAGGGTATGGCGGCGCCCCGCCCCTATCGCGAAATCTCGGTCTATTCGCCGCGCGTCGAGGGCGTGCATCTGCGCTTTGGCGCCATCGCGCGCGGTGGCCTGCGCTGGTCGGACCGGCCGGAGGATTTCCGCACCGAAGTGCTGGGGCTGGTCAAGGCGCAACAGGTGAAGAACGCCGTCATCGTGCCGGTGGGCGCCAAGGGCGGGTTCGTGCCCAAGCGGCTGGTCGCCGGCATGCCACGAGAGGCTTTCCAGGCGGAAGGCGTCGCCAGCTACAGCATCTTCATCGGCGCGCTGCTCGACGTCACCGACAATCTGGTCAATGGCGTGGTCGTGCCACCCGAGGGCGTGGTGCGGCGGGATGGGGACGATCCCTATCTCGTGGTCGCGGCGGACAAGGGAACGGCGAGTTTTTCGGACACCGCCAATTCCATCGCGCTGTCGCGCGGGTTCTGGCTGGGCGACGCGTTCGCCTCGGGCGGCTCGGCCGGCTACGACCACAAGGAAATGGGCATCACCGCGCGCGGCGGATGGGAGAACGTCAAGCGGCACTTCCGCGAGATGGATCGCGATATCCAGAACGAGCCATTCACCGTAGTGGGCGTGGGCGACATGAGCGGGGATGTGTTCGGCAACGGCATGTTGCTGAGCCCCGCCATTCGGCTGGTGGCGGCGTTCGACCACCGCGATATCTTCATCGACCCCAATCCCGATCCGCTGACCAGTTTTGCCGAACGGAAGCGGCTGTTCGAGCTGCCGCGATCGAGCTGGCAGGACTATGACAAGAGCCTGATCTCGGCCGGTGGCGGCGTATTTTCGCGGAGCCTCAAATCCATTCCGCTCTCGCCCGAGATGCAGGCGGCGCTCGGGCTGAATGAGTCGCAGGCAACGCCCGCCGAGGTGATGCGAGCGATTTTGGCGGCAGAGGTCGACCTGCTCTGGTTTGGCGGCATCGGAACCTATATCCGCGCCACGACCGAGTTGGACGCCGATGTGGGCGACCGGGCTAATGACGCGATCCGCATCACTGGCAGCGGCGTGCGCGCCAGGGTCGTCGGAGAAGGCGCGAACCTGGGCGTGACCCAGCGCGGGCGCGTGGAGTTTGCGCTCAAGGGCGGCCGGATCAACACCGATGCAATCGACAATTCGGCCGGGGTGAACTCGAGCGACCTCGAGGTCAACATCAAGATCGCGCTGGCGCCGCTGCTGACCGACGGCTCGCTGACGCTGGATGCGCGCAACAGCTTTCTCGAAACCATGACCGAGGAAGTGGCGGCACTGTGCCTGCGCAACAACTACCTGCAGGGCCTGGCGCTCTCGCTGGCCGAACGGGCGGGAACGGGTGAGCTGCCGGACCATCGCGAACTGATCGAACGGCTGGAGCAGCGGGGGCTGCTTGACCGCGTGGTCGAATTCCTGCCCAGTGATGGGGTGATCGATGCGCGCGCAGCGCTCGGCAAGGGCCTGACGCGGCCGGAGCTGGCGGTGATCCTGGCCTATGCCAAGCTGACGCTCTATGCCGATTTGCTGGAGGGATGCGGGATCGACGACGAATATCTCGCCGGTGAGCTCTTCCGCTATTTCCCCGAAACGCTGCACCGCTCCTATCCAGAGGCGGCGGGGCAGCACCGGCTCAAGCGCGAGGTGATCGCTACGGTGCTCGCCAATGCGATGATCAATCGTGGTGGGCCGGCCTTTGTCAGTGAACTGACGGCAGCGACCAGCGCCAGCCCAGGCGAGATTGCTCTGGCCTATGCCGCGACACGCGATGTTTATGGGCTGACGGACCTTAATTCAGCAATCGATGCGCTGGACGGACTGGTGCCCGGCGCCGTGCAACTGGAACTATATGGACGCGTCATGAACCTGCTGCGGCAGGAGAGCTTGTGGTTCCTGCGCAATGGGGATGTGTCGCAGGGGCTGGTGGGGCTGGTGGACCGGCACAAGTCAGGCGTTGCGGCGCTGCGGACCATGCTCAAGAGCGCCCTGCCCGCGTCGTTGAGCCTTGGCGTTGACCGGAAGGTTTCCGAGTTCGTCGGCAAGGGCGTTCCGGAGCCTGTGGCGCAGGCCATCACGGAGCTTGATGTGCTGGGTTATGCCAGCGATATCGTGCTGGTCAGCGAACGCGCCGGCGTCTCGGTGGCCGATGGTGCGGCGGCGTTCTTCGGCGTCTTTGCGGCGTTCGAGCTGTGGCCGGTGATCGAGCAAGGGCGCGCAATCGTTCTGAGCGACCGGTTCGACCGGATGGCGCTGGACCGGGCGCTGGCGAATCTGATGCGGGCGCAGCGCGACCTTACCGCCGATGTGCTGAAAGCGGGCGACGGGCTGGTGGCGGATCGGGTGGCCAGTTGGACCTCGCGGCAGAATGTGGGCATCGAGCGGACCCGCGCGGCCGTTGCCGAATTGACGCAAGGCACGCTTACGGTGTCGCGCCTCTCCGTTGCCGCGGGCCTGCTGGCCGATCTGGCGCAGGAGGGTTGAAGTGCCCCCATGCGAAAGTCGGCCTTGTCTTGCCCGTTGAGCTGCGCAGACTAATCATCCAATCAGAACACGAGAGTGCCCCATGACCGATCTTGCCCAGTGGCTTGCCGCCCAATCCGTCGATTCCAAACTGGCTTCGGTGGTGGCCAGCATGGCGGCGGCGAGCGCCGAGATTGCCGGGGTGCTGCGCATGGCGCCCGTCGCCGGGCAGGTTGGCCTTGTGGGACACACCAATGTGCAGGGCGAAGAACAGAAGGCGCTCGACGTCATCTCGAATGATGTTGTTCTCAAGCACTTGCGGGAAAATCCGGATGTTTCGATTTTGGTTTCTGAAGAGCTGGAAGAGCCGGTGGAGCTTGGAACCGACGGCGCCTACATGATCGCAACCGATCCGCTGGACGGGTCTTCCAACCTCGATGTGAACGTCACCGTGGGTACCATCTTCGCCGTGCTCAATGCCGCCGACGGCTTGCTGCAGAAGGGCCGCGCGCAACTGGCTGCGGGCTACGCCGCCTATGGCCCGGCGACGAGCCTTGTACTGACGTTCGGGCAATCGGTGGCGGTATTCACGCTCGACAGCGCAGGTGACTGGATTTTGACCACGGACAATCCGCGCATCCCCGAAGCCTCGGGAGAATTTGCCATCAACACGGCCCGCGAGCGGTTCTGGGATGCAGCGACGAAGGGCTATGTGGCAGAGAACGTCGCCGGGGAACACGGCGCCGCCGGCAAGCGCTACAACATGCGCTGGGTGGGCTCGATGGTCGCCGACATCCACCGCATCCTGATGCGCGGCGGCATTTTCCTCTATCCGCTGGACAGCGAAACGGTGAGCAAGGGCGGGCGCCTGCGCCTGCTCTATGAGGCGAACCCCATGGCCATGCTGGTGGAAGCCGCCGGCGGCGACGCCACCACCGGCCGTGAGAAAATCCTCGACCTGCAGCCGACAGCCATTCACCAGCGTGTGCCGGTGATTCTGGGCTCCGCCGACGAAGTGAAACGGGTCGAGGACTGGTACGCGAAGGGATAGGTTCACACGAATCCCTGTTGCCGACTGTGAGACCCTCAGTCGACACCCTCCCCCTTGCGGGGAGGGATCAAGGGTGGGGGGCGGATGCCCTCGATATCGTGGCTCCCGCCCCCTTCCAGCCTCCCCCGTCGAGGGGCAGATGCAGACCGGTGGTTGCGACGGACTGGGGATGTTTCACCGATCCCAAATTGCAACGTTGCTGCGGCGTCGCTATAGCTCGGGGTAGATGAGGAGATCCCATGACCGACGCCACGATCAGCCTGCCCCGGACCAATTCAAGCCTTTGGTCGGCCCGGCCATTTCACCGCCAGTACTTGATGCGGCAGGCCAACAATCTGTTCGATTTCTTCATGCAGGCCTCGATCAACCCCAAGGGCGGGTTCTTCGAGTTGCATGACGAGGGCAAGCCGCTGGGCGGAGATAACCCGGCGCGGCAGATCCATGTGACGACCCGCATGGTGCATTGCGCCGCCATCGGCAGCTTGATCGGGCGGCCCGGATCGGACGAGATCGTCGACCATGGCATGCGCTATGTGTGGGAGCATCACCGCGACGCCAAGCACGGCGGTTACGCCTGGGGCGTCAATAATCACGGCATAAGCGACGGTTCCAAGCAGGCCTATGGCCATGCCTTCGTGCTGCTCGCTGCATCCAGCGCCAAGGTCGTGGGCCATCCGCTCGCCGACCAGATGCTCGCCGATGTCACGGCCGTCATCAATGCCAAGTTCTGGGATGACGGGCGCGGCGCGGTGCGCGACGAGTACAATCAGGATTGGTCCACGCTCCTGCCCTATCGCGGGCAGAACGCCAATATGCACATGACCGAGGCGCTGATGGCCGCCTTCGAGGCCACGGGCGACCGGAGCTATCTCACCAAGGCCGAGCGCATCGCCGAACTCATCATCGCCAAAAATGCCGTGCCGCTGGGCCACCGCGTGGCGGAGCATTTCGACGAGAACTGGGTGCTCGACAAGGATTACGAGGGCAACGAGATGTTCCGCCCGTCCGGCGCCACTCCGGGCCATTGGCTGGAATGGTCACGGCTGCTATTCCAGCTCTGGACGCTCGGCGACAAGCGCCTCTCCTGGATGACCGACGCGGCCCGGCACTTGTTCGTGCAGTCGATCGAGCTGGGCTGGGATAAGGTGCATGGCGGCTTCTTTTATACGCTGGACTGGGACAACAAGCCCATCATGCGAGAGAAGCTGTGGTGGCCGGTCAGCGAAGCCATCGGCGCCGCTGCCGTGCTGAGCACCCATGAGCGCGACGATTATTTTCAGAGCTGGTACCGCAGGCTGTGGGACTATGCCGAAAACCACGTGATCGACCACGCCCGTGGCGGCTGGCTGAGCGAGCTCAAGGAAGACCTGACGCCCACCTCGCGCCTGTTTGTCGGCAAGCCCGATATTTATCATGCCCTCCAGGCCTGCCTGATACCGCTTTATCCCGCGACGGGCAGCCTGACGGCGGCGATTATCGAGGCAGATCACACGGTCAAGCGGCACCACTGACGCTCGCAGCGCAAACCATAAGGCAGTTCATGCGTTGGAGCTTCCAAATGGAGGCTTTGATGTACGATCTGACGGGTAAAGTAGCGCTGGTAACGGGTGCAGGTTCGGGAATTGGCAAGGCTTCGGCGATAAAACTCGCCGAAGCCGGTGCCGTCGTCGTGGTCATGAGCCGCACGGCCGAAGAAGTGGAAGCAACCGCCCGCGAAATCGAAGCAAAAGGCGGGCACGCCCAAGCCAAAACCGCAGATACTTCGGACGAAAACGCCATGCAGGAACTGGTCGACGGGATAATCCGCGACCACAAGCGCCTCGATATCGTGGTCGCCAATGCCGGCATCAACGGGGTCTGGGCCCCCATTGAAGGGCTGAAACCCGACGAATGGGACAAGACCATCAGGGTCAATCTGCGCGGGACCTATTTGACCATCCACCACACCGTGCCGCACTTGGAGGCGGCGGGTGGCGGCTCGATCATCGTCATGTCCTCGATCAATGGCACGCGGACCTTCACCACGCCGGGCGCCAGCGCCTATTCGGTAACCAAGGCGGGCCAGTTGGCGCTGGTAAAGCAGTTGGCGCTGGAGCTGGGCGAGCGCCGAATCCGCATCAACGCAATCTGCCCGGGCGCCATTGAGTCGGAAATTTCCGACAACACGCAGCAGCGCGGCAAGGAAGAGACCGAGGTGCCGGTGGAATTTCCCGAAGGCGATATTCCGCTCACCGGCGGCAAGAGCGGCAAGGCGGAGGACATTGCTGATGCCGTGCTGTTCCTGGCCTCGGATGCCTCTCGACATATCACGGGCACGCCGATCTGGATCGATGGCGGACAAAGCCTGCTAAGGTAAGGACAATTCGCCAGTTGCAAGGCGGGTGCGCGGGGCGTAAATCAGCGCCACCGTTTGAAGGCCCTGCCCCATGTCGCTTGCTGATCGACTGCCCACCCCAGAGGAAGGCCTGACCGCACTCGCGCTCGAGGCGGCGATTGCGGCTGCCGCGGTAATCATGGAAGTTTACGCCCGGCCCATCACTGCGGTGCGCAAGTCGGATGGCTCACCTGTCACCGAGGCCGATGCTGCCGCCGAAGCGATTATCATCGAGCACCTGAAGGTCACCGGCATTCCGATCCTAGGCGAAGAAAGCGTTGCGGCGGGTATCATTCCGGTGCTCGGCAATCGTTACTTCGTGGTCGATCCGCTCGATGGCACCAAGGAATTCATCAAGCGCAACGGCGAGTTCACGGTCAACATTGCCCTGGTGGAGGATGGCGTGCCGGTGATGGGCGTCGTGCTTGCGCCGGCCAGCGGGGAAACCTTCGTGGGCGATGCACGCGGCGCCTATTTCTGCATGAACCGGAACGGCATCATGTCCAGCCCGGAAAAGATGGCGGCTTCTTCAGCGGCACCAATGCGTATCGTCGCCAGCCGCTCGCATGGACATGCAGCACTTGCCAGCCTGTGCGAGGCACTGGCGGTGGACGAAGATGTTTCGGTGGGCTCCTCGCTCAAGTTCTGCTTGCTGGCGCGGGGCGATGCGCAACTTTACCCGCGGTTTACGCCAACTTGTGAATGGGACACGGCAGCGGGACAGGCTGTGTTAGAGGCTGCCGGGGGCGCGGTGGTGACACTGGATGGTGAGCGCATGCGATATGGCAAGCATCATTCCAGTTTCCTCAACCCCTACTTCGTCGCGGCGGCAAACATGCCCCTGGCGCAGCGTGCCGCAGCGGAGATGAGCCGGATTCTGGGCTAGCCACCCAGCCATGCAAATCGTGCTTGACTGATCTGTCACGGAAAGCAGGTCGCGGAACTTGCGCAATGCCGGCCCGGCATATAAAGAACCAGCATATCCTTGTCCGGCATATGCACTGGAGCGCCCCCGCATGAACGTCAGAACGCTTTGCTTGTCGATCCTCTATGAGGGTGAGTCTACCGGATATGAGATCCGGCGGCTTTGCGTCGAGGGCGAGTGCGCGTATTTCATCGAGGCGAGCTACGGTTCCATCTACCCTGCTTTGGCCAAGCTTGAAGACGAGGGCATGGTAACCAGCCGAGTGGAGCCACAAAATGGCAAACCGGCAAAAAAAGTCTATTCGATAACTGCAGCCGGACGGCAGGCGTTTGCCGCTCAACTGGCGGAACCCCTGGGCGAGGACCTATTCCGCAGCCCGTTCCTGCTGTTTGCCCGCTATGTCCATATTTTGCCACGCGAATTGGTGGCGCAGCGCGCGCAGGAATTCCTGGACAGGATGACCGAGAAACACCGGCATCTGGAAGAAGCCATGGCAGAGCGCGGCAGCAATGCCAGCGACACATGGGTGATCAATTTTGGACGTGCTGTCATGGGCGTTGCGCAGCAACATGTGCAAACCCATATGCACGAACTCATCGACCTGGCGCTTGCCGAGCCAAATAAAGACGCGGCTGAATAAAGGGGCAATTCAATATGCGTGCATTATACTCTTACGGGATCGCCTTCGTGATCCTTGCTTTGGCAGGCGTCTGGTTCGCAACCGGAACTCTGGTGATGGGCGGTAATGGCCCTGGCAATGGCGAGCGCGCGATCATCACGGTGATCGAAGGCGAAGAGCATGGGCCGATTGCGACCCAGCTCTCCGAGGCCGGTGTACTTGCCGAGCATGAGACGCAGCACGCGGTTGATCCGCACCTGACTATCGCGCAGCGCATCGAAGAGGAAAATGGCGCGGATACGCCGCTCCAGTCGGTTCGCACCTCGACCTATGTTGCTCAACCCATGGCGATCGAAGTGCCGCTGCGTGGCCGCACGCGCGCCAAGTCAACCGTGGGGGCCGTCGCCGAAACGGCCGGCATCGTTGACGTGGTGCATGTGGTGAAGGGCCAAGACGTTGGGGTAGGCGACCTGCTCTGCACGCTGGACCAGGGCACGCGCGCCGCTGCGGTAGCGCAGGCCGAGGCCGGGATAGCGCAAGCACAGGCGAGCCTGGCGCAGGCCCAGGCCGATTATGACACCAATGCTGAATTGCGCAGCAAGGGGTTGGCTGCGCCCAACACGGCACGCGATACTGAAGTGGCGCTCAGCGCCGCGCAGGCGCAGGTGACAACCGCGCAGGCGGCACTGGACAATGCCGAAGCAGAGCTGGAGCGCACCGAGATCAAGGCCCGCGTGGCGGGCGTGGTGCAGGACCCGCTGGTGGTTGCGGGCTCCATGCTGCCAATGGGTCAGCCTTGCGCAACCATCGTGCAACTGAACCCCATGGTGTTCATCGGCCAGGTTCCAGAGTCTCGCATCGATCTGGCCAAGCTGGGTCTTGAAGCAGACATCAGGACCATCACCGGCCAGGAAGCCAAGGGAAAAGTGACGTTTATCGCTTCGACGGCGGATAACGCTACCCGCTCGTTCCCCGTGGAGATCGAGGTTCCCAACGATGACGGCTCCATCCGCGACGGTGTCACGGCAACCGCGACGGTGAATATGGGCTCGGCCCCTGCGCACCTGCTGCCACAATCTGTCTTGACGCTGAACGATGATGGCGTGCTCGGCGTAAGCACGGTCGCAGAAAATGCGGTGAAGTTCATGCCGGTGACCATCGTGAGCGATACGCGTGAAGGCGTGTGGGTGCTTGGCCTGCCCACATCAGCCGACGTGATTACGGTGGGCCAGGAATATGTGGTGGACGGCCAGGCTGTGAACGCTACCAACGTGCCGGTTAGTGGGACGCAATCGGAAGGGACTCCCGCATGATAAACTTGCTCGAACGCATCCTGAGGATGCCGCGGGTCATCCTGACGATCATGGTGATTCTGCTGGGCTCGGGACTTTCCGCCTATCTCTCCTTGCCCAAGGAGAGCTTCCCCGCAATCGATATCCCCTACTTCTACATCTCGGTCACCCAGACCGGGGTGTCTCCACGTGACGCCGAGACACTGCTGGCCAAGCCTATCGAAGACCGGATCAAGGACATTGACGGGCTGGAGAACTACTCGTCGACCTCGACGACCGGCCATGCTTCGGTGTTCCTGGAGTTCAACGTCAACGCCGACAAGGATCAGGCGCTGAGCGATATCCGGGCGGAGATGGATGGCATCTCGAGCGAACTGCCCGATGAAGCCGACGAGCCGACGGTGACGGAAATCTCCTTCACCGACATGCCGACCATTTCGGTTGCGGTCTATGGTTCGGTGCCCGAGCGCGAGCTCGTGCAACGCGCCAAGGACCTGCAGGAAGAACTGGAAAGCATGGGCGACGTGCAGAGCGTTACGCTCTCGGGTTCGCGCGACGAAGTGCTTGAGATCCAGATCGACCTCAACCGCCTCGAAGCCTACGACCTGACAGCGGCTCAACTGCTTGATGCGCTGGCCAAGAATAACATGGTCGTGCCCGGCGGTACGCTTGATACCGGCCAGGGTTCGTTCAACGTCGAAGTGCCTGGCCTGATCAAGAACGCCGCCGACGTTTATTCCCTGCCGCTCAAGACTTCGGGCGATAACGTGGTGACGTTTGGCGATGTGGCGACCATCACCCGCACCTTCGAGGACGCCACCTCTTATGCCAATGTGAACGGTCAGCCGGCCATTACGCTGGGCGTGGTCAAGAAGCTGGGCACCAACGTCATCACCATCTCCGATGACGTGCGCGCTCGCACCGAGGCGTTCACGGCCGACTGGCCGCAGGGCATCTCGACGAGCTTCCTGATCGACCAGGCCGACACCACCAAGAACCTGTTCCGCTCGCTTGAAGCAGCGGTGCTGACCGCCGTGGCACTGGTGCTGATCACCTGCGTCGCCACGCTTGGCGTGCGCCCAGCCATCATGATCGGCATGTCGATCCCGATCTCGTTCATGATCGCGTTCCTCGTGGTGCAGATCATGGGCATGACCATCAACATGATGATCATGTTCGGGCTGGTGCTCGCCGTGGGCGTGCTGGTGGACGATCCTATCGTGGTGGTGGAATACGCCGAACGCAAGCTGATGGAAGGCGTGCCCAAGCGCGAAGCCTTCATCATGGCCGCGCGCAAGATGTTCGTGCCCGTGGTTTCGGCCACTTTCACGACGCTCGGCGCGTTCATTCCGCTGCTGTTCTGGCCGGGCATCATCGGCAAGTTCATGAGCTATCTGCCGATCATCGTGATCGTGGTAATGTGTGCGTCGCTCGTCTCGGCGCTGATCTTCATGCCGATCATCGGTGCCTTCATTGCTTCGACCCATGTCGATCCCAAGGCGAAGGAAGCAGCCGACATCGTGATGTATGCCGACAAGTTCGACACCAAGAAAGTGGGCGGGCTGACCGGCATGTATGTGCGCACCATGGAGCATCTGATCCACCAGCCGATACTGACGCTGGCGGCCGGGTTTGCGCTCGTGGTGCTGATGTTCGCCGCCTACATCATGAACCCGACCGGCACCGAGGCCTTCCCGGCCTCCGAGCCGGAGTTCGGCACGGTGAACGTGATCACGCGCGGCAATTACTCGCCGATTGAGATCCGTGACCTGCTGGCAGAAGTCGAGAATGAAATCCTGCAGGTGCAGGGCATCCAGGACGTCATCATGAGCTTCGGTGGTACCGGGGCCAGTGGCGGGCTGAGCAGCGCGACGCCGCCGGACACCATCGGCTCGTTCAACCTGCAATTGCTGCCCTACAATGATCGCGTCAAGGCCGCGGAAATCTTCCAGAACATCCGTGACCGGGTTGCCGATATTTCGGGTCTCGAAGTGCAAATCGCTGCGCAGGAAAACGGCCCACCCGCCGGCAAGGCCATCAATCTGCGCGTCGAGGGCACGGTCTATGAAGACTTGGCGCCGGCCGTGGCCAAGCTGCGCAATTACGTCGAGACCGAACTCGGTGACACGATCGACGTGGAAGACGGCCGCCCTGCCCCCGGTATCGACTGGGAGATAACGATCGACCGCGAAGCTGCTGCCAAATACGGCATCGGCGTGCGGGAGCTCTCGCCTTATGTGCAGCTGGTTACCTCGGGCGTGAAACTGGGCAGCTATCGCCCCGACGATGGCACCGACGACGAACTTGATATCCGCGTTCGTCTGCCGGAGAGCGAGCGCACCTTCGACGCCCTCGACTCGTTGCGCATTGTGACCGCGCAGGGCCTGGTCCCGGTCTCCAACTTCATCGACCGCCAGGCCGTGCCCAAGGTTGCCAATATCGAGCGGCGCAATGGCGTCTATGCGATGACCGTGGCTGCCAATCTGACCGAGGGCGTGCCTTCGGAAGAAAAGATCGCGCAGCTCCAGGAATGGCAGGAAACCCAGGAATGGCCCGCAAGCGTCGAGATCGTCTATGGCGGTGCGGCCGAGCAGGTCGATGACACCAACGCCTTCATCGTCGTGGCGCTGGGCGCAGCCCTGGCGCTGATCGCCTTGATCCTGCTGATCGAATACAACAGCTTCTATCAGGTCATCGTGACACTGATGACGGTTGTGATGTCGATTGCGGGCGTGATGCTGGGCATGGTGGTCACCGGCATGAGCTTCTCTGCCATCATGACGGGCCTGGGCATCGTGGCGCTGGCCGGTATCGTGGTGAAGAACGGCATCGTGCTGATCGACACCTACAACCACTACCAGCGCGACGAACACGTCGAGCCGGTGAAAGCCATGCTGATCACCATCAGCCAGCGTGTGCGGCCCGTGCTGCTCACGGCAACGGTGACGGCGCTGGGCGTGATCCCGATGGCGCTCAACATCGAGTTCGACTTCATCCGCCGCGAAGTGGTGGTGGGCGGACTTGCCGGTTCGTGGTTCATCCACCTGTCGGCGGCGCTGGTCTCGGGGCTGTTCGTATCGACACTGCTGACGCTGGTTATGGTGCCCGTGATGGTCACTGCCCCCAACGTGCTGTGGGGCCAGATCAAGTGGGTCGGCCATCAGTTCGCCCGCCTCGGCCAGTTCGTGACCGGCCGCGGACGCCAGCCTGAGGCGGCAGTGCCCGCCGGCTTCGACGGCATGGCCGTGGAAATCCCGGCCGACGCCGACGGCGCCAAGCGCTACATCGTCAGCAAGAAGGACGGGCTGGAAAACAAGGACGAACACGGCAACACCGTGGTGCGTCCGGACCGCCCAGAAGCGGCCGAGTAGTCCGCTCAGTCACCAAGCAAAAGGCCCGCAGCGATGCGGGCCTTTTTTTGTGCTACTTGCCAGAGTTAGCTAAATTAGCTATATTGGCTTGAAGCGAAGGAGTTTCTGCCATGGCCTCTATCACTGCTACGGATGCCAAGAACAAGTTTGGCCAAGTTCTGGAGATGGCTCAAGCTGAGCCAGTCCGGATTCAGAAGAACGGCCGCGATGTAGGTGTGCTGCTTTCGCCCGAACAATACAGAGAACTGGTCGCCCAGAGCAATGAGCCCAAGGTAAATCCTCTCATCATGAGGCTTCACGGGGAAAGCGTGAAGCGGTGGGGAAAGGTGTATGAAGCCTTGGCCAAATAGCCATGGCTGAACGCATCTACCTGACGATCACCGACGCCTTGTGGATTCACCAGGAACAGCTTCGCCTTTATGGCGGCGCACCTGGGGTGCGTGACGAAGGTCTGGTTTTATCTGCATTGCTAAGGCCACAAACTGGCTACTACGCCACCCTGGTCGAAGAAGCAGCCGCTCTTTGGGAAAGCCTTGCGATGAACCATGGCTTCATTGACGGCAACAAGCGCGTTGCCCTCGCATGCACGATAGTGTTCTTGCAGGCAAACGGCGCTATTCCGGTGGGTACCGAAGAAGAGTGGATTTCCTTTATCTACGACAATCTCGAAGCGGGCACCTTTCGCAAGCCGGTGCTTGAAGATTGGCTCAATGGGCATGTCGAGATCATACCTTAGCCGCCGCCCTACTCCGCCGCAGGCAATCCGCGCTTAACAAAGCCATCAGGGTCATTAGCCGTCTGGAGCAGCTTTTCCTCGGCTTCGGTGGCTTCGCGCTGGCGGCTCCACATCTGGGCGTAGAGGCCGTCCTTTTGCAGCAGCGCCAGATGGTTGCCGCGTTCGGCGACCACGCCATCGCGCAGCACCAGGATTTCGTCGGCGTTCACGACCGTGGACAGACGGTGCGCGATGACGACGGAGGTGCGGTTCTGCGAGACGACATCGAGCGCTGACTGGATATCGCGTTCGGTTTTGGTGTCGAGCGCCGAAGTGGCTTCGTCCAGGATCAGGATCGAGGGCGATTTCAGGATCGTGCGCGCGATGGCCACGCGTTGCTTTTCGCCACCCGACAGCTTCAAGCCGCGTTCGCCCACGGGTGTGTCATAGCCCTTGGGCAGGGTCTCGATGAACGGGCCGACCTGGGCCATGGCGGCAGCCGCGCGGACTTCGTCCGGTGTGGCGCCGGGGCGGCCATATTCGATATTGTAGCCGATGGTGTCGTTGAACAGCACGGTATCCTGCGGAACCATGCCGATCGCTTCGCGCAGGCTTTTCTGCGTGACGTCGCGCAGGTCTTGCCCATCGATAGTGATCGAGCCTCCCGTCACGTCATAGAAGCGATAGAGCAGCCGCGAGATGGTGGACTTGCCCGCGCCGGTGGGTCCGACGATCGCCACGGTCTTGCCGGCCGGCACTTCGAAGCTGACGCCTTTGAGGATGGGGCGGTCGGGATCGTAGTGGAACGTGACGTTGTCGAACCGGATCACCGGGCCGGTGACGGCCAGCGACTTGGCATCGGGGCGATCTTCGATCTCGGGGTCCTGGTCAAGAAGCTTGAACATCTCCTCGATGTCGGTGAGGCCCTGGCGCAATTCGCGGTAGACGAAGCCGATGAAGTTCAGCGGACGATAAACCTGCATCAGGAAGGTGTTGAGCAGGACGAAGTCGCCCAGGGTCAGCGTGCCGGCCATGACCCCGTTTATCGCCAGGACGGAGATAATCAGGAATCCGGCGTAGAATATAAGTGCCTGGCCGAAGTTGAGAAAGCCCAGCGAGGTCCAGATGCGGATGGCGGAACGTTCGTAGCCGGCCATCGAGGCATCGTACCGCCTGGCTTCCATCTCTTCATTGGCGAAATACTTCACCGTCTCGAAATTGAGCAATGAATCGATGGCCTTGCCATTCGCGTCGGTGTCGGACTCGTTCATGTCCCGGCGAATGGCGATGCGCCAGTTGGACGCCTTGATGGTGAAATAGAGATAACCCCAGATCATCACCACCAGCACAGCCAGATAGGTGAAGCCGAACAGCCAGACGAAGATCACGGCGGTAATCAGGAACTCGACCACCGTTGGCGCGATGTTGAGCATCGTGAACCGCACGATGGTCTCGATGCCCTTGGTACCGCGCTCGATGACGCGGCTCAGGCCACCGGTGCGGCGGGCCAGATGAAAGCGCAGCGACAGGCGGTGCAGATGGTGGAAGGTGCGCAGGGCGAGCTTGCGCACGGCGTTCTGGCCGACGCTAGCGAAGAGAACGTCGCGCAATTGCTGGAAGCCGGCGTCGAGGATATTGCCGAGCGCATAGGCGATGACCAGAACGATAGGAACCGCCAGCCCCAAGATGACACCATTATTGGGCGCGGAACTGTCGAGGCTGTCGATGATGCCCTTATAGGCAAAGGGGATCAGCGTGGTGGCAACCTTGCTGAGCAGCAGCGCTCCGATGGCCAGGACGACCTTGAGCCGGAGATCAGCGCGGTCATCCGGCCACATATAGGACCAGAGGTTTTTTATGGTCGAAAAGACCGAGCCCTCTTCCGCGCTAACGGAGGGTTTCTTTTCAGCGCTGTCGGATGACATCAGGCGAGTTCCGATTCCAGTTTCGGTGCGGTGCGCCCAAGTCCGGCGACCATGCCGGAAAAGGCAGTGCCCATGGCAGCCAGGCGCTCATGCTGGACGATGTAGCAATTGCGGGTGCCGCGCGGCTTGCGCTCGATCAGCCCTGCATCGAGCAGGACCTTGATGTGCTGGCTGACAGTGGACTGGGCAAGCGTGAGTTCGTCGGTGACGTCGGCGCAGCAGCATTCGCCGCGTTGCTGGTTGGCCAGGATGCGCAGGATATTGAGCCGGACCGGATGGCCCAGAGCTCGCATGATGGCAGCGATGTCGTCGTCTTGCATGGCGCTCAACTGCGTTGATCGGTGAATTACGATAGACATGGGCGTTACGGCCGGAAAAATCAATGGCCCACCGGCGGGTGGGCCATTTTGTTCCTAGTTTTCGCTATCTTCGGGCAGCGCGAAGACCTGGCCGGGATAGATCCGGTCAGGGTCCCTGATCTGGCCGGTATTGGCCTCATAGATCGTCGTGTATTTCATTCCCTGGCCATAGACGCGGCGCGCGATGGTCCAGAGATTGTCCCCACGCCGGATGATGGCCTTGCCGGCAGCAAAGCGCTCGGCGTCGGGCCCGCCGACCGATACCGCCACCATGGTCGGAACTTCGGCTTCTGTGGTGGTAGCCGGTTGGGCCGGCTCGGGCGGGGCATCTGCCGTGGCGGCCGGACTTGGCGTAGCGGCCGGTGGCACGGGCTGCGTGGGTTCGGCTTGCGGAGGCGTTGCCGCCGGTGATGGAGACGGCGCAGGCGCAATTGCCGCCGGCGTGTCCACGGACGTAGCCGGCGCAACTTGGGGTACAGCAGCTTGAGCTTCAGGTGCAGGCGCAGTCTGCGGCTCTGCCGCCGGTGGAGAAGCCGAATCCTGAGCGTCTGGCGTTGCAGGCGCAGGTGCAGGTGCATCCGCGTCAGCAACGGCAAGCGGCGGCTCTTCGCCGGGCACTTCGACTACAAAATCCACCTCGGCGCGCGACGCGACTTTTGCGCTGCCGGACTGCAGCATGTCGATGCGGACGCGCTGGCTCGGCTGCTTGAGCACGGGGCCAGCCTCCACCAGCCAGCGGCCGTCCGACACCTTGGCGTCGGAAACGAACTGGTCATCGACATAGAGGCGGATGTCGGCGCCTTCCGGACCGGCACCGGCGAAATAGGTGCTATCGCCCTCGATTTCGATGGCATCGATGGTGGGCGCTGCGCCCTCCAGTGGCGTCGCGAGCGGCTCCGGTGCAGCGGGTGGCGGTTCTACGCTCGCCACTGCCGCAGGGGCAGACTCAGGCTCGGGCGCCGGGGGCGCTGGATCAGCAACCGGCGCGGGCTCGGGGGTGGACGCAGGTGCGGCGGCACCGTCTTCCGGCTCTGTAGCCGGAGCAGGCTCGACTGGAGCGCCGGCGGTTTGAGCGGTTGCCGGCTCTGGCGCAGGCTGCGATGGAGCAGCTTCGGCTTGTGTGGCAGCTGGCACTGGCACGGCAGGCGCATCCGGCGCCACGGCCTCTTGGACCGGTGCAGGCGCTGGTGCAGGTGCTGGCTCCGGCGCAGGAGATTGGATCGGATCGGCAGACGCAAGCTGCTCAGGCGCAGCAAGACCCTGTAGCACTTCGCTTGCGGCGCCCGGCGTGCTGGCGACGACCAGGGGTTCGCTGGATTTGTCTTCGTTGATGGCGACGACGAAGGATTCTTCGGCGCGACCATCCTTGCCCGATTCGCCCAGCGTGATTTCGAGGCCACCGGGCGGCAGGGGCTCGTCGGGAACGAGCACCCAATCGCCACTGGGTTCCACCTTGGCGGTGCCGAGCAGGTCTTCGTTGGCGTAGACTTCTACTTCGGAGCCCGGCGTGCCGCTGCCGGCAATCACCACGGAGCCATCGGGCTCGGCACGCAACAGGCCAAAGCTGGCGGCCACGAGCGCATCGGATGCCTCTGCCGAGGGTTCGGTGGCGTCAGGCGCGGCGATGTCCATTATGGGCTCGGGTGTCGCAATAGCAGCCGTCTCGGCGGCTGGTGCTGCGGGATCGGCCGCGGCAACGGCGGGTTGCGGCAGAATGCCTGCGTCCACCATTTCCCCGCGCAGGCACTGCCCCATGCCGCCATCGGCATTGAAGCAGGTGACGATCGAGGGGCCGGCAAGCACACCTATGATGACGACAACAGTAACCGCTGCTGCCCCGAGGGTAAGAGCAAGAGGTTGTTTCGGAGCGGTATCGGCCAGTTCGTCCTCCCAAGGGCGGCAATGCCGTCCGGTTAAGCTACTTCTTCTGTTGTCTGCTGAGCCGCTTCAGTTTTCAACAGCTTGTAAGTGATGGATTCATACAGAGCTTCAAAAGAAGCATCAATGATATTGGGGGACACCCCGATGGTGAACCAGCGCTCGCCAGTGCCGTCGCGGCTCTCGACCAGTACACGGGTGACCGCGCCCGTGCCGCCGTCCAGGATACGGACCTTGAAATCCACCAGTTCCAGATCTTCGATAAGCGACGAATACTTGCCCAGATCTTTGCGCATGGCCAGATCAAGTGCGTTGACGGGGCCATTGCCTTCGGCAACCGACATCAGCAATTCGCCCTCGACGCGGATTTTGACCACCGCTTCGGTAACGGTGACCTCTTCGCCTAGTGCGTTGTGGCGGCGTTCGACGCTGGCGCGATAGTTTTCCACCTGGAAATAATCGGGCAGCGTGCCCAGCACCTCATGCGCCAGGACAGCGAAGGAAGCATCGGCGCCGTCATAGGAATAGCCGCGCGATTCGCGTTCCTTGACGGTTGCCAGCAGCTTTTCGAGGCGCCGGTCGTCCTTGGCTAGTTGGATGCCATGCCGCGCGAGGGCCGTCAGCAGATTGGATTTGCCGGCCTGCTGGCTGACCATGATGGAGCGCTCATTGCCAATGCTTTCCGGCGGTACGTGCTCATAGGAGGAAAAATCCTTGAGCAGGGCCGACGCATGAATGCCCGCCTTGGTGGCAAAGGCCGAGGCGCCGACATAGGGCGCCTGCCGCGCTGGCGCACGGTTGAGCCGGTCATCGAAGGCGCGCGAGATGTGGGTCAGGCGTTCGAGCCGCTCGGCATCGATGCCCGTTTCGAAGCGGTCGGCGAACATGGGTTTCAGCACCAGCGTCGGTATGATGGTGATGAGGTTGGCGTTGCCGCAGCGCTCCCCGATGCCGTTGAGCGTGCCCTGGATCTGGCGCACGCCGGCTTCCACCGCGGCAAGCGTATTGGCGACCGCCTGGCCGGTGTCGTCATGGGCATGAATGCCCAGATGATCGCCGGGTGCGATGGCAAGGACCTTGGTCACGATCTCGCGGATTTCCGAAGGCATGGTGCCGCCATTGGTGTCGCACAGCACGACCCAGCGCGCTCCCGCATCAAGGGCAGTCTTGACGCAGGCAAGGGCATAGTCGGGATCGGCCTTGAACCCGTCAAAGAAGTGCTCGCAATCGATCAGCGCTTCCTTGCCACTGGCGACGGCGGCCGCGACGGTGTCCCGCAGGCTGTCGAGGTTTTCCTCGAGCGAAATTCCCAGCGCCATTTCCACTTGGGCCGACCAGGTCTTGGCGACGAAACAGGTGGCGCTGGCCTCGGACTGCAGGATGGCCTGCAACCCTGGATCATTGGCGGCCGACCGCCCTGCCCGCTTGGTCATGCCGAAAGCAGTGAACCTGGCAGTTTTGGTGCGGCGTTCCGCAAAAAATTCGGTGTCGACCGGATTGGCGCCGGGGTAGCCGCCCTCGATGTAGTCCACGCCCAGATCTTCGAGCAGCCGGCAAATGGAAATCTTGTCCTCCAGGGAGAATTCGATTCCTGCCGTCTGTGCGCCATCGCGCAGTGTGGTGTCGAAGAGATAGAGGCGGTCTTTGGACATGAACTTACTCGGGCCAGCGATCGGTATCGTGGTCGGGGTGCTGGTGGTTGGTGGACTTGATGAAACTTGCGGCCCGTTCGTCTTCGGCTTCTGTCGGAGGGCGATCCGGCAGGTGACCAAGATCGTTTACCCAGCTCAGGCGGCTTTCGACGCCATGCTGGTCCACCGGCGGAAAGGCTTCCGGATCATCGAGCGAGCCGATCGAAACCGAGATGCGGACGCTATCGACGTAACCGAAGGTAAGAGGGGTACCACAAGCAGAGCAAAAGCCACGCTCGGCGCGGTCAGATGAGGAGAAAACCGCAAGCGTGCCGCGAGCAATTTCGAAGCTTGCTTTGGGTCCGCCGACCAGTGGCGCATAAAATGCGCCAAACGCCTTCTGGCACATCCGGCAGTGGCAGATATGGGCTCCCGAGGGCTTTTCCAAAAAGCGATAGCGCACCGCGCCGCACTGACAACCGCCGGACCAAGCGTGAGTCATGCCCGATCTCCCTTGGGCGGCCAGTCGTCTGTATCGTGGTCAGGATGCTGGTTGGAGTGGATTCCAGCCAGGAAATCCGCCCATTCGTCACTCTCCTCCGAGCGAACCGGCAGAGCGGTCAAGCCGTCGAAAAAGGGTAGCTTGTCATGAAGATTGACCTGGATTTGCGGCGCCGCAGCAACCGGATCGTCGAAGGTACCGATGGCAAGTTCGAGCCCGAAGCGGGTCTCATAGGCCAGCGGCGTGCCACAATCTCCGCAAAACGCCCGGCGAGCAGCGTTGGAAGACTGGAACCATTTCGGCTCGCCCCGGGTCCAGCTGGCATTGTGTGCCGTAACCAGCGGACCAAAAAATCCGCCGAACGCCTTCTGGCACATGCGACAATGGCAGATCGAGCCGCGCCCCAGGCGCGTCACGCGGAAGCGTACGGCACCACATTGGCACCCGCCAGTAAGGGGTTCTGGTGTGGTCATGGGGCGGGCTCCTGCAGGACCGGATGAGGGGGAAGCGGCACTCATCGCTTGATTTCCCACTTTGTCTGACGCGCTCCGGCTTCATCCTTGTAGTCCATCAGGGCAATGCCTTGCTCGGCGAGGTCCTTGCGGATGGTGTCGGCCTTGGCGAAGTCCTTGGCATTGAGGGCGGCGAGCCGGTCGGCGATGGCGGCGGCGATGTGAGGCGGTTCTTCCCAGCCCTCGTCGGAGGTGAGCAGGGAATCGAGGCTGAAGCCCAGAAATTGCAGGGTTGCGGCCAGGCATTGCCGGGCATGGCCCTCGTCGCGATTGGCCTTTTTGGCAATCAGATCGAGCGCGACGCTGGCGCGGTGAAAATTGAGATCGTCAGCAAGTTCCCTGAGCACGGAGGCATCGGGTTCATCTGCCTCGCCTGTCTCGGCGCCACGGGCGGCACGCTGCCAGTCGCGCAACTTGCTCTCGGCTTCCTCGAGGCGCTTGACCGAAAAATCAATGGGTTCGCGATAATGGGTCATCAACATGGCGAGGCGCAGCACTTCGCCATGCCAGGCATGCCCACCCATGGCGCCAGTCTGGAGCAGGTCATTGATGGTGACGAAATTGCCCAGGCTTTTGCTCATCTTCTGGCCTTCGACCTGAAGAAAACCGTTGTGCATCCAGACCTTGGCCATAACCTCGGTGCCGTGAGCGCAGCGTGATTGCGCGATCTCGTTTTCGTGGTGGGGAAAGATGAGATCGAGCCCGCCGCCATGAATATCGAAAGTCTGGCCAAGGTAGCGCTCGCTCATGGCGGAGCATTCGATGTGCCAGCCCGGGCGGCCCCTTCCCCATGGGCTGTCCCAGCCCGGTTCGTTCTCGGCCGACTGCTTCCAGAGCACGAAATCGGCGGGGTTTTTCTTGTGAGCGTCGATGGCGATGCGGGCGCCAGCGAGGTTGTCCTCGAGATTACGGCCGGACAGTTGACCATAATCGGCCATTGAATCGACTGCAAACAGCACTTCGCCATTGGCGTTATAGGCATGCTCGCGCGCGATCAGATCAGCGATCAGCGCCTGCATCTCCGCAATATTATCGGTTGCCCGGGGCTGCACGGTGGGCTCAAGAGTCCCCAGAGCGGCCACGTCCGACAGAAACTGGCTCTCGGTCTTTTCGGTAACGCGGCGAATGGCTTCGTTCAGCGGCAGGTCCGGGAAATCGCGCAGGGCACGCGCGTTGATCTTGTCGTCGACGTCGGTGATGTTTCGGACATAGGTGACCTTGTCCGCACCATAGACATGGCGCAGCAGGCGGAACAGCAGATCGAAGACAATCACCGGACGCGCATTGCCGATATGGGCGAAGTCGTAGACGGTCGGGCCGCAGACATACATGCGGACATTATCCGGATCCAAGGGCGTGAAAGCCTCTTTGGTCCGGGTCAGCGTGTTGTACAGCGAAAGCGGAGTGCCCGAAATCATCGTCGAAAAATCCTGGCCATGCGGAAATGCGCTGGCTGCCTGGCTCTTCAGATATCAGATTTTTCAGATGAAGAAGACCGTGCCGCCAACGAGTGGTTAGCAGGTAATAATGCAGCAGTTAATCAGAATGGTGCTGGTCTTCATGTCCGCCAAATTGACGGGGGCCGACGCGGAAAGCAAGCACAAATAAAAATGGCGGCCCCGGAGGACCGCCAATCGCTTTGGAGGCGATTTCCCAGCTTTTGGCCACAAGTGCCGCCAGCTACGTTCCAGCCAGAGTGGCACGAGAAAGGGGATGACCCAACAAGAACACAGCAATGTTATAGGTGTGACAAGCTCTTAGAGGTGCGTCGCCCGACCGTATCCGCCCCTCAGACTATCGAGACTTGCTGGAAAATATCCCCGAAGATGGATCGGCCATCTGTCGCAACTGCACCAATACGGACGGTATCGCCGGCCTTGAGGAACGGCGTGCGAGCGCGGCCATATTTCAGTTTTTCAACCGTACGCGCTTCCGCAATACAGGCGAAGCCGATGCCGTCGCGCTTGATCGGCAGGGTCTCATCGTGCCGGTTGGAGATGGTCCCGCCGCCGATGATGGTGCCTGCCGCAAGGTTTCGGGTGCGCGCCGCTTCGACGATCAGATCGGCGAAATCGAAGTGAACGTCGGTGCCCGCATTGGGCTGGCCAAACAGCGCGCCGTTTACTTCGATCCGCACCGGCAAATGCAGGCGATTGTCGCTCCACGACGCTCCAAGAGTTTCAGGCGTGATGACCACGGGCGCAAAGGCCGTCGAGGGCTTGGCGTGGAAGAACCCGAAGCCGTTTTGCAGGTCATCGACCACGAGGCGTCGCAGGGAAACATCGTTGCAGACGGTGACCAGCCGGATGGCCGCGGCGGCCCGCTCACGGCTCGCGCCCATCGGCACGGCGCCAATGATGACGGCAATCTCCGCTTCCAGGTCGATCGCGAGTTCATCGCTGGTGGCGACGATCGGATCGTGGGGCGCCGACAGCGAATCGGATGCGCCCTGGTACAGCAAGGGGCGATCTGACTGGAGCTCGGCGTCCTTGCTACCCTTTAGGCTGCGCACGCGTTCGAGATGGCTGAGATATCCGGAGCCATCGATCCATTGATAGGCGCGCGGCAGAGGAGCCAGAGCCTCGCTTGCGTCAAATGACTGACCCGCGATGGCGCCGGCATCAAGCTCGCGACCGAGTGCTTCTAGGGCGGGACTGCATCTGGTCCAGTCGTCGAGCGCCGCTTGCAGATTGATCGCGACACGGCTCGCTGAAACGCAACGGCTAAGGTCACTCGAAAGCACCACCAGTTGTCCATCGGGGCGGCCATTCTTGAGCGTTGCGAGCTTCATGGATTGATTTCTCTTGGTGGTGTGACCCCGCAGCGCTACCACGGCGCAGCGGCTCTCACTATAGTGCCGCGCGCGGTCCTAGCGTTATCTTAAGACCGGACAGTGGCGTGCCGCGCATCATATCACGGGATCTTAATGACTATCTCAGCCAGGAACATTGGACGCGCGTTTCTTCTCATAGTGCTCGCCGCCCTATGCCTCGTGCTGGACGTCAACATCGCCTATGCGCAGGCTGCGCAATGTGGCCGGCTGGAGGACATGCTGCGGCAGGTTGACCGCAATGGCGATTTTCAACAAATGGGCGGCAATTCGCAAGCGGCTCGCCGGGCAGCGCGCGACGTCCAGCAGATGGAGAGCCGCTATATCCGGGAAGGCTGCAATGATGCCGCCAAGGCCGGGCGGACACTGACGCCGCAATGCACCCAGATCGGGCGCGAAGTGCTGCGGCTGCGCGATGTGGCGGCCTCGGTGGGCCAGCAGGTGGAATCAGCCAATGCCGTGGCCGGGCAGCGCGAAGCGATCCTGCAGGAAATGGCGCGGTTCGGCTGCGGCACCAATCGAGGCTCCAGCGCAACCTTCAACAGCGACCGCCAATCCATTTTCGACCGCATCTTCGGCACCACGTCGGAAGGTGATTTCAGCGACGGCCAGATGATCGACAATGGGGATTACTGGGGCTATCAGGGCTATCAGACAGTGCGAACCGTATGCGTGCGGTTGAGTGACGGATATTTCTGGCCGATCAGCTATGCCACGCTGCCCGACTATGTGGGAAATGACGCGCAGACATGCCAGGCGAGTTGCACGACCACGCCGGTGGAACTCTATTTCTACGACAATCCCGGCCAGGAACCGGAGCAGATGCGCAACCAGTTTGGCGAGCCGTACATGGCGCTGCCAAGCGCGTTCAAATATCGCGATGAACTCGATACCAGCCCATCCGCCAACTGCAAGGTGGCGCCGCAGTCGCAGGGCACCATTTCTGTAGCGACGGGCAGCGATGGCAGCACGCGCACCATGCTCGAAGTGCAGGGCGCGAGATTCCCGATGCCGCTGCGCGATCCGCGTGGGGTTGCGCCAGTTGCGGCTCCAGTCACCCCCATCCAGGCGACGCTGGAAACCGCAACGCTGGTCGATGTGCCCCTGCCCCGCCAGCGCCCGGCGGGGCCCGGCGAGACCGTGGTATCGCGGCCGGTGCAGACCGCGCAGGACGATCAGCTCCGGCTGGTTCAGTTCGGCGAGAAGGTCGTCAGGGTAGTCGGTCCAGACACGCCTTACGCCCAACCAACGGGAGCAGGCTCTTAAGTTCCGGCCCATCGTGGCGCCCGGTCAGGGCCAGACGCAGTGGCAGGAACAGCGCCTTGCCTTTGCGCCCGGTTGTCGTCTTGAGGGCGTCGGTCCAATGCGACCACGTCGTTTCGTCCCAAGGCTCCTCCGGAAGCATGGCCTTGGCCAGGGCCAAAAAATCTCGATCTTCGTCGGCAATGACCGGCTCGATAGGGCCCGTGACGAGCTTGGAGAGTTCGACGATGTCGTTGAACTTGGTGAGATTGTCGCGCAGCAGGAGCCATAGCGCTTCGCCCTCCAGCCCAAGGCTCGATAGGCGGCCCTGAACTGCCGCATAGGGCATTGCATGCAGCAGGCGCGCATTGAGCGTGTCGAGTTCGGCGGGGTCAAATCGCGCCGCGCCGTGCGAGACCATCGAGAAATCGAGGCGGTTGGCGATCTCGTCCAAGGTTTCGTAGGTTTCGATGGGCAGGCTGGTGCCGGTGATGGACGCCATGATGGCGATCGCCATCGGCTCGTATCCTTCGGCACGGAAATCGGCGATGGACTGCGAGCCTAGGCGTTTGGAGAAACCCTGCCCTTCAGAATCGGTCAACAGATTATGGTGAGCGAAAATCGGGACGGCTCCACCAAGCGCCTCAAAAATTTCGATCTGCGTTCCGGTGTTGGAGACGTGGTCTTCGCCGCGGATGACGTGGGTGATGCCCAGGTCAATATCGTCCACTACGGACGGCAGCGTATAGAGATAGGTGCCATCTTCACGCACCAGGACCGGATCGGACATGGATGCGGTATTGACCGTCTGGGGGCCCTTGATGAGGTCCTCGAATTGCACCGGCCGTCCGTCGAGCTTGAAGCGCCAATGGGGCTTGCGTCCTTCGGCTTCAAGCCGGGCGCGATCCTCTTCGGTCAGGTTGAGGGCGGCGCGATCGTAAATCGGCGGCTTGTTGAGGGCGCGGGCGCGCTTGCGTCTGCGGTCGAGTTCATCCTCGGTTTCGTAGCACGGATAGAGGCGCCCGGCAGCAATCAGGCGGTCTTTCGCCGCATCATAGAGCGCCGTGCGCTCGGACTGACGCACCAGCACGTCGGGGGTGACACCCAGCCATGCCAGATCCACCTCTACACCGTCGGCGAACTCGCGGGTGGAGCGGGCCTGGTCGGTATCGTCCATGCGCAGCACGTAGCGGCCACCATTTCGGCGGGCATAGAACCAGTTCAGCAGCGCCGGGCGAGCATTGCCCAGGTGAATGCGGCCTGAGGGAGAAGGTGCCCAGCGTACAACTGTCATGCGGGGGTACGATCCTTGTAGCCATTGGTGATGGGATAACGCCGCCCGGCGAGCGCAACGCGCGCCAGATTAGACGGCTTGGCTGTACAAGGGCAAGCGGGCCAGAGGCAATGGGGTAGGCGTTAGAAACGGCCGGTCAACTCCGCCAGTGCGCCATATCGCACTAAGGAGAAGCCGCTTAGGGCAGCATTGCTATAGATGAAGCTATCGGGCTCTGATGCTTCCCACCAAAGCTGCCTAGCGCTACTCGGGCCAGTCAGCACCGAAGCACGCCCCCCCAATCGGAGAGTAAGGTTTTCAGTTGGATGGAAGCCCACCATCACCTGAGCACTTCCGCCAAAGAGCGCACCGGTGGCTTCTGTTTGTGTACGATTGACCAAAACCCCCGACACAATGGTATCAGCAAGAGGTATCTCGGCAGTGGCTCCATGTGCGTAAGCGTAAGGAACTGCGATGGCTTCTGCTTCGATGTCGAAGAACTCGTTGATGTCAGCGTGCGCAGTGATGCCGAGGCGCAACGACTGAACATTGATCCCATCAATGGCTAGGACGTCTAGGCGATTTCGATCCGGCGATTCCCTTGTGAACTGATATCCAAGGAGCCCGCCGATCCTGAACGCCTCGTTGCCGAAAGGGGTATAACCGAGATCACCGCCTACATAGCCGACCTGCCCTCCCTCGAAAGAGGGCGACTCTCCAAAAGGCGTCTCGTACTCGCCGATTGTGTAGAAAGAATACCCCGCCTGACCTTTCACGAACGTAGATGTGTAGTCATCATCAATCCGAAAGTGACCCTCAAGGATGTGGCTGCGATCCTGAACGCCGAATGTCTCCCCACCAATCTCGGTGCTTTGTTCCCCCCAGGAATGCCAATAACGCAGACCTGTCTCGAAGCGCAGTGGATTATCAGCCGTTCCCCAATCCTGAGCGTAGGCCGGCCGCATGTCCTGGAAGCCGTAGTCAGCCGCCAATGCCGGCACGGCTGCGCTGAGCGCGAGAAGTGCAACAGTGCCTTGCAGGTAGCGGTACATGGATCCTCCGGATCAAAAGCCCATTTTGTTACGGCTTATTGATCTCTCATTAGGGTTAATGTTCCGCTAAGCTGGCTACCAAGCAACAGATTGTGGCTTTAGTAACAGCTGGGGCACACACTGCGCGTAAGCAGTGAGAACATGTGCGACAGCCGGCAACGAGATATTTGTAGTTGCCGGAATGCCAGAAGGCAGATTGGCTAAGAGTTGTTGAATGACCTGTAGAGTTCTGGTTGTAGAGGATGAGATTTTCGTAGCGACGGAAATTGAGCACGTGATCGACGAAATGGGGTTGGAAACTGCAGGCATTGCTGCTGACCAAAAAACCGCGATGGCGCTTGCTGACCAGACCGATGTTGCACTCGTTGACCTTAACCTGAAGGACGGCCCGACTGGCGTAGCGATCGGGCGAGCGCTGGCTCAGAGGCACGGTGTCACCGTATTGTTCATGACCGCCA
The DNA here is from genome assembly GCF_003056355.1 of Devosia naphthalenivorans. GTDB lineage: Bacteria > Pseudomonadota > Alphaproteobacteria > Rhizobiales > Devosiaceae > Devosia > Devosia naphthalenivorans. The sequence continues at coordinate 326,513 of NZ_PYVW01000003.1, forward strand.
ACCCATCCCAACTCGGCGACGGCGTGCCGGGAACGATTGGTGTGCTGCCCAAACCCGTGACGGACAGCGAGTTGCGAGCGGCAGTGCTGTTCGCGGTGGCGCGACGAGGTCAAACCGACGCCACCCCACCCAAGCGACTGCAGCTTTTTGCCAGTGCCGTCTAAAAGCCGGCGCTAGCTGCCCAGGCGAGACGAACGCTGCAGGGACGAGATCGGGATTTCGATCTCGATTCGTAATCCGTTGGGCTCCCAGAGCCGCTCAAGCGATCCGCCCAGTTGGCCTTTCACGCTGAGTTCCATCATCCGCGAACCGAAGCCGCTATTCGCGACAGCCCCCGACGGCGGCGGGCCACCGATCTCCTTCCAGGAGAGATGGTAGCGATCATCGCCCTGCGAGCCCGTCAAAACCACCCTGCCCTCTTGCGAGGACAACGCACCGTATTTGGCGGCGTTGGTTGCCAACTCGTGCAACAAGAGCGCCAGCGGCGTTGCCGCTGCATCATCGATGATGACATCCTCGCCCAGGATCTCAATGCGCTCACTGTCTTGAGACCGATAGGGCTGCATCAGCCGTTCGACGAGCACCTTGAGGGAGCCCTGGCTTGCGCCGGCACCCTGGCTATGGGGTCGAATGTAGTCGTGTGCTTCACCTAGGGCGAAGATGCGCTGCCGCAAGTCATCGGCGTATGGTTTAACCTCGGGGCGGCTGCGGGCCGAGAGGCTGATGATGCCGTTGAGCACCGCAAAGATGTTCTTGATGCGATGGCTAAGTTCCTGTGCCACCAGTTCGCGTTCTTCGCCGGCGATTTTGGTCTGATGGATATCGGTACAGGTGCCAAACCAGCGCACGATGTTTCCTTCGGTGTCGCGGATGGGCAGCGCCAGCCCCAAGGTCCACCGATAGGTGCCCGTGTGGTGTTTCAGACGATATTCGATCTCGTAGGGTTCGCCCGTTTCCAGGGAGTGTTTCCACACAGTCCTGGCGCGCTCACGGTCCTCGGGGTGGAACATGTCGTTCCAACCTTCGCCGTCCGTCGTGCCGACCGGGACACCAGTGAACTCGTACCAGCGGGCATTATAGTAGTCGTGATACCCATTCGGCAGCGTGGACCAGACCATCTGGGGCATGGTGTCGGCCAGGGTGCGGAAGCGCAGTTCGCTTTCTGCCAACGCCGCCGAAATGCGGCGCTCCGCGGTCACGTCAACCACAACGCCCGGTAGACGCGTGGCGCGGCCCTCGGCGTCCATGCGCGGGCGGCCCGACGCCACAACCCAACGGACTTCCCCATCCGACCCCACCAGGCGGTATTCGGATTTTAGCGGCGCGCCGTCACGCAAGGAAGCACAGATCTCGTCACCAAGGCGCGTTGTGTCATCGGGATGCACGGCGCGCAAGAACTCGCTGATAGGCACGCCGATGCCAGTATGGAGCGGATCGAGATTGTACATTTCCGCGAACTTGTCGTCGGACGTAACCACGTCATTGATGACATCCCAGTCCCAGGTTCCGACGAGACTCGAACCATTGAGCGCGAGCGACAGACGCTCCTCGCTGCGGGCCAGCGCCTTTTCCGCCAGTACCCGTTCGGTTGTTTCGTGTACGATGCAGAGCGACCCAACCGGCCCGCCATCCTCGCCAAGCAAGGGGCTGTAGTGAAGGTCCATCCAGCCGGATTCCGGCCGACCATGGCGGTTGAGAACCAGTTCCTGATCGCGCAGGATCAGCGATTCCCCGCGTAGGCCCATGGCAATCTTGTGGCGATTGAAATCGGCGATCTCGGGCCACGCCTCGGTTGCCGGAAGGCCAAAGATTTCCGGATGACGACTACCGGCGAATTCCGCGTAGGCGTTGTTGTAGATGAGGATGCCGGCCGGCCCGATCAGCATGACCATCGGGGTGGTCGAAGCAATCATCACTCGCACGGCGCCACGCAGGCTTTGTGGCCATTCAGGAATCGGGCCGAGCGGGTTCGCCGCCCAATCATAATCGTTGATGAGCTTGAGCGTTGGATCCTGCTCGAGTTGCGCTCGTGTCTCGGGACTTGCCGCGGGGAACAAAGACTTGGGCATTCGCGGCTTTCAAGAGACGGCGCACAGCTTTTCCGCCGCGCCTGACTATGCGATGAGATCGACGAAACGCGTCGCTGCCCCTGGCAGTTGCCTGGGGCTGATTATTCCCCCGCAGCCAGCTGCCTGCGCGGCGGCTTCTGCGCGTGAACTTCCTCGGCCACCAGGAAAGCGAGTTCCAGCGCCTGGCTCGCATTGAGGCGCGGGTCGCAATAGGTGTGATAGCGGTCCGAGAGCGAGGCTTCGGTAACCGCAGACACGCCGCCCACGCATTCGGTCACATCGTCGCCCGTCATTTCGATGTGGACGCCGCCGGCATAGGTGCCCATCTCGCGGTGAACCTCGAAGAACGAGCGCACTTCGGAGAGAACGCGCTCGAACGGTCGCGTCTTGAAGCCGGTCGATGCCTTGATGGTGTTGCCGTGCATCGGATCGGAGCACCAGACGACGGTGCGGCCTGCCTTCTGGACGGTTTCGATCAGGCGCGGAAGATGGTCGTTGATCTTGTCGGAACCGAAGCGGGCGATCAACGTGATGCGTCCGGCCTCATCGGTTGGATTCAAGCGATCGAGCAGGCGCAGCAGATCGTCGCTGGAGAGTGTCGGGCCGCATTTGATACCGATGGGGTTCTTGATGCCCGCGAAGTATTCGACATGGGCAGCATCGGGCTGGCGGGTGCGATCGCCGATCCAGAGCATGTGGCCGGAGGTCGCGTACCAGTCATTGGTGATGGAGTCGCGACGGGTCAGCGCCTCCTCATAGCCCAGCAGAAGCGCTTCGTGGCTGGTGTAGAAGCTGGTCTGGCGCAGGGCGGGCGTGTTGTCGGGGTTCAATCCCAGCGCGCCCATGAAGGTGATGGCGTCGTCGATCTTGCGGGCGACTTCCTCATAGCGCGGGTACCAGTTGGACCCCTTCATGAAGCCGACCGTCCACTCATGAATGCGGGTCAGCTCGGCATATCCGCCCATCGAAAATGCACGGAGCAAGTTGAGCGTTGCAGCTGACTGACGGTAGGCTTGCAGCATGCGATCAGGATCGGGAACGCGCGCCTTTTCGTTGAAGTCGATGGCGTTGATAATGTCGCCGCGATAGCTCGGGAGTTCGACGCCATCGATGGTTTCTGTGTCGGCCGAGCGGGGCTTGGCGAACTGGCCGGCAACGCGGCCGACCTTGACCACGGGCTTGCTCGCGCCATGGGTGAGCACCACCGCCATCTGCAGGAAGACGCGGAAGAAGTCGCGGATATGGTCCGCGCCATGTTCGGCGAAGCTTTCGGCGCAATCGCCGCCCTGAAGCAGGAAGGCTTCACCGCGCGCAACGGCCGCCAGACGCGCCTTGAGGTCGCGCGCCTCCCCGGCAAAAACCAGCGGCGGGAACGTGGCCAACTGCCGCTCGGCCTCTGCCAGCGCCGCCTGGTCAGGATAGGCCGGCACCTGTGAGATCGGCTTCGCGCGCCAGCTATCGGGGGTCCAGGTGGTCATTGCAGCAGTTCCTTGCGGGTCGCAAACAGCGTGAATGGCGGAATACCAAGGCTTGGCGGGCCTGCCAAGTGCAATCGGACCACGTTAAGCCGGCTCAGGCGCCGATCTTTACACCATCGCGATAGCTATAGCTCGGCGCCTTGAAGGTCACGAGCTCTTCAGCGGCGGAAGGATGGAGCGCCATAGCCCGGTCGAAGTCGGCTTTGGTCGCATTCATTCCCATGGGAATAGCGACCAGTTGGATCATCTCGGCTGCGCCCGGTCCCAGGATATGGCAGCCCAGGACCATACCGCCCTCTTTCTCCGTGATGAGCTTTAGAACCATGCGCTCGGTCTTGTGCGAGAGCGTGTTTATCATTGGCCGGAAGCGGGCCAGATATACATCGACATCGCACTTCATGGCCGCTTCGCTCTCGCTGAGGCCGATGACGCCCAGCTCCGGCTCGGAGAACACCGCCGTAGGGATCAGGCCGTAATCCACGGCCATCGGATTGTCGTTGAACAGCGTCTCGGCGAAGTACCAGCCTTCGCGAATGGCGACTGGAGTCAGAGCAACCCGGCCGGTTACGTCGCCCACCGCATAGATGGAGGGCACCGATGATTGCGAATGCGCATCAACCATAATGGCGCCGTTAACGGTGAGTTTGACTCCGGCAGCCTCAAGTCCAAGGCCCATTGTATTGGCGGTGCGTCCCGTGGCGAACATCACGGCACCATAGGGAGCGGTGGTACCATTGCTGAAGCTGGCGGAAACGTCATTACCCGACGAGGCAAGCGACGTGATCGTAGTTTGGTAGATGAGCTTGATGCCGCGCTCAATCAGCCCGGCTTCGAGGCCGGTGCGCATGTCTTCGTCGAACCCGCGCAACACGCGATCGCCCCGATAGACAATAGTGGTGTTCACCCCAAGCCCGGCAAAGATGGTGGCAAATTCCACGGCGATATACCCGCCGCCCTCGATCAGGATCGAATGCGGCAGTTGGGGCAGATCAAATGCCTCGCTGGACGTGATCGCAAGCTCGGCGCCCGGAATGTCCGGTACGAAAGGGTGGCCGCCCGTGGCAACCAGAATGTATTTGCCGCTCAACTCGCGGTTCTGGCCGACAATGCGCACGCTATTGGGTCCGGTGACGACCGCGCGATCCTTGATAATCTCCACCCCGGGCTTGGCCAGATTGGAAGTATAGGCGTGCTCGAGCCGCGTAATTTCCTTTTCCTTGGCGGCCACCAATGTGGGCCAATCAAAACTGGCATCGACCTGCCAGCCAAAGCTGGATGCAGTTTCGAACTGATCCTTGAACCTTGAAGCATAGACATAAAGCTTCTTGGGCACGCAGCCGCGGATAACGCAGGTGCCACCGACACGGAACTCCTCGACCACAACGACTTTGGCGCCATAGGTGGCCGCCATCCGTGCGGCGCGAACCCCGCCGGAGCCGCCACCAATAACGATCAGATCATAGTCGTGGGACATTGTGGCTCCTGCGTGTTCAGCTTATATCGGTGTTTACCGATAGATATAGTCGGATGTCATAGGCAAAAAAAGACCCCGCGCCGGGCGGGGTCCTCGATTCTGCGATGCTGGCTACTAAAGCTCGATGCCCTGCTCACGCAGCTCGGCGCGCACCTTGGCGAAGAATTCCGGGCGAACATTGTTGGTGAAAACCTGCATGACGCGCTGCAGATCGATGTTCACCTCAGCGTTGGCTGCCGCGAGCTTCTTGCCGGTGGGAGATTCATAGAATGCCACGATTTCCTGCAGCTCGGGGATGGTGAAGCGAACTGCATAAACGCGGGCGAACTGGTCGAGGAGCTCACCCTTGCGGCCCTTGTACTCTTCCAGGATCTTGCTGATCGCAGTGTTGGTCTGTTCGGAAATTTCGGGATTCTGCTGCACGATCTGGCGCATGGTGCCGATCGCGATCTCGACCAGGGTCGTCTCGTAGATGGCCGAACGGTCGGTCAGGTCGATATATTTGCGCGCAAGCTCCAACTGCTCGGGCGGCACTTCCTGAGCCATTGCAGGCGCGGACACCGCAAGAATGGTAGCGCTCAGCGCTACTGCCAACAGCGCCTTACCGCGCGAAATCAGACCGGTCATCGTTTTTACCCCTATTGTCCCAAAAGGTCTTGCCGCTTGAGAGTGTTCTTACGCCATCGGGCGCTGCCACATAAGCTGTTTTGCACATGTTGAGAAAAAGCCCGTGCTGGACCACACCAGCAATGTCCAACAAGTCGCGCGACAGCGCTTCTGGCTGCGAAATGCGGCCAAAAAAAGCATCTACAATGAGGTGTCCACCATCCGTGACAAAGGGAACGCCGGAAGATGCGTCGCGCAGGCGAATGCCGCCCTCAGCACCATGGGCTTTGGTAATCTCGGATATGGCCCGGGTCGTCGCGCCAAGCCCAAAGCGGTTTACCTCGATCGGAAGGGGGTAGCGCCCAAGGGTCTGCACGAGCTTGGACGCATCGGCAATTACGATCATTGCGTCGGAAGCGGCCGCAACGATCTTCTCGCGTAGCAGCGCCCCGCCGCCACCCTTAATGAGATTAAGCCTGGAGTCGATTTCATCGGCGCCATCGATCGTCAGATCGAGCCGATCCAGATGATCAAGATCGGACAGGGAAATACCAAGGGATCGCGCCTGGTCCGCCGTTACTTCGGACGTCGGTACGCAGATGCAGTCGAGCCCCGCCGCAACCTTCTCGCCCAGCAGGTCAACGAAGTGTCGCGCAGTTGACCCAGTGCCCAGGCCCAGGCGCATCCCGGGCTCCACACATCGCAACGCCATGGCAGCCGCCTGCCGCTTCAGATCTTCGCTCACGCTCGCCCCGACTGTTGATGCCCTTGTTCCTTGCAGAGGGCGACCGACAGAGTCAATGCACTCCTGCCTGAGCGATCACGTCGTGGTGAACGCGTGTTGTAACTTTCCGGCAACACATATCGGCGAAGATAAGGCGAGTGCGGCGGAATGGTGGCGCGGGCTACTTTCCGCTTCGGGACATTAAGCGTAAGCAGCGGAGATTGTTTCGATATTCCGATATCGAGTCCGTTCTACTTCAAAGGCCAAGTCGTCAGATGTTTAATCTAAAGTCTGTGGTAGCGGTCGCGCTATCGTTAGTCTTGTCGGCGACCAGCGTGATGCCAACCATGGCCGCGCGGGTCTATAATGCCTCCACCAATACCTGGGAGGAGCCCTCGGCGGCCTCGAGCAGCAGCCGCAGGGGCAGCCCCGTCCGCAAGGAGGTGGTGGACTATGCGACCAACTACAAACCCGGCACCATCGTGATCGAAACCGGCGAGCGCCGGCTCTACCTGGTGCTGGAAGGCGGCAAGGCCATGAAGTACGGCGTCGGCGTGGGCCGCGACGGCTTCACCTGGTCGGGTAAGCACCGCATCACGCGCAAGGCCGAATGGCCAGGCTGGACGCCGCCGCCGCAGATGCGCAAGCGCGTGCCGGACCTGCCGGCCTACATGCCAGGGGGACCGGATAATCCGCTGGGCGCTCGCGCCCTCTATATCGGCTCGACGCTTTATCGCGTGCACGGAACCTCCGAGCCATGGTCGATTGGCCAGGCAGTGTCTTCAGGCTGCATACGCCTGACCAATGAGGACGTGACCGATCTTTATGAACGTGTTCGGGTCGGCGCGACGATCGTGGTCAATCACTGACGAGACGAAAATATTTCACGAAGGGCCGCCATCGAGGCGGCCCTTTTTGTTTGCACACTGCTTTGAATTGCGCGGGCAAGCGCATAGATTGAGACAATGACCAAGCAAGCGCCCCCTGCCCGCCCGCTCGTTGACCGGTACGGGCGGCATATCTCATACCTCAGGATATCGGTGACGGACCGTTGCGATTTCCGGTGCGTCTATTGCATGGCCGAGAACATGACCTTCCTGCCCAAAAAGGAAGTGCTCAGTTTCGAGGAGATCGAAACCATCGCCATGTCGTTTATTGGCCGTGGCGTGGGCAAGATTAGGCTGACGGGCGGCGAGCCGCTGGTGCGCAGGGACATCATGGATCTGGTGCAGACCCTGGGCTCCCGCATTGGCGCCGGCGGTCTTGAGGAACTGACTCTCACCACCAATGGCAGCCAATTGGCCAAGCACGCACAGGGGCTTCATGCGGCTGGCGTGCGGCGCATCAATGTGTCGCTCGACACGCTCGATCCGCAGCGCTTCCGAGACATCACCCGCCGGGGCCGGATCGAAGACGTGATGAGCGGGATTGACGCGGCACAGGCGGCGGGGATTGCGATTAAGATCAACATGGTCGCCATGGCCGGGGTAAACGAAGACGAGATCGAGCCCATGATGGCCTGGGCGCATGGCCGCGGGATGGGGCTGACCCTGATCGAGGGCATGCCGCTCGGAGACGTCGGAATTGACCGGGTGGACAGTTATCTGCCCCTGCGCGAACTGCATGATCGGCTAGCACGGCGCTACAGCTTGACCAAGCTCGACAAGCGCACGGGCGGACCAGCCCGTTATGTGCACGTGGCCGAAACCGACGGCGTGCTGGGTTTCATCACCCCGATGAGCCACAATTTCTGCGAAAGCTGCAATCGGGTTCGGCTGACCGCCACCGGGCAGTTGTTCATGTGCCTGGGGCAAGACGATCAGGTCAATCTACGCGACGCATTGCGCGACGGAGGCGCCGAGGCGCTCGATGCAGCACTGGATCAGGCCATGCTGCTCAAGCCCAAAGGGCATGATTTCGTGCTGGATCGCAATCGACCAACGCCAGCTGTGACGAGACACATGAGTGTTACTGGCGGCTAATGTGTAGGTGCGCTGGACTATAAGCGCGCCGCACGTAATAGGATTGACTCAGTAGACCTCATCCTGAGCCTGTCGAAGGACGAGGTCGTGGCACAGGAACCTCCACTCGCTCGACCTCGTGGTTCGACAGGCTCACCATGAGGTCTGCCGGCACCCTTCACCTGAGGCCCACTAAACGCGTCGCGCTCTAGCGCCCTTCCGCTCGTTCGATCAGTTCTACGATGATCCCATCGGGATCACGCACGAAGGCTACCCGCTTGATGAGCTCGGTGTTGTGGGCGTTGCGCGGACGTTCGATGACTTTGACGCCGGCGGCTTCCAGCCGGTTGACCATGGTATCCACGTTGGTCACGGCCAGGGTCAGGTGGCGCATGCCTGCTTCGCCCGGGGGGACATCGCGAGCGGGCGTGATGGCCGTTGCCGGAGCAAAAACCTCCAGCATGCCGCCGCCAGCGTTTAGGAAAGCCAGTTCGCCTGACGCCTGTGGCTTGCGCAGCACGAGGCGGAAGCCAAGCAGATCGCAGTAGAATTCGATTGTCCTGTCGAGGTCTCGCGAGGTGGTGCCGATATGTTCGAAATCAATCAGCATGACCGCCACCTATTTGTCGTCGTCGACGACGATAGCGAAGTCGAGCGGGAGCGCGGTGGTATATTTGATCTGTCCCATGGCAAACGCTGAACTAACATCGGTCAGGTTGATCTTGCTGATGAGCTTTTTATAAAAGGAGTCATAGGCGCCAATATCTGGAACCACGACGCGCATGAGATAATCGACGTCGCCACTCATGCGGTAGAACTCGACGACTTCAGGAAACTCGTCGATTACCCCCGCAAACTTGCGCATCCATGCATCGTTATGCTCGTTAGTCTTGACCGAGACAAATACGGTGACACCTACATTGACCTTGGCTGGGTCCAGAACAGCGACGCGGCGCTGGATAACGCCGTCCTCTTCCATCTTCTGAATGCGGCGCCAGCACGGGGTGGTGGAAAGGCCAACTTTGCGGCCAATCTCGGCGACGGGCATTGTTGCGTCTTTTTGCAGGAGTGTCAGTATCTTGCGGTCGATCTTGTCCAAAGCCATGCCTGCCCCCGTGAAATCAGATTTTCCAGATCAGCTGAAATCGTCTGTAAATTGACGTTCTACCTGCCATACCCAGCGCCCTTTCGCAATATTATTGCGCGAATGGCCGATACAGCTAAAAGCCGAGGTGGGGAGGCAGGCCCCAAGCAAAGGGCTGTTTGCATCGATCCTGCCGCCAGTTTTTCGGAGTTTCGAACCCGCCTTGCCAGATGCCTGCTTGGGTTTTGCGGGCAGTTTGCTCCTCGCGCCAATAATTGTCGCTGCTAATGGCCATGCCATCGCTGACCATGGCGGCGCCGAGATCCTGCCCCGCAACGGTGCAGTAGGCGAGCAGGCGGCCGTATTGATCGGTGCCTTCAGGCCGGCAATCGACTTCGCCCTGCTTGAGCAAGGAAGCGAGGCTATCGCGTGCGCGCTCGCCGCAGGCCCAGGAGCGCTGCTGTTGGTCCTGGCAGGTCTGGCGCAGTTCGGGTGCGTCGATGCCGAGCAGGCGAATGCGGGTGTCGCCAAGCCGAAAACTATCGCCATCGCTGACCCGCGCCATTCCGCCGACAGGTAGGGGCGCAGGCTCCAGATAGGCAGCCATGGCCGCAGCGGCCGCCAGGATCACGATGGCAAGGATAGCCCCGCCGCGACCGGCAAATGGGCGCCTTTGATATAATCGCCGTCGCAGGGTTTCACCGCCTATTAACTATGAGACCGCTAGTGTTTGGCCAGTAAGCGTAGCGAATGCTTTTACCATTCGCATTACCTAGTAACGAGTAAACGAGTCCCCATGTCGCCCCAACCGGCTGTCACCGACGACGTCCGTTCACAGATGGGACGCGACAGCAAGCGCGCAGCACAAAAGACCGTGCTTGATGCGCGCCAGCGCCTTACGTCCAGTTCAGGCACCCGCGCCTCCTATGATTTCGAGCTGATGCATGATTATGCAAGCTCACGGCTGCGTTCGGCCCTGCCGATAGCCGGTCTCGTCATTATCCTGGCGATCGTCGCGACATTCTGGGTGCCGCCGATCTTTACCGCCTTGTGGGCGGGCATGGTTTTGCTGAGTCTGCTGATCGTCGTGCTGGTGGCCCAACGCTTCAAGAGAAGCGAGCCGGCTAAGTTCAACGCCGCGCAATGGACTACTAGCTTCGTGGTCGGAGAGACCATTTGCGGGCTGTCATGGTCCACCCTGGCGCTGTTCACGCTGGTGGCCAATCCCGAGACGCTGACGCCGGTGATGTTTGCCATGGTGCTGGTGGCGGTGGCGGCAAACGCCGTTGCAACGCACACACTGCCTCCGGCGACGCTGACCAGCACCCTGCCCGTTGCGATCACGGTTTCAGGCAACCTGATCGCGCTGGGCGGAACGCTGAACTACACGCTCGCCGCCGTCTCCGTGTCCGGGGTCATCTTCTTTGTGTATCTGGCCCGCCAATTGCACGCGTCCGAACTCGAGACGATCACGCACCAGGCGGAGAAGGATTCGCTCATCAACGAGCTCGAGGAAGCCCGGCAGATGTCGGACGAAGCCCGCCGCCATGCCGAGCAGGCCAATATCGCCAAGTCGCAGTTCCTTGCGACCATGAGCCACGAGCTACGGACGCCGTTGAATGCCATTATCGGTTTTTCCGAAGTGCTGCAGTCCGAACTGCTGGGGGCCCATCATGTGCCACAGTACAAGGAATATGCAGGTGACATTCACAGCAGCGGGCAGCATTTGCTGAACCTGATCAACGAGCTGCTGGACCTTAGCCGCATCGAAGCGGGCAAGTACGATCTCAACGAAGAAGTCGTTTCCTTGGTCGATATCGCCGAAGACTGCCGCCGCATGATGGAGCTTCGGGCCAAGAGCAAGGGCATCGAGCTAGTCTACAATGTGGGCAACAACCTGCCGCGGCTTTGGGGCGATGAACGCGCAATCCGCCAGGTGGTGCTGAACCTTCTGAGCAATGCCATCAAATTCACGCCGCAGAATGGCAAGGTGGTGCTGGTGGTTACCCGCAGCGGGGACGGCGGGCAGTTTGTGTCGGTCAAGGACAACGGGCCGGGGATTCCGGAGGAGGAGATCGAGACCGTGCTCTCCTCGTTCGGCCAGGGATCGCTGGCACAAAAGACCGCCGAACAGGGCGCGGGCCTGGGTCTACCCATCGTGCAGAAGATCATGGAACTGCATCAGGGGCGGTTCGACCTGTTCAGCAAGCTACGGTTCGGCACCGAAGTTATTGCGACTTTTCCTCGCGCCCGCGTCATGGACGCTTTGGCTCCGGTGGTCGAAAAGAAGAGCCGCCTCGAGATTTACTCCGAAGCCGGCTAGCCTTCCCGGCCGCTCACCGCAGCGCTTTGGAACGTCGCCATGTTGTTGTGCAGGTGAAGCGCTGTTTTCGCCAGCACGGCCGCGAGTGCGGCGCCGGTGCCTTCGCCCAGACGCATGCCGAGATGCAGCAAACCCGTTTGCTCCATGGCTTCGAGCGCCCGTGCATGGCCGTGTTCCGCCGACTGGTGGGCGAAGACACAATGGGCGATGGCATCGGGGTTGACCGCATAGGCAATCGCGGCGGCGGAAGTGGCAACGAAGCCGTCGACAATGACGGGCACCTTCTGGTGGCGCGCGGCAAGGAGGGCGCCGAGCATCGCCGCTATCTCGCGGCCGCCGAGGCGCGCAAGAATCGCCAGGGGGTGATCGAGCTCGCCGGCATGGCGGGCCAGTGCGCGATCGACCGCGTCGGCCTTGCGGGCAAGACCCGCATCATCGACGCCGGTGCCACGACCGACCCAGTCGGCGCCCGTGCCGCCGAACAGGGCTGCGTAGATGGCAGCGGCAACGGTGGTGTTGCCGATGCCCATTTCGCCCAGACAGATCAGGTCCGGCTTGCCGGCGACGGCTTCCATGCCATAGGCGATGGTGGCTGCGCACATCTTGTCGTCGAGCGCGGCTTCCTGGGTGATGTCGCCGGTGGGTAGCTCCAGCGCCAGTTCGAACACGCGCAGGTTGATTTCGTGCAGGGCACAGATCTGGGAGATCGCCGCGCCGCCATTGGTGAAATTGGCGACCATCTGGGCCGTGACTTCGCGCGGGAAGGCCGACACGCCCTGATCGGTCACGCCGTGATTGCCGGCGAAAATGGTGACCATGGGATTGTCGAGCCGTGGGTGTGCCCTGCCCTGCCAACGTGCGAGGTATTCAACGAGCCCTTCCATGGCGCCGAGCGAGCCGGCGGGCTTGGTCAACTGGGCGTCGCGCTCGCGCACGGCGGCGACGGCCGCTTCGTCGCCATCGGGCACCAGGGTCAGCAATTCGAGAACGTCGGCGTAAGCGGGATTGAGCGAAGGCATGGCACGTCCGGAATGCTGTGGTAGGAGATTGGCGACCTTGTTACGCAGAACCGAGCCAAAAGCAATTGAGCGAAAAACAGCAAGCCGATGATGCCATAGAGCCTGGAAACGTGGCGGCAAGCGAGCCGGGCGCTGCCGCGCAGGGCTTCGGCCTCAAGGACGATTTCATCATGGCGCTGCGATTCTTTTCGCGCCTGCCCACTGGATCGTCGTCGCACCAGAAGCCGGAACTCAGCCGCATTGCCATGGCCCTGCCCATGGCCAGCGTCGCCATCGGGATTGGTCCGGCGCTGCTGCTGATCGGCGCGGCGCTGATCGGCTTGCCGGTGTATTTCGCCGCGACCCTGGCGGTGGCCGCCATGCTGGTTGCCAGTGGCGCCATGGCGGATGACGCGCTGGCCGATGCGATGGATGGCCTGTTCGGCGGGCAAACGGTCGAGCGGCGGCTCGAGATCATGAAGGACAGCCGGCACGGCACCTATGGGGTGGCGGCGCTGGCTTTGTTTATCGTGCTGCGGATTACCGCGCTTGGCGCGATGGCCGCGATCAACCCGCTGGCCGCTGGCGCGGTCTGGCTCGCGGCCAGCATTGTTGGACGCTCAGGCGCGCTCTGGTTGGCAGTTGCTCTGCCGCCAGCGCGCAGCAATGGCGCATCGGCCACTGCCGGACAGGTGGGGCGCGGCGCGTTCGCGGTGGGTGCGGTGTTTGCGACCTTGCTGTTGTTTATCCTGGCGGGACCGCCGGCGAGTTTGCTGGGGCTGGCCTGTGCGCTGGTGCTAGCCGTTCTGGTGATTGCCGGATGGACCTGGCTATGTAAGCGAATGGTCAGCGGACAGACGGGAGACCTGATTGGCGCATTGGGAGCATTGGTGGAAATTGCGGTGCTTGCGGCGTTATTGCCCTTTGTCTGACCTTGAAAACGACACCGCCCATGCCTTTATGGATGGGGTAGGGCCACGAAAGGACGCAAGGGCATGATCTTTATCGGCATTGCGCTTCTTGTTGCAGTTGGGCTGGCGCTGCTCATCAGTGCGGATGCGGGCAGTCTCGTTGGGATGACCCAGCAGCAGACGGCGCAGTTGGTCCCGCTGCTGGTGCTGCTGGTGGTGTTTGCGGGTGGGCTTTTTACGCGGCGCAGAAAAGCCTCGGAACTGCTTGGCAGCGTGGTGCTCTGGGTGGGCATCTTTGCCATCGCCGGGCTGACCTATGCCTATCGCGACGAAATCGTCGGGATCGCCGGACGCGTTGCCGGCGAATTCAGGCCGGGCGTGGCGCTGGTGGACGCCAGCCAGGGCACGGCGACATTCCGGCGCGGCATGGGTGGGCACTTCGAAGTCAATGCGACGGTCAACGGCCATACCACGCCGATGATCTTCGACACAGGCGCCAGCGCCGTGGTGCTGACGCTGGACGATGCGGAGGCCGCCGGGATCGACACGTCCAATCTCGATTTCACCATCCCGGTTTCTACCGCGAACGGCACCGGTCGGGCGGCGCGCGTTCGGCTGGAGCAGATCGAGGTGGGCGGCATTGTGCGCGAGCGCGTGGTGGCTTTCGTGACCGAAGCGGAAGCGCTGGAAACGAGCCTGCTCGGCATGACGTTCCTTGAAACCCTGTCGCGCTATAGCGTGACGCAGAATTCGCTGGAGCTGGCCGACTAGGGCCTGTTGAGATTTGCGCCTATGCGACGACTTTCCTCCGCGTCATTCCCGCGAAAGTGGCCCCCCCCGTTGGTGAGTGCGAAAGAAGAAAACGGAGGTTCCCGCTTTCGCGGGAATGACGCTGTGGTTGTTCGGATTGACCGCTGCTCAATCATGAATCTCAACACTTCCTGAAGCGTGGCGCGTTCGATTAGCCTGGGGTGACGAGGTCGGGAGAGTGGAGGCCTGGTGCCACGACCTCGTGGTTCGACAGGCTCACCATGAGGTCTGCTGAACAACCCAGTTCTGCATGACAAGCTCTGCTGCTGTGCGACGCGCTTTAGACCGCTTCAGCCAGACGCGGCCTGTTCACCGCTTCGAGCGCGCGCAAGATGACCTCTGGACCGGCGCCGGGCTTGCAGGCATCGACGCTGAGGATCTGGCGGAAGTGGCGCGCGCCGGGCAGGCCATTGGCGAGGCCCAGCATGTGGCGGGTGATGCTGTTGATGCGGGTGCCTTCGGCGCCTTGCTCGCGCTCGGCATAGTCGGCCATGGCGCGCATGACAGCCTCAAGCGTGATGACTTCATCGGTGCTGCCGAAGAAGCGCCGGTCGACTTCGGCGAGCAGCATCGGCGTGTGATAGGCGGCGCGGCCGAGCATGACGCCATCCATATGGGCCATTTCGGCTTCGGCTGCTTCGAGCGTTTCGAGCCCACCATTGATCATCACCGGCAGGGGCGACAGGCGGGTGTGCAGGCGGTGCACACGATCGTAGTCGAGCGGCGGAATGGTCCGGTTTTCCTTGGGCGAAAGGCCCTTTAGCCATGCCTTGCGGGCATGGACGTAAAGCGCATCGACGCCCGCCTGCACCATGGCATCGGCAAAACGGTCTAGGCTTTGCTCGGTATCCTGATCGTCGATGCCGATGCGGCATTTGACGGTGACGGGCCGATCGGTGGCGTCCCGCATAGCGCGAACGCAATCGGCGACCAGCGTTGGCTCGGCCATGAGGCACGCGCCGAACCGGCCCGACTGCACGCGATCGGACGGGCAACCGACATTGAGGTTGATCTCAGCATAGCCGAATGGTTCGGCGAGGCGAATTGCCTGCGCAAGCTCGACCGGATCGGAGCCGCCCAACTGCAGCGCCACCGGCTGCTCGATGGGGTCAAAGCGCAGATGGCGTTCCACGTCGCCATGCACGATGGCGGCCGAGGTGACCATCTCGGTGAACAGCAGCGAATGGCGCGTCAGCAAGCGGTGAAGGAAGCGACAGCGGCGGTCAGTCCAGTCCATCATCGGGGCGACGGAGAATTTGCGCGCCTGCGCTAGCGGGATGTGTGGCTGCTGAAGCAAGGAAACGAACCGGGTTGAGGCAAGCGGGTCCTATACACCCCATGGGGCCGCGCGCCAAGTTTCGGCGGGCTAACATGTTAGCGATGGCGCGGGGGGCGGGTTTGTTTTATCTGGGAGCACCTTTACGCGCGAGCCCTCCCATGCCCCTGCCCCGCCAGATTGCCGTGATCGACATTGGCAAGACCAATGCCAAAATTGTGCTGATCGACAGCGCCACGTCTCGACAACTGGCGGCGAAAAGCACGCCGAATACGGTGGTGCGGGAGGGGCTTTATCCGCATGCCGATGTGGAGCGGCTTTGGCGGTTTGTGCTCGATAGCCTTGCCGCGCTGCAGGCGGAGCATGGAGTGGATGGGATTTCGATCACGACGCACGGGGCGACAGCGGCGCTGACGAAGGGGGATGCGCTGGCGCTGCCGGTGCTGGACTATGAGTTCGATGGGCCGGAGCAGGCCAGCGAAGGCTATGCGGCGGTGCGGCCGGCGTTCAGCGAAACGCTGTCGCCGCGGCTGCCGAACGGGCTCAATCTTGGGGCGCAGATTTTCTGGCAGAGCCGGATGTTTGCCGAGCAGTTTGCCGGGGTCAGCCGGATCCTGACTTATCCGCAATACTGGGCGTGGCGGCTGTCGGGGGTGAGCGCGAGCGAGGTGACGTCGCTGGGGTGTCACACCGATCTGTGGGCGCCGGATAGGGGGGAGTTTTCCAGCCTGGTTGATAGCCGGGGATGGCGCGGGCTGTTTCCGGCGATACGGCCGGCAGCGTCGGTTCTGGGGGGGATTACGCGGGAGGTGGCCGAGGCGACGGGATTGCCGGAGGGGACGCCGGTGACGTGCGGTATCCATGACTCCAACGCGTCGCTGGTGCCGCATCTGGGGGGACGCGAGGCGCCGTTTACGATTTTGTCGACGGGAACCTGGGCGATTGCGATGACGGTGGGCGGGAGCACGGCGGGGCTGGACCCGGAGCGCGACAGTCTGGCCAATGTTGACGCGTTTGGGCGTCCGGTGCCGACGGCGCGGTTCATGGGGGGGCGTGAGTTCGACATGCTGGCGCCGGGTGCGGTGGAACCAAGTGCGGATGATGTTGCAAAGATGATTGGCTTGGGCATTCAGGCGCTGCCGAGTTTTGTGCCGGGTGTGGGGCCGTTTTCGGCAGCGACCGGGCGCTGGACGCATGATCCGGCGACGCTGACACCGGGCGAACGGACTGCTGCGGTGTCGCTGTATCTGGCGCTGATGACGAAGGCTTGCCTGGAGCTCTGCGGGGTGGGCAAGAGCGTTGTTATCGAAGGGCCATTGGCGCGGAATAAGCTATTCGCGGAAGCCTTGGCGGCGCTTATTGGTGTCCCGGTCAGCGCGTCTGGGGACGCGACGGGGACCAGCCTGGGGGCGGCCCTGTTGTTTGGGCCCGAACAGGCGAACGCGCCGCAGGGGCGATCGGTCGAGGCGCTGATGGTGCCCGGCTTTGGAGAATACGCCGCTGGTTGGCGGGAGCGGGTCTCCTAGCGGGCGATGCCTTCGTCGACGGAGGTGGTGGGCCTGTTCAGCTTGCGTTCGCGCAGCCAGATATAGAGGCCGCTGGCGATGATGATGCTGGCGCCGGGATAGAACCACAGATCGGGGGGCTCGTTGAAGATCAGCCAGCTGATGATGGCGAGGTAAAGCAGGGTGAGATAGTTGAACGGCGCCAGGGTCGAGGGCGGCGCGAAGCGGTGGGCGACCGAGATCAGGATGTGTCCTGTCATGCCGACGACGCCTGCGCCGAAGAAGGCGAGCCAGGTTATGCCCTCCGACGGCCAGACCCAGCCGGTGAAGGCGAAGGGCGTCACGAGCAAGAGGGCTACGGCGCCTGAATAGAATTGCTGGGTCATGGCGGTGTCGACGCCTGCCAGCTTGCGGGTCAGGATCGAGAACAGGGCGACGAAAAATGCTGCGCCCAGGCCCAGCAGGGATGCCGGCTGGAAGGCTTCGGTGCCAGGGCGCACGATGATGAGGATGCCGATAAAGCCGGCGAGGATGGCGAGCCAGCGGCGCCAGCCAATGGTTTCGCCGAGCATGGGGCCCGAGAGTGCGCAGACCATCAACGGGCTGGTGAATATCAGCGCGCCGGTGACGGTTAGCGGCAGATAGCGCATGGCCATGAAATTGCCGGCCGTGGTCAGCAGCAGGCAGACGCCGCGCAGGACCTCCAGCTTCAAATTGGCAGTGCGGAACAAGGCGCCTTTGCGCAGTGGCCAGACGAACACCAGGATAAGCACAACGTGAACGGCGTAGCGAACGAAGACGATCTCGCCCGTCGGTATGCCCTGGTTGGACATCCACTTGGCCGACGTGTCCAGAAAAAGCAGGACGAGTTGCGACAGCAGCAAAATGCCAATGCCGTAATTGTGGCGCTCTTCTACGGGCGCAATAGAAGGAGACATAGCTATTCCGGACGGCCGCGGAGGGAAGATGCGGCGCGGTCCTAGCGTTGGAAGATCGGACGCGCCGTGTCAATCCAATGCGGGGAAAATCTTGTATGGAAGCTTGGGGAGAGTGCCCCACCTAGCCTCCCCCTGCGCAGGGGGAGGAACAGATCGGTGAATGGGTAACTCAGAACGTCTCGCTGAGATTGCGTACCTTGAGGGACGTCGCGAGCTCCGCCGAGGTGACGGAGCGGCCGTGGCGGGGGTTGAAGACCAGTTCGGTCTTGCGGCCGGGTAGCAGGGTCACGGCGTTGTCCGAGAAGTAGCCGGGGATATCGACCGTGGCGGTGGTGAACAGTGCTGGCTTGTCGGACTCCAGGGTCAATACGGGCTTGCCATCGCGATCCGACCAGCTGGCGGAAACATTTGCTGGGACGATGTCGTAGGCCTTGTAGGCCTTGGGGAAGAAGTCGTTTTCACCCAGGAGATTGCCGTTGGCGTCGCGCCAGGAGAAGAACAGGAATTCGTCCTCGGCGATCTCATTCATCGGCACTTCGGTGAGCGGAATGGCAGCGTCCGGGCCGATTGCACAGTTGCCGGAGAATACCACCCGGTCACCACCGCCGACCTTGACCGCGCGTACTTCGAGGCTGACCGAAATCTCGTTGGCGGTGTCGTTGATGCCCTTGAGCACGATGGTGTCGGGCAGATCGCCTTGTACCGGGAGGCCGCGCGAATTGGTGCGCACTTCGGCCTTTTGCGGCACGGCAACGACATTGACGGCAAAGAAGAAGCGCTTGGCCATGTACTGGAGCAGCTTCCACTGCCCGCCGTAATCGAGGCTGGACCATGACGCGACAGGCCAGATGTCGTTGATCTGCCAATAGAGCGTGCCCATGCAGCGCGGCTTGGTGGAGCGCCAGTATTCGATGGCGGTCTTCATCGCGAGGCCCTGCTGGATCTGGCTCAAAAACACCATCTGATCGAAGTCGCGTGGGAAGCGGAAATAGCGCGTCATGGTTTCAAGGATGCGCGCATTGCCGCCATCGTTGCGCTGGTGCATTTCCATGACCGGCGAGGACGGATTACGGTCCTTTTCCTCGGCAAAGGTTTCGATGACGTTCATCGAAGTGAAGGACTGGAATCCGAATTCGGAAGCAAAGCGGGGATGGACCGTGCGGTAGGCTTCGAAGGCCTTAGCGGAGTGCCAGACGTCCCAATAATGCAGATCGCCACGAGTGTCGGAGTGCCAGCCGTCGGAGAAGTCAAGATAGCCCAGGGATGGCGAGGACGGCCAGAAGCGGCGGACCGGGTCTTCGTCCTCGACGATGTTGCCAAGCATTGAATTGAGGCGGTCGTAATTGGCAATGTAGCGGCCGGGATCAGCCTTGGTCTCCGGGTACCAGCTGAGGGAGCCGATGACTTCGTTGTCGCCGCACCAGAGGGCAATGCAGGCGTGGTGGCTGAGGCGGCGAACCTGCTGGGTGATTTCGGTGCGAACGCTTTCAAGGAACGGCCGATCTGACGGGTAGCTCATGCAGGCGAACATGAAATCGTGCCAGATGAGAATGCCGAGCTCGTCGCAGAGTTCGTAGAAATAATCGGCCTCGTACTGCCCGCCGCCCCAGATGCGGAGCATGTTCATGTTGGCGCCCTTGGCGCTTTCAAGCAGGTCGCGGATGACCGCCGGGGTGATGCGCGAGGGGATGGCATCGGCGGGGATCCAGTTGGCGCCCATCATGGTGATGTCACGGCCGTTGATGCGGCACTTGAAAGAGTGGTCGATCTCGTCCTTTTCCACGATCCATTCGAGCTTGCGCAGGCCAATCTGGCGGGTGGTCTTTTCGCCATCGAGGTTGGTCACGAGTGGGTAGAGCGGCTGCTCACCCTGCCCCGATGGCCACCAGAGCTTTGGATTGTGGATGGTGACATTGTGAGTGAAGACGTTTTCGCCCTTCTGGACCACCAGCTTGTCGGTGATGGTCTGCCCGTCGATGGTGTGTTCAAGTTCCACTTCACCGTGAGCGAAGGCGAAAAGGCGAGTCTTGATCTGCAGTTCGACGGAGTTGCTGCCGTGTGCCTGATCGACCTGGACGCTCTCCTGGCGGGCGAGGCGCGACTTGCGCAGGCTCATGGTGCCGTAGACGCCGATGGGCATGAGGCAGATGCCCCAGTCCCAACCCGCATGGCACGCGGCCTTGCGGATGAAGTTCATGTGGATACCCTTCAGGCCATTGGTCTGGTAGTTCTTGGTGAAGGGAATGGGGAACGGGTGGGCGTCGGAACGGGCCTTGGCGACATCGGGGGCAATGTCGAACTCTATGCGGAGGGTGTTGTCGCCGATCCGGACCTTGCCGGTTACATCGATGTCGTTGCGAACGAAGCTGTTGTCCGTTTTTGCGACGACTTCGCCGTTGAGCCGGATGTTGGCGATGCAGTCGACTTCGGCCAGGGTGAGGGTGAGATAGCCGTCAATGTCCGTGGCTGATGCGCTGAAGCTGCGCTCGACCGACCAGGCGGTCTCGTTGACCCACATGACGGTCTTTTCGTTTTCGCCGAAGTACGGGTCGGGAATGCGGTCGGCGGTGAGCAGTGACTGGTGGACGTCGCCCGGCAGGGTGATCGGCAGGTCGATGTCGGAGACGGTCGGCGAGGTCAGCCGGAAGGAGCCCGCTAGATCGAGCGCAGAATAGGAACTGGTGATGGACATTGAAGGCTCCTCGCGCGTCCTTTGGCGACAGCGCAGCTAGTTGGCGACCGGCGATATGCCGAGCGAAATCGATTGCAACGATGCATAGCTGCTCTTTAAGCGGCTTCCAATGAGGATTTTGGATTTTTTCAGCGGGTTGATCGGGGGCAGCTAAACCCAGCTTGATCCTCCCCTGGGAGGGGGGCTGTTTACTTTGGCCGCATGGATCAGACTTATCCCTGCCCACCATGCTGTCCTCGGGCTCGACCCGAGGGAGGACGTTCCGCAAACACAACCGCTCCGGCAGGGGCTCACTGCGGGGTGTTTACTTTGTGGGCCTTTTCCACCGGGTCATTCCCGCGAAAGCGGGAACCTCCGTTGGCGATGGTTGCGAGGGAAACAGAGGTTCCCGCTTTCGCGGGAATGACGTTGTGGGTGTTACATCATCGAAACAAGCAGTCCGGTTGGGGGAGGTCGGCAGCTACGATATCGTGGCTAACCGCCCCCCACCCTTGATCCCTCCCCGCGAGGGGGAGGGTGTTGACTGGGAAATCTGTTGAGGCGTGTCAATCCAGATCGAGGAACCGGTGGATTGGCGCTCCACGGACGGACGTTCGATGTGAACACCCGCCTTCGACGGCGGTGTTTACTTTGTGCGCTTTTTCCACCGGGTCGTTGGCGATGGGTGCGAGGGAAACGGAGGTTCCCTCGACTCACGCCACAAGTGCAACACCTGCTATGGTGTTGGTGCGATGGGAACTTTGTATGAGCAGTTGAGCCTGCGGGAGCGGGTTGAGATCGACATTGGGCGGCGCAAGGGGCTCTCGATGCAGGCGATCGGCCAGATGCTGGGGCGTTCGGCCTCAACCATCAGCCGTGAGTTGGGACGCAATGGCAGCCCCACCAGGCATTGGCGCGGGAGCTATGATGGCGAGCGGGCGGATGGTCTGGCGGCGCGGCGCCGGCGCTGGGATGCCCGCCACAAGCTGGCGCGCCAGCCGGCGCTGGCCATAACGGTCAGGGATTACCTTGCGATGGGATGGTCGCCCGAGATCATCGCCGGCCGGCTGGCGCGCCAGCACGGTTGCACGATCATCAGCCCCGAGTCCATCTA
>NZ_PYVW01000030.1 GCF_003056355.1 Devosia naphthalenivorans
TGCAAACCATTGTCGCCCTCTACAACAACACCCCGCGAAAATGTCTCGACTTCCAAACCCCAAATGAGGTCTTCTCCAGTTTCTCTAACCGTGTTGCACTTCAAACGTGAGTCCACCTTCCCGCTTTCGCGGGAATGACGACGTGGTTGACAAGAACCCTCTACGCACAGTCCGAACAAACAGTCCTCCTTCAAGGGGAAGGGAGTCGCCGGAGCTTATGGGTTCGCGCGCGGTCGGTCATGATTAGCCGCTAAAAACCCAACCACTTCCCGCGCGGCGGCACTGCCGGCGCGGTTGGCGCCAATGGTGGATGCCGAAGGGCCATAGCCCACCAGGTGGATGCGCGGATCGCGCGCCACCTGCGTGGCCAGCCGACCGGTCATGGTGATGCCGCCTGAAGGCTCCCGCAGTTGCAGCGGCGCCAGATGATCGAGCGCGCTGCGAAATCCGGTGCACCAGAGGATCACATCGGCATCAAGTTGCCGCCCATCGGCCCAGCGCACGCCCGTTGGCGTGATGGCCTCGAACATGTCCTGCCTTTGCAGGACACCCCGCTCGCGCATGGCGGCGATGGCAGGCGTCACCGGCAAGCCGGTTACCGACACGACCGAATTGGGCGGCAGGCCCTGGCGCACCCGGTCCTCGACCATGGCGACGGCGGCGCGGCCGGCTTCCTGATCGAACGGGCCATCGCGGAACCGCGGCGGGCTGCGGGTCACCCAAGTGGTGCGGGTGACGTGCGAGATCTCGTCCAATAGCTGCACGGCCGAAATACCGCCGCCGACGATCAGCACGTGCTGACCGGCAAACTGCGCGGCAGTCTGGTAGTCACTGGTGTGCAGTTGCGGGCCTTTGAACGTCTCTGCACCGGGATAGGCGGGGATATACGGCTTCTCCCAGGTGCCCGTGGCGTTGATGATGCCCCGGACGGAGAACAGGCCGCGGTCGGTTTCGACGCGCAGGCGCCCGCCCCGGTCGCACACGACCTTGACCGTTGCAGGGCGCAACACGTTGAGGCCGAAATGCTCCTCATAGGCGGCGAAATAATGCGGAACCGCGACCGAGGCGCGGACAGTGTCGTCCCCGCCCGCTATGTCAGCGAAACTCATGCCGGGCAGATCGTGTACGCGATTGACGGTGGAGAGCGTCAGCGAGGGCCAGCGATATTGCCAGGCACCGCCCGACGCGGGTGCGCGGTCGAGAACCAGGAAGTCCTGGCCGGGGACCTTGCCCAATTGCTTGAGATGGTAGGCGGCACTGAGCCCCGCCTGGCCGGCGCCAATCACCACCATTTCGAATTTTACGGCAACTCGCGTCGGTTGCATTGGCGCGGTCATGCCGTGAACTCCTGATCCGGCCTCAATCTAGGTGCGGCACAAGCAGCTCGCAAGGCGCGAGGGATTATCGGAGGGCGGCGCAACTTCCCGGGGGTTGCCGGGTTTTAGCTCACACAGGAGTTTGACATGGCGCATGTGACGTATGAGATCGTCGAACACGACGGTGGTTTTGCCTACAAGGTTGGGGATGTCTTTTCGGAAACATTTCCGACCCACGAGGCGGCACACCAGGCCGCCGCTGCTGCGGCGGAGCGCCAGCGGGTAGCAGGTGAGAGCGAAGCCATCCAGTATCAGGATAGCCAGGGCAAGTGGCACGAGGAGCAGGCCGATGGCGGCGACCGGCCTGACACCGATGTCGAAGATGACCTGGAAGAGGATGACGAGGCCAGGTAGGCCTCGTCAGGCCGCAATGGCGTTACCCTCGGCATCGAACAGATGCACGCGCGCAGGATCGATATAGGCCGAAACCGTGGAGCCGAGCTCGAACTGGCGCTGCCCTTCCAGGACGATCGTCAGCGCCTGGCCGTCGGCAGTGGTGGCATAGACCACGGTTTGCCCGCCCAAGCTTTCCGTGAGGTCAACTCGAACATCGGCGAGCTTGGTGCCGCTGCCATCGGCGATGGTGATGTGCTCGGGACGGACGCCCAGCGTCACTGCGCCCGCCACATTGCGCGGCAAGGTCAAATTGCCGCCAGCGACACGAAGGCCGCCCGCCTCTGCGGCTGCCGTCAGGAAGTTCATCTTGGGCGAGCCGATGAAGCCGGCGACAAACAGGTTGCGGGGGCTGTTGTAGAGTTCGAGCGGCGCGCCGGCCTGTTCGATCACGCCCAGGCGCAGCACCACGATCTTGTCAGCCATAGTCATGGCCTCCACCTGATCGTGCGTCACGTAGATCATGGTGTTTCCCAGATCATTGTGCAGCTTGGCGATTTCGACGCGCATCTGTACGCGCAGTTCCGCATCGAGGTTGGAGAGCGGCTCATCGAACAGGAAGATCTTGGGCTCGCGCACGATGGCGCGGCCGATGGCGACGCGCTGCCGCTGGCCGCCTGAAAGCTGCTTGGGCTTGCGCTGCAGCAGGGGCACGATCTGCAGGATTTCGGCAGCGCGTTGCACACGCTGCTTGATCTCCTCCTTGGGCGCCTTGGCTGTTTCGAGACCAAAGGCCAGGTTTTGATAGACGTTCATATGCGGATAGAGCGCATAGGACTGGAACACCATGGCGATGCCACGCCGCGCCGCCGGCACTTCGTTCATGCGCTGCCCATCGATCAGCAGGTCACCACCGCTGATCGGTTCAAGGCCGGCGATCATGCGCAGCAGCGTCGACTTCCCGCAGCCCGAGGGGCCGACGAACACGGTGAAGTCACCGGGATCGATGTTCAGGTCGATGCCGTGGATGACCTCCACATCGCCATAGGCTTTGACGATCTTGCGCAGCTCGATAGGTGTCGCCATGAATTCGTCTCCTCAGGCCGCGCGGAAGTGGGGTGGAACCCAGCTCTGGTAACGCGGGTGGTCGGCGGGGATGGGCAGCGCCACGTCTTCGTGCGTGGTCGAGGAATGGTAGAATGCGGTCACGATTTCCAGCGCGCGGCGGGAATCGGCTGAGGTCACCGGCAGGGGTGCCGTGCCCATCAGGGCATCGTGGAAGCGCGCCATCTGGGTCTGGAAGCGCGACGGGACATGCTTCCAGTCCTTGAGCAGCGCGTCGATCTTCTCGGCCGTTTCCGGACTACGCGGCTGGATGCGCCACGGCTTGTTGCCCGGATTATAGGGTTCGTAGTCGCTCTCGAAAGTCACGTTCTCGAAGGTCAGGAACAGGCGGGTGATTTCACTGGCGGCGCCCAGCGTTGCCGTAAAGCTGCCAAGTGCGCCATTGGCGAGTTCGAGGCTGGCGGTTACGCAATCCTCGACCTCGATTTCGTTGACGCGGGTGGCCACGCGGCCGAACAATCGCGTCACATCGCCCATCAGATAAGTGAACAGGTCATGCTGGTGGATGGCGTGCGTCATCAGCACGCCGCCCAACTCAGTCGCCCATTTGCCGCGCCAGGGCACCGCATAGTAATCGGGTCCGCGACGCCACATGGTTTCGACGGTACCAACGAAAGGCTTGCCCGCAATACCCGCATCGATGATGGCCTTGGCCTGCTCGATGCCATCGCCAAAACGATACTGGAACACCGGCATCAACTTGCCCCTGGAGATTTTCTCCTGGGCGATCACGTCGTCGACCTGCTGCAACGAGCCGACCAAGGGCTTTTCGCAGATCACGTGCTTGCCGGCCTTCAGCGCGGCCATGACCATGGGATAGTGCAGTCCCGGCGGAGTGCAGATGTCGATGATGTCGATGTCGTCCATCCTGAGGACTTCATCGAAATCGGTCAGCCGGCGCTCGACGTTGAACTCGTCCGCAATCGGGGTCATGCGCTCGACATTGAGGTCGCACAGCGCCAGCACCTTGTACTTGTCGGAATTGGGGGCATAGCCCTCGACGATATGGCTGCGGCCGATGCCGACACCGATGATGGCGACGTTGAAGATCTTGCTCATTGCGCCCACTCCGTGCCGCGTTCTGCCATTTGCTGCGCCGTCAGGGCCAGTTTCATTGCGTTGAAGCACCGCTCCTGCGGCATTGCCGTTTCCGTCCGGTTGCGGACGTCATCGAGGAACTGCTGACCGAAGGGCAGCTCGACATTGGAGCAGTCGATATGGCGCGGACCTTCCTTGTTGACGATGAACAGGTGGTTTTCGCCGGGCTTGCCGGCGATATCGATATATTTGCGCAGCTCGATATAGCCTTCGGTGCCCAGGATCGTAAGACGTCCATCGCCCCAGGTGGGCAGGCCATCCGGCGTGAACCAGTCGACCCGGATATAACCCGTGGTGCCGGGTGTCTTGAGGTGCGTGTCGCCGACGTCCTGCAGGCCCGGCTTGTCCGGATTGCCGCGATTGGCAACGCTGGCCGAGACGATTTCGGCATCCATGGCATCGGAGAAGAACAGGAACTGCTCGAACTGGTGGCTGGCGATATCGCACAGGATGCCGCCATAGCGCTCGCGGGTGAAGAACCACTCGGGGCGCTGGTTGTTGCGAATAGCGTGGGGACCAAGGCCCACGGTATTGATGACCTTGCCGATGGCGCCCTGCGCAATGAGGTTGCCGGCTTCCACCGTCGCGCGCACTTCAAAGTGCTCGGAATAGAGCACGCCATAGATGCGTCCGGTTTCCTTCTGGACGCGCTTGATTTCCTCGAGCTGGGCAAAGGTGGTCATGCCGGGCTTGTCGGAAAGCACATCCTTGCCGTGCTGCATGGCAGCGATAGAGATCGCCGCACGGTCCGCCGGAATGGCAGCCGTGGTGATGATGGCGATGGACTGGTCTTCCAGAATTTCCCTGGCGTCGGCGACGCGCCGGGCTTCCGGAAACTTCTGGCCGAATGCCTCGGCCAGATCATCCTCGACGGCGTGGAAGGCGACAAACTGGGCACCCGCGCGCTTGAGGCACTCCACCTGACCATAGATGTGGCTGTGGTTGATGCCGATGGCGGCAAATTTTAGATCGGTCATAGGTCTAGCGTTTCATTCCGGTAGTAGCGATGCCCTCGATGAGCAGGCGCTGGAAGAAGAGGAAGAAGAGGAAGATCGGCACCAGGCTCAGAACACTCATCGCGAACAGCCCGCCATAGTCGCTTTCCCCGGTAGAGTCGGTAAAGGTGCGCAGGCCCAGCATGACGGTGTAGGTCTTCATTTCGCTGAGATAGATCAGGGGTCCGAAGAAATCGTCCCAGGTCCAGATGAAAGTGAAGATGGCCACGGTCGCCAGCACCGGCATGGAGAGCGGCATGACGATCTTCCAATAGATGCGCCAGGGCGAGCAGCCATCCATTTGCGCGGCCTCGTCGAGTTCCTTGGGCAGGCCGCGGAAGAACTGGACCAGCAGGAAGATGAAGAAGCCATCGGCCGCAAGGAACTTCGGCACCACCAGGGGCAGGAAGGTGTTGACCCATCCCAGTTGGCGGAACAGCACATATTGCGGGATCAGCGTCACCTGGTAGGGCAGCATGAGCGTCATCAGCATCATGGCGAACCAGAAGTTCTTGAACTTGAAGTTCAGCCGGGCAAAGGCGAATGCCGCCATCGAGCAGGCCAGCACATTGCCCAGCACCGACAGCCCCGAGATGATGAAGCTGTTGGTGAAGAACACGCTGAAGCTGGTGCGCAACCCGTTCCAGCCCCGAACATAGGCGTCCACGCTCCACTCGCTCGGCCATATCGAAGCCGAGGAGAAGATCTCGTTTTCCGGCCGGAACGAGGCTGCCAGCATCCATAGCAGGGGATAGAGCATGAACACCGAGACGGCGAGCAGCAGTGTATGTGTCAGCACCGAGAGCAGCTTGCGCTGGGTCGGCGTCAGTTGGCGCTCGCCGACCACGGTCAGCCTGTTTGGGACATCACTCATCGTAGTGCACCCAGTATTTCGAGGTAAGGAAGGAGAAGGCGGTGAACATCCCCACCAGGGCCAGCAGCACCCAGGCCAGGGCCGAGGCATAACCCATGCGGAAGAAGCCAAAGGCCTCCTGATAAAGGTAGAGCGTATAGAACAGGGTCGAGTTGATCGGATTGCCCGTTCCGCCCGAGATAATGAAGGCCGGGGTAAAGCTCTTGAACGCCTCGATGGTCTGGATGATGGCGTTGAAGAACACCACCGGCGTCAGCAATGGCAGCGTGATCTTGATGAACTGACGCCATCTGCTCGCACCATCCAGGCTTGCCGCCTCATACATGTCTTGCGGGATTTGCCGCAGGCCGGCGAGGAAGATGATCATCGGCGAGCCGAACTGCCAGACCGCCAGGATAATGATGGTCCATAGCGAATATTGCG
Source organism: Devosia naphthalenivorans (assembly GCF_003056355.1). Lineage (GTDB taxonomy): Bacteria > Pseudomonadota > Alphaproteobacteria > Rhizobiales > Devosiaceae > Devosia > Devosia naphthalenivorans. Next base: position 6,225 of record NZ_PYVW01000030.1, read on the forward strand.
GCGTGGAAATCCAGCTTGGGCCCACGATGCCGAAAATGGACAGGAAATCGTTGACCAATCCGTCGCGGGCAAAAATCTGCCGCCACAATATTGCGATGGCGACCGAGGCGCCGAGCAGGCTCGGCAGGTAGAACAATGCCCGGTAGAGCGGCAGGCCGCGCATGCCGCGATTGAGCAGCATGGCCACGCCCAGCGCGAATGCGAGTTTGAGCGGCACCGAGAAGATGACGAACATCATGGTCACGCGCATGGACGCCCAGAACTTGGGGTCGTTGGTGAACATGCGGATGTAATTGTTGGCGCCGACCCATTCGGGTGACGTCAGCAGGTCGAAATCGGTGAAGCTGAGATAGAACGAGGTAATGATCGGCCCGATCGTCAGGCCGAAAAAGCCGATGAACCATGGCAGCAGGAAGAGATAGCCAGGCGCATCGTTTTGCCAGATCCGGGTCCAGAGCGATGAGGTGGCCGCGCGCTCCCCGAGGGGAGCGCCCGATTCAAGAGAGCGCGCGGTCATGGTTTAGGCCCGGTTCAGGATATCGGTGGCGCCGGTGACGAGTTCGGCACCAGCCTGTTCGGGCGTCTTGGCGCCGAAGCCGACTTCCTGGCCCAGCGTACGGATCAGCGAGAGGTCGACTTCGCCAGCAGCGGCTGGCGGAGGCGGCGGCAAGTCGCCGAGCAGGTCGCCCAGATTGGCCACGAAGTTCAGCGCGATCTGGTTGGCTTCATCCAACGTGGGTGCCACCGCGTCGCGTACTGCGGCGGCGCACGGAATGCCGCGTTCGACACCCAGGATCTTGCCTGCTTCGATATCGTTGACGAAGAAATTGAGGAATTCGGCCGCGCCCTCCTTGCTGGCCGAAGAACCGGCAACCGAGAAGAACATGGACGGTTTGCGGTAGTGTCCGCCGCCCTGGCCTTCGGCGATCCGTGGATAGCCGCACATGTCCAGCTTATCCTGAACGAGTGCCTGGTAGCCGACCAACTGATTGGAGTTGGAGGGCATCAGTGCCGCCCGGCCGGTTACCAGCATGGTGGTTTCGAGCGGGCCGGTATCGAGGGCCTGATCGTCGGGAGCGACGCAAACGCCGGCTTCGCGCAGCTTGGCCCAGAGCTGGTACCATTCGACGGCATCGGTCTCGTCGAAGCCGAGCTGACCTTCGGCCGTGTAAAGTGCCTTGCCGCGCTGGCGCAGCCAGTTGTCGAGTGACGGCTCGTTGTAGGAAGAGTCGGAGATGGCCTTCATGCCGCCGCGGATGTTGGCTGAGTTGAAGGCTTCGCCGATCTCGAACAGGTCGTCATAGGTCCAGGCATTGGTCGGGGGCTCGATGCCGGCTTCCTCGAAGGCGCCGGTATTGATCAGGGTCGCCACCGAGTTGGCGCCAAGCGAGATGCCGTAGAGCTTGCCGTCGACCTTGCCGCCTTCGAGCTGGTCGGCATCGAAATCGTCCAGCTTGAGAGCCGAGCCGACATATTCATCGAGCGGAGCGATGGCGCCGCGCTGGGCGTATTCGACGATAAAGCGGTAATCCATCTGGATCACGTCAGGCGCATTGCCGCCCGCCGTCTGCGTGGCCAGCTTGGCCCAGTAGTCATTCCAGGCCAGGAACTCGCCTGCAACATCGGTGTCGCTGGCTTCCTTGTAGAGATCGGTGACGCCGTAGGTACGGTCGGCACGGCCCTGCCCGCCCCAGAAGATCAGGCGCAGGCTCTGCGCCTGGGCCCAGCTCGGCATCACGCCAAAGGCGCCGGCAGCGGCCAGCGCACTGCTGCCCATCAGGAACTTGCGACGGTCGGTACGAATAGTCATGGATTATCCTCCCTTAAACTCAGTTGTCCGGCCTTGCGCCAAACCCTCGTAACTGCGGTCTCCTCACCGCTAAGTCACCAACTAGTTACATTGCAGCCGCACTTGAATCAGGTTGTCAAGTGCAGAGGTCGGTGCTTTCCGCCGGCTGCAATCTTGGCACGTCACGCAAATAACCGGTCGGTTACGGATAGCACACTGGTTTAAAGCTGCGCAACGAACTTGTATGGAAGACGAAGCGCGCCGAAAAAGCTGTGAGGCACTGCCGCCGTTTTTTCTAACCTCTTGCTATCGTTTTCGTTTTCACGCCACCGCTGCCTGTGCAGCGCAATTACTCCGGTGCCGTTGATCGGCATCTGGTCTTGTTCACAGAAGATTGGCGCAGTCTTGCTCAAAAGAACAATACGAAATGTCACCGCTGATATAGATCCAGTCTATGTCTGGAGGATGAATGGACAAGCTACTCAGTCAATTTCTGGCTGTCGCCGAGGCCGGCAGTATCACCGGCGCCGCCACTGCGCTGTTCGTCACGCAGCCGACTTTGACCTTCAACATGCGCAAGCTGGAGGAAAATCTGGGCGTGCCGCTGCTGGTGCGTACGTCGCGGGGGGTTGAGCTCACCGAGTATGGTGAGACGCTGTATCAGAACGGCCGGCTGATGCGCCGGCTTTATGACAATACGCTGAGCGCGCTGGCCGACCAGCGGGGGCGTACAGAGCAGGGTTTGCGGATCGGCACGGGGTATTCCTGGTGGACGCTGTTCCTGCGCGACATGGTTCTGGAATATGCCCAGAAGTATGGAAAGGCGCGGATCCATGTCAGCCTCGGCAACCAGTTGCGGTGTATGGACCAGTTGCTAAGTGGCGATATTTCCTTGTTTATTGCCCATGAGATCGAGGGGCTGAACCGCAGCACGGGGGCGCGGTTCGTGCCTTTGGGCCGGGTGGGGCAAGGGTATTTCGCGCGGCCTGGACACCCCCTGCTCAGCCGCCCGCGATCGATCAGCGAGATTGAAGCCTTTCCGGCGGTTACCTCCTCCCTGCCCGAAAGCCGGCATCAGCGCTTTTTCGAAACCTGGAGCCGCACCACGGCAGCAAGCGCGCCTTTTGATCGCGGAAAATACGCTTTTGCTTCCAATTCGCTTGCAGCATGCCTCGACTATGTCGAACTTAGCGACGCAGTGATTGGTCATACCGAAGTCATGGAAGAGGAATTCGACCGCCGCGGGCTCAAACGCATCGCGGTAACCGAACCGACCCAGCAGAGCACGATCGGCATCTATGTGCTGCAGGAACGCGCCGACGACGTCCGGACCGTCGAGCTGATCGGCGCAATCAGGGCCAAGGCGGAGACAGTCCTGCCGCCACTCGACTAGGCGCTTAGCTGGGCTTGGTGCGGAGGTAGTCGAGGACCATCTGCACGGCCTGCGCTTCACGCTCCTGCAGCATGGCGACGCCCGACAGGTCGCGCGCGAAAATCACCGAGAGCGTTGCCATGTTGGACACGTAGAAGAAGCCCAGTGCGGCGATGGAAATGTAAAGCTGCACCGGGTCCACGTCGCGGCGGAAGCTGCCGGCATCGGCACCGCGCTCGACGATGGTGGTGATTTGCCCGACCAGTGGGGAATGCAGCGCCTGGATGTCGGGCAGTGTTTTGAGGAACCGGGCGTTCTCGATGTTTTCGGTGCCGAGCAGGCGCGGAAACCACGGATTGGCCAGAAAATGGCGGAAGGTGAACCGGACGAGCCGGTCCATTGCCTCGACGGGGCCATATTGATCGAGCGACAGCGCCCGTTCCCCACGGCGAATCTCCTGGTAGGCGTCGAGCAGGACGGCGCGGTAGAGATCTTCCTTGTTGCCGAAGTAATGGTAGAGCAACCGCTTGTTGGCCCCGGCCAGCGCCGCAATGGCGTCAACGCGCGCGCCCTCGAAACCGCGTTCGGCAAATTCGGCGCGGCCGGCGACCAGGATCGCCGCCTTGGTGCGTTCCGAATTGCGGGCCCGCTTGGGCGCGGCTGGCTGGTCGGCGAGTTGGTCCATATTCCCTCACATGCGAACCCGATGGTTACCCGCACGTCGTGGGTGAAATAGCAGCGCCGGCCGCCGGGGTAAAGCAGGCTGGCACGAAAGCCGAATTCGGAACGTGCCGGCTTGACGACCAAGCCAAGCTCAGGATAGCTAAGTAACTAATCAGTTACACACGAATTCAGCGAGGGAGGATTTCATGGCCGACAAACGGCTCGGGCTCATCATGCACGGGGTAACCGGACGCATGGGCTACAACCAGCATCTGGTGCGTTCCATTCTGGCCATCCGGGACCAGGGCGGCATCGCGCTGAGCAATGGCGACCGGCTGGTGGTTGATCCCATCATCGTGGGGCGTGACGCCGACAAGATCGAGCGGTTGGCCAAGAAGCACAATATTGCACGCTGGAGTGCGGACCTGGATGCGGCACTCGCCAATCCGGAAGACAGTGTGTTCTTCGATGCCGGCACCACGCTGATGCGGGCCTCGCTACTGGAGAAGGCACTCGCCGCCGGCAAGCACGTGTATTGCGAAAAGCCGACTTCGGATTCCCTGGAAGTGGCGCTGAACCTTGCCAAGACCGCGCGCGCGTCGGGGCTCAAGCATGGCGTGGTGCAGGACAAGCTGTTCCTGCCCGGCCTGCTCAAGCTCAAGATGCTGCGGGACTCAGGCTTCTTCGGCCAGATCCTCTCGGTGCGCGGCGAGTTCGGCTATTGGGTGTTCGAGGGCGATTGGCAGCCGGCGCAGCGTCCTTCCTGGAACTACCGCAAGGCCGATGGCGGCGGCATCATTCTCGATATGCTCTGCCACTGGCGCTATGTGCTCGACAATCTGTTCGGCGAAGTACAGGCCGTGTCGTGCCTCGGCGCGACCCATATTCCGGAACGCGTCGACGAGAAGGGCCAGCGCTTCAAGGCCGATACCGATGACGCCGCCTATGCGACCTTCCAGCTCGAGGGCGGGGTCGTGGCGCAGATCAATTCAAGCTGGACTACCCGTGTGCGTCGCGATGACCTCGTGACCTTCCATGTCGATGGTACGCACGGTTCGGCCGTTGCGGGCCTCCACAAATGCTGGACCCAGCATCGCGTCAACACGCCAAAGCCGGTGTGGAACCCAGACCAGCCGCAAACCATGAACTTCTTTGCCGATTGGGAAGAAGTGCCGGACAACTGGCCGGCGCAGAACGGCTTCAAGGCGCAGTGGGAAATGTTCCTGCGCCATGTCGCCGAAGATGCGCCGTGGGAATATGGGCTGGAAGCGGGCGCCAAGGGCGTGCAACTGGCAGAACTGGGCCTGCAGAGCTGGGCCGAACGCCGCTGGCTGGATGTGCCGAAGCTGGCGTTTTAAGGCGCCTGCGACCCCATCCACCATGTCATTCCGGCTCAGGCCGGAATCCATCCTGAGATGCCTGCGCACTCTGTGTGCGTTGATCGATCTCAGGATGGACCCCGGCCTTCGCCGGGGTGACATCGAGTTTGTTGAGGCTTTGAGGAAGTCAACATGACCAGCATCAACCTGCCCAATCCCGACCGTTCCATTACGCCCTATCAACTGACGGGCGAGCCCATTCCGTTCGTGCGTCACAAGGCGACCGATTTTTCCCGCATCGCCTATGCGGCCGCCCATGTCGTCGCTGATCCGCTGGCCAGCAATGACCCATGGCTGACGCCGGCAATCGACTGGGACACCACACTGCAGTTCCGCCATCGCCTATGGGATCTGGGGCTTGGCGTTGCCGAGGCCATGGATACCGCGCAACGTGGCATGGGGCTGACCTGGACCGATGCGCAGGAACTCATCCGCCGCTCGCAGGTGGAAGCGCGGACACGCGACGATTCGCTGATCGCCTATGGCGCCGGCACCGATCACCTGGCGCCCGGTCCGGACGTGAGCATCGACCAGATCATCGCCGCCTATGAAGAACAGGTGGGGTTCGTCGAGGCCCAGGGCGGCAGGGTCATCCTGATGGCGAGCCGCGCCCTTGCCGCTGCCGCCAGGTCGCCGGACGATTATGCCCGGGTTTATGGCCATATCCTCGGCCAGGTACAGCAGCCGGTCATCATGCACTGGCTGGGCGAAATGTTCGATCCGGCGCTGCAGGGCTATTGGGGCAACATTGACCACGACGTGGCGATGGATGTCTGTCTCGATGTGATCGCTGCCAACGCTGACAAGGTCGACGGCATCAAGATCTCGCTGCTGTCAGCGGAAAAAGAGATCGCCATGCGCCGCCGCCTGCCGGCATCGGTCAAGATGTATACCGGCGACGACTTCAACTATGCCGAACTGATCGCTGGCGATGACCAGGGCTATTCCCACGCCCTGCTCGGCATTTTCGACGCCATCGCGCCGGCAGCGTCGGCAGGCATGGCGGCCCTGGGCCGGGGCAACACCAATGAGTTCTTCGACCTGCTCGAACCCACCGTGCCGCTCAGCCGCCATATCTTTGCGGCGCCGACGCGGTTCTACAAAACGGGGGTGGTGTTCCTTGCCTATCTCAATGGGCTGCAGGACCACTTCGCCATGGTCGGCGGGCAGCAATCGACCCGCTCGGTGCAGCATTTGGCCGAACTGTTCCGCCTCGCCGACAAGGCGCGCGTACTCGCTGATCCGGAACTGGCCGTGAAGCGCATGAATGCGGTTCTCAACGTTAACGGAGTGCTAGCATGACCGGCACCCAAACGATCTCGCTGAACCTCGCCACGACCCGGCAGATCTGGGGCTTTGCAGAGGCCGTGGATGGTTGCCTCAAAGCCGGCATTACCGCCATTTCGCCCTGGCGCGATCAGATTGCCGCCATTGGGCTCGATGAAGCCGCCCGCATCGTTCGCGACAACAAGATACAGGTAACCGGGGTGTGTCGCGGCGGCATGTTTCCGGCCGAAACTGCTGCCGGGCGGCAGGCCAATATCGATGATAATCTGCGCGCTATCGACGAAGCGGCGGCGCTGAACGCCGATTGCCTGGTGCTCGTCGTGGGTGGATTGCCGGGCTCGTCCAAGGACTTAGCGGGCGCCCGGCAGATGGTCAGCGATGGCATCGCGGCCATGCTGCCCCATGCCCAGGCATCAGGCGTCAAAATTGCCATCGAGCCGCTGCACCCGATGTATGCGGCGGATCGGGCCTGCGTAAACACCATCGATCAGGCTCTCGATATTTGCGAGGGCCTGGGCGAAACTGTCGGCGTCGCAATCGACGTCTACCATGTCTGGTGGGACCCCTATTTGCCCCGCGCCATTGCCCGCGCCGGCCGGATGAAGCGCATCTTCGCTCATCACATCTGCGACTGGCTGGTGCCGACCAAGGACATGCTGCTGGATCGCGGGATGATGGGCGATGGGGTGATCGACCTGCCCGGCATTCGCAAGATGATCGAGGATGCTGGCTATTTCGGGCCGCAGGAAGTGGAAATTTTCAGCCAGGATAATTGGTGGAAGCGGCCTGGGGATGAAGTGCTCGCGGTGATCAAGGAGCGCGTTGCTACGGTTTGTTAGACGGGGTGAATCCCAGATAAGCCAAGCCCGGCAGACCTCATGGTGAGCTTGTCGAACCACGAGGTCGAGCGAGTGGAGGCCGGGGTGCCACGACCTCGTCCTTCGACAGGCTCAGGACGAGGTCTACGGAGTAATCCGGGCCTGTGTGGTAAACTTTAGCAGACGCAAAAAGGCCCCCGAACCGCAGTCCGGGGGCCTTTCCATTGTCGTGCTACATGCGGGTATAGGTCAGAGTCTGGCAGAGGATTGCTGCGCGGCAACCCTGGATATCAATCGTATCCGGACCCGTCTGGGTAACGGTCGCGTCCGCGCTGATTCCGCCGGCGGTAAGCGAGCCCTTCCATTCATTGGGAGCGGTCTGGGGCGCCTGCATCACCTGCTTGCCGACAAAAGCCAGGTTCTCTTCGGTGGCCGACTCGCCCTCAAGATTGGTCAGCACGCCGCAAAGATCGGTCCCGCTCTCGCCACAGAGCGAGAAGGTGAACGATGTGCCGTATTCATCGACGAAGCTGCCTTCGGGGGACGCTGCTTCAGCGATGGCGGACGCCTCGGCAGCAGGAGCCGTTTCGGCCTCCTGGGCAAAGCTTGGCACGGCAAGGGCGGCCGACAGCAGACCGAGGCTCAAAGCATATTTCCATGATTGCATGGGATTCTCCATGTACAACAACGCCCGCCCCACGCAGTCGTTCTTGTTGGTTGATGGAATACGTAACGCGCCGTTTCTCCGGCGGTTGCCTTGCATAAATGCTTATTGGCGCCGGAAAGTGGCAGCGATTTCGATATGTGTCGATTGGGTAAACTGATCCACCGCCACAAGATCACTCATGCTGAACCCGGAGCCGATCAGTAAAGCCGCATCGCGCGCAAAGGTGCGGGCGTCGCAGGCCACCATGACCACCAACCTGACCTTGGACTTGCCGATCTCGCGCACCTGCGCCTCGGCGCCGGCCCGGGGTGGATCGAGAACGACGGCATCGAAAGGCAATTCGAACTGGGTCAGAGGATCGCGGAACAGGTCGCGTGGCTTGGCGGTGACCTCGCGCAAACCTTTGGCGAAGCGGCGTGCCTTGTCGAGCGCTGTGATGGCCGCCTTGTCGTTGTCGACGGCAAAGACCGGGCGCTGTTCGGCCAGGCGCAGGGCGAAGGGACCGATGCCGCAGAACAGGTCGGCGACGGTTTTTGCCTTGCCGACGGCATTGAGCACGTAGTCGGCAAGGACGTTTTCGGCTGTTTCGGTGGCTTGCAGGAAACTGCTGATCGGCAGCTCGACCTGGGCGCGGCCCATGGCGATGAGGGCGGGCTGGGCTTGCAGCACCAGTTCGCCATTGAGCGCGAGGCGGGCCAGCTTGAAGCGGTTGACCAGCGGCATGATGCGGTCGGCGCGGGCCTGCTTTTTCTCCGTGCGCACGGCGACGTCGAGGCCGGTGAGGGTTGCGGTGAAGCTGACATCGGCCTCTCCCAGGGCCTGCATGACTGCCCGCGCAATCTCGGGCGCGCGGGCCAGGGCCGGCACGAGAATGGGGCAGGCGTTGATGTCATGCACCTGATGGCTGCGCAGGCGCATATAGCCGGCGCCTTCCTTGCGGGCGTGCAGGGTGGCGCGGCGGCGGCCGTCCCCCGCGGCGTCGATGAAGCGGGAGACTTTGGCATCGATGCCGGCAAAACGGAGCGGGGTTTCGATGAGGCTGGTCTTGAACGCCTCGTAGCTGGGGCGATCCATATGTTGCAGCTGGCAGCCGCCGCAGGCGCCGAAATGCGGGCAGAACGGTTCGATCCGATTGGGGGCTGGATCGATGATATCGAGCAGGGTGCCGCGATCGCCTTCCGCGGTGATTTCAATGCGTTCGCCGGTCAGCGCGAGGGGCACGAAAACCTTGCGGCCGTCAATCTCGGCGACGCCTTCGCCCTTGTGGCCGAGGCTGGATATGGTGGTGATGGTCATGAACGTCCGGAGCTTGCTGGTGCGTTCACTAGCGGGTTTGTGGCCCGCCGTCACCCTTTAGGGGGCGGCGGCGGGGGCAACATCATGTGCGCAGGACGCCGCCGCTGGTCTTGGTGACGGCGGCAACGATGGCGCCGGAGACTTTTTCGATGTCTTCGTCGGTCAGCGTCTTGTCGCGGGGCTGCAGGGTCACTTCGATAGCGATGGATTTCTTGCCTTCGCCGACGTGGGTGCCTTCGAAAACGTCGAAGACGTTGACATCCCTGATCAAATTCTTGTCGGCGCCGCGAGCAGCCTTGAGGATGGCGCCGGCGGTTACGGCCTTGTCGACCACGAAGGCGAAGTCGCGGGTGAGGGGCATGAGGGCCGACAGATCAAGCGCCGGTTTGGTCTTGGTGGCCTTCTTGCGTGGCTCGGGCAAGGCGTCGAGATCGAGTTCAAAAGCGGATACGGGGCCATCGATATCGAGCTCTGCGGCCCAGGCGGGATGCAGTTCGCCGAACCAACCCAGGGTCTTCGGGCCCTGGGCGATGCGACCGCCGCGGCCGGGGTGGCTCCATGGTGCCGGATCGGCAAAAAGCTGGACCTTGTCGATATCATAGCCCAGCGCATCGAGGAGCGCGGCGAGATCTGCCTTGGCGTCGAAGACGCCGACGGGCTCCGCCTTGCCGGACCAGTGGCGACCGCTGCTGGCGAGCTTTGCCGTGCCGGTGCGGATGCCGGTGGCGTAGGTGTGCTGGCCGTCGGGGTCGGCGCTGAGGAAGACCTGGCCGACTTCGAACAGGGCGAGGTCGTCGCGGCCGCGATTGCCGTTGCGGCGGACGGCGGCGAGCAGGCCCGGCAGCAGGGACGGACGCATGTCGGTCATGTCGGAGGCGATAGCGTTGGCGAGCTGGAGCGCTTCGTCACCGCCGCCGAAGCGGGCGGCTTCATCATGGGAGATGAACGACCAGGTGACCGCTTCATCCAGGCCCCGCGCGGCGAGGGCGCGGCGGGCGATGCGGCGGCGGTTCTGGATGGTGGTGAGGATGCGTGGCGCGACGTGGTTGAGACGCGGCAGCGGTTCCACTGGAACATTGTCCACGCCCACCATGCGCATCACTTCTTCGACCAGGTCGGCCTTCTGGGTGACGTCGGGGCGCCAGGACGGAACCTTGACGGTGAGGATTTCGCCCTTGCCGGTGATCTCAAAGCCGAGGCGGCTCAGGATCGCGGAAACGATCATCGGCTCGACATCGAGGCCGGTGAGGCGCTTGACCTCGGAGAGGGGGAATTGGACGGAGGTGTTGGGGAAAACGTCGTCGCCGGAGACGGCGGGCGTCATCGGCTCGCCGCCGCAGAGTTCGAGGACGAGGCGGGTGGCGAGTTCGAGGCCCGGCTCAGTCAGCGCGGGATCGACATTGCGTTCGAGGCGGTAGCGGGCGTCCGAGACGATGCCGGTCTTGCGGCCGGTGCGGGCGATCAGCTCGGGGTCCCAGCTGGCGCATTCCATGAAGACGTTGGTGGTTTGTTCGGTGACACCGGAGCGAATGCCGCCCATGACGCCGCCGAGGCAAAGAGGGCCGGTGTCGTCGGCGATCACCGTCATGGTTTCGTCGAGGGTGTAGATCTTATTATCGAGCGCATCGAACGGCTCGTTGCGAGCATTGCGCAGCACCGGCTGGCCATTGAGCTTGTCGGCGTCGTAGGCGTGCAGCGGACGGCCCCAGCCGAGCGAGACCAGGTTGGTGATGTCGACGATTGTGTTGATGGGGCGCAGGCCCACGGCGCGCAGGCGCTGTTGCAGCCAATCGGGGGATGGGCCGTTCTTGATGCCCTTGATGTAGCGGCCGGCGAACTTGCGGATAGCTTTTGGCTCATCGGCGGCAAACTGATGCGGCAGTGGCGCGATGGGGCTTGGGCCGGCGGAGGGCACCGGGGACATTTCGGTGGTCTTGAGCGTGCCCAGGCCATAGGCGGCGAGATCGCGCGCTATGCCATAGACGCCGGTGGCGTCGCCGCGGTTTGGCGTGATGGAAATATCGAAGACCACGCCATTGATGCCGGCATAGTCGACATATCTGGCGCCAATGGGAGCGTCGTCCGGCAGGGTGATGATGCCGTCGTGGTCGTTGCTGAGTTCAAGCTCTGCGGCCGAGCAGAGCATGCCGTTGGAGGGCGCGCCGCGAATGACGACGCCGCCCTTCAGCTCGAAATCCTTGCCCGGAATATAGGTGCCGGGGAAAGCGAAGACAGACTTCATGCCGGTCGTGACGTTCGGGGCGCCGCACACCACGTCGATCAAATCGCCGGTGCCGGCATCGACCTTGCAGATATTGAGGTGGTCGGAATTCGGGTGCGCCTCGGCGTGCACGACCTGGGCGACGACGAACTTTTCCAGAGCCTTTCCCTGGTTCTCGACGCCTTCCAGCTCGAGCCCGATCATGGTCAGCGTCTTGCCGATCTCGTCAACCGATGCGTCGGTGTCGAGGTGATCCCTGAGCCAATCGAGGGTGAATTTCATGTTTCTTGCACCTTATCGGAAGTCGCTGGCACTGCCGGTGATGGGCGGCAGGCGGCGAGAAATCTTGAACAGTTCGACCAGCACGTTGGCAAAGCCACGCGCGTCATCGATTGCTTTGTGTGTGTGAGCAATGTGGCCGTAGAACTCGGCCGGCAGCTTGCTCATGCCCCAATCGAGATAGGGCGCGCCGCGCAGGGTCCCGGCCATGGTGTAAAGGCAGATGCCACCGCCCCGAAAAATCTGGCGGCCCTTGAAGGGACCGGAAAGGGCGCGCGTGCCGGCATATTCGTCAAGGTAGTGGTCCATCCACAGCCCATCGAAAATCATCGGCGCGGCGACGAAGACCTTTGGGCCGGGGAGCGCTTCCACCCAATCGGCAAAGCGCGGCATCACGACGGCCGGGTCCTCGGCATTGGCGGTGGTCGCCGCCCAGGCTTCGGGCTGGGTCTGCCACCAGGCCATGGTGGTGTCGTTGGTGGTGCGATCGGGGCGCTGGGTCAGCTGTGCCTCGAACTCGCCATGGGGCGTGCCATCGGCTTCGATGGCGACCGAGGCAAAGCTCAGCATGGAATTGTGCAGCGGGGTTGGGCCGTCCGACTCGATGTCGGTGACGATGAAGATGGGCGAAGCGACCTGATTGTAGACCGCGCGGCCGGCAGGCAGCACTTCCGCAAGGCGGAAGGTTTCGCAGACGATCATCATGTCGGGCGAGAAACCGCCGTTGCGGGCGAAAAAGGCCTCGTGACCGGCGCGCCAGGCAGCATAGTCACCCTCGCCTTCGCGGTCGGTGAAGCTGGCTTCGATATCATCGAAGCGTTTGGTTTCAAGCGACAGCGTCTCCACCACGCAGGCGGGTTCGCCCTTGCTGTTGAGGACGACGTCGCGGCGACCGACCACCGGCATGGCTTCCTTGCCGGGACCGTAGTCGCGCAATGCCCCGCAGGTTGCGGTCTTCTTGCCGGCGAGCACGAGCGCGAGCAGTTCATCGTTCAGCTCTGGCGTGTCGCCGAAGCTGAAGGCGATTGCGCTGGCGTAGTGGGGCGGGAGGGTCATTTACGGTCGTTCCTGCCGGGCCTGCCGAAGGCGGGAAGCGGTCGCCCCTCGCCCCCTCAGGGGAGAGGGTAGCAACGCCGGGAGCCCCCATATCCGGGCCAATCGACCCCCACCCTCGATCCCTCCCCGCGAGGGGGAGGGTGTCGACTGAGAGGCCGGTTTGAGGTGAGCGCAAAGCATCTTAGCTGCTCAGGCCGCCGAACAGGGTCGGCAGGTCGAGGGGGCGGAAGCCGTAGTGGTCGATCCAGCGTTGATCGGCGTCGAAGAAGGCGCGCAGGTCAGGCATGCCGTATTTGAGCATGGCGATGCGGTCGATGCCGATGCCCCAGGCGAAGCCCTGGTAGACGTCGGGATCGAGGCCCGCGTTGCGGATGACGTTGGGGTGGACCATGCCGCAGCCCAGGATTTCGAGCCAGTCGCTGCCTTCGCCGATCTTCACTTCCGAGCCGGAGCGGTCGCACTGCACGTCCACTTCCATGGATGGCTCAGTGAACGGGAAGAAGCTGGGGCGGAAGCGCAGGGTGACGTTGGGCACCTCGAAATAGGCCTTGAGGAATTCCTCGAGCACCCAGCGCAGCTGGCCGATATGGCTGGATTTATCAATGACCAGACCTTCGACCTGGTGGAACATCGGCGTGTGGGTCTGGTCACTATCGTTGCGATAGGTGCGGCCGGGCATGACCACGCGAATGGGCGGGTCCATGGGCGGGGTGATGTAGCCGGCAGCAGGCTTCTCGTTGGTGCGCTGCATCACGCGCATCTGCACCGGGGAAGTGTGCGTGCGCAGCACCTTCTTTACCCCGTCCGGGCCGGGCTTCATGAAGAAGGTGTCGTGCATTTCGCGCGCGGGGTGACCCTCGGGGAAGTTCAGCGCGGTGAAGTTGTAATAGTCGGTCTCGATATCGGGCCCTTCGGCGATCGAGAAGCCCATGTCCGAGAAGATCGCGGTGATCTCGTCGATGGTCTGGGAGATGGGGTGGATGCGGCCCTTGGCGGTGGGAGCCGTTGGCAGGGGCAGAGTGATGTCGACGGTCTCGTCCTTGAGGCGTGCGTCGAGCGCGGCAGATTTGAGAGCCGTGCTCTTGGCTTCGATCAAGCCGGCGATCTCGCCCTTGAGGCCGTTGATGGCCGGGCCGGCGCTCTTGCGCTCTTCGGGCGCCATGGAGCCGAGTGAAGCCAGCAGCGCCGAAACACTGCCTTTCTTGCCCAGGGCTGCGACCCTTACCGTATCTAGGGCAGCGTCGTCGCTGGCAGCGGCAATGGCGGCCGAGAGTTCGGTGCGGAGGGTCGAGATTTGTTGTTCGAGCGACATCGAAAACCTCAGTAGACCTCATCCTGAGCCTGTCGAGGGACGAGGGCGTGGCAGGATCGGTGTGACCGACCTCGTGGTTCGACAAGCTCACCATGAGGTCTCAGGAAACTCAGCGCTATAGACCAAAACAAAACGCCCCGCGCCAGCCCCTAAAGGGCGGCGCAAGGCGTCAATTTGACCTCAGCAGGGCTGGGAGAGTTAGGCGGTGACGCGCTTGTGGGTGGTGTCGTCGACACCTTCCAGATACGCGAGCGCAGCCTTGGCCTTGGCGACCAGCGCACCGAATGCTTCGGGCTGGGTGATCGCGAGATCGCTCAGCACCTTGCGGTCGACAGCGATCTCAGCCTTGCTGAGGCCGTCGATAAATCGGCCGTAGGTCAGCCCGTAATCACGGACGGCAGCGTTGATACGCTGGATCCAGAGGGCGCGGAAATTGCGCTTCTTGACGCGACGATCGCGGTAAGCGTACTGGCCGGCCTTTTCGACGGCCTGCTTGGCGATACGGATCGTCGACTTGCGGCGGCCATAATAGCCCTCCGCAGCCTTCAAAACCTTCTTATGACGGGCGTGATTGGTAACGCCTCTTTTAACGCGTGACATGTGTCAGCTTCCCTTCAGCGTTAGCGGTTGTACGGCATGTACCACTTGACCAGACCCTCGTCGCCCTTGGACAGGATCTTGGTGCCGCGGTTGGTGCGGATGTACTTGGCGTTGTGGTTGATCAGGCGGTGGCGCTTGCCGGCGACGCCTGCCTTGACACGACCGGTCGCTGTGAAGCTGAAGCGCTTTTTGGCGCCAGACTTCGTCTTCATCTTGGGCATTTTGCGGGTCCTTTAGATGTGTTCGGATGGATTTGGGCCCATCGCATTCAAAGACCGCCACGGCATGCCTTTTGGCCGGGCGGTCCGGAGAAGTCGGCTCTATAGGGGGAAAGCGGGGTTATGGCAAGAGGCTGGCACTGGTGATCCGCAGTTCTGGGGACAATCCGGTCAGGAGCGACCGGCGGCAAGCATGGGTTGCAGATGATCCTCGAACAGCAGGCCCGGCCGAGCGGCCAGGGCGGCGCCATATCGAGCTTCGGCCGCAAGCGAGATGTCGAGAAAGCCTACCAGCCCGTCCACATCCTCGTTCGGCAGGCCGTAATAGCCATCGAGCAGCCGCTGCCTGATGGTGGTCTTGGAAGCGATCATTCCTGCGGCGACGTCCTTGCCGTTGCTCATGGAGCTTTCGCGCTTGATATAGTCATGCAGCGGAGTGCCAAGATGGAATGAGCGGGGAGCGGTGCGATAGAGCTGGAGCAGGAATTCAAGGTCCGTCATGTTGCTCATGGTCGCGTCGTAGCGGCCGTCGGCGCGGCGGCGATCCCAAACCAGCATGGAATCCATGGATAGGCTGACCCATTTATGTTGGCCGGGGCTCATCTCACGGTCGGGTCCGGTGCCTACGAAGCGGAGATGCCCGAAGCGGTCGGTCATGACGTCCAGCGCCGTGGTGACGATGGCGTGGGTCTGGAGCGCTGCCACGGCCTTTTCGAGCTTCTGGGGCTTGAGGCGATCATCTGCATCGAGGATGCCGGCATAGGGCGCGGTGATGGCGTCGAGCGCTACATTGCGCGTATTGGAGGCGCCGCGCCCGGTGCCGCCGCTCGAAAGGTAGCGGATGCGGCTATCGCTGATGCCGGCCTGGGCCAGGAACTGTTCATAGTCTGCGTTATCATCGGCGACGAGCCACAGCTCCCAATCGGCATGGGTCTGCGCGATGACGCTGCGGACGGTTTCGGCAATCGTCGCTTGCGCATTCCAGGCGGGGGTGATGATTGCGACAGTCTGGCTCATGAAACACTCTGGTCTTGAACAGGCTTCCTGCCTGCCCCATATCTCGGTTCAGGCGGACGATGCCACTCTTTAAGGGTCGGACGCCATAACGTTGCTTGATTTTCAAGGACGGATTGCATGTCGCGTATCTCAGTGTTTTCTGCCCCCTTTCTCCTCGGCTTTGAAGGCCTTGAGGAACGTGCCGACCGCCTTGCAAAGTCGGCCGATGGCTATCCGCCCTACAATATCGAGCGCAGCATTACCGAGGACGGAACCGAACGGTTCCTGATTTCGATAGCGGTTGCCGGATTTGAGCCCAGCGAACTCGAAGTTCTGGCCGAAGATGGCCAGATCCTGGTGCGCGGCAAGCAGAAGGATGAGCCCGGACGCGAGTTCCTGCATCGTGGGATAGCGGCGCGGCAATTCCAGCGTTCATTTCTTCTTGCTGAGGGGATGATCGTTAAGGATGCAACTTTAGGGCATGGGTTGCTCGTTGTTGCTATAGAGCGCCCCAACGCGCCAAAGATCGCCCGCCGTATCGAAATTCGCTCAGTTTGAGGAAAGGGCCGACAAATGTATGAGAAAAATAGCAACGAGGCCGCTGGCCACGCGTACCACAATCCTCTCAAGTCCCTGACACGGGCGCAGTTTGCCGCCCTTGGCGGCGATGCAGTGGCCTATGTCCGCCCGGTAAGCGGCGCGGTGCTCAGCTCCATGATCACGGAAGCCGAGTTCGAGGCCGAGACGGAATATCAATTGCTGATGTCAGCCGATGGCACCCCATTGCTGGTGACCGACACCGAAGATGCGGTGGTGGACTGGCTGGGTGACAAGAATCTGGGCTTGGCGACCCTGCACTAGGGGCAAAGGACCAATGGCCGGAATTGGAAGACCCTGCGGCTTGAGCGGCCGCAGGGTCTTTGTTTTTTGCGCTGATCAGGCCGCGTGTTCGGTGGGCTCGGCGGTCAGCAAGGCGTGGATCTTGGCCGGATCGGTCTGGCGGCGGAGCTGATCCACCACCTGCTCGGTGCGCAGCATGCGCGCAAAGCGCGACAGGGCCTTGAGGTGGTCGGCCCCTGCCCCGACAGGCGCGAGCAGCATGACCACGATGTCGACGGGTTGATCATCGACCGCGTCGAACTCGATCGGCTGTTCGAGCCGGGCGAATAGCGCCGTCACGTGCTTGAGGCCCGCAACCTTGCCGTGGGGAATGGCAATGCCATTGCCCAGACCCGTCGAACCCAGCTCCTCGCGGCTTTTGATCGCCTCGAGGATGGTCTGGACGGGTAGCTCCGTCAAATCTGCTGCACGGGCAGCGAGGTCTTCAAACAACTGGCTTTTGGTTTTCACTGCAGTGCAATAGAGCACGGCGCGCTTAGCCAGGATATCGGCCAATTCCATTCACTTCGCCTTGGGATTTACCAGATTAGGGCTCCGGCGCCACTCTCAGTTTGCGCCCAGGGCTGGATCGATCCAGCCAATATTGCCATCGGAGCGGCGGTAGACCACATTCAACCCGCCATGTCCAGCATGGCGGAACATCACGACCTGGCTACCGCTCAGATCCAGCTCCATGACGGCCTCCTCAACGCTGAGCTGGCGCAGGCTTTTCGTGGTCTCGGCAATGACGGGGGGAGCGTAGTCTTCGTCGAGTTCATCGAGGTCGCTGCCGGAGCCAAAAACGGTATATGAGGCGGTCACCCCATCCTCGGAACCATTGATGCCACGGGGGCGCTGCTTGAGCTTGCGGTTGTAGCGGCGCAGGCGTTTTTCGATGTTGAGCGCCATCACTTCATAGGCAGAGGTCGGGTCTCCGCCCTGGGCGCTCGCCTGCAGCACGACGCCGGAATCCAGGTGCACCACGCAATCGGCGCGGAACCCCACACCATCGGGGGTCAGGGTGAGATGGCCATCATAGCCGCCGTCGAAATATTTGCCGACGACATTGGCGAAATGATCTTCGGCTTTGCCGCGCAAGGCGTCGCCGACGTCCATGTTCTTTCCTGAAACGCGTAGGGTCATGGCTTCCTCTTCCTTGTTGTCGTTGGACACGAGGATCTCCGAAGCCGTTTCCCGGTTTCGGGATCACGTCTGCCGCTTGCCCCACCGATGTGGGGAGACGACAGCCATGATGCTAGTCCCCCATGTACTCAGGACGCAATGCGTGAGTGGGCCTTCCGGTTCGTTTATGGCTTGGACTTCGCCATAGAATGGCCTTAGCCTTCGCGGGGCTCGGGACGATTCAGCCGACGCTGGCGAGATTCTTCTTTTGCCGGCGGCGCATCACCGACGAGGGGATGTTCATGCCCTCGCGATATTTGGCGACCGTGCGGCGCGCGACATCGATGCCTTGTTCCTTTTTGAGGATTTCCGCGATGGTATCGTCGGACAGGATGTTGGCCAGTTGCTCGGCTTCGATCAGCTGCCGGATGCGATGGCGCACCGCTTCGGCGGAGTGATCGCCGCGACCATCGCTCGAGGCAATGGCGGTGGTGAAAAAGTATTTCAGCTCATAGAGGCCGCGCGGGGTGGCGATGTACTTGTTGGCCGTCACGCGGCTGACGGTGGATTCGTGCATGTCGATGGTTTCGGCGACCATCTTGAGTGTCATGGGGCGCAGATGGGCAATGCCGTGGGTTAAAAAGCCATCCTGTTGCCGCACGATCTCGGCGGCGACCTTGAGAATGGTCTGGGCGCGCTGATCAAGGCTCTTGGTGAGCCAGTTGGCCGTTTGCAGGCAATCGCTGAGGAAGGCCTTCTCGGCCGGGTTGCGAGCCTTCTTGGTGACGGTGGCGTAGTAGACGCGGTTGACCAGGACCTTGGGCAGGGTTTCGCTGTTAAGTTCGATCTGCCAGGCGCCATCGGGGCCGCGGCGCACGAAAACATCGGGCACGACCGTTTCCACCGGGCCGCTATCGAAGGCGAGACCCGGCTTGGGATCGAGCTGGCGGATTTCGGCCAGCATATCCATGAGGTCTTCGCGGTCGCAGCCGATGGCGCGCATCAGCCCGGTCATGTTGTGCTCGGCCAGCATGCCGATATTGTCGAGCAGGGCCTGCATCATGGGGTCGAGCCGGTCGCGCTCGCGCAGCTGCATGGCAAGGCATTCGGGAACGGTGCGGGCGAAGACGCCGATGGGATCGCAGCCCTGGAGGGCTTCCAGCACGGCTTGGATATCGGCGAGCTCGGCGCCAAGCTGTTCGGCCAGCGCATCGAGATCGGTAGCGAGGTAGCCAGCCTCGTTGAGACCGTCGATCAAATGGCGGGCGATGAGCCGGTCGGCCTGGGTGCGCAGGATCATGTTGGCCTGCCGCTCCAGATGCTCGCTCAGCAAAGGGCGGGAGGCGACGAACTGGTCGATGTCGGGGGCCTCGCCACTTTCGCTGGCGCCGTTGCGGTCGAGCCGGCTTTGCGGATTGAGCTGATCCTGGGCGCCTTGGTCGGGAAAGACGTTTTCGACAGCGGTATCGTAGCCATCGGCGATGGAAGTGGCGTCCTGGATGCGGTCGGAGCGATCGACCGTGTCCTCGTAGGCGCTGATTTCGGTAGAGCGCTCGGGCGGTTCGCCGGGTTCGTCGGCTTCGGAGCCTTCCTCGCGTTCGAGGAGCGGATTGCGCAGCAGTTCGGTTTCGACGAAATCGTTCAGCTCAAGATGGCTCAGCTGCAGCAGACGGATCGACTGCATCAATTGCGGCGTCAGTGTCAGGCTTTGAGCCTGGCGAAACTCCAGACGCGGCGAAAGAGCCATATAGGGTAGACCTTAGCGCAAATAACTTGGCCTCAAGGGCCGTTTTTCCGGGCGGACCATGACTCATTTTTGGGCAGGGGGCAAGGGTAAGGGCAAGTTCCATGCCAAGTGGCTAGATCTCGAAATTCTCGCCCAGATAGACCCGCCTTGCATCGGGGTCGGCGCTGATGGTCTCGGGGCGGCCCTGGATCATTACCTTGCCGCCGTGGATGACATAGGCGCGATCGACCAGCCCCAGGGTTTCGCGCACGGCGTGGTCGGTGATCAGGACGCCGATGCCGCGCTGGGTCAATTGCTTGACCAGTCCCTTGACCTCGGCGACGGCGATGGGGTCGACGCCGGCGAAGGGTTCGTCGAGCAGCATGAACACCGGATCGGCCGCTAGCGCCCGGGCGATTTCGACGCGGCGCCGTTCGCCACCCGAGAGGGCGAGGGCATTGGCGTTTGCCAGATGCTCGATGGAAAATTCCTCGAGCAGGGACTGCAGGCGCGCCATTCGCGCAGTCTTGTTGCGGATATGGTTTTCCAGCACCGCCAGGATATTACCGCTTACCGACAGGCCGCGGAAAATGGAGGGCTCCTGGGGCAGGTAGCCAATGCCCAGGCGCCCGCGCTGGAACAGCGGCAGATGGGTGATGGCACGGCCATCGAGGCTGATGGCGCCGTGATCGGGTTTGACCAGGCCCATGATCATGGTGAAAACGGTGGTCTTGCCCGCCCCATTGGGACCGAGCAGGCCCACGGCCTCCCCGCGGCGCACGGCGATGGACACGTCGCGCACCACCACGCGCTTGCCAAAGCTCTTGGCGAGGCTGTGGGCGACCAGCCAACCGGTCTGGTCGATGCGCGGCTTGGCTGGCGCTTCGCTCATTGGGACGTGAACACCCCGGTCACCCGGCCATTTCCGGTGGAGGTGAAGGTGGAAACATTGGTGGCGAGATTGACCACCAGTTCGCTGGAATCCACCGTGCCACTCGGGTTGGTGACCTTGACGTTGCCGGTCAGACGCAGCAGCTGATCGCCCGGATTGAATACCGCCCGCTCGCCGGTGGCCTTCTGGTCGGGGGTGTCGAGCGTTACCGCACCGGTAGCGACGAAACTCTCGATATCGCTGGCGCCGCCGGCCCCATAGATGGCTTCGACCTTGTTGGCATGAACGGTGACGCTGGGATGAACCACCACCACATTGCCGGTGAACACCGCCTGCTTGGTTTTTTCGTCGACGGTGAACTGATCGGCAGTGATGTTGACCGGCTGCTGGGCAGCAACGGGCGCAATCAGCAGGAAAAAGGCGAGCAGGGCGGCGATGGATCGGGTCATGGTGTCGGGTTTCCGGGCGCCTGGCTTCCGGGCGTTTCGGGCAAGGTGACGTCAGCCTGATTAAATGTCCAGTTGGCTTGCTCGAGATCGTAGGCCATTCCTACGGCGTCAAGGGTGGTGCCATCGGCATATTGTATGCTCACCGGCCCCTGCCCCACCAGCGCCTGGCTGGCATAATCGAACACGGAATCAACGACGACGCCCGTGGTGCCGGTGGAATCCTCGACATAGGCGAGATCCTTGATGGTGACGGTCTCGTTATTGGTGTCGAGCACGGCAAATTGCGCGTTGACGTTGATCATGACGCCGTCGACCTTGGTCATGGTGAGGCCGGCCTCGGTGAGCGAAATCAGATCGGTTGCCGTGGGTGACGCCTTGGCCGTGGCGGCGCTGACGCTATAGGTGGTTCCATTGCCCAGAATGCCTGAATATTCCGGCGCCTCGACCGAAATAGTGTCCGGCGTGACCGAGACCTGGCCGATGCTGAAGCTGTCTCCCAGGCTGGACACGTAAATCTGGATCAGCAAGGCGACCAGGATCACCAGGCCCAGAAGCGGCACGCCGATGCGCAACACGCCCACAACCCTGTTGCGGGATTGAAGGCGGCGGTAGATCGCCTGCCGGTCCTGGTGCGCATGGGTGGCCATATCAGCGATCAGCTATGGGCGAAAATATCGGTTTCGTCCCAGCCCAGCAGATCGAGCTCGCAGCGCGTCTTGAGGAAATCGAAGCATTGCTGGGCCAGTTCCGTGCGGCCTTCGCGCTTGAGCATGCGATCGAGATGACGCTTCAGATCATGCAGATAGAGCACGTCGGAAGCCGCATATTCGAGCTGGGCATCGCTGAGCTTGTCGCCGCCCCAATCCGAGCTCTGCTGCTGCTTGGACAGATCGATGCTGAGCAGTTCGCGCACCAGATCCTTGAGGCCATGGCGATCGGTATAGGTGCGCACGAGCTTGGAGGCAATCTTGGTGCAATAAACCGGGCCGGTGACGACGCCGAAGCGGTTCTTGAGCACGGCCACGTCAAAGCGCGCATAGTGGAAAATCTTGGTGACGCCGGGATCGGACAACAGCTTGACCAGGTTCGGCGCCTCGGTCGCGTCCTGCGGGATCTGCACCACATCGGCGCTGCCATCGCCGGGCGAAAGCTGGATGACGCAGAGGCGATCGCGATGGGGATGCAGGCCCATGGTCTCGGTATCGATGGCAACTTCGCGGCCATAGTTGGAAAGATTTGGCAGATCGCCGCGGTGCAGTCTGATGGCCATGATGTGCTCGTTGTTGGGGTGTTGGGTTTCTCTTGGCACAGCAAGTGGGCGTTGGGAAGGCGTGCGGAAGCACCGCCTCGAACGCGGGTATCTATCAGCGTGCACGTGGCGAGGCCCTGCCCCGGTAAGTTTTAGTGTGTGAGACAAAGCCTCGCCACATGCGATGGGATTTGCGGCGCGCGCGACTCTGGCTCCGGGCCGCCATAGACCCGGTAACACTTCCGCTTGCCTGCGGGGATCACGACATCCCTGCCCCATCTGACAACAACACTAGCCGGTTCGCGCGACCCGCTGATCGTGAGGTTGGTATGGGGGAGAATAGTGTGTGGGAGATGGAGGGGGAGAAGATGGATAGATTTGGGGGGGCGGGAGGTCCCCACCCGCGCCGGGCTATAGCAGATGAACAGCGTTCAAGGCTCTATCGTCCCCTCGCCCCTTAGGGGAGAGGGTAGCGCCGCCAGGAGCGCCAGCGAGGTGGCAGAGCTAGGGGTGAGGGGTGCGATGCTGGGACATCACCCATCTTGCAGCATCGCACCCCTCACCCGGCGCTGCGCGCCGACCTCTCCCCTGAGCAACCGTGTTTGGTGTCAATCCATGTTGGTTTTCCATAGGGTATTGCTGGCGAGCACGGCGTTGGCGGTTATGATGAGCTTT
>NZ_PYVW01000031.1 GCF_003056355.1 Devosia naphthalenivorans
AATGCCTGGTGGGGCTGCCATTGCGTCCCAACTCACGGCTGATGGTTGAGGCCGAACGCCCCAGCATCTGGCCGATCGCCTGCATCGAGAGCCCCTTGCGCCGCCCAATGTCGATCTCAACCCGCTCCCGCAGGCTCAACTGCTCATACAAAGTTCCCATCGCACCAACACCATAGCAGGTGTTGCACTTGTGGCGTGAGTCGAGGGAACCTCCGTTCACTTGCTTGCCGGCATAAAACGGAGGTCCCCGCTTTCGCGGGGATGACCCGGTGGGAGGGGCCGGAAGCGGTGGGTGGGGCTGCCCGGGCTGGGGGGCGCCGCCGGGGAGAACTTGCCGCACCATTGGGGAAATGTGCGGCAACGAAGCTCTAGAACGGCAGGATGGCGTCCATGACTTGCTGGCCGTAGCGGGGTTGCTGGACTTCGGTGATCTGGCCGCGGCCGCCGTAGGAGATGCGGGCTTCGGCGATCTTGGAGGAGGGGATGGTGTTGTTGGCCTGGATATCGGAGGGGCGGACGATGCCGGCGACGATGAGGTCGCGGACTTCGAAATTGACGCGGACTTCCTGGCGGCCCTCGATGACGAGATTGCCATTGGGCAGGACCTGGGTGACGACGGCGGCGACGGAGGTTTCAAGGCTTTCCGAGCGGTTGACCGAGCCGTTGCCGGCGTTCTGCATGCCGGAGGTGAAGTCGATGGCGGCGGAGGGGTCGATGCTGCCGCCGGAAAGGTTGGTGACGGCGCTGCCGAAGATGCCGCCCATGCCGGCGCTGTTGGAGGCGGTGCGGCCCGATGAGGTGGTGTTGGCCATCTTGGCGCTGTCGTCGATGGTGACCAGAATGGTCAGGATGTCGCCGATGCGGTGGGCGCGCTCGTCCTTGAAGAAACCCTTGGCCGAAGTGCGGTAGAGCGAATTGGGCTGGTAGGTGTCGGCGATGGCGGCGGGCATGGGCATGTTGACGGGCTGGTAACCGGCCGTAGTGGTGGGGTCGGTGATGGGGGTCAGCACCGGGGCCCTGCCGACATTGGCGAGGCGGTCCGTGGTGTTGCAGCCGGCGAGTGCGGCGGCAAGGGTCAGGAGGGTTGCGAGCTTGACGAGGTTCATTGGATTTCTCCTGAGCTTTCAGAGGCCGGCCAGGGCGAGCGGGTCATTGCTGACTTCCACTGCGCCGGCGGCAAGGGCGGTGGCGCTGATGACGCGCCTGGACATGAGATTGAGCACCTGGACGGGGGCGCCGGTGGTGCCGCCGGTGACCGCCTGACCCTTGACGGTCAGGGTCATGGGGCCCTTGCGGAAGTAGATGGTGACCAAATCGTTCTTGGAAATGGTGAGCGGGGTGGCGACGTCGGAGGGCTTGAGCACCATGCCGTCGCGGCTGGGGCGGTTGAGCGCCTTGCCGACGAGGTCTTCGAGGCGGGCAGTTCCGGTGCTTTCGGCAAAACGCAGGGGAATGGGGCGCATGTCGATATCTTCGGCGCCCAGGATGGTGCCGGCGGGAAGGGTGGCCTTGAGGTGGGGGGCATCGATCATCATCTCGATATTGCCGCTGACATCGACGGGTTGGGTAAGGCCGGCAATTGCGAAGCGGGCGGAGAAGCCGCCAGTGCCCGGCAGGTAGCGCATGGAGATGATCGAGGCCGGTTCTGCCACGGCCTCGGCGTTCATGGGGGTAATGGGCGTGGTGAAGATGGTGTTGGCGCTCATGCCCTCGGTGATGATGCCGCGGCTGGCGAGATCCTCGTTGATCAATTCGGTCAGTACGGACTGATCGACGATGGCAGCGGCGCGGCTGACGCGAACGGCGCTCAGCCCGTTGGTGTCGAAAGCCTCGATGCCGACGCGCGCGGTGGCGGAGCGGATGTCGGCCAATTGCACGAGACCGGACGTGCCCGGCAGGGGGGCGCGGAACAGGGGGCTTTCGGCGGCGGTGCCGGCTTGCTCGAACATGTCGCCGACTGTGACGATGCCGGCCGTGACGGTGATGTCGCGCTTGAGAACCGGGGCGGCGAAGCTGGTGCCGACGAGCAGGAGGGTGAGCAGGGCGGCGGTGGCGGAACGCTTGATCATCTGGCCTCTCCTTAGCGCAGCTGGCTCGTGGCCTGCATCATCTCGTCGGCACCGGAGATGACGCGGGCGTTCATCTCGTAGGCGCGCTGGGCGGCGATGAGGTCGGCGATTTCGGTGACCGAATTGACGTTGGCCATTTCGAGGTAGTTCTGCAGCAGGTTGCCGGTGCCATCGGCATTGGGCAGGCCGACCTGGGCGGGGCCGCTCGAAGCGGTTTCGAGGAAAAGGTTGTCGCCCAGCGATTCCAGGCCCGACTTGTTGACGAAGCGGGCGAGCTGGAGCTGGCCGATCTGGGTGGGGACGGTTTCGTTGTCGAGATAGGCCGAAACGGTGCCATCGGGTGAGATGGCGACCGATGTCGCGTTGCCGGGGATGGTGATGCCGGGATCGACCTCGTAACCGGCGGAGGTGACGATGGTGCCTTCGGGGCTGCGCTCGAACGAGCCGTCGCGAGTGTAGCCGGTGCGGCCATCGGGCAGGTTCACCATGAAGAAGCCTTCACCGCGGATGGCGACGTCCATCTCGCGTTCGGTGCCGCTGATGTTGCCCTGGCTCATGATGCGGGGGGTGGACACCGTGCGCACGCCCGAGCCGATCTCGACACCGGAGGGAAGCTGATTGCCCTGCTCGGAGGTCGGCGAGCCGGCGCGGGTGATCTGCTGGTAGAGGAGGTCCTCGAACTCGGCGCGCTGGCGCTTGAAGCCCGTGGTGCGCATGTTGGCGATGTTGTTGGAGATGACTTCGACGTTGCGCTCCTGCGCGCTCATGCCGGTCGATGCGATGTAGAGAGCTTTCATGGCACTGTTCCCGGATTAAGCGTTGGTGTCGCCGAGGCGCTGGATGGCGGAGCGGCGCAGTTCATCCTGCTTGGAGGCAAGATTTGCCGCGCTCTCATAAGCGCGCTGCACGCGGATCATTTCGGCCATCTCGGAGACGCCCGAGACGTTGGATTTTTCGACGAACCCCTGCATGGCGCGGGTGGTTGTGGCCTGGATCGGGGTGCCGCCGGCAAAGAGGTTGCCGCCCTCGCGGGTAAGGCTTTGCGGGTTGTCGAACTCGACAAGGCGCAGGTTGCCCTTGGCGCCGGCACTGGAGCTGATCGAGCCGTCGCTGGCGATATGGATGTCGGTTTCTTCGGGGCCGAACTGGATGGGACCGCCATTGCCGAGGACCGGATTGCCGTTGAGGTCGACCAGCGTGCCATTGGCGCTGAGCTGGAAGGAGCCGGACTTGGTGTAGCGCTCGCCGGCAGGGGTCTGGACGGCGAAGAAGCCGGGGCCATTGAGCCCGATATCGAGCTCGCTGCCGGTCTGCACCATGGCGCCGCCGGAGAGGTCGTGCATGGTCGCCCAGTCCTGCACGAAGGAGAGGGGCTGATCGAGCCGGGGGAAATTCCGATCGCGGGCGACCGGCATGACGTATTCTTCGAACAGGATGTTCTCGGCCTTGAAGCCAGTGGTGTTGATGTTGGCCATGTTGTTGGCCACCACGTCCATCTGACGCTGCAATCCTATCTGCCTGGAGAGGCCGATCAGTTGTGCATTTTCGATCATCGCTGATCCCCGTGTTCGCTTTCCCCGAGACCGTCGCTTCCCCAAGCCTGGGCCTCGCCGTTTACCTTGCAGAAACCATGCCAAGGCTGAAAGTTTAATCAAAACAAGCGGTTGGTGTTCATTGGTGATTTGCCCTGCCGGTTTACCATTGCGCGGCCCGGCAAAAGCTACCCGGCAAAATCTGCCGCTGGACCCTCGATTGTAACCAATCGTTAACCATCAACGGCTTAGCTGGAACACGTGCCGGAATCGTCCGGGAACCACAGATTTTGGCAGGTTCGCATGGCCGTTGAGGCAGATACTTCCGAGAGCGGCGCCAAGAAGGGAATCCCCAAGCTTTTCATCATCATCGGGGCGGCGGCGGTGGTCGTGGTGCTGGGTGGAGCGGGGCTGTTTTTCTTTCTCTCGAAAGGCACTGCGGAGGCTGAGCACGGCGCTACTGTGGGCGAGCATGGCGAGGTATTGCCGGCCGCCCAAACCTTCATTTTCAACCTGCCGCCCATGATCATCAACCTCAACAAGGAGGCTGATGAAGAGGCGGTAATGAAGTTGACGGTGGCGCTGGAAGTGGCCGACGAAGCCATGATGGTGGAAATCCAGCCGAGGCTCGCCAAGGTGGTCGACGCATTTCAGGTGTATCTGCGCGAGTTGCGCAAGTCCGATCTCGAAGGTTCGGCTGGCATCTACCGGCTCAAGGAAGAGCTGCTGCGCCGCGTGAACGTTTCGATCTATCCCTCTCGGGTTGAATCGGTTTTGTTCAAAGAAATCCTGGTGCAGTGATGGCTGGCCCTTCCGACCAGGACAAGCTGAGCGAGGACTGGAACCTCGGCGAGGCTATCGATTCCCTCGCTGCCGAGCAGACCGACGAGGAAAAAGCTGCCGAAGCAGCTGCGGAATGGGCTGCCATGCTGGAAGGTGGCGGCGCCGATGGCGAGAATGGCGCCGACCGCGTGCTCAACCAGGACGAAATCGACAGCCTTCTGGGCTTTGACGCCAGTATTGGCAGCGATGTCGAACTGACGGGCGTGCAGGCGCTGATCAATTCGGCACTGGTGAGCTATGAACGCCTGCCGATGCTGGAGATCGTGTTCGACCGGCTTGTGCGCCTTGCCACCACGTCGCTGCGCAATTTCACTTCGGACAATGTCGAAGTCACCATGGATTCGATTTCCTCGGTGCGCTTCGGGGACTATCTCAATTCCATTCCGCTGCCCGCCATTCTGTCGGTGATCAAGGCCGAAGAGTGGGAGAATTATGGGCTGCTGACGGTCGATTCCAGCCTGATCTATTCCATGATCGACGTGCTGCTGGGCGGGCGCCGCATCGGGGGCAATATCCGCGTCGAAGGGCGGCCTTACACGACCATCGAGATGGCGCTGGCGCGCAAGATGATCGAGATCATTCTCGAGGATACCCATCGCGCGTTCGAGCCGGTTACACAGGTCAATTTCAAGCTTGAGCGGATGGAAACCAATCCACGCTTCGCAGCGATCTCGCGGCCGGCCAATGCGGCGATCCTGATCGAATTGCGCATCGAGATGGATGATCGCGGCGGCAAGATCGAAATCCTGTTGCCCTATGCCACGATCGAGCCCATCCGCGAGCAATTGCTGCAGATGTTCATGGGCGAAAAGTTCGGCCGCGACCCGATCTGGGAAGGGCATCTGGCGACGGAAATCTATTCGGCGGAAGTCGAGATCGAGGCGGTGCTGCATGAGCAGGACCTGCCGCTCTCGCGCATGCTCAAGATGAAGCCGGGTGACACGGTGATGTTCGAGCGGGTGCCTTCGGACCCGGTGCGCCTGCGCTGTGGCGATGTGGACCTGACCGAGGCGATCATGGGCCATATCGGCAATCATGTTTCGGTGCGGGTCGCTCGCCCCCTTAATCCGCCCAAGGTCACGATGGCGGCCTTTGAAGCACTCGACGACGAGAAAATGGAACAACGATGATGTCTGGCTTGCCTCTGGGAGTTGTGGTGGAAGGCGCCGTCGCCATTTTGCTGGCGCTGACGATCGGCTATTGCGTGGTGCTGAACGGCCGGCTCAAGCGGCTGCATGCCGACAAGGACGTGTTGCGGCAGATGGTGGCCGACCTCGTCGGTGCGACCAATCTGGCCAACCAGGCGATCAAGGAACTCAAGCAGACCGCCGTGGAGGCCGATCTGGCGCTCAATGCGCGGCTCGAGGAAGCCGAGCGCTTCGGGATCGAACTGGCCAATCATGTCAATGCAGGCACGGTGTTGATGGACCGGATCGTCAAGATCACCAGCGCTGCCCGCCAGAGCCAGGTCATCGAGCCGGTGGAAACAGCCGCACCCACGACGAACAAGGTGCAGTCGGCGCTTGAGCAGCTTTCGGCGCGTGTTCGCACCCGTGGAGCCGCTGCGTGAGCAAGATCCGCCTGCTACCCGTCGTCGTCGTGGCCATCGCCGCGCTGCTGGTGCTCAAGACCCTCGGGCTTGTGACCAATGGCGGCTATGTGCTGACCGGCGTGAGCGTGGCGCAGGCGGCGGGCGCCGCGCCGGCCGAAGAAGCTTCGGCTGCTGCGGGCGAGCATACTGCCGAGGATACCAGCCCGACGCTGGTGGATTCCAACCCGACTTTGGCCGATCCCAATGCGGCAAGTGCCGGCAGTGGGCATGGTGCGCCTGTTGCTGCCGAGGGTGAACATGCTTCTCCTGAGCAAGGTGAGGCCGCTTCTGTTCTGGGCGGTACATTCTGCATCGAGCCGGACGCCGAGATCGAAGCGGATGGAACTGTTACCCTGAACGACAGGCCCGCCGAAGCAGGCGAGGGTGAAGGCCACGCAACGGTCGGGGACGGCGAGCAGCCTGCGGCTCCGGTGCCGGGAAGTTTTGCGTCGGGGATGACCAATTGCCTGCCGAGTGGCGATGCCATTCCTGTACAGATCGACGGCAGGGGCGGCTCCGTGCCTCTGCTCAACACGGATGGCTCCACGTTGAGCGAGCAACAATTGCTGGAGCATCTGGCTGCGCGCCGTACCGAGCTGGAAAAGTACGAGCAGAATTTGGCGCTGCGCGCCTCGATCGTCGATGCCGCCGAAAAGCGGATCGAAGAGCGGGCTGCGACGCTGGAGGCTCTTGAAGCGCAGATTTCCGCGCTGGTGGATCAGCGGGCCGAAATGGAAAGCGGCCAGTTCGCTGGTATCGTCGCCATGTACGAAACGATGAAGCCCAAGGACGCTGCGCTGATTTTCAACAATCTGGACATGGACGTGCTGCTGCGAGTGGCCAAGACCATGAGCCCGCGCAAGATGGCGCCGATCCTGGCGGTGATGGACACGGCGCGCGCGCAGGAACTGACGGTCAAGATGGCCGCGCTCGCCGACCAACCGGCCACCGAAATGACACCGGACGATCTTGCAGCACTGCCGCAGATCGTGGGGCAGTAGGGCTTGGGCCCGAACGGGCCAGCAGAGGTTCTGCAAATCATCCGTAAGGCTTTCTCTTTTGGGGTAAGGCGACGTTAAGCCAGCCCCGATAGGCTGGGCGCATTGAGTATTGTACCTCGTGCGTCCCGTGGGCCCAGAAATCGGCCGCCAGCGCACGGGAATTGCGTCGGGCGGGCAGAAGCCGGTGAAGACTGCTAAAAAACCTGGCTGGCGGAAAGCCATGCGGGCCCTTGTCGTGGGCGCGGCACTTGCATGGCCGTGCATTGTCACGCCGGCATGGGCGCAAATCAGCGGACAGCTTTACGCAACCAAGGAAGACGGCTATGGCCGCCTGATCCTGAGTTTCCCCGGCCGGGACAGCCTTCCCGAATATTCCATGCGCATGGAAAACGGCGTCCTGTCGCTGGAATTCACCGAAAAGGTATCGGTGTTGCTGCCC
The DNA here is from genome assembly GCF_003056355.1 of Devosia naphthalenivorans. Taxonomy (GTDB): domain Bacteria; phylum Pseudomonadota; class Alphaproteobacteria; order Rhizobiales; family Devosiaceae; genus Devosia; species Devosia naphthalenivorans. The sequence continues at coordinate 7,476 of NZ_PYVW01000031.1, forward strand.
GATGTGGGGCTCACCATGCCCGATTATTTCTCGGTGGCACGGGCCGACCCTGACCAGCGCGGCCTGCGCTTCGGGTTGCGTTCGGCCTACTCGTTCAACCGCATCGAAGCCGGCGAGAAGCTGTTTATCGATCTGCTGCCGCCGACATGGCAGGGCATGCCGCCGCCGCTGCCGCAGGACGTGGTGGACGAACTTGCCGAGCGGGCGCGGCTGGCCGCCATTCGTGCGGAGCAGGAGCGCAAGGCGGCGGGAGTTGCGGCGCTCGATCCGCGGCCCAGCGTTCGCATCGGGCGCAATCCGACCTTCCTGCGTGTGCAGTTCGACTGGTCGGTGCCGACCACCGGCAGTTTCTCGCAGATCGAAGACGAGGCCATGCTGGCGTTCGAATGGCCGGTGGAGATCGATCTGCGCCAGTTGATCGCCGATTTGCCGCCCGAGATCCTGGCGGTGGAGCCCGATGTGACGCCGGACGGGGCGGTCGTTGCGCTCAAGCTCGGTCCGAAAGTGACACCGAGATTCTACGAGACCTCGCCGACGCAATATATCCTCGACATCGATATCGCGGGGCAGGGGCGCCCGGCATTTGAAGCGGCGAGCCTGTTGCCGCCTGCTCCGGAGGACAAGGATCATGGCGCGGCGGGCGGGCGTACGCCGCCGCTGGTGGACAAGCTTGCGCCGCAACCGGTTGGGGGAAGCGTCACGCCATTCGTCAACGTGCTCGGCTCCACCGTGCGAGTGGTGTTTCCTTTCGAGCAGGACACGCCGGCCGCCGTGTTCCGGCGCGGCGATACGGTGTGGATGATTTTCGACACGGTCACCGGCATTACCGAGCCGGCGCCGTCCGAACAGTTCGATGCGCTGGCGAGCAATTTCAACGTGGTGGCTGGCGGCGACTCGCAAGTGGTGCAGATCGATCTGTCGCAGGACCGGATGGCAACGCTGGGCTCGGAAGGCATGGCGTGGGTGCTCTCGCTGGGTGACATCATGCTGACGCCGACCGAGCCGATCGAGTTGACGCGCCGGCGCAATATCGAAGGTGAGTTCGAGCTAACGGCCAATGTGCTGCGTCCTGCCCGGACGCATGATTTCCGCGATCCGGTCGTGGGCGACATGCTCAAGGTGGTTACGGCCTATCCACCGGCGCGCGGGGTGACGAGGACGCTCGATTTCGTGGATTTCGCCGCATTGCGCAGCGTACATGGCCTCGTCGTCAAGCCGCAGGTCGGCAGTTTGGACGTCGGGCTGGAGAATGCACTGGCGGTGATTTCAGCGCCGGGCGGGCTGACGGTTTCGGCGCTGGACCAGCCGCGAGGGCTGGGCAGTGGTCTTGCCGAGGCCATGCGCGGCAGTTTCGTGGACCTGGCGCGGCTCGAGCAGCCGGATTTCGGCGCGTTCAACGCACAGCAGAGCCAGATGCTTGCCCTGGCTGCCGCCTCGGAAGGGCCCCAGCGCGATCAGGCGAGGCTGGAGCTGGCGCAGTTTTACCTGGCCAATCAATATGGACTTGAAGCCGCCGGAGTGCTTGAGGTGCTGGCGGCCGATCTCAAGGACGAAAAGCTGGCGCGCAAGGTGCGGCTCGCCACGGCGATGGCCAATACGATTGCCGGGCGCAGCCGGGAAGCCTTGAGCACTCTCTCGGCAGGCGCGATGGGCAACGAGATCGACGCCCTGCTGTGGCGCGCCATGGCACGAGCGGATCTGTCGGACTATAGGGGCGCCAAGGCGGATGCGCTTGCGGCGCTGCCGGTGATCGACAGCTATCCGGGGTGGGTGCGAAGCAAATTCACCTTCGCGGCCATTCGCGCCGCCGTCGAGACCGGTGATGCGGCCATGGCCGAGCAATTGCTCGACGGGATGGACTTTGGCAGCCTCGACGCAAAGGGCGCCAGCCTTTATCTGCTGATGTCCGGCCGTATCTCCGAATTGCGCGGGCGGGCCGACGAAGCAATCGATACCTATGGGCAGGTGATCGCTGCGGATATCCGGCCGACCCGGGCCGAGGCGATCTACCGAACGCTGCGCCTGCTCGACGAGGCTGGTACGCTGAACCTGCAGAAGGCCGCACAGACGCTTGCGGCCGAGGCAATGCTGTGGCGGCGCAATCCGCTGGAAGCGGACATGCTCAAGATGCTGGCGGAGTTCTCCTTCCGCGATGGGGATTATCGGGCAGGGTTCCAGACGGCGCGGCAGGCGGTGGCAACCTATCCCGAAAGTCCGAGCGTCAATGCCCTGCGCGACCAGGCACAGGAGGTGTTCGCCGAACTGTTCCTCAATGGCGCCGCGGATTCAATGGGACCGGTGGATGCGCTGAGCCTCTACTACGACTTCCGCGCGCTGACGCCTCCCGGCGCGCGCGGCGACGAGATGATCCGCAATCTGGCGCGGCGATTGGTGCGGGTGGATCTGCTGGAGCAGGCGGCGAGCCTGCTTGAATATCAGCTGGATAACCGGTTGCGCGGCGTGGCGAGGACCCAAATCGCCGCTGACCTGGCCATCATCTATCTCGCCGACCGCAAGCCACAGGATGCGTTGCGTGTTCTCAACACGACGCGTCTGCCCGAGCTTCCCGAGGCACTTGCGCGGCAGCGGCGCGTGCTGGAAGCCCGCGCGATGATCGATGGCGGGCGCGACCGGCTGGCGTTGGACATGCTGCGCGACATGAACGGCAGCGACGTGACGCAGTTGCGGATCGATGCGCAATGGAAGGCCAAGCGCTATTCGCAGGCTGGCGAAATGATCGAGGCGCAATATGCGGATCTGGGCGGCAAGCCATTGACGCAACAGGGGCGCATGGGGCTCGTCAAGGCGGCCGTAGGCTATGTGCTGGCCGATGACCGGTTCGCGCTGGCGCGGTTGCGCTCCAAGTTCGGGGAAGCCATGGTGACCACCCCGGAGTGGCCGATGTTCGATCTGGTGACGGGCAATATCGAAGTGACCAGCGTCGAGTTCAAGACGGTTGCCGCCCAGATTTCCGGGCTTGAGGGGATCAACGCGTTCCTTGCGGCATATCGGGAAACCTATGCCGGTGAGGGAGCGCTGGCGCCATTGGCTGCGTCGGACGGGCTGGCGGGGTTGGCCAGCGCCGGCTGATCAGCCGGCGCCGGTGGTGCCACTGACGAAGCTTCGGACCAGTGAGCCTGCGACCAGATACCAGCCGTCCACCAGGACGAAAAAGATCAGCTTGAACGGCAGCGAGATCACGACCGGGGGCAGCATCATCATGCCCATGCCCATCAGCACCGACGCCACCACCATGTCGATGACCACGAAGGGCAGGAACAAAAGGAAGCCGATTTCGAAGGCCCGGCGCAGCTCGGAGATCATGAAGGCGGGAATGAGCAATTGCAGCGGGATGGCTTCGGGCTCTTCTGGGGGCACGGCATCGGTCAAATCGTAGAACAGGCTCAAATCCTGTTCGCGCACATTGGCGCGCATGAATTCGTGCAAGGGCGCACTGCCCAGCTCGAACGCTTCGGCAATCTCGATATCGCCGGCGAGGAGGGGAGCAATACCCTGGTCATAGCTTTGCTGCAGCGTGGGCTGCATGACGAAGATGGTGAGGAACAAGGCCAGCGACACCATGACTGAATTGGGTGGCGCGGTTTGCAGGCCGATGGCCGTGCGCAGTAGGGACAGCACCACCACGATGCGGGTGAAGCTGGTGACCATGACGAGGATCGAGGGCGCCAGCGACAGCAGGGTGATGAGCCCGATGATCTGGACGGCGCGCTCGGTGATGGTGGTGTCGTCGCCGAAATCGATCGACACATCCTGGCCGAAAGCCAGGGTCGGCAGCAGAGCAAAAAACAGAACCAGAAGCGCGCCCAGAGGCGCAAAGCGGCGCAGCGGCAATCGCTTAGTTCCGGTTAGCCCCGCCAGTGCCCTCAAAATCCGTGCCTTCGATGTCGCGCCGCGCTCCGTCCTCTTTAGCTGAGTCGTGCTCGCCGGCACCCTGCGTCACCGAGTTTTCAGTTGAAACAATCGGATCCACGGCGCTGACCGGCCGTAGCAGGCCGGTGTGGCGTAGCGATAGATGGGTCTTCTTGTCGGTCGGCTGACCCATTTCGCGCAATTGGTCGGCCACTGTTGCTGGCCCGGGGGTGAGGGGCTTTGCCTGCGGAACAACGGGCGTAGGCGCGGTGGGCCGGGATGCTGCGGGCTTGCGGACCATCGGCACGGGGCGGCGGGTAGATTGTGTTGCCGGCTCGTCGGTCACGGGGATGCCGGTTTCGACCACCACGTCCTGCGGTCCGCCGACCAGGATGAGATGCTCGACATTGTCGCGCCGGACGATCAGCAGATGCCGCTTGGGATCGAGCGCCAGGCTATCGACGACATTGAGACGCCGGTTGCGGCCGCGACCGACATTGCCGGATGCGTTGAACAGCATCTTGAGCAGCCACAGACCGAGCACGATCAGCAGAATCACGATGCCAAGGGCAAAAAGTGCGGTCAGCCAGCTATTGCCGGACCCACCAAAAAGGCTCGTGATGAACTGCATAGTCACTCCAGTTAGCTCCCGCCCGGGATGGGGCGGCATATGTTGCCTACTTAGCCGCGCAAATGTGCAGAATGCGAGGCCGAAACTGCCCTAAGGGCCGTGGGTTAACACTTGATTAACCATGAACCGGCAAGATTTGCCCATCGAGCGAGACTCGCGGGGACCTTGGGCCATGGCCTTTCTCAACATGCCGGTGTTTTCGGCTCTGACCGACAAGATGCGCTGGCATCAGACACGTCAAGGCCTGCTGGCGGAAAACGTGGCCAATGCGGAGACCCCCGGTTATCGCGGACGCGATCTGGCTCAGTATGATTTTGCCGACAGCAACAATGCTTTTTCAGCAGCGTCGGTGACCACCACCGCGACCCAGCCCAACCATTTCTCGGTTTCGGGCAGCGCGAACTCGGCCTTTGGTGCGCAGCGTATGGCCAATTTCGAGATTACGCCGGAAGGTAATGGCGTGACGCTGGAAGACGAGATGATGAAGGTCACCACCAACATGATGGACTACCAGGCTGCGACCGGCCTCTACACTAAATCCATCAAGATCCTCAAAACCGCGCTTGGCCGCCAGGCTTAGGAGTAGGCTCGCATGGATTTCAATTCATCGCTCCGGATCGCTGCCACGGGCCTGCATGCGCAGACCGCGCGGATGCGCGTGATCGCGGAGAACCTGGCCAACACCGATTCTGCCGGCAAGGCGCCGGGCGAGGAGCCATATCGGCGGCGGGTGCCGACGTTCGAGACCAGCTTCGACGCCGAAGTGGGCGGGCAGATCGTCGAGGTGGGCAAGCTCGCCTATGACATGAGCGACTTTTCCTCGCGCTACGAGCCAGGCCATCCGGCGGCCGACGAGCGGGGCTATGTGCAATATCCCAACGTCAATCCGCTGATCGAATCGATGGATATGCGCGAGGCCCAGCGCACCTACGAGGCCAATCTCAACGTCGTCACCGTTACGCGGCAGATGCTCGGGCGCACGCTCGACATCCTGCGCGGCTGATCGGGCAGGGGTCAATCATGGCAATCACCACTCCATTCAACGCCGCCGCCGCTGCCTATGGCAATGCCAGCCGGCTGGTCAACCAGGCCGCTAAGCCCAGCACCGACCTGACCGCTCTTGCGGCGCCCAGCGGGGGCAACAGCTTTGCCGACATGCTGGCGCAACAGGTGCAGGGCGTGGTGGACAACGGCAAGGTGTCGGACGCCATGGCGATCGACATGGTCAACGGCAAGGCCAATGTGGTCGATATGGTCACGGCGTTGAGTGAGACGGAAATCGCCATCGAGAGCATGGTGACCGTGCGGGACCGGGTGATTTCGGCCTATGAAGAAATCATGCGGATGCCCATTTAGCTGAGGCTGGCCTGCAAATGGCGGTCTTCTGCGCTTCCGGTGCTCACGTACTGGAAGTACGCTCCGCTCCGGTTCTCGAAAACCACCATTTTCGACTCAGCCTGAGCTAAATGGGATCGTCCGGCGGGCTGCGTTAGGATTATCTTAACCGTGCGCGATTCGGGCGCAGCGAGAGCAACATGACCGGCGCCGAGGTTCTTGATATTGCCAGCGATGGCATCTGGACGCTGATCATCGTGTCGGCGCCGATGATGCTTGTCGGACTGGTGGTGGGTGTCGTTATCGCGCTGTTCCAGGCGCTGACGCAGATCCAGGAACAGACGCTGGTGTTCGTGCCCAAGATCATCGCGATCTTTCTTACCATGCTGCTGACGCTGCCGTTCCTCGGGGCGACTATGGGTGGCTACATGAACCGGGTGGTCGACATGATCATCGTCGGTGGCTAGCGGTGACTATCGGGCTCGACTGGCTGCCCAATACGGCCTTTGTCTTTCTGCTGCTGTTTACCCGTATCGGCGCGATCCTGATGCTGATGCCGGCGCTTGGCGAGGACATGATCCCGGCCCGCATGCGCCTGAGCTTTGCCCTGGCGTTCACGCTGGTGGTCTATCCGCTGCTGTCGCCCAACCTGCCGACCATGACGGATGATGTCATGGCTGTTGTCGGGCTGATCTTTCATGAACTGGCGGTGGGGCTTATCCTGGGTGCCATTGCCCGGCTGACCGTTTCAGCGGCGCAGGTCGCCGGTTCGATCATTGCCTTCCAGGTGGGGTTGTCGATGGCGATGGCCGCGGACCCGACGCAGACCGGCATTCAGGGCGCGATTTTTGGCAGCTTCCTGAGCTTTCTGGGCATGGTGCTGATCTTTGCGACCGACCTGCATCATCTGGCTTTGGCGGCGACCTTCGACAGCTACATGGTGTTTCCGCTCGACGCACCGCTGATGTTCGATGACGCCGCGCAACTGGCCATCCGAACCGTTGCCAGCGCGTTTTCGATCGGCATTCAGATGGCGGCGCCGTTCATTGTCTTTGGGCTGGTGTTCAATTTGGGGGCGGGCATTCTGGCGCGGCTGATGCCGGCCTTGCAGGTGTTCTTCCTGCTCATGCCGGCAAATATCTTTGTCGGCCTGGCCCTCTTCGGGCTGCTGCTGAGCATGATGATGGGCTGGTATCTGACCGCGTTCGAGAACCATCTGACGATGTGGAGGGGCTAGATTGTCAGACGAAGCCCCCGAGAACGACGCAAAAACAGAAGACCCCTCCCAAAAGAAGCTCGAGGACGCCTTCAAGAAGGGCGATGTGGTCAAGAGCCAGGAGGTTGTCACCTGGTTCATGCTGCTGGGTTCGGCGGTGGTGTTTGCCTCGATGGGGCCCGTGGCGGCCCAAGGCCTGATGGTGGCGCTCAAGGACATCATGGCCAATGCGGACCAGGTGGAACTGGGCGGGGCGGGCTTCGCGGCGTTCTTCAACGGATTGGCGCTGACCATGCTGGGCACGGTGATGCTGCCGCTGGTGGTGCTGTCGGCCTGCGCCATAGTGGCCAATCTGATCCAGCACCGGCCCCTGATTTCGGCCGAGCCGATTACGCCGAAATTTTCCAAGATCTCGCCGCTGGCCGGCTTCAAGCGGCTGTTCTCGACAGATTCACTGGTGAACTTCGGCAAGGGGCTGCTCAAGATCACGGTAGTGGCGACGGTGCTGTTTTTAGTCGTCTGGCCGGAGCGCGACCGGCTCGACACCATGATGACCGCCGATCCGCTCATCATCCTCGCCGATTTCCAGGAAATCGGCATGAAGATTTTTATCGCGACGCTCGCCATCGTAACGGTGATCGCACTGGCCGATTATCTCTACACCCGCCAGAAATGGTGGAAGCGGCTGATGATGACGGTGCAGGAAACGCGCGACGAATATAAGCAGATGGAGGGTGACCCGCATGTGAAGGGGCGCATCCGCCAATTGCGGCAGGAACGCTCGCGCAAGCGCATGATGGCCGCCGTGCCGGACGCGACGGTGGTGATTACCAACCCGACCCACTTCGCGGTGGCGCTCAAATACGACAAGAACATGGGCGCGCCGCAATGCGTGGCCAAGGGCGCCGACGCGGTGGCGTTCCGCATCCGTGAACTGGCCAAGGAACATGACGTGCCGATCGTGGAGAATCCGCCGCTGGCGCGTGCGCTGTTTGCCAGCGTGGATGTGGATGAGACGATCCCGACGGAGCACTTCAAGGCGGTGGCGGAAGTGATCGGCTTCGTGATGCGGCTCAAAAAGGGCGCAGGGTGGAAGGCGCGGTAAGCGATTTCAGAGCCCTCGTGGTTCGACAAGCTCACCATGAGGATTCCTGGGCATCCAGTACACTTGAACTCACGTTATCCAGCTTACGGGCCCCGAGTCGGGCAATTCGGTGCATGTTGAAAACACCGATCACCCTCCCCTCGCGTTAGGGCTTTTGATAGACCTTCGTGCAGGCCCTGATTCGGCCCGACTCATTTGGCTAGGGAGCAGATCGACTCATGGCATCGACGCCACTCGGCGAGGACAACTATCCCGACCCATTGCTTTCCGCCGGTCGCGGGAGCGCGGGGCTGTGGCGCGTGGTCGTGCTTGGCCTGGTGCTGGTGGGCCTTGCCGTGGTGTTCTCGGTGTTCGGCAGCCAGATATCGCAGGATCTGGTGCTGACCTTTGTCGGCGTGCTGGCCGTCGTCGGCGTGTTCTGCCTGTTCGGGCTGGCGGCGGGCCTGTTTCGCTTCGCCAATGGCGAAGAGCGGCGGACGATCTCCAATGCCGTGGTGGACAGCCTGCCTTTTGGGGCGGTGGTGTCCGACCGCGATGGCAGGATTTCTTACGTCAATTCGCACTATGGCAGCTTTGCAGGCGCGGTGACCAATGGTGTGCCCGTTGGGGTGCCGCGGCTCTTTGCCGGCCAGGCCGATGCCAGCGAAGCCATCTATCGGCTGTCGCGCGCTGCCAAGGACGGCCGGGCTGCGGTCGAGGACGTGCGCATTGTCGGCGGCCTGGGCGGCTCGGCTGCCGATAGCAACAAGGCGTTCTGGTATCGCGTGGGCGTCCGGCCGCTGCCTGAATCCGACGAAGCCAAGAAACCGCTGGTGATCTGGTCGGTCGAGGACATCACTCGCGACCGGGACAATAATGAAAGCGCGTTCCGCGACCTGCAGCGCGCCATCGATTATCTCGATCATTCCCCGGCCGGCTTCTTCTCCGCCGATGCGCATGGGCGCATTCAGTATCTCAACTCGACGCTGACCGATTGGCTCGGCTACGATCTGGCTGAGTTCAATTCGGGCCATCTGGGGCTTTCAGACATTGTCCGTGGCGATGGCGCGACGCTGCTGATGCGCGGCCGACGCGACGGCGAAATTCATACCGAGATCATCGACATCGACCTGGTGCGGCGCAACGGCACCAGCCTGCCGGTGCGGCTGCTGCATCGTGCGGCACGGCTGGCTGATGGCGAACTGGGCGAGACGCGCACGCTGGTGCTCGACAAATCCAATGCGCCGGATACCGAGGAAGAGCTGCGGGCGGCCGAAGTTCGGTTCTCGCGTTTCTTCAACGATACGCCGTTTGCGATCGCGACGCTCGACGGCGAAGGCCGGATTATCCGCACCAATGCGCCGTTCGGGCGCATCTTCCGTTGGTCGGGCGAGGAAAAAAGCCTCGAAATGCAGCCGCTGAGCGAGCTCATTGGTGAGGGTAGCCGCGACAAGTTTGCGCGTGGTCTGGCGGATGCGGCGGCCCATCGCTCCGAGATCGAACCGGTGGATGCGCTGCTGAGCGCCGAGGGCGATCATGCAGTGCGGCTCTATCTGTCGGCTTCGGAAATGAGCGCCGGCTCGCCCGAGCAGGTCAATGTTTACGCGTTGGATATGACTGACCAGCGCAAGCTGGAGGCGCAGTTTGCGCAGAGCCAGAAGATGCAGGCCGTGGGCCAGCTTGCCGGTGGCGTGGCGCACGATTTCAACAATCTGCTGACCGCCATTATCGGCTTTTCGGACCTGCTGCTGCTCAAGCACAAGCCGGGCGATCCTTCGTTTGGCGAACTGATGCAGATCAAGCAGAACGCCAACCGCGCGGCCGGCTTGACGCGCCAATTGCTGGCCTTCTCGCGCCGCCAGACGCTGCGCCCGCAGGTGCTGGAACTGCCGCTGATCGTGGATGATTTGACGGTGCTGCTCAAGCGCATGATTGGCGAGAAGAATACGCTGACCGTGGAGCACGGCCGCAATATATGGCCGGTGCGCGCGGATGTGGTGCAGCTCGAGCAGGTCATCATCAACCTTGTGGTCAATGCCCGCGATGCCATGCCCAATGGCGGCGCCATCACCCTTCGCACGTCCAATGTGGCGCAGGCGGAAGCGGAGGGCATGAGCTTTGAAGGCATGGTGCCCGCCGACTATGTGCTGATCGAGGTGCAGGACACCGGCACCGGCATGAGCCAGGACGTGCTTGAGAAGATTTTCGAGCCATTCTTCACTACCAAGGAGCTTGGCAAGGGGACGGGGCTGGGCCTGTCGACGGTTTATGGCATCGTCAAGCAGACCGAGGGCTATATCTATCCGGTTTCGGCGGTGGGTATCGGTACGACGTTCAAGATATTCCTGCCACGCCACGTGGTGAGCGCGGCGGAGGCAGCCGGCAAGGCTGCTGCGGCCGCTGCACCGGTCAAGGACCTGACCGGGCACGAACGCATTCTTTTGGTGGAAGACGAGGAAAGCGTGCGCGCATTCTCGGCTCGCGCATTGCGCGCCACGGGCTACGAAGTGTTCGAAGCCGATGGCGGCGAAGAAGCGCTGGAGGTGCTGGAAGACCTCGACTTCAAGATCGACCTGATGATCTCGGATGTGGTGATGCCGGAAATGGACGGGCCCAGCCTGCTCAAGCACGTGCGCGAGACCATGCCCAATCTCAAGGTGATCTTTGTGTCGGGGTATGCCGAGGAGAGCGTGCGCCGGGATATCGAGGACGACCAGAGCGTCGAATTCCTGCCCAAGCCATATTCGCTCGACCAGATCAATTCCAAGGTCAAGGAAGTGCTGCAGAAGCTGGACAAGGGCGAGGTGCATTGAACGAACACGGGCGCTTCGAAGGACCGAGCGAGTTCAATGTGCTCGGTGAGCCGCTGCAGCCCTGTTCAAGTGATCCGCTGACCGGGTTCTTCCGCACGGGCTACTGCGCGGCGGGACCGGACAATGCTGCCGTGCACCTGATCTGTATCGAAGCGACGGACGCGTTCCTGCGCTATTCGAAATCGGCGGGCAATGATCTCTCCACGCCCATGCCGCAGTTCGGGTTCAAGGGACTGATCGTCGGCGATCGCTGGTGCCTTGTGGCGCAGCGCTGGTGGCAGGCGCAAGAAGCGGGCGAAGCGCCGCGCGTCCTTCTGCGCGCCACCAACCAGAAAGTGTTGGGGTTTATTCCCATCGAGATTCTCAAGTCGTACGCGCTTGACCTGAACTGATTTCAGGCGAAGCCGCCGGGGATGGGCGTGCCGGGCGCCAGCAGACCCTGGTCGGCGAGGGTGCTCCATAACTCGTCCGGAATGTTGGTGAACCACCAGTCAAGAATGCCGTCCACCTCCTGCGGCGAGCGGGCACCGGGTAGCACGTTGCACACGGCGGGGTGCGCAAGCGGGAAGCGCAATGCGGCGGCAGGCAAGGGGACTGAGAAGTCGCGGCAGACCGCCTCCAGTGCGCGAACCTTGGCCACAATCTCTTCGGGAGCCTTGTCGTAGTTGAATGTCGACCCTCCGGCGAGAATACCGGAATTGAACGGCCCGCCGATAACAACCGACGCGCCGCGCTGCAGGCAGGTGGCGAGGAACGGGTCCAGCGACGTCTGTTCGAGCAGGGTGTAGCGCCCGGCCAACAGGAACACGTCCCAATCGCCCAGGGCGAACGCGTCCATCAGCACCTGCCACTCGTTGACGCCTAGGCCGATGGCCTTGACTGCGCCGCTATCCCGCAGCTCACGAAGGGCCTTATAGCCGCCTGCAACAAGCTGCTCCCACAGCGGCTTGTTGCCCTCGGTGCCGTGGGTGGCGGCGCCTATATCGTGCACATAAAGAATGTCGATGCTGCTCAGGCCAAGGCGCTGCTGGCTATCCTCGAACGAGCGCATCACGCCGTCATAGGAATAGTCATATGTGGGGGCGAAGGGCAGCGGGTTGATGAACTCGGTCTTGTTTTCCAGCGGGCCGCGCGCGGCCTTGAACAGCCGGCCGACCTTGGTCGATAGCACCGCGCCTTCGCGACGCTCGCGCAGGACGTCGCCGACAAGATGCTCGGAGCGGCCAGCGCCGTAGTGGGGGGCGGTATCGATGTAGGTGATGCCACTATCGAGGGCATGGGACACGGTGGCGCGGGCTTGTTCCGCGCTGACCGGACGAAAGCTTCCGGCCAGCGTCGCGCCGCCCAGGCCGAGCGTGGTCACCTCGAGCTTAGTCTGCCCGACGCGGCGTTTCTCGAATGTGCGAGCCATCATGCTGTTCCTCCCCCAAGCGCGGGGGAGGCTGACATGTTAGTGGCCGGCCTTCAAGATCAATAGAGATTACCGACGATTACGGGGCGCTCCTGGTCAACCCGGATGGGGTTGCGCAAGGCGCTGCCGAACTGCTTTTCCTCGATCTCGAAGACATCGTTGGGCTGGGTCGAAATTCCATCCGCAAAGCTGAGCGTCGCCGTGCCGAAGCAGTGGACGTGGATGTCGCCCGGAGTGCGGAACAGATCATACTTGAAGTGGTGATATTCCAGATTGGCGATGGTGTGGCTCATATTGTCCTCGCCGCTGAGGAACGGCTTTTCCCACAGCACCTGGCCATCGCGATAGATGCGGGACATGCCCTCGATATGCCGCGGCAGATCGCCAACGCGCAGTTCGGGACCGAACGAGCAGGCGCGCAGCTTGGAATGGGCGAGATAGAGATAGTTGACGCGCTCGGTCACGTGATCGGAAAATTCGTTGGCGAGGGCAAAGCCGAGGCGGCGCGGCTGACCGTTGCGGTCGATCACGTAGATGCCGGCGATTTCGGGCTCTTCGCCAGCGTCGAGGGCGAAGCCCGGTGAGGGAATGGGGTGGCCGGGATTGACCACGGTGTAGCCGTTGCCCTTGTAGAACCACTCGGGCTGCACGCCCTTGATGCCATCGGCCGGCTTGCCGCCCTCAAGGCCCATGCGGAACATCTTCATCGAATCGGTGAGATTGTCCGCAGTCTTGGTGCCGTTGGACTTGTGCATGGCATCGCGCGTGGCGGCGGAGCCCAGATGGGTGAGGCCGGTGCCTGTGACATAGAGATGGGCCGGATCGGGATGATCGATGGGCGAGAGCATGCGGCCTTCGGCCAGAATCACATCGCGGTCGACGGTTTCCCCGAGGCCCTGAGCCTCGATCAGTGCAGCAAGGCCGCCATTGTTATTGAGCGCGGCGTTGGCAAGCTCATAGACGCTGGTGGCGCCATTGACCATGCGGGCGACGCCGTCATTGACGGAGGCGACGGCGCGACCGCCATTGGAATCGAAAAACTGGATGAGATTCACGGCAAGGCTCCTCCGCCGGCTGCCCCGAGGGGCTTGATTGCCGCGCATAAAACGCAACAAGGCGCCTTGAAGCAAGTACAAAAATCATACTTTTGAGCAGGCGCGACGCTGCAGCAGTGATTCTGTCGCGCAACAGGCTCACTGGTCATGTTTGTTCTCATTTTGTGCTTGACTGGACCGGAACAAAATGAGAACAACGTGCATACATTCAAAGCATGACCACGAGCGGTGCCGGCGCGTTGCGTGAGGCTCCAGAGCGTGGAATAAGGAGAGAACTCATGGCTAACGCGCCGCTTCGTGTTGTTGAAGGTGGATCAATGGATAAAGACAAGGCACTTGCCGCGGCGCTCAGCCAGATCGAGCGCAATTTCGGCAAGGGCTCGATCATGCGGCTGGGCGAGGCTTCGTCCATCGAGGTCGAATCCATTTCCACCGGATCGCTGGGCCTCGATATTGCCCTGGGGATTGGCGGGTTGCCCAAGGGCCGTATCGTCGAGATTTTTGGGCCGGAATCATCGGGCAAGACCACGCTGGCCCTGCATGTGATCGCCGAAGCCCAAAAGGCAGGCGGTATCTGCGCTTTTGTGGACGCCGAGCATGCGCTTGATCCGGTTTATGCCCGCAAGCTGGGCGTCAATGTCGACGATCTGCTGATTTCCCAGCCGGACGCCGGCGAGCAGGCGCTCGAAATCACCGATACGCTGGTTCGGTCCGGGGCCATCGACGTGCTGGTGGTCGATTCGGTTGCGGCGCTTACGCCGCGCGCCGAACTCGAGGGCGAAATGGGCGACTCATTGCCGGGCCTGCAGGCTCGCCTGATGAGCCAGGCCATGCGCAAGCTGACCTCCTCGATCTCCAAGTCGAAGTGCCTCGTCATCTTCATCAACCAGATCCGCATGAAGATCGGCGTGATGTATGGTTCGCCTGAAACGACGACGGGCGGTAATGCGCTCAAGTTCTATGCTTCGGTGCGTCTCGACATTCGCCGCATCGGCGCGATCAAGGACCGCGAAGAGATCGTGGGCAACCAGACCCGCGTGAAGGTGGTCAAGAACAAGCTGGCGCCTCCATTCCGTCAGGTCGAGTTCGATATCATGTATGGCGAGGGTATCTCCAAGACGGGCGAATTGCTCGATCTGGGCGTCAAGTCCGGGATCGTGGACAAGTCCGGCGCCTGGTTTTCCTGGGATTCCCAGCGTCTGGGGCAGGGCCGTGAAAATGCGCGCCAGTTCCTCAAGGACAATCCGGCAGCCGCCGACGCCATCGAAAAGGGCGTTCGCGAAAGCTCGGGCCTGCTTGGCGAAGTGCTGCTGGTGGCGGGCGGCGAGGACGTGGCGGACGACGAATAAGATTTTCCCATGCAGGGATTTTTGGGGGGCATTGCGCGAGCAGTGCCCCTTTCTTTTGAAGCAGGCTTGGGTTTTGCATCGAGCTTGCTGCAAGTTCGCTACCGGGTTGCTGCCCAAATGCTGGACATTGCCGCAAGCTGCACGATAGAAAGCCAGCCGAACTTGTCTTTGGCGCCACCTCGCCAGCTTCCGCAATGAAAGCCTCTTGATGACCAGCGTAAACGATCTTCGCTCCAGCTTTGTCGATTACTTTGCCCGCAATGGTCACGAGGCGGTTGCGTCGAGCCCGTTGGTGCCGCGCAACGACCCGACTTTGATGTTCACCAATTCGGGAATGGTGCAGTTCAAGAACACTTTTACCGGTGTGGAAAAGCGGCCCTACTCGCGGGCGACGACGGCGCAGAAATGCGTGCGCGCCGGCGGCAAGCACAATGATTTGGACAATGTGGGCTTCACGGCGCGCCACCACACGTTCTTTGAGATGCTGGGCAATTTCTCGTTCGGCGACTACTTCAAGGATCATGCGATCGAGCTGGCCTGGAACCTGCTGACCAAGGATTGGGAGCTACCCAAGGAAAAGCTGATGGTCACCGTCTATGAGGACGATGACGAGGCGCTGAACCTGTGGAAGAAGATCGCCGGCCTGTCCGACGATCGTATCGTGCGGCTCGGGGCCAAGTCGAACTTCTGGCAGATGGGCGATACCGGTCCGTGCGGTCCGTGCTCGGAAGTCTTTTATGACCATGGCGATCACGTCTGGGGCGGCCCGCCGGGCTCGCCGGAAGAAGATGGCGACCGGTGGATCGAGATCTGGAACCTGGTGTTCATGCAGTATGAGCAGCATGGCGACGGCTCGCGTACGGGCTTGCCGAGGCCGTCGATCGACACCGGCATGGGGCTCGAGCGCGTCGCGGCTGTCATGCAGGGCGTGCACGACAATTACGACATCGACCTGTTCAAGTCGCTGATTGCTGCGGCGGCGACCGCGACGGGTGCCGAGATCAATGGCGAAGGCAATCGCAGCCTGCGAGTTATTGCCGATCACCTGCGGTCCATGAGCTTTTTGATTGCCGAAGGCGTGCTGCCGTCGAATGAAGGACGCGGCTATGTGCTGCGCCGCATAATGCGCCGGGCGATGCGCCACGCGACACTGCTCGGAACCAACGAGCCCGTGATCTACAAGCTCGTTCCCGCGCTGGTGCGGGAAATGGGGCAGGCATATCCGGAGCTGAGCCGTGGCGAGGCGTTGATCGCCGAGACCGTGCGGCTGGAGGAGGGTCGTTTCCTCAAGACGCTCGGTCGGGGCTTGCAGATTCTCGCCGATGAGACCAGCGACATGAGCGAGGGCGCGGTGCTGAACGGCGCTGCAGCGTTCAAGCTCTATGATACCTATGGTTTCCCGCTGGATCTGACGCAGGACGCGTTGCGGCTGCGCGGCATTACTGTCGATCAGCCGGGGTTCGATGCTGCCATGGCGGCGCAGAAGGCCGAGGCGCGCAAGAGCTGGTCGGGCTCGGGCGAGGCCGCGACCGATGGCGTCTGGTACGGGCTTGCCGACAAACTCGGGCCAACCGAATTCCTCGGTTACGAGACCGAAACTGCCGAAGGCGAGATCACGGCGCTGCTCAAGGACGGCGCGGAAGTTGGTTCGCTCGCAGCCGGCGAAGAGGGTTATGTGGTTCTGAACCAGACACCCTTCTATGGCGAAAGCGGCGGGCAGGTTGGCGATAGCGGCGTTCTTCGGGGTGAGGGTGTGCAGGGCGTCGTCGCCGATACTCAGAAATTCCACGGCGTTTTTGCGCACAAGGTCCAGGTTACCGAAGGCACGCTCAAGGTGGGCCAGGCACTGACGCTGGTTGTGGATCATGACCGCCGCTCGTCGATTCGGGCCAATCACTCGGCGACCCATTTGCTGCATGAAGCGCTGCGCATCGTGCTCGGCGATCATGTGGCCCAGAAGGGGTCCATGGTTTCGCCGGATCGGCTGCGCTTCGACTTCGTGCACACCAAGCCAGTGTCGCCGCAGGAAATGGCGGAGGTTGAGGACATCGCCAACGCCATCGTGCTGCAGAATACGCCGGTCGAGACGCGCCTGATGGGTGTCGAGGAAGCCAAGGAATCCGGTGCGCGGGCACTGTTCGGCGAAAAGTACGGCGACGAAGTGCGCGTGGTTGCCATGGGCGAGCCGACGGGCAATAGCCTGGGCTGGTCGGTGGAGCTGTGCGGGGGCACGCATGTGCGTCGCACGGGCGATATCGGGCTAGTGTCCATCGTGGCCGAAAGCGCGGTCGGCGCCGGCGTGCGGCGGATCGAGGCGCTGACCGGCAATGCAGCGCGCCATCGCGGCAATAACCACGTGGCTATCGTCGAATCGGCTGCGGCGCTGCTGCGTTCGGGCAGCAATGATGTGCTGGACCGCATTGCGGCACTTCAGGAGAACATCAAGAAGGTCGAGCGCGAGTTGACCGATGCCCGCAAGAAGCTGGCGCTTGGTGGCGCGGGTTCGACGGCGGGTGCATCGGCGGACGAGACCGTCAACGGCGTGACCTATGTGGGGCGCACCGTCGAGGGTATTGCCGCCAAGGACGTCAAGGGCCTGGTGGATAGCGAGAAGAAGCGCATCGGCTCGGGCGTGGTGACCGTCGTGCTCAAGGGCGAAGACGGCAAGGGGACAGTGGCGATCGGCGTGACGCAGGATCTGACGTCGCGCTATGCGGCGGGTGACCTGGTGAAGCTGGCGACTGTGGCGCTTGGCGGGCAGGGCGGTGGCGGCCGTCCGGACATGGCGCAGGGCGGTGGTCCTGATGGAGCCAAGGCGAATGAGGCTATCGCGGCGGTGCGGGCAGCGCTTTAGGGCGCTGTTGGTTTCGTCTCGGTGTTGGAGGGGTAAGCTCCGCTTGCTTGGCCGGGGTCATGCCCGGGAGTGTTCACGTCGAACGCTTGGGGGGTGGCGCGGTGTAGTTAAGGACGCTGTGTTTCCTCGGGCTTGACCCGAGGGCCAGTCCGGGTGCCTGTGCCGGAGCGGTGTGTTCGCGGAACGTGGGCCTCGGGTCAAGCCCGAGGGCACACGGTGGAGATGTGACGACCACAATTTCATTCCCGCGAAAGCGAGAAGCTCTGTTTTTCTTGCAACTACCCAAGGGCGGTTCCCGCTTTCGCGGGAATGACTCGGTGGAAAAGCCCACAAAGTGAACTCTCCCTTCACGCCGACAGTGTCTATTTTGATCACGCGGCGTCGTTCCGCGAAGGTGGGAATCTTCTTTCATTGTTGGTCAAAGTGGGATTCCCGCGGTCGCGGGAATGACGCGGTGGAAAGCGCACAACGTGATCTCCCCCGTCACGCCGGGTTTTTCATAGGCCGGTGCGGAAGAAGAAGAGGCGGGGTTTCCAGACGATCTTGAGCTTTTCGGTCAGCACGTTGGCAAGGCCGGCGGTCAGGACGATGACAAGGCCGATGACGGCAACGTAGTCGGGGTATTCGCCGAAGAATGCGGCGCCGAAGACGATGGCCCAGATCAGTTGGCTATATTGTACCGGCGCCACCAGATTGGCGGGCGATCTCCTGGCGGCAGCGATCAGCAGCAGGCCGCCGGTGCCGCCAATAAGGCCGATGCCGATAAAGATGGCGATTTGTTCGAGCGACGGGGCGACGAAATTGGGCAGCATCAGCAGACCGTTGAATAGGGCCGAGTAAAGTACCTGCAGGCCGACGAGGCTCACCCGCCGTTCGCGTGGGGCGACGTGGCGCAGGACGATGGTGGTGATGCCGCCGAGAAAGACGCTGCAGAAGATCGCCAGATGGCCCAGTTGCAGATCGCGCACGCCGGGGCGGATGACCAGCACCACGCCGAGGAAGCTGATGATGAGCAGGAGCCAGCGGTGGAGGGCCACGTGTTCCTTGAGCACCAGCACGCCAAGCATTGTCACGATGATCGGGGTGAGAAAGCCGATGGCGTAGACGTCGGCAAAGGGGATGTGCGTGAAGGCGTACATCACGCAGGCGGTGCTGAGGATGGCCGTGGTGCAGCGCAGGTGCACCAGCCAGGGATGGTGGAGCTTGTAGATGTCGCGCCAGCGCTCGCCACGCTTGGTGAGCATGACCGGAATGATCGAGAAACTGGTGGTGAAGAACGCGATTTCGAACACCGACATCGATTTGCCGGTGACCTTAATCAGAGCGTCAGCAACCGAAAAGCTGGCGTAAGCCAGAAAGGCGAGGAGGACGCCGACGGGCATCTTGATATCCAGGAGGGTAGGAGTGAGCGACCGCTCTACCATACAAGGTGCTTACACTAAGTCGATGGCCTGCGGCGTTAAATTTCCGGGCCCTGGACTTCGGTGATGTTGCTGGGCGGCCCACCGGGGCGTGCACGGTATTCGGCGAAGCGGCCGGCGATCCGTGTCCGCGTTCCGTCCACCAGCACATTCACCAAGCCGGACAGGATCACCACGGCGATACCGGCATAGGCGATCCAGTCGGGATATTCGGTGAAGAAAAAGGCACCGAGCGCGATGGCCCAGACAATCTGCAGATATTGAATGGGCGCGACCTGGCTGGCCGGTGCATTGCGGGTGGCGGCGATCAGCAGGATGTGGCCCAGCCCCACCAGCGCGCCGCTGCAGGCGAGCAGGGCGAATTGCGTTGGCGTGGGGAGCACGAAGGTGGGAAGCATCAGGATGGCGTTGACCACGATGATGTAGAGCGCGGGCAGGGCGATGAGACTCACGCGCTTTTCGACGGGTGCAACGACGCGCAGGATGGTTGTGGTGGCGGCGCCGAAAAAGGCGCAGCAGAGGGCCGCCAGATGGCCTGGCTCCAGTTCCCGGAAGCCGGGGCGGACGACGAGCATGACGCCCAGGAACCCCAGCGTCAGCATGGCCCAGCGCACGGCATGGACACGCTCCTTGAGCAGAACCACGGACATGACCGTGATGAACAGCGGCATCATGAAGACCAGCGAATAGGCTTCGGCAAAGGGAATCGTCACGAAGGCGAAGGTGACGAGCGCGGACGAGGCCGTGCCGGTGAAGGAGCGCAGATGCACCAGAAGCGGATGCTTGAGCTTGAAGCTGTCGCGCCAGCGCTCGCCCTTGGGCTTAACGAAGGCGGCGGGGATCAGCGAGAAGACGGCTACGAAGAAGCCGATTTCAAAGACCGAAAGGCTTTGCCCGAACCCTTTGATGATGGCATCGCCGCAGGAATAAACCGAGTAGGCGACAATCGCGTAGAACACGCCGGTGGGCATAGCGAATCCAGGCTGTGGGGATGGCAGGCGGTAGATACTCTCTAGTGCGGCTTGGAGGTTTCGTCGATGGGATTCGGTGGGGCGGAGGGGAAAGGGCTGGGAGTTTGAGCAGTTGGCGAATTCGGAGGCGCTGGGAGCAGTTTGTCGGCTCCGGGGCCAATCGTCCCCCACCCTTGATCCCTCCCCGCAAGGGGGAGGGTGTCGACTGCGGGGTTTGGGTGGCGATTGTGCGCCCTTCATTGCCACGCGGAAGTGGGATTCCCTCGACTCACGCCACAAGTGCAACACCTGCTATGGTGTTGGTGCGATGGGAACTTTGTATGAGCAGTTGAGCCTGCGCGAGCGGGTTGAGATCGACATTGGGCGGCGCAAGGGGCTCTCGATG
>NZ_PYVW01000032.1 GCF_003056355.1 Devosia naphthalenivorans
AATCCCTGACCGTTATGGCCAGCGCCGGCTGGCGCGCCAACTTGTGGCGGGCATCCCAGCGCCGGCGCCGCGCCGCCAGACCATCCGCCCGCTCGCCATCATAGCTCCCGCGCCAATGCCTGGTGGGCCTGCCATTGCGCCCCAACTCACGGCTGATGGTTGAGGCCGAACGCCCCAGCATCTGGCCGATCGCCTGCATCGAGAGCCCCTTGCGCCGCCCAATGTCGATCTCAACCCCCTCCCGCAGGCTCAACTGCTCATACAAAGTTCCCATCGCACCAACACCATAGCAGGTGTTGCACTTGTGGCGTGAGTCGAGGGAATCTCACTTCATTGAAGTGTAAAAGTGGGGTTCCCGCTTTCGCGGGAATGACGCCGCAGACGGGACGCCGCCTAAACCGCCAGAGCCGCCTTCTTCGCCAGCCGCGCCCTGATGCTTCCCACATCGGCCTTGGGCGTGGCGGCAAACAGGGTCTGGGTATAGGCGTGCTGGGGATTGCCGAACACGGCCTCGCGCGTGCCATGCTCCACCACATCGCCGAAATACATTACCATCACCTCATCGGCGATGTAGCGCACCACCGACAGATCATGGCTGATGAACACATAGGTCAGCCCGAACTCGTCCTGCAGATCCTTGAGCAGGTTCAAAATCTGCGCCTGCACGCTCAGGTCCAGCGCCGATACCGGCTCATCCAGCACCAGGAAGCTGGGGTTGAGCATCAAGGCGCGGGCAATGGCGATACGCTGGCGCTGCCCGCCCGAGAACATGTGCGGGTAGCGATTGAAATGCTCGGGACCCAGGCCGACCTTGATCAGCATGGCCATGGCCTTTTCGCGCCGCTCAGCCGCCGACATATCGGTGTTGAGCAGCAATGGCTCGGCAAGCACGTCGCCGATCTTCTGGCGCGGATTGAGTGAACCATAGGGATTCTGGAACACGATCTGCACCTTCTGGCGCATCTCGCGGCTCACATGGCGGGTATCAACGGGAACGCCGTCGATCAGGATCTCGCCCGCAGTGGCAGGGTCGATCAGCGTAATCATGCGAGCGAGCGTGGATTTACCGCAACCGCTCTCACCCACCACGGCCAGGGTCTTGCCCTTCTCGAGGGTAAAACTCACGCCCTTGACGGCATGAACGATCTTGGCGGGGCGCAGGAAACCGCCGGAAGAGACATAGTCACGCGTGAGATTGCGGACTTCAAGAACAGGTGTCGCCATGGCCTAAACTCCCGGCGCCGGTTCGAACACGAAATCGGACACCGTCGGCAGGCGGTCACCCACGGCATTCTCCGGCAGGGCGGATAGAAGCGCCTTGGTGTAGTTCGACTTCGGCTCCTCAAACAGGGAGAGCACGTCGGCCTCCTCCATCTTGCGCCCCTTGTATTGCACGATGACGCGGTCGGCCGTCTCGGCGACGACCCCCATGTCGTGCGTGATCATGATCAGCGCCATGCCATGTTCGGCCTGCAGGGCCACCAGCAGGTCCAGGATCTGCTTCTGGATCGTCACGTCGAGCGCCGTGGTGGGCTCGTCCGCAATCAGCAGCTTGGGATTGCAGGCGATGGCCATCGCGATCATCACACGCTGGCATTGCCCGCCGCTCATCTGGTGCGGAAACGCGCCCAGCCGTTCGGCGCCATCATTGATGCCGACGAGTTGCAGCAGCTCGATTGCCCGGCTGCGAGCCTCCCGGCCCGTCAGGCCCAGATGCTTGGATAGCACTTCTTCGATCTGGAAACCCACGGTAAAGCAGGGGTTGAGGCTCGCCACCGGTTCCTGGAAGATCATGGCAATATCCTTGCCGATGATGCGCCGCTTTTCTTCACGGCTCATCTTGAGCAGGTCGAGGCCTTCGAACTCCATCTTGTCGGCGGTTACCGTGGCCGTAGCCGGCAGCAGTCCCATGACGGCGAGCATGGCCACGGACTTGCCCGAGCCCGATTCGCCCACAATGGCCAGCACTTCGCGGGCGTCGACCGAGACGTCGATCCCATCCACGGCCTTGAACAGGCCGACGGAAGTGTCAAAGGATACGGTCAGGTTCTTGATGTCTAGCAGAGGCATGGGTCAGCTCCTCTTGAGCTTGGGATCGAGCGCATCGCGCATCCCATCGCCGATGAGGTTGATGGCGAGCACGGTGATGAGGATCGCTAGGCCCGGAAAAGTCACGACCCACGGTGCGCGCAGGATGAACTCGCGGGCCGAGGCCAGCATGGTGCCCCATTCAGGCGTTGGCGGCTGCGCGCCCATGCCGAGGAAACCCAGTGCCGCGGCATCGAGGATGGCATTGGAAAAGCTCAGCGTTGCCTGCACGATCAGGGGCCCAAGGCAGTTGGGCAGGATGGTGATGAGCATCAGCCGGATATGACTCGCGCCCGAGAGCTTGGCAGCAGTCACATATTCCCGGTTCTTTTCGGCCATCACCGCTGCGCGTACCAGGCGCGCAAAGTGCGGTTGCAGCACGATGGCGATGGCCACCATGGCGTTGAACAGACCGGGCCCCAGGATCGCGACCAGCACAAGCGCCAGCAGCAGCGAGGGGAAGGCGAGGATGATGTCCATGACGCGCATGATCATGGCATCGACCCAGCCGCCGAAATAGCCTGCCAGAACGCCCAGGATGACGCCCACGAAGAGCGCGCCGACAACGACGAAAAGCCCGATAAAGAGCGAATAGCGCGCGCCATGGATGAGGCGACTCAGGATATCGCGGCCGACGGGATCGGTACCCAGCAGGAAACGTGGATCACCCATCGCGTCCCACATCGGAGGCACGAGGAGCGCATCGCGATATTGCTGGTCCGGCGAATGGGGAGCGATCAGCGGTGCAAAAATGGCGATCAGCACCAGCAGAGTGAAAACTACCAGCCCGATGACGGCACCGCGGTTGACAGAATAATAGTGCCAGAATTCGCGCAGGCCGGCGCCAAACTCGGCCTTGACGGGTGCAGGGGTTGCCTGGATCTCACTCATTTACTTCACCCGAATGCGCGGATTGATGACGGCGTAGAGCACATCGACAAGCAGGTTCACGGCCATCACGATGAGGGCGATCAGCAGCAGGCCCGACTGCACCACGACATAGTCGCGCTTGGAGATGGAATCGATCATCCACTTGCCGATACCGGGCCAGGAGAAAATGGTCTCGGTGAGGATAGCACCGCCCAGCAACAGACCGACCTGCAGGCCGATAGTGGTGACGACGGGGATCAACGCATTGCGCAAAGCGTGAACATTGACGACCCGGCGTGGCGACAAGCCCTTGGCGCGGGCGGTGCGGACGTAGTCCTCGCCCAAAACTTCAAGCATCGCTGAACGGGTTTGGCGCGCAATGACCGCGAGCGGGATCGTGCCCAGCACGATTGCCGGCAGGATCAAGTGCCGCAGCGCCGAAACAAAGGCCGGCCAGTTGCCATAAAGGAGCGTGTCGACCAGCATGAAGCCGGTGATCGGCCGCAGGAAAAACGTGAGCGAAATGCGTCCAGACACCGGCGTCCAGCCAAGATAGCCGGAAAAGAAGATGATCAGCAGCAGGCCCCACCAGAAGATGGGCATGGAATAGCCAGTCAGCGCTACACCCATGGTGAACTGATCGAACCATGAACCACGCTTGACGGCCGCAAAGATGCCGGCGGGAATACCGACGGCGACGGCGAACAACATGGCGACCAGCGCCAATTCGATGGTGGCCGGGAAGAGCGCCATAAATTCGGTCAGCACGGGGCGCTTGGTCGAGAGCGACACACCGAAATTGCCCTGCAGCACGTTACCCAGATAGTCCAGATATTGCTGCCAGATGGGCAGATTGTAGCCAAATTGTTCGCGCAGGATTTCGTAGCGTTCAGGCGTCACGCCGTGCTGGCCAGCCATGGCCAGGATCGGATCACCGGGAAGCACGCGCACGAAGAAGAAGGCGCAAAGGGAAATACCGATCACTGTCGGCACGATCAGCGCAAGTCTGCGCAGAATGAAGTTCAGCATGGGCGGGTCTATACCCCTTGGGCTCTGGCCTGAAAAGCCAGTGAGCCGTTCACGTTTCCTGTAGTGGCGAGCTATTTTGCCGGGTGCCGCTGTTCGGCGCCTCTTCTGCCCGCTCTAAAGCGGGGAGCCCCGTTCCGGCATCTGCCAGACCGAGGCTCCCCTTGTTGCTCGAAGGCTAAGCCTTATTCCTGGATGTCCACGCCCTTGAAGGAGTGGTTGCCAAGCGGGCTCATCTTGTAGTTCAGGACGGTCTTCTTCATGGGCATGAA
Source organism: Devosia naphthalenivorans (assembly GCF_003056355.1). Classification (GTDB taxonomy): domain Bacteria; phylum Pseudomonadota; class Alphaproteobacteria; order Rhizobiales; family Devosiaceae; genus Devosia; species Devosia naphthalenivorans. The sequence continues at coordinate 4,257 of NZ_PYVW01000032.1, forward strand.
AACACGGCTGTGCGCGAGCGTCATGGCCGGCTCTTCAGCCTTGAAGATTTCCTGGGCCTTGGTGTAGAGCTCGGCGCGCTTTTCCTGGTCGGAGGTGGTCTTGGCTTCCTGGATCAGGGCCTCGAACTCGTCGTTGCACCACATCGAGTAGTTCGACACACCAATGGCCGAGCACGAGAACAGGGTGGCGAAGAAGTTGTCCGGATCACCATTGTCGCCGGTCCAGCCGATCTGGAACGGACCCTTGCGGTCTTCTTGCTTGCCGCGCTCGCGATACTCGGTCCACTCGTAGGAGACGATATTGGCATTGACGCCAACGGCGGCCCAGTCGGACTGGATCAGTTCGGCAACGCGCTGTGCGTTCGGGTTGTAGGGGCGCGACACGGGCATGGCCCAGAGGTCGGTGGTCAGGTCGGTGACGCCGGCTTCCTCGAGCAAGCGCTTGGCTTCCTCGGGGTTGTATTCATCGGCGGGAATCGCGTCGTTATAGGACCACATGGTGGGTGGGATCAGGTTCTTGGCGTCCTGGCCGGCACCCTGGTAGACCGCTTCGATGATGGCAGCCTTGTCGATCGCCATGGTCAGCGCCTTGCGGACATTGACGTTGTCGAACGGCGGCTCGGTCACATTGTAGGACATGTAGCCGATGTTGAGGCCTTCCTGCTCCATCACGGTCAGGTTCGGGTCGTTCTGCAACTGGGCGATATCGGCAGGTGCCGGATAGGGCATGATATCGCATTCACCGGCGAGCAGACGCTGTGCGCGCACCGAGGGATCGGTGGTGATGGCGAACACCAGATCGTCGATCGGCTGCTTGCCATCCCAGTAATCAGCGAAAGCCTGGTAGCGAATGACGGTGTCGAGCTGGTAGTCGACGAACATGAAGGGGCCAGTGCCAACCGGCTGGGTCGAAAACGCGGCCAGATTGCCATCGGCTTCGAGCTTGTCCGCATATTCCTTGGACACGATCGAAGCAAAGTCCATTGCCAGGTTCGCGATCATCGGAGCATTTGGCTCGGTGAGGACGAACTTGACGGTCAGATCATCGACCGCGACAATTTCCTTGAGGTATTTGGGCATGTCCATGCCCTGGAAGTAATCCCAGGTCATGCCTTCAAGGTAATTGTACCAGACGCTGTCTTCCTTCCACTGACGCTCGAAGGAGAAGACGACGTCTTCAGCATTGAAATCGCGCGTGGGCGTGAAATAGGGCGTGGTGTGCCACTTTACGCCGGGACGCAGCTTGAAGGTGATCTCGAGACCATCTTCGGAAATTTCCCAGCTCTCGGCCAGGGCCGGCGCCACTTCGGTGCCGCCGGGAACGAACTCGACCAAGCGGTTGTAGATGGCGTGCGATGTCGCATCGAAGTCGTTACCGCCAGTCAGCGGGCCGGGATCGAAGTGTGCGGGGGAAGCCTCAGAGCAATAAACGAGCTGCTTGCCCTGGGCGGCGCCAGCGGCCAGCGCCACGATGGCGGTCGCTGCAAACAGCGATTTCATCAATTTCATGAATGTTGTCTCCCGAATATATTGTACGCACCCGGCTTGCCACCAGAGCTTGGCGCCAACAAAGCGTAGAATCCAGGGGAGCGCAATGGGCTAGTTTGACCATTTGGTCAACTTGATGACAGCCGGACGAACATTCCACAGGAATGGACGGATGTAGAAAGATCCGTTCGCCGCAGCTTTGTCGGCTTGACCTCCGTACCCCTATGGTCATCCTTGCGCCGATACCGCCGCATTTTCGTAGATGTCCATGAGCCCTTTTCGAGCGAGCATCCTTCTCCTGGCGGGGGCACTTTGCAGTCTTCCAGCGAATGCCCAGCAGGCCGGCTGGTCCTATTCCCCGCTTCCTGGGGAAGGCGATCGTGCCGCGATCGGATGTGGGCTGGAATCGACGCCGGAAATCTTTGCCTGTGTCGCTGTTCGCTGCGAGGATGATTTCAGCACCGGGGTTCATATTTATACCAGCCGCCCGCAAAGCGATGCGGGACGCTGGGCCATTACCGTCGACAAGGAAACACGCTCGTTCGACGCGGAAGCCGCCGCGCCGTACGGGGCTCGGCTGGTGGGCGATTTTTCCTGGGTGCTCCATAATCTGGCCAATGGAGCCGTGGCTTATCTTGAGCCAGAGGACGGCTCACCCATGCCGGACAACCATATCGCGCTCGATGGGTCACTCTATGCGATCAACCGCGCACTGGCATTGTGTGCGCCACGCAATCCTCCGCCCGTCGAACCGATCGGCACGCCCAGCGTTTAACGACAACACCACTATGGAGAAGCCTTATGGACCGCCGCCCGCTCGGACGCAGTGAACTCGTCATCGAACCCCTGGTACTGGGAGGCAATGTCTTCGGCTGGACCGTGGATGAACAGAAGGGCTTCGAGATCCTCGACGCATTCGTGGAGGCCGGCTTCACAGCAATCGACACCGCCGAGGGCTATCCCAATTGGGTGCCCGGCAATCCGCCCGGCATGAGCGAAACCATCATCGGCAATTGGATGAAAGCCCGCGGCAATCGCGAGGCGGTCCACATCTTCACCAAGGTGAATTCGGACAAAACGCCCGGCGGCTTGAAAGCAGACGCCATTCGGGAAAGCTTCGACGCGTCGCTCGAGCGGCTCCAGACCGACTATGTCGACCTCTATTTCAGCCATTGGCCGGATGATCAGGCGACCCATGAGGAGACGCTTGGCGCCTATGACCCGCTGGTCCGGTCCGGGCGCGTCCGGGTGATCGGCGCTTCGAACTACACTGCAGGCATGGTCAAGGAGGCCAACGAAGTTTCGGTCATCAAATCCTTGCCACGCTACGAAGTCCTGCAGCCGCGCTACAATCTTTATGACCGTGCAGAATTTGAAGCGCTGCGCGACACGGTGCTGGAGAACGATCTCGGGGCAGTGGTGTACTACAGCCTCGCCTCGGGGTTTCTGACGGGCAAATATCGCAGCAAGGCCGACATCGGCAAGTCAGCCCGCGGCGGTGGCGTCGAGCGCTATTTCGATGCCAAGGGCGAGGCGATCCTTGCGGCTCTGGACAAGGTTGCGGCGGCCAATGATGCGACCCCGGCGGAGGTTTCGCTGGCCTGGCTCGTGGCACAGCCTGGGGTTACGGCCCCGATTGCCTCGGCGACGTCGGTGGAGCAGGTCAAGAGCCTCGCCAAGGGCGTGCGGTTGAAGCTGAGTGACGAGGATTTACAGACACTTACCGAGGCCGGGAAGTAAGCTGATCTCATACGGCGTCATTCCGAATCCACAGTGAGATTCCCGCTTTCGCGGGAATGACGCCGTGGGTGAAATGGCCGTGTGAGGAATCTCACCACTCGAAATCGGGGCCGTTGACGCGGGCGCCCATCAGGAACACATCGCTCATCAAGCGGAGGGGGGCGGCGTCGATATTGCTTCGGTTTTGCTCGAGCAGGCTTGCAAAGTGCTCGTACATTGCTGCGTATTCGCTGTCCCCATGCTTGAGCACCAGTTCATCGTTGACACTGAGGCTGCGCCCGCCGCCTTCGAGCTTGAGGATATCGCCCGTTCCGGTCTCGAAACGGATGGTCCAGATTTCGCCGCTCTCTTCGAGCCAGTTGAAGCCGGCTGACAGTTCGGGCTTGTGCAACTGGCCGGACTTGAAGCCGATCTCGACATCGACCGGGGTCTGACGGTTGGCTGGGAAGGTCAGCCGGGCGCTCTCGACGAACACAGGGAACGGCATGACCTTGGTGAAGATCGAAAGCGCGTTGATGCCCGGGTCGCAGACGCCGAACCCGCCGGGCTCCCAGACCCAATCCTGGCCCGGATGCCATTTGCGGACGCTTTCGCGCCAGTCGATGCGGGCAGACTTGACGCCATCCCTGGCGAGGATGTCGCGGGTGCGATCGACAGCGGCGTTATATTGGGAGTGCCAGGTCTGGTAGAGAACCCGGTCGAGCCGCCTGGCGTGATCGATCAGGTCGTCCAATTCGGAAATCGTGGTGGTGGGTGGCTTTTCCATCATCACGTCCTTGCCGGCATCGAGCGCCTCGCGGACATATTGGTGGCGGATGCCGGGGGGCGTGCAGATCGACACCAGATCGATCTCGGGCATGGCGGAATAGAGTTCGCCTGGCGTCTTGAATACCGGGACACCATTGTGGCCGATGCCACGGGTCGAGACAGTGGCAACCAGTTCGAAATCGTCGGATGCGTCGATCACCGGCAGGTGTTGGTCCTGTGCGATCTTGCCCACGCCGATGATGGCGATCTTGCGTTTGGCCATGGCTTGGCTCCTCCCCGAAAGTGCCGCGTATAGAACAGAGACGAGCCGGTTCTGCCAAGGGCATTTGTATGATTTTTTCTAGCGGACCAGGATGGCCCGGAAATCATTGACATTGGTGCCGGTCGGCCCGGTCACCAGCAGGTCCCCGATTGCCTCGAAAGCCGAATAGGCGTCATTGCCGGCCAAGGCCGCCAAGGGGTCGATACCAGCCTTGCGCAGGCGGGTTGCGGTGGTTCCATCGACAAAGGCGCCGGCGTTATCCTCCGAGCCATCGATGCCGTCCGTATCGGCGGCCAGTGCGGAAATGGTTTCAACACCGTCGATGGCGATGGCCAGCGCTAGCAGGAATTCGGCACTACGCCCGCCCCGCCCCTTGCCGCGCAGGGTCACCGTGGTTTCCCCGCCCGAAAGCAGCACGCAAGGCTTGGTGAACGGCCGGTTGCGGGCGGCAATCTCCCGTGCCATGGCGGCATGGACCTGGGCAACATCGCGGGATTCGCCCTCGATGGAATCGGACAGGATTGCCGGCTCGACCCCCGCCTCCCGCGCAAGCTTTGCTGCGGCATCCAGCGAGAGGGCGGCCGAAGCGATGGTGCGAACACTGTTGCGGGCAAAAACCGGATCATCGGGCCGAGGCGCCAGATTTTCGTCGCCGGCCAGCAGCGCATGAGCATGCGGCGGCAGGTCCAGCCGATAAAGATTGGCATATTTCCGCGCCAGCTCGCGCGTACCGGCAAGGGGAATGGTTGGCCCGGAGGCCACGAGCGCGGGGTCGTCACCGGGCACATCGGACACCACAAGGGTCGCGACCCGGGCTGGCGCACAATGGGCGGCAAGCCGGCCGCCCTTGATGGTCGAGAACTGATTGCGCAGCAGGTTCATGACGCCAATCGGCGCTCCGGAGGCCAATAGCGTCCGGTTGATCGTCTGTTCATCATCAAAGGTCAGCCCTGGCGCCGGCGCCGGCAAAAGAGCCGAGCCACCGCCCGAAATCAGCGCAATAACCAGATCGTTGGCGCTGAGGCCCGAAACCATTTCGAGGATGCGCCGCGCGGCGAGGAACCCGGCTTCATCCGGCACGGGGTGGGCCGCTTCGACGATTTCGATGCGATCGCATTTTTCGGCATAGCCATAGCGGGTCACCACAAGGCCCGAGAGCGGCCCGTCCCAGGCCTGTTCCAGGGCACGAGCCATCTGGGCGGAGGCCTTGCCCGCGCCAACCACGATCGTACGGCCCACAGGACGCTCCGGCAGGTGCTGCCGGACGGCCAGTCCAGGTTGGGCTTGCGCTACGGCTTGGCGGAACATCTGTTCGAGCAGGTGGCGGTCCATGCGATCTCCCGGCTTGCGATTCGCTGTCGGCAAGGATAGCCACCATTGAAGCAGGTCCAGTGTCAAACGATCGACATGAGACTTGGCTAGCGGCTGGAGCAAGGAGTTCCGATGACAGAACGATTCGCCATCTATTTCGCCCCTTCCGCCACCAGCAATCTGTGGGAAAGGGCCGCGACCTGGCTCGGCCGCGATGCAAGCAATGGTGAATTGTTCAGTGGCACTGTCGCCGGCATCGACCGCGACCGCCTGCTGAATCTGACCCAATCGGCCAATCGCTACGGCTTTCACGCGACCCTGAAGGCACCGATGGCGCTGGTCGATGGTGCGACCGAAGCGGATCTGCGCGCGGCGCTGGCAGCATTCGCCGAGCGACACAGCCCTGTCGATCTGGGGAAGCCGCGCTTGGCGTCGCTTGGCAGTTTTCTCGCCCTGCTGGTCGATGACAACGAGCAATTGCAGGATTTTGCCGCCCATGTGGTGGAGGATTTCGAAACCTTCCGCGCTCCGATGTCCATCAAGGACCGCGCGGCCCGCTCGGAGGGGCTGTCCGAGCGGCAGATCGAACTGCTTGACGGTTATGGCTACCCTTACGTGTTCGAGGAATTCCGCTTTCATATGACGCTGAGCGATCGGCTGGCCGCCGAGGATGCCGGCGAGATTGCACAGGCGGCGCAGACCTGGTTCAGTCCCGTGCTTGACGAGCCCCTGCTGCTCGATCGCTTGTCGCTGTTTTGGGAGCCGGACACGGGCAAGCCCTTCCGGCGCGTGGCCGATTTCAAGCTGGGGGCGCCGCAATGACCGCACTGGCCCTGCACAATGCCCGCATCGTTCTGGCCGGCGAGGTCATCGAGGGAAGCCTTGCCATTCAGGATGGCTTGATCAGCAGCCTGGACGCAGGGCCCGCAACAATTGGCGAGGACATGGAGGGCGACTTTCTTGTTGCCGGACTTGTCGAGCTTCACACCGACCATCTGGAAAATCATTACCGCCCGCGCCCCGGCGTGTTCTGGGACCCGCTGGCGGCATTGCATGCCCATGATGCCCAGATCGCGGCGTCGGGCATAACGACCGTGTTCGATGCCGTTCGCATCGGGTCGGACACCGACATGCCCGATATGGCGCCCCATGTCGGCATGCTGACCGGCGCTATTGCCAAGGCGAGCGAAGCCGGCTGGCTGCGGGCCGAGCACTTTGTCCATTTGCGCTGTGAATTGCCCAGCCATGACGTGATCGGCCAGTTCGAAACCTATGCCACCCTGCCCCTGACGCGGCTGGCATCGATGATGGACCACACGCCGGGCCAGCGCCAGTTCCGCTCCATCGAGGACTACAAGCGCTTCTACAAAATTGGCCGCACCCAGGCCGAGCTGGACCAGTATATCGCCGACCGGCTCACCGACCATGCACGCTATGCCGCCCCGCACCGGGCCCACATCGCGGACCGCGCGCGCGAGCTTGGCCTGTCCCTTGCCAGCCACGACGATGCCAGCATCGAGCAGGTCGAGGAATCGGTGCGGGACGGCGTTGCGATTGCCGAATTCCCGACCACGCTGGAAGCCGCATCCGCTGCCCATGACGCGGGCCTCGCGATTCTGATGGGCGCGCCAAATGTGGTGCGCGGCCGCTCGCATTCAGGCAATATCTCGGCGACCGATCTGGTGCAGGCGGGGTTGTTGGATATCTTGAGTTCGGACTACGTTCCCTACGCCATGTTGCAGGCAGCGTTCGCCCTGCCGAGCCGGCTCGAGCAGATCAGCCTGCCCGCCGCATTGGCCACTGTCTCACTCAACCCGGCCAAGGCCGCCGGCCTTGAGGATCGCGGAGAAATCGCCATAGGCAAGCGAGGCGATCTGGTGCGGGTCCGGATGGTTGGCGATTTGCCGGTGGTGCGCGGCGTATGGCGCCAGGGCCAAAGGGTGAGCTGACCGATGGCGCGACCGCTTGGTGCACTGGTTCTGGTCGTGGGTCCCTCGGGGGTCGGCAAGGACACGTTGATCGGCGGCGCGCGGCAGGCCCTTGGCAATGACAAGCGCTTCACCTTTGTGCGCCGGATCGTGACGCGTCCGGCGGCTGTGGAAGTCGAGGACCACGACAGCATGGACGCCCAGACCTTCGGGCAGATGGAGGCGGCGGGCCGCTTCGCCCTTTCCTGGGAAGCCCATGATCTGCGCTACGCGCTGCCGCTCAGTGTGGATACCGACCTGGCGCTGGGGCGGGTGGTGGTGGCCAATGTTTCGCGCCATGTGGTGGCCAGGGCCTGCAGCAAATATCCCAGCTGCGCGGTGCTCCTGATCACGGCGGAAATATCGTGCCGTGCCGAGCGCCTGATGCGGCGCGGGCGCGAGAATGCGGACCAGATCACCTCCCGGCTGGCGCGCGAAAGTGCTGCGGTGCCCGCAGGTATCGATCCCATCATAATCGACAATTCGGGGCCGCTCGCCATCGGGGTTACGGCCTTTGTGATGGCGCTAAGAGCAATCGCCGCACAGGACTGACCGGCAATTGAACCAGCCCTGCCCTTGCCGCGTTCCCTACTGATAGCGTCAGGAGTTCTCATGAGTCGCAACGGGTTATATGCCATCATCGCCATCCTGCTGGTCGTCCTAGTGGGGTTCGGCATCTACACGTATCAGGAACAGTCCCGCCCCGGCCTCGAAGTGCGGGTCGATGATGGGGGGATCTCTATCGATGGCAATGGTTAATCACATCAACGGCCATAACGCCGCCATTGCCGATGCGCTGAGCCGGGAGCTGCGGCGGCAGGGCATTTCAGGGGCCGATATCGAAGCACTGGCCGCAGCCGTGGCGGATGCACTTGAGCGAGAAGCGCCGCCATCCGAAGGCAAGCGCCCGGAAGAACTCAACGCCACCAACGATGACTGATTGTTGCAATCTGCATTGAAAAGATGACGAGGCGAGGCAGTTCAGCCTCGCCTTTTTTATGCGATGTCGGTGCCGTGGTCGCGGACAGCCTGGGACACGGCCAGATGGGCCTTCTCGACGGATGGGAAATGCTGACCATCGATGGCGAAGGCGGGCAGCTTCACGGCGAGGAACCGGAAGCCCTCGGCCTGTGGCACGACAACGCCAAGCGGCTCGCCCGCGACCTCGATCACGATGGGCTTCTGGGCCTTGGCCCGACTGATATTGTTTTCCTGCATTGGTGGAATCTCCACTTGCGCGTCAGGACAGCTGAAGCGACGGACAACTGGTGTACCGTCGGGCCGTCAACGCTGGGGTTTATCGAAACTAGAAGACGAAGGTGTGACGAAGGTCACATTCGTTTGTTGCGACAAATCCCTTGCCAGCGTTTGGCGATTTGCATGTGGGTACGTACGAGCGTGCAACTTGCATGGATGGTGAATGTCAGAGATGGAGTCATCTTCATTCCTTTCCTGCTGGTTGACGACGAGACATCGGCAGTTGGCGATGCGAGGGCAAGATAAGCGCGTTTGCGCGTAAATGCTAGCGGCTCTGGCAGCTACAATCGCACAAAAAGAGAAAACGATGCCTACTTTCGGCGCAGTTCAGAAAACCGGGCATTTCCGATCATGTTTGTCGAGGGGCCGGAGCAACGCGGCAGTGCTTGAACTTGGCGCAACAATCTGTTGATGTTCCCGGCCAAGCAAGACGCCAAAGCGATATCGCAGGCGGAGGGGAACGAGACAGTGTCCGAAGACGTGCCCGCCATAGCGGGCAAGCGCGGCGCCAAGCCATCAGGCAAGCCGACGCTCAAAACCATTGCGCAGATGACTGGTCTAGCGGTGACCACCATTTCGCGGGCGCTCAATAACGCTCCCGAACTGGCACAGGATACGCGCGAGCGCGTGCAAAAGATCGCCGCGGAGATCGGCTATCTGCCTGACCGGGCGGCGCTCCGCCTCAAGACTGGACGCACCAACGTGATTTCGCTGGTGCTTGAGCCCGACGAGCAGATTTATGGCTTCGGCACGTCCATCGTCTCGGGGCTGACAGAAGCGATGCGTGACACTGCGTTCCACCTCGTCATCACGCCGCTGTTTCGCAACGTCTCGCCCATGGAGCCGATCCGGCACATCGTGCGCAACCGCATGGCGGACGGGGTGATCTTTTCCAAGGCCGAGAGCTTTGACGAGCGCATCCGTTTCCTGCTCGATAACGACTTCCCCTTTGTGAGCCACGGCCAAAGCCGCTGGCCCGAGGCGCATCCGTTCGTCGATTTCGACAATGAAGCCTATGCCTATGGGGCCGTGCAGCGCTTGGTGCAGAAGGGGTGCAAGAAGGTTTCCATCGTGCTGCCCGAAAGCGCGCTGACCTATACCGACCATCTCAAGAACGGGATAGCGCGGGCGGCCAATGAAGCCGGTATCGCGCATGAATTTGCCAGCGACGTGACCCTGCAAAGCCCGAGTGACGCGATCCGCAACTATGTCATGAAGCGGTCCAAGCGCCCCGATGGCCCGGACGGCTGGGTCTGCGCCTCCGAAGTGTCGGCGCTCGCAGTGATCGGCGGCCTCAACGAAGTGGGCAAGACGGTGGGCGTGCTGTCCCACGTCATCAGCAAGCAATCGAGCCCCATGTTCGCCCAGTTCCAGACTGGCGCGGAAACAGTGCGCGAGGATTTCGTGATGGCCGGCCAGCAATTGGGTGCGCAATTGCTGGCGCGGATCGGTGGTGCCGACCCGGCTGGCCTGCAGTTTATCTCCGCGCCACAGTTTTCTTGGGAAGGCAGCGCGACTTAGCCTTCGAGTTCCTCGCGCAGGAGTTCGAGTTCCAGCCATTCTTCTTCGGCTGCGGCGCGCTTTGCCTCGGCCGCGATCAGTGCCTTGGACTTGGCGGCAAAGCCTTCGGGGTCCTTGGTGTAGAAATTGGCGGCGGTCAGGGCAGCGTTGATCGCCGCGATCTCGGCTTCCAGCTTTTCGATGGTCTTGGGCAGGGTTTCGAGCGCGTGCTTTTCCTTGAACGACATCTTGCGCTTGGGCGCGGGAGCCGCAGCGATCGGGGCCATTGAGGTTTTACCGGGGCGATGTGCCTTGTTGGCCGCAGCGCGCGCCTGCACGCCTTCGCCGCGCTGGATGACCATGTCGGAATAGCCACCCGCATATTCGGTCCAGCCACCATCGCCTTCGGCAATGATGATGGAGGTTGCGACGCGATCGAGGAAGTCACGGTCGTGGCTGACGACGATCACGGTGCCGGCGTATTCGGACACCATTTCCTCCAGCAAATCCAGGGTTTCCAGATCGAGATCGTTGGTGGGCTCGTCCAGCACCAGGAAGTTGGAGGGGAGCGAGAGGGCTCGGGCCAGCGCCACGCGCGCGCGCTCGCCGCCGGATAGCTTGCCGATTGGGGTGTGGGCCTGTTCGGGGGTGAACAGGAAATCCTTCATGTAGCCGACGACGTGCTTGGGCTGGCCGTTGATCTGGAGCGTGTCCGAACCGCCGCCGGTCAGCGCCTCGCGCAGGCGGGTTTCGGGGTGAAGTTTGGCGCGACCCTGGTCGAGCATGGCGAGTTCCAGCGCCGAGCCGAGCTTGATGGTGCCGCTATCGGGTGCCAGCGTTCCGGTGAGCATCTTGATCAGCGTCGTCTTGCCGGCGCCATTGGGGCCGACGATGCCGATGCGGTCGCCACGCAAAACGCGGGTCGAGAAATCCTCCACGATCACCCGGTCGCCGAAGCGCTTGGAGATATTTTCGGCTTCCACCACCAGGGCGCCGGAGGTGCGGCCCTCGGAAACCTGCATGTTCACAGAACCCGCTACCCGGCGCTGGTCACGACGATCCTGGCGCAGATTGGAAAGGCGCTCCATGCGGCCCACATTGCGCTTGCGGCGGGCGGTGACGCCGTAGCGCACCCAATGCTCTTCGCGCACGATCTGGCGGTTGAGCTTGTGGCGGTCGCGTTCTTCTTCCTCGAGCACCTGGTCGCGCCAGGCTTCGAAGGCGCCGAAGCCTTTGTCGAGCCGACGGGTAACGCCGCGATCGAGCCAGACCGTCGAGCGCGTCAGATCGGAAAGGAAGCGACGGTCGTGGCTGATCAGCACCATGGCCGAGCGCAGCGAATCGAGTTCGGCCTGCAGCCACTCGATGACCGGCAGATCCAGATGGTTGGTAGGCTCGTCGAGCAGCAGGATATCGGGCTTGGGGGCAAGCACGCGCGCGAGGGCGGCGCGGCGGCCTTCGCCGCCTGAAAGCTTCTTGGGGTCCTCGGTGCCGCTCAGGCCAAGCGAGCTCAGCAGATATTGGGCGCGGTATTCATCATCACCCGGCCCCAGGCCCGCCTCGACATATTCGAGGGTCGTCGCATAGGCCGACAGATCGGGCTCCTGCGGCAGATAGCGCAGTGTTGCGCTGGGTTCGACGAACCGCACGCCACCGTCATAGGCCACGTCGCCCGACGCGATCTTGAGCAGGGTCGATTTGCCCGAGCCGTTACGGCCCACCAGCGCGATGCGCTGGCCGGGTGAAACGATCAGTTCGGCGCCTTCGAGCAGGCGCGTGCCGCCGAAAGTCAGTTGAATATTTTGAAGCGTAAGAAGGGGTGCTGCAGCCATGAGCGCGGATAGATCACACGAAAGGGGGAAAGAAAAGGCAGGTCAGGGCGTTGAGGACCCTGACCTGCCCGGGGAGACGGATGCAGCAAGCCCCCGTCGTCACGGCCGCAGGACAAGATCGGCGTCCTGCGCTATGGCGACAGAAAACCACAACATAACATGACTGTCAAAGTCATATTTCTAAAATCCGCCTGGACCACCACGTTGGGGGGTGAGGAGCAGATGACGCCGTGGATACGACGAACAGTTCGCCCAGCCTAGTGCAGGGGCTCCATCACGGCTTCCAGTGTGGAGAGGCCCAGTCGATCACGGATGGAGCGCTTCTTGCTGGCGAGATCGGCGATGGTATAGCTCGCCAGCACCTCGAAGAATGCGCCCAGGGCTTCACGCAGGGCGCCATTGAGATCGCACTCGCCGATCAGCGGGCAATCGGCGCCGTCTTCGAAACACTCGGCCAGCGCAAAATTCTCTTCGGTAAGGCGGATCGTGTCGAGAAGGGTAATGTCCTCGGCGGCCTTGCCAAGCTTGATGCCGCCATGCCGGCCGCGCACCGTCGCCAGCAAGCCATTCTCGACCAGCGGCTTGATCAGCTTGAACAGGAACAGCTCGGAAATGTTGTAGGCCTTGGCAATATCGGCCACCCGGCTCAATCCCGGCTCATTGACGGCGCAGTAGACCAATGTGCGGATGGCATAGTTGGATTGTCTGGTTAGTCTCACTTTGGAGCCTTCATGGGTAGGAAAGTCGGGCCGATTGCCGCTCGAAAAGAGCAGAATCGACGCCCTGCCGCCGTTAACGAATGGTCCTAGCTTATAACCATTCTAAAATAAGTCAACATAACATGAACTCGCAGTTCAGGTTAGGAATCCAGATCCTCTGGACTACACGTCAAGTTCTTCTTATCAATTATCCTATGTTAGGGGAGCAAAGATGGGCAATACGATCACACGTGCGGGACTGAGCGAAGTGGCAGCAGCGCGGACGGGATTGAGCAAGACCGACATCGCTGCCATCGCCGATTCCATGTTCCAGCTGATGGGCACCGCGCTGATGGAGCGCAAGAACGTCAAGCTCACCGGCTTTGGCTCATTGCAGGTCCGGGCCCGCGCACAGCGTGTCGGGCGTAATCCCCGGACCGGGAGCGAGCATGTAATCTCGCCCCGCCATACGGTGATCTTTACGCCCAGCGCGCAGCTACGCCAGGCTTTGACGGACAAGGCCGTTGTTTCGGATGCAGGCCCGGCCCATGCCGAACCGGCGCAAGATGCACCGCCCGCCGGCTAGGCCCGGCCATATTCCTGCCCGATCAGACTTGCCGCCTTGCTGCCAATCGCCATGGCGGGCGCATTGGTGTTGCCCGAGACGATCTGGGGCATGATCGAGCAATCGATGACCCTGAGGCCGTCGAGCCCACGCACCTTGAGGTGGGGCGAAACCACAGCCATCGGATCGTTCTCCGTTCCCATGCGCAGCGTTCCGACCGGATGGTAGTTGGTTTTGACGGTCTGCCCGCAATAGCGCTCAAGCGCCTGTGGATCTTCCATAACCGCGGCACCCGGCAGCAATTCTTCCGCGATCTTGGATTTGAGCGGCTCGGTCTGCAGCAATTGCCGCGCCGTCGCCAAGGCCGCGATGGTCAGTCGCAGATCGTCGGGGTGCCCGAAGAAGTTGCAATCGACCAGCGGTTGGTCGGCGGGATCAGCGGAGCGAAGCGTGACCGAACCGCGCGCCTTCGGCCGCAGCAGGCATGAGGTGAAGGTCACGCCCCAGGTCGGCTTGGCCGCGCTCACGTCCCGATCCAGATAAACGATCGGCGCGCAGTAGAGCTGGATCGTCGGACGATCGCCCCCGTTCGGATCGAAAAACAGGCAGGCCTCGATGCCGGTGGTGGTAACGGGTCCGGAGTTGAACAGCAGATATTGCAGGCCATTGCGGATCATCGGCCAGCCCTTGTCCTGCCCAAAATAGCCGGACGGGGCTTTGGTCGTCGCGATCACCGGGACTTCGTGGTGGTCCTGCAGGTTCTGACCGACGCCGGGCAGATCGGCGAGTACCTCGATGCCGTGCTCGCGCAGGTGATCGGCGGGCCCAATGCCGCTCAGCATCATCAGCTTGGCGCTGTTATAGGTGCCTACCGCCACCAGCACCTCCTTGCCCGCGCGGGCGGTGTGGGCCTGCCCCTGTCGTGTATAGGCGACGCCCACGGCGCGGCCATCTTCGATGATGATGCGGTCCACCCGCGCGCCGGTGATGATGGTCAGCCGCTTGTCGGCGGCCAGCGGGTCAAGGAACGCTTTTTTGGCGTCCGAGCGCTCCTTGTAGCGCCCCCACTGACCATAGGTATGCTGCATGATGCCGACGCCGCTCTGGCGGGCGCCGTTGAAATCGGGGTTATGTTCATGTCCCAACGCCTGTGCTGCGGCGAGGAAGTCCTGCGTGGTGCCGGTCACATGGCCCGGGTCGGACACGCGCAGATTGCCCGCGGTGCCGTGGAACTGGTCACTAAGCCGGCTATTGGCCTCAAGTTCGGTGAAATGGGGCAGCATGTCCTGGTAGGACCAGTCGTGGCTGTTGCCCAGGCTCGCCGCCCAGCCATCATAATCGTCGGCCTGCCCGCGCATATAGACCATGGCGTTGACCGCGCTGCCGCCGCCCAATGCCTTGCCGACCGGAACGATCGGTGCCCGGCCGCCCAGTTGCGGCTGTGGCACGGTCTTGTGCATTTCGAGATAGTCGTCTCGCGCCAGGAACTTCATGTATCCGGCCGGCATGGCCATGATGCGGTTGGTGCTGGCGGGGCCGCGCTCCAGAAGTAGCACGGTGAAACCGAAATCGCGGACCAGGCGCATGGCGGCAACGCTGGCTGCAGAGCCGCCGCCAGCGATAACAAAGTCATATTCCACTTGAGCCGCTCCCCCTCGCCCATTCGCCGCTTGTTGTTGCGGCCTGATCAGCCCGTCTTGTTGCGCAGGCGCGAGGCTTCAGCCTGGGCCTTTTTCTGTGCCTTGCGTTGCGCAGCCAGGGCCGCTGCTTCATCGCCAAGGTGCGCCACGCCGCGCTGCCGGGCAAGATCGATCTGGCGTTGCCGCTCAGCCGCCGCCGCATGTTTTTCGGCATCACCGGAGCAGTGTGGGCAGGCAACGCCCTCTTGGAAGGCAGGGTCGGCTCGGTCAGCTGCCGTCAGCGGATGCCGACAGGCCCGGCAAAGCGTTGCGTCGCCTTCGGCCAGCCCATGACCCACCGACACGCGCTCATCGAACACGAAACACTCGCCAGCAAAGCGGCTTTCGATTTCCGGAACGGTTTCCAGATATTTGAGAATGCCGCCCTTGAGGTGAAACACCTCCTCGAAGCCCTTGCTCAAAAGGTAGGACGACGCCTTCTCGCAACGGATACCGCCGGTGCAGAACATCGCCACCTTCTTGTCGCGCTGCGGATCGAGGTGCTCCTCGACATAGTCCTTGAACTCGGTGAATGTCTTGGTTGCCGGGTCCAGCGCACGCTGGAAGGTTCCCAGCCCCACTTCATAGTCGTTGCGCGTATCGACCAGCACCACGTCGTTGCGCTCGATCAGCGCATTCCAGTTTTCCGGCTCGACATAGGTGCCCACCTGCCGCGATGGATTGGCTTCCGGCGCGCGCAGGGTGACGATCTCGGGCTTGAGGCGAACCTTCATGCGCAGGAACGGCATGGCCTCGGCAGTGGAGTATTTAACCTCGGCGCCACTCAGCCGGCCGCTGAACAATGTGCCTTCGAACAATTCGGCGGCCAGGGCGTCGATTGCCTCGGGAGTGCCGGCCACGGTGCCGTTGATGCCTTCCGGCGCGAGGATCAGCGTGCCCTTGATGCCGTGGCTGCAGCAGAACTTTGCCAGCACGGGCTGGATCGCCTCGGCATCCGGCAGATCGGCGAACTTATAGATCGCCATGACCTTGTATGGTTGATTGGCTTGGGGCAGATTGGGGCTCATAACATCACGCAGTCCGGTCATCGGCCTGGCTCATACCATCTGCCGCACGCGCGGCCAAATCGAGAAATCGTTGGAGGACACCATGACCTATCGGGCCGATACGGCACGCTATGACACCATGCAATATCGCCGCTCCGGCCGGTCCGGACTGAAACTGCCGGTGATCAGCCTGGGCCTCTGGCAGAATTTTGGCGGCACGCGCGACTATCCCTCTGCCATGGAAATCCTGGGATATGCCTTCGACAATGGCATCACCCATTTCGACCTGGCCAATAATTACGGCCCTCCCGCAGGGTCTTCCGAAGAGCTGTTCGGCCAGGTCATGGCGCGCGACTTCCGGCCCTATCGGGATGAGCTGATCATCTCCACCAAGGCCGGCTACAATATGTGGCCCGGCCCCTATGGCGAATTCGGCAGTCGCAAATATCTGCTGGCGAGTCTGGACCAATCGCTCAGACGCATGGGGCTGGACTATGTCGATATCTTTTATTCCCATCGCTACGATCCTGAGACGCCGCTGGAAGAAACCATGGGCGCGCTGGCCCATGCGGTGCGGCAGGGCAAGGCGCTCTATGTCGGCATTTCAAGCTATCCGGAAGCGGAAACGCGCGAGGCCCACCGCATCCTCAAGGAGATGGGGGTCGCGACGACCATTCACCAGCCCAGCTATTCGATGATCAACCGCTGGATCGAGAACGACCGCACGATCGATGCCTGTGGCGAGCTTGGCATCGGCGTTATCGCCTTCTCCCCGCTGGCGCAGGGTGTGCTTTCGGGCAAGTACAATTCCGGCAAAACGAGCGGCACACGTGGGGAGAACCCGAACGGATCGCTCCGCGCCAGCCATATCGAGCCGCGGGTTCTCGAAGCCGTAGACAAGGTCGGCGAGATTGCCCGGGCGCGCGGTCAATCCATGGTGCAACTGGCGCTGTCATGGGTGCTGCGGCGTCCGGAGATGACCTCGGCGCTGGTCGGGGTGCGCAATCTTGACCAGCTCAAGGACAACCTAGGCGTGCTCAACAATCTCGATCTGAGCGCCGAAGAAATCGCCGCGATCGACGAAGCGACCAAGGGTGGGCAGATGGAACTGCAGCCCCGCCCTAGCGGCTGGCTGCGCTAGGCGTCACGCCCGCCGGATCGGCAGGTGGTGCCTCCCTCCCCTTGGAGGGAGTGTTCGCCTTGGACTTTTGCCGACCTGTCAGTTTCGCCGCGTCATTCCCGCGAAAGCGGGAATCTCACTTCCCTTCGGCACAAAGGTGGGATTCCCTCGACTCACGCCACAAGTGCAACACCTGCTATGGTGTTGGTGCGATGGGAACTTTGTATGAGCAGTTGAGCCTGCGGGAGGGGGTTGAGATCGACATTGGGCGGCGCAAGGGGCTCTCGATGCAGGCGATCGGCCAGATGCTGGGGCGTTCGGCCTCAACCATCAGCCGTGAGTTGGGGCGCAATGGCAGGCCCACCAGGCATTGGCGCGGGAGCTATGATGGCGAGCGGGCGGATGGTCTGGCGGCGCGGCGCCGGCGCTGGGATGCCCGCCACAAGTTGGCGCGCCAGCCGGCGCTGGCCATAACGGTCAGGGATT
>NZ_PYVW01000033.1 GCF_003056355.1 Devosia naphthalenivorans
TGCTCAAGGGCGAGCTTGGCTGGCTCTGAGGGGCTACAGGCTATCCGGCCCGGACCATGGCTCACGCCACGCTCCAAGGCCGATCATCGTCAATCACGGCCTCAAAGGAAACATACAAGGGGCGAGGTGAGCCGGTGGCTGCCGTGCCATAGGCGGTAGCCCTGCCCAGTGGTGCAACGTACTCGGTCGTCACCCTTGGGCTTGACCCCAGGGGACTGCACTTCAACTCGCGCCGGGCAAGTACAGAGCCCTCGGGTCGAGCCCGAGGGTGACGATTTGTGGGTGAAAGTCGGGAGGCCCAATCGCATCCCCGGACTTGATCCGGGGGTCTCTCGACGCTTGTGCCGGGTTGAGGGTGGCCCTCGGGTCGAGCCCGAGGGAAACACCGGCGGGTGGATGGGTTGGTGGCACATATCAGGAAGCGCCGTGGGTTGGGGAGTTCGGCGGGCAATCACTTGCGAATGGCAAGCGGTGCATGCGCTGTCCCGAAACAGAAAACCCCGGTCGCGATTTTCATCGTGACCGGGGTTCAAAAATCTGGTGCCCAGAAGAAGACTCGAACTTCCACACCTTGCGGTACACGGACCTGAACCGTGCGCGTCTACCAATTCCGCCATCTGGGCAAGCGGGGGTGTAACTAGGGGTAGGCGGGGGCGATGTCAATCAGCTTTGTTGCGCTTTTATGTATGCTCACCAATTTGCTCCATCCCAATGCTGGATCGTGCTGCGATCGACCGGCGGCGCGTCCTCCAGGCAATTGACGTTGACCATGACGGTTTCGCCGCCCTTCTGGTCGACGCCTCGCGCGAATGGCTCGATGCCGCATTGGCGGCAGAACTGATGATCGATCTTGTGGGTGTTGAAATGGTAGGGCACCAAATCGTCCGCGCCGCTTTGCAGGGTGAAATCGCTGGCAGGCACGGCCTGCATGATCCAGCCCAGGCGCCGGCAGCGCGAACAATTGCAATCGCCCATGCCGGACAGGTCGGTGGTGGCGGTGAAGCGAACCGCGCCGCAATGGCATTGGCCGTTATAGGTTTTGCTTTGGGTCATGAGGCGCTCCCTCCTATTGCATATCCAGGAACGAAAAGAGAACATCATCGGTGCGGAGTCAAGGGCGATTCGGCTTTGCAGGCCTCGACAGCGGCGCCGGCCATGCGATAGAAGCGGGAAAGATTTTCTCTCGCCGGAGCCGCCAGATGAACAGCCTCGAACCCAAACTCGTCACCGTCTTCGGCGGTTCGGGCTTCGTGGGCACGCAGGTGGTGCAGGAACTGGCGCAGCGCGGCCACCGCGTGCGGGTGGCGGTGCGCCGGCCCAATCTGACGCGGCAGGTTACCCTGTTGGGCGGCGGCGTTGGCCAGGTGGTGCGCATCCAGGCCAATATCCGCAACCAGCAATCCATCGAGCGGGCGATTGCCGGCGCCGATATCGTGATCAACCTGGTGGGCGTGGGCTATGAGCGCGGTCCGCAGAAATTCGACGCGGTGCATAATCGCGGCGCGGTGTTGATCGCCGAGGCGGCCAAGCGGCTGGGTGCAAAGCATCTGGTGCACATGTCGGCGCTGGGCGTGGACAAGGCGGCCGATGTCAGCCGCTATGCCGCGAGCAAGCTGGCGGGTGAATCGGGCGTGCTCAAGGCTTTCCCGAGCGCCATCATCATGCGGCCATCGGTGATGTTCGGGCAGGATGACGGATTTTTCAACCTGATGGGGTCGCTGACGCGCTGGTTCCCGGTGCTGCCGCTGATCGGGGGAAACACGCGTTTCCAGCCGGCCTTTGTGGGTGACGTCGCCGAGGCCATTGCCATGGCGGCCGAAGGGCTGGTGCGGGGCGGGCGCATTTATGAACTGGGCGGGCCGCAGGTGGAAAGCTATCGGGCGCTGATGGAGCGCGTGATGCGCGAAACCCAGCGCAACCGGCCGCTGCTGCCGCTGCCCAAGGGCATTGCCAAGCTGATGGCCCTGCCCTTTTCCTTTCTGCCGTTTCCGCCGCTGCTGACCTCGGACCAGGTGGAATTGCTGGGCGTGGACAATGTGGTGTCGGACGAGGCGATCCGCGAAAAGCGGGGTTTTGCTGCGTTCGGAATCACGCCCACATCGATGGACACGATCCTGCCCACCTATATGTGGCGCTTCCGCAAGCATGGGCAGTTCGACAAGCCGGCGGCGACGGGCAACCCCGCCTAACGGCGCCAGCTACTCCGCGACAAGCAGGGCCAGCCCGCCAAGGGTGGTCAGGATGCCATAGAGCATCAAGCCGAGCGGCCAGCGCTTGCGCGGTGGATCGCTCATTTGCCGAATTTTGGCCGCGGTCGATTGATCGTGATGCGGGGTGCGGTGGCGCATGTCATCCTCCTCGGACTCCCTCACCACGACAAACGCGCTTCCGGCCTAAGTAGTTCCTCGGCGCTAAAACAGTCGTAAGATATATCTTGAAAAGGGCTAGGCGGCTCACGATCTCCTGGGTCAATGAGCAAAGATATATCGGAGAACTGACATGAGTAATTCCTGGAGAGAGGGCGACATCAATTGGCGCCGCATGGAGGCCATGGCCCGGCGTGGCTGGGGGCGGCTGGCCGCAGGCATGGAAGGTGTCGATAATCTGGGCAATATGGGCGGCAATTTCCGCATCGGGCGGATGCTCGCCTCCGGCGATGTGCGGCTGGTGGCGCTGTATCTGATCGAGCAGCAGCCGCGGCACGGCTATGATTTGATCAAGGCGGTCGAGGAAAAATCGGCGGGCTTTTATGCGCCCAGCCCCGGTATCGTCTATCCGGCGCTGACGTTTCTTGAGGAAGCGGGCTACGTCACCTCGCAGGTGGATGGCAACAAGAAGCTTTATACCATCACCGAGGCGGGCCGGCTGCATCTGGCGGATAATCGCGAGGCGATCGAATCGACGCTGTCGTTCCTGGCCAAGGCCGGCGAGCAGATGAGCCGGTTCCGCGAATTTGCCCGTGCGGATTGGCCATTTGGCCGGGGTGACGAGCCGGCGCAAGGCGGGCGTGGGTCGTGGCATGAGGCTGCGGCTGAGCCGGCGGATCGCGATTTGAAGGATGTGGTGCCCGAGCTGAACGATGCGCGGCGCACGCTGAAGGCGGCGATCAAGAAGGCGCGGCGGAGCAGCGAAGAGCAGCAGCGGCATGCGGCTGAGATTTTGCGCAGGGCGGCGGCGGAGATCGAGGCGCTGGGTGAGGATGATGTCGATATCTGAGTGGTGACGCGTCCCCGACAGTAGACCTCATGGTGAGCCTGTCGAACCATGGGGTCGTGGCACTCAAGCCTCCACTCTCTCGACCTCGTGGTTCGACAAGCTCACCATGGGGTCTCTTTTTTGATATGCGCTGTCGCAACTAACATGTTAGTTAGGGCGCATGCAGCAAGCTCTTCTTTCTTCGACCCAGCAGACCAGTGCAACGCCGGACCGGCAAGCCGCGGGGGAGCGGGCGGTCGCCCGCCTTCGGGGCCAAGTCAAAGGCCGGATGTTTACCGATCCGCTGATGACCTATGCCTGGAGCGGGGACGCCAGTTCGTACCGTCTGATTCCGGCCGCGGTGGTGTTCATCAATTCCGAGGACGAGGTGCGCGCCGTGATGGCGGCGTGCCGCGCGGAGAAATTGCCGATCACCTTTCGGGCGGCGGGGACGTCGCTTTCGGGACAAGCGGTGACCGACGGGGTGCTGGCCGTATTGGGCGATGGCTGGCGCAAGCTCGCAATCCATCCGGGCGCCGAGCAGATCACGCTGGGGCCGGCGATCATCGTGGCCAATGCCAACCGGGCGCTGAAGCCATTTAACAAGAAGATCGGGCCGGACCCGGCCTCGCAGGCGACGTGCAAGATCGGCGGGGTGGTCAACAACAATTCAAGCGGCATGTGTTGCGGGGTGGCGCAGAACACCTACCACACCATGGCGCGGTTGCGGATCGTGCTGACCGACGGGACCATGCTCGATTCGGGCGATGCGGCGAGCCGGGATGCGTTTCGTGTGAGCCACGCGGAGATGCTGGATGGGCTGCATCAATTGCACCATGAGGTGATGGCGGATGCCGATCTGGTGGCGCTGATCCGGCACAAATATCGCATCAAGAATACGGTGGGCTATTCGCTCAATGCGCTGGTCGATTACCACGACCCGCTCGATATCCTGGTCCATTTGATCGTCGGTTCAGAGGGCACGCTCGGCTTCGTGTCGGAAGTGACCTACAACACCGTGCCCGAGCATCCGTTCAAGGCCACGGCGCTGGTGCCCTTCCCCGATCCGCAATCGGCGGGACGGGCGATCATCGAGATGGCCAATGGCGGCGTGCAGGTGACGACGGGGGTGACCGCAGCCGAATACATCGAGCGGCGGGCGCTGCAGACGGTGGAGCATCTGCCGCCGATGGCGCCGCTGCTTCCCTGGCTGACGGAAAACTCTCCGGCGGTGCTGATCGACGTGACGGCGCCGGATGCCGACACCCTGGCGAGTGAGACTGCAAAAGCGGTGGACCTGCTGCAGCGCCACGGCGCGACGCATGTGGATTTTTCCACGGACGAGTCGCGCAGCCATGCGCTGTGGGACATTCGCAAGGGGTTCTTTGCTTCCGGCGGCGCGGCGCGGCCCAAGGGCACGGCAATGCTGACCGAGGACGTGGCAGCACCCATCGAGCGGCTGGCCGAATTCGTGCTCGACATGCGCCAATTGCTGGACGCGCACGGCTACGAGGACGCCATTATCTTCGGGCACGCGCTGGCGGGCAATTTGCACTTCCAGATGAGCGACGATTTTTCGCTGCCGGGTTCGGCGGAAAAGTTCGACCGCTTTTCACGCGATCTGTCGGAGCTGGTATCGGTACAATATGGCGGCTCGCTCAAGGCGGAGCATGGCACCGGGCGGGCTATTGCCCCGTTCGTCGAGGCCGAATGGGGCGCCAAGGCCTATGCAATCATGCACCGGATCAAGGCGCTGTTCGATCCGGAAATGCTGCTCAATCCGGGCGTGCTGCTGAACGCCGATGCGCATATCCATATCAAGAATCTCAAGGTGATGCCGCCGGCCGACGAACTGGTGGACCTTTGCATCGAGTGCGGCTTTTGCGAGCCGGCCTGCCCCAGCCACCAGATGACGCTATCGCCGCGCCAGCGGATTGCGGTCACCCGCGAGCGGGAGCGCATGCGGGCGTCGGGGGAGAACCCTGAGCGCCTCAAGCAGTTCGATGCCGATTTCCAGTATCCGGGGCTCGATACCTGCGCGGCGTGCAATATGTGCTCGACACGATGCCCGGTGGGGATCGAGACGGGGACGATGATCATCGGAGAGCGCGGACGGCGGCGAGGCGCCACAGCGCGCTCGGTGGCGGGCTTTGCGGCGGACCATCGCGGGGCGGTGGAAACCATGATGCGCGGCGGGGTGGCAATTGCCGATGCGGCGCGCAAGATCGTCCCAGCGCAGGCGGTGGAGGCGGTGACAGACGCGGCGCGGCGGCTGACCGGGGAACGGGTGCCGCGCGTGTCGCGGGCGCTGCGGCATGGACCGGGCGCGCCAAAGACGGTGGAGGACCGGCAGGACCCGCGCCGGACCGGATTTCCGGTGCCGATTGCCCAGAGCGGACGGCAATCGGTGGTTTATTTCCCAAGCTGCGCGACGCGTATGTTCGGGGCGCCGGAGACCGAGCATGGCTTGCTTGCTGCGCCGGAAGCCATGTTGGCGCTGCTTGGGCGGGCGGGGTTCGATGTGGTCATGCCCGAGCATCTGAACGGGCAGTGCTGCGGGCAGCCGTTCCAGTCCAAGGGCTTTCCCGAGGAAGCCGCAAGGGTTGGCGGCGAGTTGAAGCAGCAGCTGTCGGCGCTGTCGGATGCGGGACGATTGAGCGTGGTGACCGATGCTTCGACCTGCGCCAAGCATTTGCGGGAGTTTCCGGGAGATGCACCGGTGCTCGATTCGGCGCAGTTCCTGGTCAATCAGGTGTTGCCGCGGCTGACGATCACGCAACAGCTGCCGGTGGTGGCGGTGCATCATAATTGTTCGGCGCAGCGGTTGGCCGAGCAGCCGATGACCGAGGCAATTGCGCGGGCTTGTGCAAGCGAGATTGCGGTGCTGAGTTCGATATCATGCTGTGGCTATGCCGGCGACAAGGGGCTGTTTTTCCCCGAGCTCAACGCGCATGCGACGCGGTTTGTGCGCAGCGATATTCCGGCGGGGTGCACACTGGGCGTTTCGACGGTGAGCACGTGTGCGTCGGGGCTGACCGAGCATGCGGGAGTGCCGTTTGTGGGGCTCGCGAGCTTGCTGGAGTGGGCTTCGAGAGCCCGCTCGTAATTTCTACTCTGGCGGCTAAGGTCTACTGGGGAAACGGGGCTAACCTTCCCCCACCCTTGATCCCTCCCCGCAAGGGGGAGGGAGTTGACTGAGAGAGCTCGGGCTGGACAATGTGGCCCCTCCCCGGTCTTATCCGCCCATGAGCGAAATGGTGCGATTCCCGGATGTGATGTTGCTGGCGGCGGGGCTGGGGCCGCGGTTGCGGCCGGTTACGGAGACTATTCCGAAGCCGCTGGTGCCGGTGGCGGGGGTGCCGCTGATCGAGCGGATCATGGCTAATGCCCGGGCCGAGGGCGCCAAGCGGTTTACGGCCAATGCGCATTATCGGGCTGACCAGGTGCTGGCCCATTTTGGCGGGCTGCTGAAGGTCAGCCGGGAAGAGGAATTGCTGGGCACGGGCGGGGGCGTCAAGCGGGCGCTGCCGATGCTGCATTCGGACCCGTTTTTCGTGATGAACACCGATGCGTTCTGGCCGGCGGGAAGCGATGCGCCGCTGGGGCGGATGATCGGGCGGTTTACCGAACAAACCGAGATGGTACTGCTCTGCGTGCATCCGCGCGATGCCAGCGGGTTCGAGCGCAGCCATGATTTTTGCCTGTCGCCGCAGGGGCTGGTGACGCGCGATTATGGTGCGCCCGTGATCTATGGCGGGGCCGCGCTGGTGGGTAAAAAACTGTTCGACGGCACGCCGGACGGGGCGTTCTCGCTCAATGATTTGTTTGAAGAGTGCATCGAGCGGGAGAGTGTGGCCGGGGTGGCGCTGGACGCGCCGTGGTTCCATGTGGGGGACCCCGAGGCGCTGGCCGAGGCGGAGCGGCGGCTCCAGCCATGACGCTTTATTCCATTGCGCCGCACGCGGTTTTTCTGCGCACGCTGGCGGAGAAGGTCATTGATGGGACGCTGCTGGGTGGCGCCGATCGTTCGCACCCGTTCTGGCTGACGGATGTGACCATCGTCGTGCCGACAGGGCGGGCCAAGCTGGCGCTGGCCAATGAATTCTCGCAACTAGGGCATGGGCTGCTGCCGGATATCCGCACCTTTGGCGGCGAGGTGGAGGACGAGGAACCGTTCCTGCCGCCGTTCGATGCGGCGATACCCTTGCCGACGGCAACGGCGCTGGAGCGGCGGCTGGTGCTGTCGCAACTGGTTGACGCCTGGGCCAATACCGAGGCGGGGCGGCAGGCGTTTTCGACGCCGCCGACTGCCGGGGAAGTGCTTTCCATGGCGGAATCGCTGGGGGCGCTGATCGACGACCTCGTGACCGAGGAGCGCACGGCCGGTGACATCCGCGCCATTGTTTCCGATGTGGAAGCGAACCTCAGCGCTTATTGGCAGCAGACGCTGCAGTTTCTCGACATTGCGCTAAGCTATTGGCCGCAATGGCTGGAGAGCAAGGGCAAGGCGGATGCCGCGAGCCTGCGCAGCCAGCGGCTGGACCGGCAGGCCATGGCGGCGAAGCTGCTGTATGGCGACCGGCCGGTGATCGCGGCAGGGTCGACGGGGTCGATTCCGGCGACGGCGCGGCTGCTCAAGGCGATCAATGAATTGCCGCGTGGGGCGGTGGTGCTGCCGGGGCTCGATTGTTCGATGAGCGCGGCGGATCACCAGGCGCTGCTGGAGCATGGCAATAATCCGCATGGGCATCCGCAATATGGGTTGGCGCAATTGCTGCGGCACCTTGGGGCGGGGGTGGCTGAGGTTACGGAACTGGTGGCGGGCTTCGATATTGGGGCCAACCGCCCCCCACCCTTGATCCCTCCTCGCAAGGGAGAGGGGGACGACTGGGACCTCTTTGCTCAGCATGAAGTGCCGCCTGCGGGGGCGCAGCGGACTTTGATGGTCAATCGGGCGCTGGCGCTGACAAAGGATACGGCGCGATGGGCGGAGAACCGGTTGTCGGCGGCGGAGCTGGAGGCGGCCAGCAAAGGGCTGGCGGTGATCCGGGCGCGCAACGAGGACGAGGAGGCGCGGGCGGTGGCGCTGGCCGCGCGGGCGAGCCTTGCCGATTGGAAAACCGTTGGCATCGTGACGCCGGACCGCAATCTGGCGCGGCGTATTGCGGCGGAGCTGAAGCGCTTTGCCATCACCGTGGACGATGCGGCGGGTGCGCCGCTGTTTCAATCGGCGGCGGGGCGATTGCTGCGGCAGATCCTGGCGCTGGCAGCGAACGGCTGCACGCCTGTGGATTTGATGAGCCTGCTGCGGAACCGGTCGGCATTGTTCGGGCTGGAGCGCATTGCGGTGACGCAACTGGCCGATGCGATCGAGCTTGGGCTGCTGCGCGGGCAAAGGCTCAACCCGGGGCTGGCGAGCGTTCGGGGGCTGTTGCAAGCCAATTTGGATGGGACGGCGGCGTATCCGGCGCGCCGGCTCAAGCCGCACGAGGGCGAGGCGATCGGGGCGCTGCTCGACAGGATCGAAGCGGCGCTGGAGCCGTTGCACAAGGTGATCGCAGCGCCGGTGATCTGCGCGAGCGATCTGGCTTCGGCGCTGTGTTCGGCGTTCACCAATGTGGCGGATGGGGCGCAGATTCCGGGGCGGCAGGAGCTTGATGACTGGGCGGCGCAAATGCAGGCGCAGCATGGCGAGGGGCATCATTTCGCGCCGAGGCAATTGGAGGGTGTGCTGGCGGCGCTGATGGTGGGGTTCCAGGTGCGCACGCATGAGGAGCGGCGCAACGACATCGCCATCTGGGGGCAGTTGGAAGCGCGGTTGCAGCACCCGGACCTGTTAATCCTTTCGGCGCTGAACGAGGACAAATGGCCCGAGGCTGCCGACCCCGGACCGTGGCTGAGCCGGGGCATGCGGCTGGCGGCGGGGTTGGAGCCGCCGGAGCGGCGGCAGGGGCAGGCGGCCCATGATTTTGCGCAAGGGCTGGGCAATGCTGAGGTCATCGTCAGCTTTTCCGAACGGGTCGGCTCGAGCCCGGCCATCGCTTCGCGGCTGATGCAGCGGCTGGAGGCTTTTGCGGGCGAGGAAGCAGCCAAGAAGTGGCAGGGGAAGGGGCAGAAATGGGTGGATCAGGCGCGGCGGATCGATGCGGTGAGCGAGACGGTATCGGCCGAACGTCCCCTGCCCGCGCCGGCGCCGAGCTTGCGGCCGCGCAAGCTTTCGATCACCGAGATCGAAACGCTGATGCGCTCGCCCTATGACATTTATGCCAAGCACGTGCTCAAGCTGAAGCCGCTCGATCCACTGGGCGAGGACCCCGATGCGCGCGAACGGGGCAATATCACCCACGATATCTTTGCCGATTTCGTGCTGGAAGGGCACGACTTCATGGCGGTCGATGCGCTTGATGTGCTCAAGGCGATTGCGATCCGGAAGTTCGCGGGGCTCGAGGGCATTGCGGAGCGGCGCGATATCTGGCTGCGGCGGTTTACGACGGCGGCCGAGCAGTTCCTCGTTTATGAGCGCGGGCGCGAGCCGCGGGTCAAGAAGCGCCATGCCGAAATCAACGGGCAATGGACGCTGAAGCTGGCGGAGAATTTCGTGCTGACCGGGCGGGCCGACCGGGTGGACGAAATGGCGGATGGAACGCTCGAGATCATCGACTTCAAGACCGGGGTGGTGCCGAGCAAGGGGGCGATGCAGGCGTTCGAAGTGCCGCAATTGCTGCTGGAAGCGCAGATGGCGAGAATCGGGGCGCTGGAGGGTGTCGCGCCAGCGCAGACGTCGCGGCTGACCTACATCAAGATCGGCCTGGGGCCGGATGCTTTTGGGCCCAGGGATTTTGTTCCCGCTGACAATTTTGCGCTGATGGAAGCGGCGGATGAACTGTCGCGGCGGATGCAGCGGCATGTGGTGCATTTCCTGTTTGGCGATGTGCCGATGCCGGCGCGCTTGCTGCCGCTGCCGGGTCAGCGCTTTGCGGGCGCCTATGAGCATCTGGCGCGGGTGGCAGAATGGACCGCCGTCGATGGCGAGGAGGGCGAGCCATGAGCGGGGAACGCGGGGCTTTGCAGGTGCCGTTCGACACAGCGCGCAACCAGGCGCAGGCGGCAAATCCCGGCTGGTCGATCTGGGTTTCGGCCAATGCCGGATCGGGCAAGACCTATGTGCTGACGCGGCGCGTGTTGCGGATGCTGCTGGCGGGGGTGAAGCCGGAATCCATTTTGTGCCTGACCTATACCAAGGCGGCGGCGGCCGAGATGCGGCGCCGCGTGGCTTCAGCGCTGGCCGAATGGGCGGTGATGGAGCCGGCGCTGCTGGAAAAGGAGCTGGTTGGGATCGAGGGGGATGCGCTCACCGACGAGATGCGGGAGCGGGCGCGGACGCTGTTTGCGCGGGCGCTGGAAACGCCGGGCGGGCTCAAGATCGTCACCATCCACGCGTTTTGCGAATCGGTGCTGCACCGGTTTCCGCTGGAAGCAGGGGTGCCGTTCGACTTCAGCGTGATCGAGGATGAAGAGCGCGCCGGCATGTTGCTGGCGGCCCGCGAGCGGGTGCTGGCCGAGGGGCTGGGCGTTGCGGGGGCGGTGGAGACGCTGTTCGAGACGCTGAGCAATAGCCAGATCGAAGTGGCAATCGATGCGGCGATCGGCGATGGGCGCAAGCTCAAGGCGGTGTTGCGGGACCTTGCGGCGAGCAAGCAGAATTTGCGCAAGCTGCTCAAAGTGGGCAACCGGAGCGAAGCGGATGTTGTAGCCGAGATCGTGGGCGATACGGCGCTGACGCCGCAGGTTCTGGGGCAGTTTGCCGAGGCGTTCGATGGCAATGTGGAGAAGGGCGCGCGGCTGGTGGACCTGCTGGCGCGGCTCGATCCGCAGCGGCTTACGGCGGGGCAGATTTGCGGGTTGTTCGTGGTGGACAAGGCCGATGGTGCGCGGGGATTGCGGGCCAATCTGCTGAACGCCGGGCAGCGCAAGGCGCGGCCTGACCTTGCGGAATTGCTGGAAGTCGAACAGGAGCGGGTGGCGGCGCTCGACGAGGAACTGATGCCGCTCAAGCTGGTTGGGCGTAGTGAAGCGGTGCTCGATATCGTGGCGGCGATTGCCCGGCAGTATGAGGAGCGCAAGCGGGCGCGATCGCTGCTGGATTTCGACGATCTGGTGTCGCGGCTGGCTGCACTGTTCGAGACGCAGTCTGCCGATTGGGTGCGCTACAAGCTCGATGCGGGGATCGATCATATCCTGGTCGATGAATCGCAGGACACCAATGGCGAGCAGTGGCGGGTGGTCAAGGCCATCACCGCCGAGTTCTTCAGCGGTGAGGGCGCCGTCGATCGGCCGCGGTCGCTGTTTGCGGTGGGTGATCAGAAGCAGTCGATCTATTCGTTTCAGGGCGCGGAGCCCAAGCTGTTTGGCGAGACCGGGCGGGAATATGCGCGGCTGGCGGAGAACGCGGAGGCGCCGTTCAAGCCATTGCCGCTTCATACCAGTTTCCGGACGCTGCCCGAGATTTTGGCGGCGGTCGATCTGGTGGGCGATGCGCCGCATATTCAGGCGGCGCTGCTGGAGGAGGACAAGGTGCACCACAACACGGCGCGCACCATGAAGGGTGGCAGCGTGACGCTATGGCCGCCGGTGCAGCAGGCGGCCGAGGTGCCGGAGGGCAGCGAATGGCCGACAACGGCGCTTGAAACCGAGCAGACGGCGCCGCGCCAGGTGGCGATGCGCATCGCCCGCGAGATCGACGGCTGGATCAAGGCGCGGCGGCCGCTGACGGGGCGTGGCCGGGCGGTGACGGCTGACGATGTGCTGATCCTGGTGCAGGCGCGCGGGCCGCTGTTTGCCGAGATCATTCGTGCGCTGCGCAAGTGCAAATTGCCAACGCCGGGCGCGGACCGGCTGAATGTGACCGGGCATATCGCGGTGATGGATCTGCTGGCGCTGTGCGATGTGCTGCTGAACCCCGCCGATAGCCTGCAACTGGCGGCGCTGCTGCGCTCGCCACTGTTTGATGTGAGCGAAGCCGATCTGTTCGACCTGTGCCAGCGCGATGGCGGAGAGACGCTGTGGCAGGCGCTGGAGCGGTGCACGGCGCCAACTTGCCGGGAAGCGGCCGACCGGCTGCACCGCTGGCGCAGCGCGCTCGATTTCGAACGGCCGTTCGAGTTTTTGGCGCAGGTGCTTTATGCAGAGGGTGGGCTGAAGCGGTTTCATCAGCGCATGGGCGGGGAGGTGGACGATGTGTTTGCCGAACTGCTCAAGCTTGCGCTGGACCACGAACAGACCAACCAGCCGTCGCTGCAGGGGTTTGTCACCAATCTGCGGTCGCGCTCGGTGTCGGTGAAGCGGGAGCTGGCCGAAACGGGCGGGGGCGTGCGGGTGATGACGGTGCATGGCGCCAAGGGGCTGGAAGCGCCGATCGTTATATTGGCAGACGCGAGCAAGAAGCCGGTGGGGAGCCAGATCAGCAAGCCCGTGTACCTGCTGGCCGAAGCGCCGGGGCCGCTGCTGATCCATGCGGCGGGCAGCAAGGCGCATGTGCCAGGCACGCTTGCGCACAAGCAGGACATCGACAGCAATCTGACGGCGGAATATTGGCGCAAGCTTTATGTGGGTATGACGCGGGCCGAGGACGAGCTCTATGTGACCGGGGCGCTGACGCCGGGAAACGACGCGGCCAAGCAGTTGGTGGGCAGTTGGTACGAGGCGATCGAGACGGCGCTGCGGCCCCATGCCGAGAGCCAGACCGATTCGGATGGCCGGGAAACGGCGCTGGTTTATCCGCGTGAGCGGGTGGCGCCGCTGCCGGCAAGGACGGGAAAGACCGGAGCCGTCCTGCCCCCGGCGGACCTCGATTTACGTGACGTCCCGGAGCCGGTGGCGCCGCTGATCGTTTCGCCATCGACGGCGCGCGGGCATTTGAGCCCGGTGCAGGCACTGGATAGCCTGCTCGAGCAGACGCGCGACCCGGACCAGGCGCGGCGCGAGGGCATAGTGCTGCATGCACTGCTGCAGCATCTGGTGCGAATCGATGAGGGGCTGTGGCCGCAGATCGTGCCCAAGGCGATGGTGGCGCTGATGCCCGAAGCGCCGCAGGTGCATGAGCGGATCGGGAACAAGGCCATGTCGATCCTGCGCCGGCCGGAGCTGGCGGAACTGTTCGGGCCCAATAGCCGGGCCGAAGTGCCGTTTTTGATGCATGGGGAGCGGGACGGCGAGCCCATTCGATTGGCTGGGCGTATCGACCGGCTGGTGGTTGACGAGCGGGGGGTAACTCTGGTCGACTACAAGTCCGATGCAGCGGTGCCGACCAGGCCTGAAGATGTACCGGGGAACTATGTCACCCAGCTTGGATTATATGCGTTGGTTGCAGGTCAGCTCTTCCCCGGACAGGCAGTGCATGCGGCAATCCTGTGGACACAATTGGAATCGTTGATGAATTTACCGCCTGATCTTTTGGCGGCTGGTTCAAAGGGCTTCACCATGCGGTGAGTGCGCTTGCCCCTGGGCTGGACTCTTCCCAGCTTTAGGCGCAGACACACCGCCGCTAAAACAAAAGGCAATAATCCCATGACTACTCATGTTTCCGACGCCAATTTTGGCGAGGAAGTCCTCAACTCCAAAGAGCCCGTCCTCGTGGATTTCTGGGCTGAGTGGTGCGGGCCCTGCCGCGCAATCGCTCCGGTGCTCGATGAGCTGTCGAGCGAACTGGCCGGCAAGGTCAAGATCGTGAAGCTCAACGTCGATGACAATCCGGGCACCGCCAGCAAGTATGGCGTCCGTTCCATTCCCACCATGATCCTGTTCAAGGGCGGCGAAGCCGCCGACATGAAGATTGGTGCCGGCACGCCCAAGGCAGGCCTGACCAAATGGCTGGAAAGCCACGCGGCGTAAGCCATCAGGCTTTTAGAGTTTTTGAACACCGCCAGAGCGATCTGGCGGTGTTTTTTGTTGGTGGGCGGTAGTTTCAAGGACATCGCAGTTTTCGTCATCGCCCGGCTCGTCCGGGGCAATCCAGCGGTGTTGGGGCATCCCATGGACCACCCGGACAAGCCGGGGTTATCGCATATGACATAGGTAGGCACCGGTTCACCTCGCCCCTCAGGGGAGAGGTCGGCGCGCAGCGCCGGGTGAGGGGTGCGATGCTGCAAGATGCGTGATGTCCTAGCATCGCACCCCTCACCCTAGCTCTGCCAAGTCGCTGGCGCTCCGGGCGGCGCTACCCTCTCCCCTGAGCAACCGTGTTTGGTGTCAATCCATGTTGGTTTTCCATAGGGTATTGCTGGCGAGCACGGCGTTGGCGGTTATGATGAGCTTTCGCATGGCGGCAACGATGGCCAGCTTGGCTGG
>NZ_PYVW01000034.1 GCF_003056355.1 Devosia naphthalenivorans
CATCGAGAGCCCCTTGCGCCGCCCAATGTCGATCTCAACCCGCTCGCGCAGGCTCAACTGCTCATACAAAGTTCCCATCGCACCAACACCATAGCAGGTGTTGCACTTGTGGCGTGAGTCGAGGGAATCTCACTTCCCCTCGGCACAATAGTGGGATTCCCGCTTTCGCGGGAATGACGATGTGGCCGGCTCTGAAGCGGCAGGACAGGGCGCCTATTCCTCGGCCAGCCCAGCGGCCTGCCGCAACGCGGCATTGATCCGCTCCTGCCAGCCCGGGCCATCCTCCTGGAAATGCTCCAGCACGGCACGATCCAGCCGGATCGTCACCATCTCCTTGCCCGAGGGCGGCGCAACCGTCTTGGGAGCAGCCTCCACCGGCTTGCTGGTCGCCGCCTTGAATGCCGCCTCGGCCTGATCGAACGCACTCCCGCGTCTGGGTGTCCGCATCGAATCTCTCCTTTTGTGATGGACCCATTCTAGTGTGTCCAACGGCTTCAGTGAACAAAAAAAGGCGCAGTGTTTCCACTGCGCCTTTCCACAAAGTTCGTGACTGGGAAGAAACGAACCTCGAAGTTCCTGGTGGATGGACTAGAAATCCATGCCGCCCATGCCGCCCATGCCGCCGCCGCCCGGCATTGCCGGTGCTGCGTCCTTGGGAGCCTCGACGATGAGAGCTTCCGTGGTGATCAGCAGCGAAGCAACCGAAGCTGCGTCCTGCAGAGCCGTACGGACAACCTTCACCGGGTCGATAACGCCCAGAGCGACGAGATCGCCATATTCACCGGTTGCGGCGTTGTAGCCGAAGGTGATCGACGAGTTCTCGAGGATCTTGCCCACGACGACGGAGCCTTCGGCACCGGCATTGTTGGCGATCGTGCGCACTGGTTCCTGCAGGGCGCGCTTGACGATGGCGATACCAGCGTCCTGATCGGCGTTGGCGCCCTTGACGGTCATGTTGTTGGAAGCGCGCAGCAGAGCCACGCCACCACCGGCAACGATGCCTTCTTCAACGGCAGCGCGGGTAGCGTTCAGCGCGTCGTCGACGCGGTCCTTGCGCTCCTTGACTTCGACTTCCGTCGAGCCGCCAACCTTGATCACAGCAACGCCACCGGCGAGCTTTGCCAGGCGTTCCTGCAACTTTTCCTTGTCGTAGTCCGAAGTGGTTTCTTCGATCTGCGCCTTGATCTGGCCAACGCGACCCTGGATGTCTTCGGCTGTGCCGGCGCCATCGACGATCGTGGTGTTTTCCTTGGTGATTTCAACGCGCTTGGCAGTGCCGAGCATGTCGATGGTCACGTTCTCGAGCTTGATGCCGAGATCTTCCGAGATCACCTGGCCACCGGTCAGGATGGCGATGTCTTCGAGCATTGCCTTGCGGCGGTCGCCGAAGCCAGGAGCCTTGACGGCAGCAACCTTGAGGCCGCCACGCAGACGGTTGACGACGAGGGTCGCAAGAGCCTCACCTTCGATGTCTTCGGCAATGATCAGCAGCGGACGCTGGCTCTGCACAACCGATTCCAGGATCGGCAGGATGGCCTGCAGGTTAGAGAGCTTCTTTTCGTGCAGGAGGATCACGGGATCTTCCAGAACGGCAGTCATCTTCTCGGCATTGGTCACGAAGTATGGGCTGAGGTAGCCGCGGTCGAACTGCATGCCTTCAACGACGTCGAGTTCGGTCTCGGCGGTCTTGGCTTCTTCGACGGTGATGACACCCTCGTTGCCGACCTTCTGCATGGCTTCGGCGATCATGTCGCCGATGGCGGATTCGCCGTTTGCCGAAATCGTGCCGACCTGAGCAACTTCAGAGGACGACTTGATCTTGGACGAGGCGGCCTTGAGCGACGCCACGACTTCTTCCACTGCGAGGTCGATACCGCGCTTGAGGTCCATCGGGTTGAAGCCGGCGGCAACAGCCTTGACGCCTTCGACGACGATGGCCTGGCCGAGAACGGTCGCGGTGGTGGTGCCGTCACCGGCAATGTCGTTGGTCTTGGAAGCAACCGAGCGCAGCAGCTGTGCGCCGAGGTTTTCGAACTTGTCTTCCAGTTCGATTTCCTTGGCAACGGTCACGCCGTCCTTGGTGATGCGCGGGGCACCGAACGACTTTTCGATAACGACGTTACGGCCCTTGGGACCCAGCGTTACCTTGACCGCATTGGCCAAGACGTTGACGCCACGCAGCATCTTGTCGCGCGCGTCGGTAGAGAACTTTACTTCTTTGGCTGCCATGTGAGGCGCTCCTTAAAGTGGTTAAAAAAATGGGGATCAAACCGACTTAGGGTGTTCGGCCAGTTGCGTCAGAGCGTGGCGAAAACGGTGATCGTCGAGAACCGGAGCGGAGCGTACTTTTGTACGTGAGCACCGGAAGCGGAGATGATTACCGTTTGCAGCCCGCTATGGCCAACTGGAGGAATGACCTAAGCTTCGATGATGCCCATGATGTCCGATTCCTTCATGATCAGCAGGTCTTCGCCGTCGACCTTGACCTCGGTGCCGCTCCACTTGCCAAACAGCACGCGGTCGCCGGCCTTCACGTCAGGGGCGATGTACTTGCCATCTTCGTCGCGGGCACCGGGGCCTACGGCGACGATCACGCCTTCAGAAGGCTTTTCCTTGGCGGTGTCGGGGATGATGATCCCGCCTTTGGTCTTTTCTTCGCTGTCGAGACGACGTACGACCACGCGGTCGTGTAGGGGACGGAAGCTCATGTTTGCTCCTTGTGGCATCGAAATAATGCAATTCTGGGCCTATTAGCACTCGCAAGTTGAGAGTGCTAACAAGGTGCACGGGATATATGGCCAGCCCCCGAATGAGTCAAGGATCGTGAACTGATCTTTGCACCACCGCGTTGTGCCTGATCTCGTTTCAACTCATGGCAGGCCATTATGACGCGTCAATGTCTCGACAAGGATATCAAGATCACGCCAGTCCAGGGCAGGGTGCATGTCATTTTCGACGATGCGGAAATTGCCAGCTCCCTCAACGCCCTGGAACTCGACGAGCCCGGCGCTCCTCTGCGTATCTACGTTCCGCGCGGCGATGTGCGCGAAGACGTTCTGGAAATGTCGGAAACCCACACCACCTGCCCCTATAAGGGCGTGGCCTCCTACTACAACCTCAAGACCCTGACGGCCGACGGCCCGGACCAGGCCTGGTACTACCCCGACCCATGTCCGCTCGTGGAACCCATCCGCGATCATTTGGCGTTCTGGGGCGACCGCATCGAATACCGCCGCAGCGAGGTCTAGCCCCGAGCTTTCGGCAGATTTGTGCATCTTCTCCCCCATGCCGCCGGCTGTGTCACGATACATCCAACCTCCCTACGCCCAGCGGGTCGCGCGAACCGGCTAGTAGGGAGGTCAGGTGGGGCGGGGATGTTCGTGATCCCCGCAGGCAAGCGGAAGTGTTATCGGGTCTATGGCGGCCCGGAGCCAGAGTCTCGCGCGCCAGAAAATCCCACCGCAGGTGGCGAGGCTTTGTCTCACTACACAAAACTACTTCGAGGCATTGCCTCGCCACTTGCACGCTGATCGAAACCGCATTGCAGGCGGCGCTTGCGCTCGCCCAAAAATCCCACTTTATCCCTTTCACCGCGCGCCAAGCTGCGTCATAAGGCACCCATGACCCAGAACAACGCACTCTCCATCAAGCTGCGCCTCAAGGGCGGCAGCGGCCCCAACGCCAACTGGCATTGGGAAATCCACGACGCATCGGGCAAAGTCGTCAAGACCGGCTCCGCTGTCGGCCCCGAGCACAAGGCGTTCGCCACCGCGCGCATCGCCAAGGAAAAGCTGGAGCAATCCTCCGGTCGCTAGGCCCCTGTTAGACGAGAACACCGTGACCGCTTCCGTGCCCTCTGCCGCGATCACTTCTGTACGCTATCAGGGCGGCCCCTTGCGCGGCATCACGCTCAAGGTCGCTTCGGTTTGCTGCTTCGTGGTCATGGCAACGCTGCTCAAGGCCACCCAAACGATTCCAGCGGGCGAACTGGTGTTCTTCCGCTGTTTTTTCGCCATCCTGCCCGTGGTGGCCTACCTCGCCTGGAAGCGCCAGCTGCGCACGGCGCTCTATACTGCAAACCCGCGCGGCCACGTCCTGCGTGCGTTGATCGGCGTCGTCTCCATGGGGCTGGGTTTCTTCGCCCTGACCCGCCTGCCGCTGCCCGAAACCACCGCCATCCAATATGCGACGCCACTCCTGATCGTGGTTTTCAGTGCGCTCCTCCTCAAGGAGCAGGTGCATCTGTTCCGCTGGAGCGCCGTTCTGGTGGGGCTTGTTGGCGTTGTCATCATCCTGTGGCCGCGGCTCACCGTGTTTTCCAGCGGCAACATGGATGACGGCGCCACCATCGGCGCCATCGCCTCGTTTTGCGCCGCCATCATGGCCGCCTTTGCCATGATGCAGGTGCGCAAGCTGGTGCAGACCGAGCGCACCGAAGCGATCGTCGTCTACTTCTTCATCTCCGCCACGATCCTGTCGCTGCTGACCATCCCCTTCGGCTGGATCATGCCCACCCCCGAGCAGGCCGTGCTGCTGATCTGCGCCGGTTTTGCGGGCGGCATCGGCCAGCTGCTGCTGACCTCATGCTATCGCTATGCCGACATGTCGGTGATCGCGCCGTTCGAATATGTCTCGCTGATCCTGACCATCATCATCGGCATGGTCGTCTTCTCCGACGTACCCACAGCCCCGATGATCATCGGCGCCCTCATCATCGTCGGCTCCGGCATCGCCGTCATCCTGCGCGAACACTATCTGGGGCTCGATCGGGTCAAAGCCCGCGAGGCGAATACGCCCTGAGGACATCTGCGCCGGCCTCTCAAAAACCTCATGGTGAGCCTGTCGAACCACGAGGTTGAGCGAGTGGAGCCACGACCTCGCCCGTCGACAAGCTCAGGAGGAGGTCTACCGCATCAACTCGCGACCGCCATCTCGGCCCAACCCTGGCGCTTGCGATAGATCGTGGACGGGCTGATCTCCAGCGCCGCCGCCGCCAGCGAGACATTGCCGCCGAAGCTGGCAATGGCATCCTCGATGATCCGCTGCTCCTGCTGCCACATGGGCAACACGGCTGGCCGCCGCTCCCCCCGCACTGGCGCTGGTTCTGCCACTACGGTCCCGCGCGATTCGATATCGGCGCTCGCCAGCATCGCGGCGGTAATTTCCCCGCCGTCAAACATCACCACCAGCCGCCGCACCAAATTCTGCAGCTGCCGCACATTGCCCGGCCATTCCGACGACGCGAGCATAGCCGCGACATCGTTCGAGAATCCGGAGAACGCCTTGTGCTCCTCCGCCGCATAGAGTGCCAGGAAATGCCGCGCCAGCACCAGGATATCGCTCGGCCGCTGCCGCAGTGGCGGCAGGTGGATCGGCAACACATGCAGCCGATAAAACAGATCCTCGCGGAACTTCTTTTCGCTGATCAGCTGCATCGGATTGCGGTTGGTGGCGCAGATCACCCGCACATCCACCCGCCGAACGCCCGCTTCACCCACCCGGCTCAGCGTGCCGGTCTGCAGGAAGCGCAACAGCTTGCTTTGCAGCGACAAATCCATTTCCCCGATCTCATCGAGAAACAACGTGCCGCCATCGGCCAGTTCCGCTGCGCCCTTGCGATCCTCATGCGCTCCGGTGAAGGCGCCACGCGCCACCCCGAACAATTCGCTTTCCATCAAATCACGCGGAATAGCCGCGCAATTGATTGCCACCAGCCGCTTGTTGGCACGCGGACCCTTGGCATGCAGCGCCTCGGCGCACACATCCTTGCCCGTGCCGCTTTCACCCGTGATGAATACCGGCGCCGCCGACGTCGCGATCCGCCCGATCTGTTCGTAGACAAACTGCATCGCGCTCGACGAGCCGATGAACCCGGCAAAATCCGACAGTCCCTCGCTGGCCTGTGCCTCGATGTTGAGCGCGCGGCCCTTGCCGTGCCGCTGCGCCAACTCGCCGATTCGCGCCACCATGGCCGGCCCGTTCACCGGCTTGGCCACATAATCATGCGCCCCGGCCCGCATGGCGCCAACCGCTGCCGATACCGATGCGCCATCGGCCAGGGCAACCACGAGCGCGCCATCGGCCAACCGCACCAGCCGCGTAACGGCGTCGTCGCTGCGCTCGGAGAGGTCCGCAAGGCTGGGCAGATCCGCCAGCACGATATCGAAGGCATTGACGCGCAGCAGTTCGGCCGCCTGCCGCCCGCCCGTGGCAACGGTGATGGCGGTGGAAGCGCCCAGGCATTGCCCGAGCGTATCGGCGATCAGATGGGCACAAGCATCGTCCCGGTCGATCAGCAATAGCCGGCCTGTGGCTTCGCCATCGATTCGAGTGTGCATCGCCATGCCGCCCATCCTTGGTTAGTCGTGCGCCGGCTCAATAGTCTTCCCGGTCTTGATCCCGATTGTTGATGAACAGGGTAAATAATCCGTTCCGCTGTTGTACGAATACCGCCCGCCAACACCTCATTAACCTTTGAAAGCACCAGCGCAGCGCTTTTGCCTGGGAATGCCGGGTGCTAAGAGGAACAGGCCGAATCCCGGCTGTTGCGGAGGCTAAGAGGTCCAGGCGTGCAGGCTTTGGTTTATACCTTTATTGCCCTTGCCGCCCTTGGCGTCGGCGCCACCGCCTATTTCGCCCTCATTTTCACCCCTGCGAACGCCATTGTGGTCGCGGTGGTGTTCGGCTGTGTCTGCGTCGTGCTGATGGAGCGCATCCTGCGCCAGCGCGCGGAGAACCGGCTCGAAAAAGCCATCGAGGATCTCGCGCGCCTGCTGGCAACCGACGCCCAGGCCGGCGCCGTGCTCGGCCAGCGCATCAATGCCATGGCCGACATCAATGCCGGCCAGCGCCTCGATGGTGTCGAGGCCGATATTTCCGTGCTTGGAACGGTTATCCGCCAGGTCGCCGAAGCCGTCGCCGATATTGAGGACCGCGCCAAGGCCCCCGCTACGACGCCCCGCAGCGCCCGGCTTGACGCCGCTCCGCCTCCTCCGCCCGAACCCGAACCCACCATTTCCCTTGATGCCGTCCGCCAGGCGCTCGCCGAAAACCGCTTGCTCTATCACGTGCAGCCCATCGTAACGCTGCCCCAGCGCCGTCCGCAGGGTTTTGATCTGGTGCCGCGCCTGATGCTCGAGAATGGCGATCTGGCCGATGGCGCCGATTTCCTGCCGCGCCGCGGTGGCGACGAAATCATGCGCCATATCGAGGGCATTGGCCTGGTCGAAGCCATCACCATCCTGCGCCGCGCCCGCACCAGCGGACAGCCCCTGACGCTGTATCTGCCACTCTCCAGCGCCACCATCGGCGACCCTCAATCAGCCGACCAACTGATGGCGACCATCGAGGCCAATCGCGCCATCGCGCCGTTCATGATCTTCACCGTCAGCGACACCGAATGGCATGGTTTCACCACCAATCAGCGCGCCATCGCCGATGCGCTGGCGAAAAAGGGCGCCGGCTTCTCCCTTGCCAACATGCGCACGCTGCGCGTCGATGTCGCCGAATTGGCGGGGCAGGGAGTGCGCTCCCTCCGCATCGACGCCACCCGCTTCATCGAAAACCCCGAATCCTTCACCGATTTCCACGCTTCCGATATCGCCAACTACATCGCCCGCTTCGAAGTCTCCCTGATGGCGACCGGCATCACCGGCGAGCGGCAGATCATCGAACTCCTCGAAGACGGCATCCGCCTCGCCCAAGGCCCCCACATCGCCGCCCCCGGCCCAGTCCGCCCCGACCTGATGGGCGAGCCTGCCCGCACTGCGCCCCAATTCCGTCGCGCCGCCGAAAGCTAAATCCGATCTCTCCGCTCCATCGTCCCCTCGCCCCTTGTATGTTTCCTTTGAGGCCGTGATTGACGATGATCGGCCTTGGAGCGTGGCGTGAGCCATGGTCCGGGCCGGATAGCCTGTAGCCCCTCAGAGCCAGCCAAGCTCGCCCTTGAGCA
>NZ_PYVW01000035.1 GCF_003056355.1 Devosia naphthalenivorans
GCAGGCTGCCGCGAAAATCCGACCTGGCAACCATCACCGACGAGCACCTGCAAACCATTGTCGCCCTCTACAACAACACCCCGCGAAAATGTCTCGACTTCCAAACCCCAAATGAGGTCTTCTCCAGTTTCTCTAACCGTGTTGCACTTCAAACGTGAGTCCACCCCCCGGCCTTCGCCGGGGTGACACGGTGCTTCCGGACAGATCCGCCAATTTCTCAGGCGAAGCGAAGTCCGCCAGCGCGAGTCAGATAGCGCAGAAAGCCGCGCACCGGAGCGCAGCGTACATTGAGTACGTGAGCACCGGAGCACAGGCTTTTTGCGCTAGATGGCCGCGCTCGCGGACTTAGCTCGCGGCGAACTTCAGCAGCTTTATCGCGTCATAATCCGCAATCCCGCCACCCACTCGCTTGGTCGTATAAAACAGCACATACGGCTTGCTGGAGAACGGATCGCGCAGCACGCTCACGCCCTGGCGGTCCACGATCAGATACCCGCGCCGGAAATCACCGAACGCAATCGGCGTTGCATCGGCGCCGATGTTGGGCATGTCCTCGGCCTCGACGAGGTCGAACCCCATGAACCGCGCCTTGCCGTCCGCCGTCGCCGCCGGCTGCCACAGGTAGTTGCCATCCGCATCCTTGAGCTTGCGCAGCGTGCCCTGCACCTTGCGGTTCATCACCCACGATGCGTTCTGGCGGTAGCCGGCCTTAAGCGAATAAACCAAGTCGATCAGCACATCGCTGGCATTGCTCGCCGGCAGCGCCCCGGCCGCACCGGTCGCAACATAGCCCAGATTGCCCCAGCTCCAGCTTGCTTCCGCAATCGTCGGCGCCGAGAGGAACCCCTTGGGCTTGTTGACGCCATCGCCTGAAACAAACGCCGTGGTTTCCTGCGCCGCGAACGCCGCGTTGACCTCCTCGGCGATCCACTGCCCCACATCGACAGCGGCATCGTCGAGAAACGCCGAAGTCGCCGCCGGCATGGCATAGAGCTCCATGGTCGGATAGCTCAGCTCCGCCAGCGTCTGCGACGCTGTCACCGGCCGCGCCGCCGTCTCGCCCACCCAGCCCACCGCCGGCCCGCTCACCGAGATCGGCCGCTTGTAGACCGAGCCCGATACCTGCCGCAGCCCTGCAATGGCGCGGATCGGCGACACCGCCGTCATCAGCCGCGTGATTTCGGTTTCCGTCTCGGGCGGCACCACATAGCCGCCCTCGGCACCCACGCCGACCGACAGCGCCTTTTCCTCGCCACGCTTCACATAGCCGGTGAACGCCTCCTTATACTCACCGTCCCCGCGCACCGCCTTGCCGTCCAGCACCGGCCGGGCCCGCTCCACCATGGCGCGGTCCATCGCCGCCTTCTGCCCATCGAGCACCGCGTTCAGCCGGTCGAGCTTGCCTTCCAGCAGGCCATCGGCAGAGCCACGCTTTTCCAGCTCCCCCAGCCGCTGGTCGTTAGTAGTCTTGAACTCCTCGAACGCAGTCGAGAACTCGGCGAAGAGGCTGGCAATATCGCCCCCCGCGCCGGCCTTGGTTTCAAGACCGTCACTGTTGATATCCATCTGAAATTTTCCTTAGCGGTTACGGATTGTGTGCGTGGCCGCTGCAATGGCAGCGCCCGCGGAAACTTGGGGAGGCGCGATCCGCGCGTCCTCCATCATCGGAAAAGTCACGATCGAAATCTCGAACAGATCGATCTGCCACAGCTTGCGCACACCACCTTCACGAGTAGCGCGCAGGGTGCGAAAGCCGATGGAAAGCCCATCGAGCGCCCCCTGCTCGATCAGGCGCCTGAGCGCATCTGCCCGCGCCACCCCCGGCACCAACCGCCCGGCGACGAACAGCCCATGGCCATCCTCGCGCAGCGTGTCCCAGATCCCCACCGGCTCCTTGGGATCGTGCTGAAACAACAGCCGCACCCGATCCCGCCGCCGCTTGAGGCTGGCCGCAAATGCCCCCGGCATCACCATGTCGCCCCCGGCATCAGCCCGGTTGAACACGCTGGCATAGCCACGAAAGCGCCCATCGCCATCGATGGGAATGGCCGCCATCAGCGCTTGCCCGGCAGAGGAGCCGCCGTCTTGCCGCCCTTGGGCGCTGCCAGCGTGCCCGCCAGATTCCAGGCAAATTGCCGGAATGTCTGCTGCGCATTCTCCCGGCTGCTCTTGCTCGCCATGGCCTTAGTCCCCCTTCTTGAAGAGTTGATTCAACGTCGCAATCTCGCGCACGAAGTCGTTGAAGTGCTGGTTCACCTTGGTCAGCTCGCGCAGGCTCCACACCAAAAGCGTGCTCGCCCCACTCGCCCACAAAAACAGCGCCATATGCGCCAGGTCACCGCGCTCGATGACCGATTTGGTAAGCTCGTCCATGTCCTTTCCTCCGCCTAAACCCCCAACATCGCCCGCTTCTCCGCGTCGCTCAGAAACTCCGCCGATCCCACCCGCGCCCATAGCTGCGCCCGGTCCTCGGCCAGTGCCTCGACGCCCTCGAAATCCGGCGTCACCACGGCTCCGCCAAACGCCGGCCCCAGCCAGCCGCTCAGTTCCTCAGCCACCCGCACCACCAGCGGGATCAGCGTATGCCGCCACAACGCCCGGTTCGCCTCCGCCAGGTTCGCATATGTATTGTCCCCCGGAATGCCGAGCAGCATGGGCGGCACGCCGAACGCCAGCGCGATATCCCGCGCCGCCGCATTCTTGGCCTCGATGAAATCCATGTCGCGCGGCGAAAGCGCGATGGTCTTCCAGTCCAGCCCACCCTCGAGCAGCATCGGTCGCCCGGCATTGGCCGTCCCCGAAAAGTTCTGCTCCAGCTCCGTCTTGAGCCGCTCGAACTGATCCTCGGTCAAATTCTGCCCGGCCGCCGAATAGACCAGCGCCCCAGATGGCCGCGCGGCATTGTCGAGCAGCGCCTTGTTCCATTCTGCAGCCGCATTGTGGATATCAAGGCTGGTTGCCGCCGCCTGCAACGGCGCCATGCCGTAATGATCGTCCAGCGGATCGAACAGGGCCATATGCAGCACGCCGGGCACCGGCTCGCTATCCTGCCGCAGCCGCCTCGTTCGCCCGCCAGCGGTATAGTCATAGGCCACCGGCCAGCCGTCGGCCCCCGCCACCACGCTCATGCGGTCTGGCCGCAGCGAAAACAGCCCACGCACCTCCCCCTCGACGATCCCCGCCTGCAGATAGGCGTTCCCCGCAGTCTGCAGGAACGCATAAACGCCCTCCAGCAACTCCCCACCCGATTGCCGCCCGTTGGGCCGTGCCAGCAGTTGCGCCAGCGGATGCTCATCCAGCCTGCGCCCGTTTTCGCTCACCACCAGCGGCACCCGATTGGCCGTCTCGGCAATCAGCCTGACGCAGCGATAAACCACCGGATTGCGCGCATAGCCCTGGTTGGCCAGGCTCACAAACCCCCGACTGCTCCAATTCGCCGCCCCCAACTGGCTCAGGCTCAACAGCGTCTGCCCCCCATAAGCCTTGCTTTCGGCAGGCGCATTCATTCCCCCGCCCAACAGGCGGCTGATCCAGTTCGGCATTATTTTGCTTCCTTATGAACGTTCGTTCGGTGCCGAGCGCACCTCAAACTCGGTGTTACCCACCTGTGCCCCAAACCCTCAGTTCCATCGGGGGAGTATTCACTTTGGCCGCATGGCTCAGATTTGTCCCACTCACCGTGTTGCCCTCGGGCCTGACCCGAGGGCCATTTTCCGCAAGCACAACCGCTCCGGCAGGGGGTCCCTGAAACGCGGCCCTCCTTCGACAAGCTCAGGATGAGGGGATC
The DNA here is from genome assembly GCF_003056355.1 of Devosia naphthalenivorans. Taxonomy (GTDB): domain Bacteria; phylum Pseudomonadota; class Alphaproteobacteria; order Rhizobiales; family Devosiaceae; genus Devosia; species Devosia naphthalenivorans. Next base: position 3,788 of record NZ_PYVW01000035.1, read on the forward strand.
GAGCCCGAGGGCAGAATGGCGGCTTTGACTACATCGCGGCACTGACAAACGTTCGCAACACTCCCCCCCTCACAGCCCCCTAACCCGAGGCCGCCCATCATTCAAAACCAGCTCGGTCACCGCCCACACCAGCGCATCCACCCGGTCCGGCGAATGCCCATCCGCCTTCCCATCGGCCCCGAATGCACACATCTCATCCTCCAGCGCCTGCAGCCCCTCCGCATGGCTCACCAGCCCTCGGCCATAAAGCGCCGCCACCGGTTCCGCCCGCAGCCACTTGCCCCGGCTCGCCCGCACCTGCCGCACCGGCACGTTTCCATCCACCTGCGCAATAACCGACTGCACCAGGTCACCGCCCTGGTTCACCTCGACCACAATGGCATCGGCCTCATGCGCATGAAACGCCGCGACCGCCCGCCGCGCCCATGCCAATGGCGCCGCCGGCCGCAAGGTTCTGTCCTCCAACACCACCACGCCCTCGCCCATCCGCCCAGCGACGATAATCCCGCAGGCATCCGACCTGGCCGTCCCCGTCACCGGCGGATCGACCGCCACGACGATGCGCTCCATCGCCCCGCCCGCAAACCGCCTGAACATGCTCCGCTGCCACAACGCATCGGGCAGATCCTCGATCATCTCCCCATCCAGTTCCTGCCGCCCAAGCACCGATCCCTGATACCGCGCCACCACTGTCGTCATGAAGTCCGGCGCCAGATGGGCCTTGTTGTCCTCGGTCTTCATTCGCCGCACCACCGTGTGCGGATCGGCAATCAGCCGGCGCAACAGCGGAATGGCCCTTGGCGTCGTTGTCGCCAATTGCCGTGGCCGGTCGCCTAGGCGCAGGCTGAATTGCAACATGTCCCACGCGGCCTCCGCATTTGGCCATTTTGCCACCTCGTCACACCATGCGGCGGCGAATTGCGGTCCGCGAAAGCGGTCGGGGTCCGAGGCCGACAGCAATGTCGCCTCCACCCCGTTGGGCCAGATCAGTTGATGGCGCCGTAAAATGGGCCGCTCCTCGTCGGTGCAGACCCGGAACAATCCGCTCTCGCCGCGCACCATGATGGCGAGGGCCTCACTCATGGTTTCCCCGACCAGAGCTATGGGTGAAACGCCCCGCGCCGCGAGGCTTCGCACCCATTCGGCACCGGTCCTTGTCTTGCCACATCCCCGGCCGCCCATGAACAGCCAGGTCGTCCAATCCCCCTCCGGTTCGCGCTGCTGCTCATAGGCCCAGTCGGGCCAGTGATAGTAGCGCCTTTCGGCTTCCGCGTCGGAAAGCGCCGCGACCTCGGCAACCGTCTCAGCGTCGTTTGAACTGGTCAATTCGCTTGGCCAATTTGTCACGCAGGTCAGCCATGTCCTTTTTCTGCGCAGGGCCGCCTGTGGTTGCGGCGGCTTCCATGCTCGCCAGCTTGTCGAAGTTCTTGATCAGCTCGGTCAGTTGTTGTGCCTCCTTCTCGCCCAATGTCGTGCCGGCCTCGTTGGCCAGCTTGCTTACCTGCCGCTCCAATACGGAGAAGAGCCGCTCCCGGGTGGAGCCTCGTCGGTCCACCAATTTCGCCTGCCGCGATACCCAGCGCTCCTTGCGATAGCGCCGCTCCAGCTGGCTTTTGGTTACCCCGAACCGCGCGCAAATGGCGCTGATGGTCCCATCGTTTGTTTCATAGGCGTGCCGGATCACGACCCAGTCGGCTTGATGCCGCTCAGCCTCTGCTTCCATTCCAATGACTCACTTGTGAATCGCTTCCAACGATTGGCCGGAACCCTGAGGAATCTCGCGGGATTCGTCTTTGCGGAGTCAGAACGGGAGAACCCGATGTCCACCGCGATCCGCCACATCCACTACAAGCCCGCCGACCAGGAACTTTCCATCTGGTTCGGCCCCGAAGGCCGCCGCTACAAATATTTCGGCGTACCCGAACATGTCTACGAAGCCCTGCGCGACGCCGACTCCCGAGGCCGCTTCTTCAACCAGTCCATCCGCGGCCGCTACGAATGCCGCCTCGCCGATCCCTCCGACTGGAAGAACCGCCAATGGCTCGCCATGCGCAACGTTTCCTGAGCCACTTCTGCGACCATAGCTGAACTATAGCATCCGACCGTGACGCGGGGATAAGTTGGATAAGTTTTTGAGCTGCGCGCCGCCGCTCCCCCACCGGGTCACTCCCACTCACCGGGTCATTCCCGCGAAAGCGGGAACCTCGGTTGGCGATGATTGCAAGGAAAACAGAGGTTCCCTCGACTCACGCCACAAGTGCAACACCTGCTATGGTGTTGGTGCGATGGGAACTTTGTATGAGCAGTTGAGCCTGCGGGAGCGGGTTGAGATCGACATTGGGCGGCGCAAGGGGCTCTCGATGCAGGCGATCGGCCAGATGCTGGGGCGTTCGGCCTCAACCATCAGCCGTGAGTTGGGACGCAATGGCAGCCCCACCAGGCATT
>NZ_PYVW01000036.1 GCF_003056355.1 Devosia naphthalenivorans
CGGTGCCGAGCGCGTCGGCAATCATGTGAAGAAAGGTGCTTCGGACGTTGAGGCTGCCAAGATCCTTGCGCAGAACCCATGCGGCTGCCAGGTCTTCCACGAGCGCGATGGCACCGACGATCAGCACCGTGGTCGGCACGACCTCGGTGGGCTCGAGGAAACGCGATCCCGCCTCCCACAACAGATAAAGCCCGATCATGATCAGGGTGGTGAGATTAATCAGCGCGCCGACCGTCTCTGCCCGGGCATAGCCAAATGTCCGCCTCTGCGTCGCCACTCGCCGCGAAATGCGCCATGCGATATAGGAGACCAGAACCGAACCAGCATCCGAGAGATTGTGGGCGGCATCCGCGATGAGTGCCAGAGATCCGGACACCGCGCCGCCAACCACCTCCGCGACTGCGATGCTCAGGTTCAGTGCCAGCGCGATCAGCAGGCGCTTCCCGCGCCCGGAACTGAGATCCTTAGTACCGTGAGAGTGGCTCATTGAACGGCTCCTTCGACTGTTCCGGGTGAGTCTAATTCCTGCAATCGCTAGAGGAGCAAGCTCTTTCTCCATTCATGGGCGCGTCGGGGCGGTGCGGCAGCGACTGCCGGAGATGATCGAGGACGGCATCCACAACGGGCGGGGAATCCCTGCTGGCTCCAAGGATAAGGCCGGAGGCACGGTTTCGCTGCCACGGTCGGAACAGGAAGAACAAGCCGGGTGAACCAAGGTCGATTTCGATCCCACCGTCATGGTTGCGGTAGGCGGTCGCCCAGATGAACGTGCTGACGTCGACAAGGCTGCCATCGCCGAAGATGGCTATTCGTCCATCGGTTCCATGGAGGCGAGGTCGGATATCGATGCCGGCTGCACGGAGCACCCTGAAGCTCCGCCCCCGGTTCGGAAACGGATCGGTTGCCTGCATGATCCTGCCGACCGGCGATCCTGCAGATGCCGACAGCAGGCGGAGGCGGTCCATCCAGGTCCATGTCCTCTGGCCGAGTATCCGTTCCGGAAAGAGGCGGCGAGGCTTGCCGGTTGCGAGCACCACATGGTGGGTCCGTGCCAGATCAACCGCGATGTCCCGTCCGGACGCGCCGTCGCCGACCACAAGCACGGTGCCCGGTCCGGCGGCCATCGGATTGCGGTAGTCTCCAGCCGTGAGCTGAGCTACCTCGCCCGCAAACGCCCGGGAGAGTTGCGGCACGGCTGGTGGTTTCAATGCACCCGTGCCCACGATCACGGCTCGCGCATGGACCTGCGTTTCGTCGCCGAGCTCGGCAGCGAACCCAGAAGGCTCGGCAAAAAGCCTGCCACGCCTGGCCACCGCCGATCACCAGGACATCGATCGGTGCGGTCATTGGCCTTTCGCCACCTCGCTGCTGACGAGGTCGGCGAGCGCCTGCGGGTCGGTGCTCGCCGGCGCCTTTCCGTTCACGAAGAAGGTCGGCGTCTGCGTGACGCCAAGGGCTTCGATATCCGCCAGGTCGGCGTTGATCACGCCGAGCATGCCTGGGCGCTTTGCATCCTCCCGGGCCCGTTCCACGTCCAGCCCTGCCTCTCCGGCGATCTGCCAGGCGAGGTCAATGTTCGGTGCGCCGTGGACGGCCCATTCCGGCTGCCTGGCCAGCAAAGCCTCCAGCACGGGAATGAACAGATCCTGCAGCCGGGCGGCTTCCAGCATCTTGACTGCTTCGTCGGAGCCATCATGGAAGGGTGCGTACCTTAGCACCAACTTCACCTGGTCGGGATGGCGATCCATGATCTGCTTTACGATCGGGTAGTAAGCCCGGCACGCCTCGCAACTGGGATCAAAGAACTCCGAGATGGTAACGGGCGCATCCGCGGAACCTATGACAAAGGAATGGGGCCGAACATAGCCCGCCTCCTCGATGGTGCCGACCACAGGCGAGGGGGGCTGCGGCGCCTGGCGCGGGTAAAGCCATGCGGCAACGGCGAAAACGACTAGGGCCAGGGCTGCGACGCCGATGACGAGGGTGCGGGATTTCATGCTGGTTTCCGTGCAAGCGGGAGGAGAAGGAGTGCGATGGCGGCAAACGACGCCATCGACAGGAAGGGGATAGGGATGCCCAGGACCAGCATCCCGTCGCCGGAGCAGGATGGCCCGTTGGCCTGGCAGGGTTGTATGGGCGCGGGTAGGATGCCGGAATACAGCAGCGAATGGTAGGTGGCGATCGCCAGTCCGACACCAGCGACAGGCAGGGCGTAAATCCAGATTCCTTCGTCGCCGCGCATCGCCGCGATGCCGAGAACCAGAGCAAGCGGGAACATCGCAATCCGCTGGTACCAGCAGAGGACGCACGGCATCTGGCCCATGATCTCACCAATGAACAGCGCACCCAGTGTTGCCGCCAGGGCCACCACCCAAGCCAGGATCAACCAACTCGAGTTCGGGTTATGTGATGCCATGCGGCCTCCTCCTCGTCGGCCCACGTTACGATCTATGGCCACTAGAGGAGCAAGGACCATTTCGTCGCAGGAAGGAGAATATGTGAAGAGGTGTTCCCGTCAGCACATCATCATCTGACCTTCGCCCCTGCGAACATCCGCTCCGGGTGCCCCGGACCCCGATAACATCAAGCCTGGGTGATCCGGCCTCCAAGGGGACGTACTCTCGTCGAATTTAACCGTAGACTAAGGATGTTCCGCTGGAATGGCCTTTGAGCCCCCGAGGAGTGGAAGTGAGCATCGGATTTCGCCGCGGGCTGCTGCCCATCCTGTTTGCCATGATCGCCCTGGTGTTTTGCGTGCACCAGTCGGGCGCATCGGACCATGCCCCCGGAAATGCGGATGTCCTCGTGGCCCAACTGGACGGGGATGGCCAGAACCATGCGCAACACCCTTTCCATTCGACCGGCTGCTGCGCGCTGTCGGCAGGCATCCCGTCTCAAGAATTCGATGGGGTATTCTACTTGGGACGAATCGATTTCGCGTTCGATGCGGGTGGCGCCATCCCCAGTCCCGATCATCGTTCCAAGCATTTCCGTCCTCCACGCCGACCCTGATCCGCAACATTGGCGCCACGCAGCGATGGGCACGATGGCTGTCCGATTGCCGCCGTCCATGGACCTTTACGCATTGGATTGAACGATGAAGAGACGAGATTTCCTTCGGCTGCTGCCTGCCGGCGCCGCCGCCACCCATCTCATGATGCAGCCTGCCCAGGCGCAGTCGCTATGGGACATGATGAACCAGAACCGCTCCCTCAGCGATGCCGAGCAGGAAGCCAACAGTGCTGCTGCCATCCAGGCCATCGACACGGTCGAGCCGATATTGTCGTATGACACCGTCAACAACCTGCAGATGGCCGTTGCCCAGTACGAGCCCTTCGTTGCCCGTGGCGGGTGGGAGCAGGTGCCGCAGGAAACCTACGGCGTGACGATGGGCGCCGCACGCGATGGCGTGGTCCAGCTCAAGCGGCGCCTACTGGCCTCCGCGGACATGCCGATGGTGGAAAACGTCGACGATGCCATGGACGCGCCGACCGACGCCGCGTTGCGCCGGTTCCAGGCCCGGCACGGCTTGCAGGTGAATGGCCAGGTAGACGAGGCGACCTGGTACGCCCTCAACGTTCCGGCGGAGACACGCCTCCACCAATTGCGGCTCAATCTGCTGCGCGTCCAGGCCATGGCGCCGGCACTGGCGGATCGCTACGTGATCGTGAACATCCCGGCTGCCTTCATCGAGACGGTCGAAGGCGGCATGGTGGTTCGACGGCACACTGCCGTGGTCGGTCGGATCGACCGACAGACGCCGATCCTCAAAAGCCGCATCCACCAGATCAACTTCAACCCGTTCTGGAACGTACCCAAGAGCATCATCAGGCGCGATCTCATCAAGTACATGAACGAGAACCCCAACTACCTAACTGAGCAGAAGATCCGCATCTACGATGGCAGCGGTCGCGAACTGCAGCCGAGCGAGATCAACTGGCAGACGGAAGAGGCCGTGAACTACAATTTCCGGCAGGACCCCGGACCGCTCAATTCCATGGGCAACGTCAAGATCAACTTCCACAACCCCCATGCCGTCTACCTGCACGATACCCCTACCAAGGGCCTGTTCGGCGACAATGCGCGGTTCTATTCCTCCGGTTGCGTGCGGGTGGACCAGGTGCAGGATTTCGTAGGCTGGGTGCTGCGCGACAACGGTGACTGGGGACCGGGTGAGATCGGCAACGTGTTTTCCACCGGCGAACGTAAGGACGTCGACGTGCGCAACCCCGTCGAGATTCATACCACCTATATCTCGGCTTGGGCGAACCGGAACGGCGTGGTCAGCTTCCGCGACGATGTCTACGAGTTCGACATGGCTGGAAAAGTGAGCTTCGAGACGTGACCAAGCGGGCGAAGCTGACATTCGCCATTGCCAACTTGGGCTGCTCCAATTGTGTGGCCGCTATCGAAAACGCCGTGATGCCCCTGCCGGGCGTCGCTTACGTTGGTGTCTCGCTGACCGGCGGGACGATGACGGTCCGCCCCGGACCTGACCTGAACGTGGGCGCCATCGTGTCCAAGCTGACGGGCCTTGGTTACGTCCTTTTGGACGAACTCTGCCCTAGCACCCCGTGGGCATCAGCCTGTCCCTGCCGCTCTGGACAATAGACTGCCGCCAATGGGTGCGCTGCGGCGAGATTCTTGGACACCGACGCTGTCGTGCCCAGCCTGCCGCTTGGAGAGTGCTAACGCGCTATTGACCTTGCCACGGTGGTAAGGTGCAGAATCACGCAAACAGGAGATCATCATGGCAACCAAGCACCACCACGACGATCATGCGCATCACCATCAACGAGACGGGTCGGGCGACACTTCGATCGACGATGTGAGGGAAGTCCGTGATCCGGTTTGCGGCATGAGTGTCGATCCTGCCACGGCCAAGCACACGGCGACCTATGAAGGATCGACCTACTACTTCTGCTCCGAAGGATGCCGGTCGAAGTTCATGGATGATCCGACCAAGTACACCGAGCCTAACGCTGCCAAATCGCAGGCCGAGACCAAGACATCAGCAAGGGCGGGAACGATCTGGACCTGCCCCATGCACCCGGAGATCCGCCGCAACGAGCCGGGTTCGTGTCCGATCTGCGGCATGGCGCTGGAGCCGGAACTGCCCACTGCCGATACCGGTCCAAGCCCTGAACTCCACGACATGACCAAGCGCTTCTGGATCGGCTCGGCCTTGGCGCTGCCCGTGTTTGTCCTCGAAATGTCGGCGCACCTATTCGACCTCCATCACTGGATCGCGCCCCAGTCCCTGAACTGGATACAACTCGTTCTGGCGACACCGGTAGTGCTGTGGGCGGGCTGGCCGTTCTTCGAACGTGGCTGGGCATCCCTGCAGAACCGCAGCCTGAACATGTTCACCCTGATCGCCATGGGCATCGGGGTGGCGTGGCTGTACTCCATCGTCGCAACGTTGCTGCCGGGGATGTTTCCGGACTCGATGCGGG
>NZ_PYVW01000037.1 GCF_003056355.1 Devosia naphthalenivorans
CCCGCATCGAGTCCGGGAACATCCCCGGCAGCAACGTTGCGACGATGGAGTACAGCCACGCCACCCCGATGCCCATGGCGATCAGGGTGAACATGTTCAGGCTGCGGTTCTGCAGGGATGCCCAGCCGCGTTCGAAGAACGGCCAGCCGGCCCACAGCACCACCGGCGTAGCCAGAACGAGCTGCATCCAGTTCAAGGTCTGTGGCGCGACCCAGTGGTGGATGTCGAACAGGTGAGCCGACATCTCCAGCACGAAGACCGGGACCGCCAAGGCCGTGCCGATCCAGAACCGCCTTGTCATGTCACGGAGTTCCGGACTTGGACCGGTGTCGGCAGTGGGCAGTTCCGGTTCTAGCGCCATGCCGCAGATCGGGCACGAACCGGGTTCGTCGCGGCGGATCTGCGGGTGCATGGGGCAGGTCCAGATCGTTCCCGCCGGTTCTGGTGTCTCGGTCTTCGTGCTGGGGATGTCGACAGCGTGAGGCTCGGTGTATTTGGCAGGGTCGATCATGAACTTCGATCGGCATCCTTCGGAGCAGAAGTAGTAGGTCGCTCCTTCATAGGTCACCTTGTGTTTGGCCGAAGCGGGGTCAACCTTCATGCCGCAAACCGGATCACGGATATCCGTCACATCGACGACCGAAGCGTCGCTCGACCCGTCCTGGTGGTTGTGATGCGCATGATCGTCGTGGTGGTGACTGGTGGCCATGATGATCTCCTGTTTACCAGATCCTGCACCTTTCCACCGTGGCAAGGTCAAGAGCCTCTCAATCATCTCACCAGGGTCGCTCATCGCCTTGCCAAGGCGAAACCCATAACCGCGACCCGAGGTAGAAGGTGGTCTAGTTCTGTCGTGCCCGGCATCAGAGATCACCATTGGTGATGTGCCTCGGGCCACTGAACCAGACTTCGCCCTGGCGACCTGTATGGCCGGCAAGGATTGCTCGCTACAAAGTGACTGCGGGCAACGGGATGGCGAGCGGCCTGCAAAGTGCTACGTTCCTGGACAACAGCCAGCCACTTAGCGACTATAAGATCCGGAAATACCTTTGAAGGCTAGGTGCGCTCACGAGCAGAGACAGGAAGATGCGAACTCACAGCGATGACGAGATTTTCCAAGACAATGGGCCCTCAAAGAAGGACCCGCTGCAGGTGCTCGAGATCTGGTTGTCGCGGGCGAGGGAAACAGAGATACCCGACCCCGATGCAATGGCCCTGGCGACAGCCGACGGGCAAGGACACCCTGATCTTCGAGTGGTTACGTTGAGTGGGATTGCACATGGAGGGCTGATCTTTTTTACCAATATTGACAGCGCCAAAGGCAACCAGTTGGACGAGAATCCGTATGCTGCAGCAGGACTTCACTGGCGTGAAATCGGTCGGCAGATACGCATAAGAGGGAAGACCGACCGCATTGCAGGCGACGAAGCGGATATTCAGTTTGCTCGCAGTTCCGTAGAACTCAAGATCGCAGCAATTGCCTCTGATCAATCACGCCCTTTGCATGATCGGCGGACCTTGATGCGTCAAGCCGCACAAGTTGCAACGGCGGCGTTTGAGTTCGAGATAAAGCGTCCTCCACAATGGGCAGGTTTCCGATTGGTACCTGCTTCCATAGAGTTCTGGCAGAAGGCTGAGGATCGGCTGCACGACCGAATACATTTTTCGCGAAAGGGAGAAATGGAGCCTTGGGTGCGAACCCGGCTATACCCGTAGATAAGTCGCTGCCGCACGCAGACCGACCTCAATCAGTAACAACTTGCCTTCGGGATCTGGATTGGCCTGCAGCACATCTCAAGTTGCGATATGACGCCGGCTTTGATGAATCCGGCACCAGCATACTGGTTGAGCTTCAATGTCCGCTTTCCGAACACGTTCGACCAGGCACTGGGACGCACGAGCACCGACCTCATGGCGCATTCCAACTGCAAGTCGTGAGGACGACGGCTTCCGCCGGTACTCGCCGGAAAAGTGCACCTGTTCAGGTATCTACTGCAACCGCTCGGATGTTCTTGGCGCCGGACTGCGGGGGAAAATCGGCCACCCAACTCTTGCGGGCTATATTGCGTCGCAATGAACACCGTACCACCGGGTGTGAGTAGTTCAAGCCAACGCTGAAAGCCATTTTTGGCGTCGGTCTCTACCCCCGCCGACCTCCTCGTCCGAACCGTCGTCGCGGATACGCCGCGCGGTCTTGGGCGCCAGCCCCAGCAGCGCCTTTATGGCGCCCGACGTCTGCTCGCGGGCTCGTAGCTCCAGCACCTGGCCGAGGAGCGCCAGGGCGGTAATGAGCGGCGGCCTCGAAGTAGACCGGAACCGCGCCGCCCATTCCCGGCGCGTCGGAAGGGAACATGCCGGGGAGCACCCTAGCGATCACCGAATAGAGCCAGGCGCTCCGATGCCCATGCATTTAGCGTAAACATGTTGGGCTTAGATTTGGCGATCAAGGCAGCGCCGAAGACGGCCAGCCAGCCCAGAGCACGACCGGCGTTGCCCGCACCACTTGAATCCAGTTAGGTTCTGAGCCGATATAAAGGCGTGGAAGTCGAACAGGCGGCAGCCCATTTCGAGCAGGAATACCGGAATGGCCAAGGCGGTGCCGATCCAGAAGCGACTGGTCATGTCCCACCAGTTCCGGTGACTGCGGTGGAGTGTCAATCGTGTGTGGACGCCCGTCTGGATGCAAGCGGTTTTTCATTGGCTTTGGGCATGTGGTCAGGTGCTGTCGTGTGTCCGGCCTCATGATGCGGCCATTTGCACGCCGCGGGCCCGTATGGA
>NZ_PYVW01000038.1 GCF_003056355.1 Devosia naphthalenivorans
TGGATAGAGGACCCCGGCGGCTACGGGCACGCCGGCAGCATTGTACACGAAGGCAAGAAAGAGATTTTGCCGGATATTACCCATGGTGGCCCTGGAAAGTTTCCTGGCACGGGCGATGCCGAGCAGGTCGCCGTTCAGCAGCGTCACTCCGGCGCTTTCCATCGCGACGTCCGTGCCCGTTCCCATGGCGATGCCCACGTCGGCTGCTGCGAGGGCCGGTGCGTCGTTGACGCCGTCACCCGCCATCGCGACCACCCTGCCCTCCGACCGCAGTCGTTCCACCACTTCGCTCTTGCGCTCCGGCAGGACATCGGCCTCGACATCAGCGATTCCGAGTTCGCGGGCGACCGCCGCGGCAGTCACGGTATTGTCGCCGGTCATCATGACGACACGCATGCCCTGCGCCCGCAGTTCGGCAAGCGCCTCGGCTGTGGTAGCTCGAATCGGATCGGCGATGCCCAGAGCGCCGGCCATCGCTCCGTCCACGGCCACAAGAACCACGGTTGCCCCTTCGCCACGCACCTGGTCGGCCCGTTCTTTCCACTCAGCCGACGCCACACCCTCGCTCTCGAGGTATTTGGCACTGCCGATCAGGATGCGCCGCCCGTTAACGATGCCGGTCAGGCCCTTGCCCACAGGGGAATCCACGTCATTGGGTTCCGAGAGCATCAACTTCCGTTCGTTCGCCGCAGTCACGATCGCGACTCCGAGCGGGTGCTCGCTTGCACGCTCCAGACTTGCCGCCACCGCCAGAAGATCGTCTTCGCTCCATCCTCCGGCGGCCAGAACATGGGTTACCTTCGGCTTGCCTTCAGTTAGGGTACCGGTCTTGTCGACAACCAAGGTATCGACCTTCTCCAGCCGCTCCAGGGCCTCGGCGTTCTTGACGAGCAGACCGAGCTGAGCACCCTTGCCCACTCCGACCATGATCGACATGGGAGTGGCAAGACCGAGCGCACATGGACAGGCGATGATCAACACCGATACCGCTGCCACGAGGGCGTGGGCAAACACCGGTTCCGGCCCCCACACCATCCAGGCAACGAACGCCAGGACGGCAATGATGATCACCAACGGCACGAACCACCCGGACACCTGGTCGGCGAGGCGCTGGATCGGCGCTCTCGATCGCTGGGCGGCTGCCACCATCTGCACGATGCGGGACAACATGGTGTCGCGGCCCACACCCGTGGCTTCCACCACAAGGCCGCCCGACTGGTTGATCGTGCCCGCCACCAGCGCCGACCCGGCCTCCTTCGTCACCGGCATCGACTCTCCGGTGACCATGGATTCATCGACTGAGCTGCGTCCTTCGAGCACCCTTCCGTCTACGGGAATCTTCTCGCCCGGGCGCACCCGCAGGCGGTCCCCAACAACGATGACATCAACTTCCACCTCCTCGTCGATGCCATCCTCCCTTACCCGGCGTGCCGTCTTTGGCGCCAGGTCCAGCAGGGACCGGATTGCCCCAGACGTTTTTTCCCGGGCCCGCAACTCGAGTACCTGCCCCAGAAGAGCCAGGGCGGTGATGACGGCTGCGGCCTCGAAATACACCGGGACGGCACCGTCCATCTCCCGCATCGAGTCCGGAAACATCCCCGGCAGCAACGTTGCGACGATGGAGTACAGCCACGCCACCCCGATGCCCATGGCGATCAGGGTGAACATGTTCAGGCTGCGGTTCTGCAGGGATGCCCAGCC
>NZ_PYVW01000039.1 GCF_003056355.1 Devosia naphthalenivorans
GTTGCCCTCGTCACCAGCAATTGATTAAGCCGCATCTTATCGGCGTCCACCACCTCAAAGACATGGCCAGCAGCCTCTATCTTGTCGCCCTTGCGAGCGGCTCGACGTAAGCGATGGACGATGAAACCTCCAATGGTTTCATAGGCCGCTTCTGCCTCGAGGTGCTTGATGCCAAGCGTGCGGGTGACATCAACGAAGGGAGCGACGCCATCGATAAGCCAGCTATGTTCATCGCGTTTGAGGATCGCCTGTTCCTCGAAGGGATTGGCCAAGCCCTGCATCAAGGCCCCCATTAGATCCTTGAAGGTGACGACCCCAACAACGTGAGCATACTCGCTCACGACCAGCGCGAAGCCGGTGTTCTGCGCCTGGAATTCCGCAAGAACCTCCCAAACATTGAGCGTATCGGGAACGGACAAGACTTCCCTTTTGGCCAGGGCGAAGTCCACTTCTCCATGTTTGTCGATTGCAGTTGCCAGCACGTCCTCAGCACGGACACATCCGATAACCACATCAATGCCGCCGTCACAGATTGGATAGTGCGAGAAGGGCCGCCGTCTAACCTTGTCCTGCTGCACTTCATGTGGATCGCGGATGTCGAGGAAGACGATGTCGTCGCGTATGGTCATCACCGAGGTGACGCCGCGAAGCTCAAGTGAGAGTACGTTTTCGATCAGACGATGCTCATTCTTCATCAACATGCCTGAAGCTGCGCCACCAGCCAGTATTAAGCGGAAGTCCTCAGCGGTTACCTCATCCGCAGCCACCTTGGCATCGATGTTGAACCAACCGATGATGACGTCGGAAAGCCTGCCGAAGAACCATACCAAGGGTCTGAGCAGTTTCACGGCCACTTCTGGGAACCAGACCAACGACAGCGCGATCTGTTCGGGTACCAACATCGCGATGCGCTTGGGCGTAAGGTCTGCCAGTAAGACGAACAGCAGCGTCACGGCCAAGAACGCCAGAATAGAGCCGACACCCAGTGCCAGTTCTGGGGAAGCACCCAGAAGCTGCAAGCCGCCAGCGAAGAGGGGACCAAAGGCATCGTGCCCCAGGGTTCCGGCCAGGATCGAGACGGCGTTGGTTACGATCTGCAGAGCGGTGAGGACGTTTCCGGCATCAGCTCGCAGAGCAACGAACCGCATAGCCCTGCTATCTCCGGCCTCGGCCAGCGCTCGTATTCTGAGTTCCCGAGCGGCGGCGAATGCGATCTCCGACAACGAAACGAGCACGCTGATGCCGATCAAGGCGATTATCAACAAGACGCCGACGAAAGGGGTCATCATGAACTTCCGTTAATTGCTCTCACTTAGACCGAGCTTGGGGGGAACGTCCATGGTGCTTTCCGCCGACCTTGTCGCACACCTCATCCAGTTCTGGGTGTTGTTATCGTGGAAGATTTGCCTGAGGACCGCCAGTAGATACGCGCTTCTCGTGATCGTCTTCATGAACAATCGAGGGGACCGG